>NBMB01000046.1 GCA_002084765.1 Candidatus Cloacimonetes bacterium 4572_55 | reverse complement strand
AAAAAATGATATAATTCTTTAATTATCAATTCTTAATCTGCGATAATCTGCGATAATCTGCGTAATCTGCGGACTCTTTATTCTTTAATCTTATAAAGCTCAGTTTTCCTGAAGAAAATTTGGCAAAAAATGATATAATTCTTTAATTATCAATTCTTAATCTGTGATAATCTGCGTAATCTGCGGACTCTTCATCTGCGGATTCTTTATTCTTTAATCTTATGTCGAAAAAATTTAAGGAGGACACGAAAGATGTATGATCAACTTATCGAGACAATCCCTGAATTTAGTGAGATTCAAAATGAGACGTTGCGAAAAAACGCGATCGCTGTGTGGGAAACCGCATTAAAGGAAAAAGGCTGGACTTTGGAGACGTTGAAACGTATGCCCTTCACAATCTTGATTGAGGGCGTGCCGATTACTTTTATTGAACATGTGCGGGTGGTATGCCAGATGTCCGCGGATATGTGCGACCGGATGACTGCTATGTACGGCGATCGGATCAAAATCGATCGAGACTATGTGGTTGCTGGAGCACTGCTCGCCGATGTCGGCAAGGTCTGGGAAAATGACGAGATCGAGCCGGGGAAATTTCAGAAAAGCGCGCATGGAAAACTGTTGCGGCATCCCTTTACTGGGGTGATGCTCGGGCATCGGTTCAACATTCCTGATGAAGTTCTGCATATGATCGCCACCCATTCACGGGAAGGCGACCATGTCAAGAGAACAGCGGAAAGCATTATTTTCCATCATGCGGATTTTACTGATTTTCATGTGGTTGGCGGCGGTTATTAACTCTGATTATTAAGATTGCAAAACGGAGAGGAAAAAATGGCGAAGTATAAGATTACGATGTTGCCCGGAGACGGCGTAGGGGTCGATGTGATGCGAGCGGCAAAGCTGGTTCTGGACGGTCTGAAATTCGATGCGGAATATACGTATGGTCATATTGGCTGGGAATTTTGGAAAGCAGAGGGAAATCCTTTACCCAGCCGGACAAAAGAGTTATTAGAGAAGTGCGACGCGTGTCTCTTTGGCGCGATCACTTCCAAGCCCAAGGAAGAAGCGGATAAGGAGTTGGCACCGAGATTGAGAGGAGAGGGTCTCGTATATTCCAGCCCTATTGTCCAGCTCCGGCAGGAATTCAATCTGCGAACCAACTTACGTCCCTGCAAAGCCTATCCAGGGAACCCGCTGAATTACCAAGAGGGTATCGATCTGGTGGTTTTTCGGGAAAATACAGAATGTTTGTACGCGGGTCTGGAATATCATCCAGTGCCGGACGACTTGAGAGATGTGATCAAAAAGCACCCGCGATTCAAAAAGTTCGCAGATGTGCCGCAAGAAGATATGGCGATCTCTATGCGGGTGATCACCCGACAGGGCGCGCAAAATATTATCCGAGACGCGTTTGAATACGCCAAAAAGTTCGGATATAAAACGGTCACTGTGGTGGAAAAGCCGAATGTGATCCGGGAAACGTCGGGTATGATGGTGCGGGAAGCCCGAAAGGTCGCAGAGGATTACCCTGGTATCGATCTCTGGGAGACCAATATTGACGCGCAATGTATGTGGCTGGTGAAAAATCCGCAGGACTACGGCGTATTGGTTTCGTCCAATATGTTCGGCGATATTATCTCTGACTTAGCCGCGCAATTGATCGGGGGACTCGGTTTTGCATGTAGCGGCAATATAGGCGATAATCTTGCTGTGTTCGAACCCACGCACGGTTCCGCTCCAAAATACGCAGGTCAGCAAAAGGTCAATCCCATCGCTATGATCTTGTCCGCAAAGATGATGCTCGATTGGCTGGGAGAAAATGACGCGGCGCAACGGGTGGAAAAAGCCGTGACAGATGTGATAAATGAAGGTTATATACGCACGTATGATATGGGCGGCTCAGACACGACTATGGATATGGCGAGAGCTATCGCGTATAAGGTCTGACTCCTATTTATTTTTATGCTGTGATGAGAAAAAGACCGCAGGCAACCCGCCTGCGGTCTTTTTGTTTACTGGAGAAAAAAATTTGTGCAGGATTAGAGCGGCTCTGTGACTGGCTTATCCTGCCAGATGTTTTGGATAAGGATTCCTAATAAAAGGCTTACCGGGGCGTAAACTGCCAGTAAGGCGGCGGCTAATACCCGAAACGCACCAACCTGCTGACCATTAATCTCCCAATCACTAACAATGCCGATAAAACCTGAAAAGAAAAAAATTGAAATACAAATAAGAAGAGACTGGAGGGATCCAATACATAGTACATGCATTAATCGGGGATGAAATTTTTCTTTCCAAAGTTTTTTGTTTCCCATAGAAAATTTTTGAGTTTCACTTTTGAGAAGCCGATACGAGGCCGCTATACTAACCAACCAAATTAAAGATAGGGGGAGTGCTTCCCTAACGATGTACCTCTGGCATTCATTAAGACAATCATCAAAGAGATAACGAGCATCAACGAGATGACCATCAACGAGATGACCAGCAAACCCCCCATACATGCTATCTGCGGTAAGTAACGTGGCATAACCGACAAGGGTGCAGGCAAGAAGGCGGGGGATGATATAGCTGTAAATTTTTTGAAAAAAGCTGCAAATAAAGCTGGGAATTTTTTGAATAAAAGTCTTGTTTTTCTCCTTACTACTATAGGCAAGATACAATGTTGATGCTGTATCGAGATCATAGTGCATAAGGAACCAATCTTTTAGTATGGGAAGATAGATATCTCCCAATGTTGAAAAAAAAGTTCTGAGCTTACCTAGGTCAGGCGTACCGTTTTCAAAAAGAATAAATTTCATCTCATTTTCAGGAGTAATCCAAGAATCTGTATCCTTTTTTTTATTCTCTCTACCATTATTTATATAATTAAATATAAATCTGTAGCGCTGCTCACTCGCCCCGTGGTAGCATATCCACATCCATTCTTTACAGATTTTAATGTGCTCAGGATCATCTATGTCGTCTGCAATAGCATGCCAATAAAGCAAATACCCACAAAATCGCCTACTTCGCGTCTTTATATCATCGCTTTCAGGATATGTCTCCAAAATATCACTCGCTTCCTCGATGATGCTTCGCTTATCTTCCTCTTTAAGAGAATCTTTTTTATCATACCAACCAAAAAAATTTAAAAAAAAAGGATCCTTCCTTGGTGAAACAACACTACATCTCATAAATTACTCCGGCGTATCCGTTCAACGGGCACTTTTAAGTTTCTTTTTGTTATAGGATTTCACCTGATTTTTTATGAAATTCTGAAAATTCGTATCAATCAGTTTCTTTCTCTTATCCTCATTAAGAAGACCAGAAGCCGTTTTATACTTTTTTTTCGCATCTTCCTCATTTTTTAACTTTTCATAGATTTGCGCATGTATGCACAAACAATATACAGATTCTTTCCATTCATCCCGTTTTTCGGCTTCACATGCCAACTTCTTAAGATCCTCATTTGTCATAGAGAGGACCAGTTTCAGCATCTGATCATATTTTCCCTTAAGGTAGACTTTGTAGTTCATAGGATTTGTTAAATTTTCTCTCAACCCTACAGCCTTTCCATAATCCAGAACAGCATCTACCTTCTTACCTAACTTCTCGTAGATTTCCCCATGTATGCACAAACAATATGCAGATTCTTTCCATTCATCCCGTTTTTCGGTTTCCTCTGCCAACTTCTTAAGATCCTCATTTGTCATAAAGAGGACCAGGTCCAGCATCTGATCATATTTTCTCTTAAGGTAGCCTTCGTAGTTCATAGGATCTGTTAAATTTTCTCTCAACCCTACAGCCTTTCCATAATCCAGAACAGCATCTACCTTGTTTCCTAATTTTTCATGGATTTCCCCTCTCGTTACAAATGCACCTGCTTTTTGATCTTGCACAGGACGAGTCTTTTCCTCCTGCCTCTCGCTAATTTTAATGGAAAAATTTATAAAATTGAGAGCATCCTTTTTCCAATCTCCTTCGATTTTGATATAGTCATTATAGTTATTTTTGTCCACCTTGTATTTCGATCCCAACTCATTTATGCTATCGGCGAGCGCGATAAAATAAGAAATCACAGCGTGTAAGTGTGCTTTCTTCTCTTTGTCCTTATAAACCTTCAATGCATATTCCAAGTATTTTTTCTCTAACGCCTTTTCAATAGACTTTTTCCTATTCCCCATTAACCACAGAACCTCTATAAGAGTGTTAACCGCGCTGAACTCATCTGGGAAAGAAACCACCTCCAAGAGTTTGATGGCTTCTCCCGCGTGACTCTTTGCTTTCGTGTAACCTGATGTGGGATCGAAATTTTTATAGTATACAGCCAGCGAGTGTTCACAAATACCTTGATAAATGGTTGCGTCTTTATAAAGTTTTCCCGAAAAGCCCTCAAACTCCTTCTTCAGAGCAAGAAACTTCTTATCCAGATCAAGATTCGATGGGGATAACCCTAGGGATGTCAATAGGGATCTCCATGGAGATGGAGATATCTTAGGCTTTGTAGTGTCAATCTTTCGCAATTTTTCATCAAGGGTGTCAGAAGCCTGATTAAATTTAACAGTTGCTTTAAAAATATCCTCTTTTCTGAATATCTCCTCAAAATACTTGGTAAACTTTTCGTGAGAGCCATCTTTATATTGCTTATATGCCTCTGAGCAATCTATATCTTCACTTGTGTAACAGATTGGTCGATCCTCCACAGCTTCTGCAATAGAAGCGACGATTTCATCGGCAAATTTCTCCCCCTCTGTCGGCTCTGGTGAAAGATATATCGCTATAAAAAGGATTTTTTTCACCTTTTTCTTGATATCGGGGGAATCATCCGAGCACAATTTATAATATATGTAATTGGAGATACTATGTATGGTTTCGGGTGACTCTCTATAATTTTTAACCGCTTCCCAAATTTCCCGGTTAGACTCGAATTCCCAAAAATTTTCTTCTGACTTTTCTGGCTTAGACAGCATACTGCATATTTTCTTATAGTCCCCCCTATTATAGGAGGTCTGAAGATAACGTAGCAATACTTTTCGTATCAGTTTATATTTTTTTTTTAAGGTTTTTGGATCCTTTAAGGTTTGCAGAAAAGGTAGTTTTTTATATAGATCGTCCTCAGTAAATTTTTTGTTAAAATGGTCATTAATTTTTCCCAACCCCTGATCATCAATTTTGCGTAAACTTATGGCAAATTCCTCTTTTTCCTCTATATATTTTCTAAGAAAAACTTCCTCATAATAATCTTTATAATTGCTTTCATAATACTCTTTCAATTTTTTCTTGTCATTCTTGTCAAGTGGAGATTCCTCTAGAATTTCTTTAGGCCTAGAAAGAAGACCATCTAAAATCGATTCATTACCCATAGGGGATGTATCCTTTTTCATATTTTACTCCTATATAACGATTAATTTAATAACAAATATTAATTTAATAATTTTCAAATTAAAAATTCTTTTTTTGTATTTACAAAAAATAAAAAACTCTCACAAAAAGAAATTTGAACACATTTCAAAATTTCTTTTTGATCACTTTCATTCTCTATTCTTACCTCTTTGATTTTCTTTATGAGCTCATCTTCAGTCGAGAACTCACGACCTTTCAATTTTTTCAGTTTTTTTCGACATAGGCTTTTCGCCACATTATTTTCCTGCAGTTTCTGAAAAAAGTCATTGGTAAATTTAAGCTTTCCAAAAGAATTTTTAAATTCCTCTTGTAAAATAACATCTCCTTCGTTATAAGAAGAAAATAATGCTTTTTTACCTTTCTCTTTAAAAAGTTTCTTGAATCGCTTTAAGTATGGCGTTACGACAATAATGACCGCGGGAAACCCTTCCCGAATCAATTGCATGGAATAAGAGAGTGGGATGTCCTCATGTTTTCTTTCTCCTAAAATAACGATATAATCCTTACCCTTTCTTCCCAACTCTCTGGCAGTCTGCTTATATTCTTCTAAATAATAGTGATGAATGTCCTCGTCAGTATCGCTATCGTATGGTATCGGACCCCTTTTTTCAATTTCTCTCACAGTACGAAAAAAAGTGATATGGTCATCGCACTGAAAATCGATAGTCTGATTTTCAGATTGATATTTCATCAGTTCCCACGGTAATTTGGCAAATTCCAAGGTCTCTTGATCATAAGGAATATCCATACACAATTCGATTCTCAGTTTTCTTTGCTCATCCTTAGATACATCCTCATAGAGTTCAAGAAATTTTTCTTCCGCTTTATCGTCAAATAATACTGAGAATAATTCTACACCCAACTTCTCAGGCCATTGTTCTCTCCAGCAATGAATCATTTCTCGATCGCAAGCACTATAAGCGATCCGAGAAAACAGGGGAGGATGGGACTTGTCGCTGGAAATACAGATTCTACAAGGTTTCTTTATATCTATAATTTCGATTCTAAACAAAATATGATCGGCCATACAGTTCCTCACGAATTATCATTTTTATCCTCTTCGAGTATTTTTTCCAACTTATTAGCTTCGTCTTCGAGCATCTTTTTCAACTTCTCAGGGCTCCACTTTCTCAGAATATGTCTTTTTCAACTTATTAGCTTCGCCCAAAATTTCAGTTTCCGTTGGTTTTTTGACCAAAGGCTCCACTTTCTCAGAATATGTATCGATCAACCCCGTCAGCTCCATCAGCGAGTTTTTTTGGTTATTCTCTTTATTATTTTTACGCATAGACAATCCAATGAAGTAGATATAGTATCGCAACTGATAAGAGATGGCGAAATTTAAATCCTCGATATATACGTTAATAAATTCTTTCCCTATGTCAACCAAGGAATCCAAAGAGCTATCCAGATCCGATGTATCATTGTAATAAACAAACTCCATCCGAGAGATTACAATTTCAATCTCCCTCTTAACAAGTATCTTGCTAAATTGAACAAGGTCAAGGCCAAACTTAGAAACCTCCTCAGAGAGATTGATAGCTTTTTTACGGAATTCATTATTGTTTTCGGTACAATATCGAAAAAAATAGATATTGCTCAATCTATTTTGGCAAATTAGGTTTAAAAATTTTATTCTTTCTTCTTCTGAAGATAGTTTCCCAATACCTGATTGAATATCGCTATATTTTTTTTCAAGATTATGATACCAGGCGTTCTCATTGGTTTTTGGTTTGAAAAATTTGGAGAGTGAGAACGGGAGGAAATCCCATCCTTCTTTCTTAGAAGCAACAGAACAAGAAGATAAATCACACAGACGATCGTGAGAATCCGATATCAACAGCATGAGTTTTAAAAAAAACCTCTTTTCTCGAGTAAATGTCCCTTTTTCTATGAGATAATAAATAAAATCTAATTTGCCTTTTTTTCCTTGAGCGAGCTCTCCATAAGCATCTTCCAGGTCTCTTCCTAATTTTATATAATTTTTTCGCTCTAAGGTTTTCCCCGCTTCACAAATCCCCTCTAATATATCCTCAATCTTATATTTTTTAATGATCAAGCATCGATAGAGAAGATCAAAAGTTTCTTGTAAATTTTTGCGGGGTTTCCTACAAATCTCAACATGTATTATTTTTGGAATATCTTTATCATCATCAATTTTCCCCTTTTCACTAAATATATTATATACTGTGTCCTTGCTTTCCTTATTCATCATACTCTTCCCTCTTGCAGAATGCAACGTGTCCCATCGCAAGGGGTAATCAGCACGAATTATTTTCAGCATAGGGTCTCTGATCAATGAATGATAGCTTATCTTATCTGTCTTAAAAGATTCTGATTCATTTTTATGAAATTCGTGATCTCTCAACCAGTTGAAAAGCTCGTCTCTTTTTTTCTTTTCTTCCCTTTCTGGAAAACCAGGAATGGCATCGGCAACGATACGGAAAGAATTGTCATCCAATGTTGGAAAAACAGCGGTGAATAAAAGCAATTGTTTCTTTAACGGATCAGTAGTCCCTCTTAAAATTTTTTTTACATACATCCGGGTAGGATTGAACACATCTTCCGGACCTCTTGGTTTAGATTCGGCGAGGAGGTCTAATTTAAAGGGACTTCTCTCCGCTTCCGGTATCTCATTAGTCACTGCCTCCAATATACTATTGTCTGTAATTTCCCTTTTTCTTAGAAAATTATGAGTATCATTTTTGGAAAATCCCTTCAATGAAATTTCTTTTTCAGTAAGAATCTGTTCCCCAATCCATCTCCCTCTTTTCCTTTGGGAAGCTATCACTATCATAATAAGAAATTCATTTAGCTTTTTGGATAGATCATACAGCCATTTATTGTCATGATCGACTACGTCAGCATCAAAAAATAAGATTTTCCAAGGCAACGAGTTTTTTTCCGATTTTTCAGGCTTTTTTATGGCCTTGCATAGATCTTCCCAAGATTTTGGAGAGCCTAAATTCGGAATATACGTTTCTAAAGCACCAACGAATTCCTCTACAATCTGAGCTTCTCCAATTTCTCTATCATATATAGCACACTGAAAAGTGCTATTTTCAACAATATTATAACACCATCTAAGTAGCCACGTTTTCCCGAAACCTGGATGTCCTGTTATAAAAGTGACTGTGTGTTTCCTATAAAGAGAGCCATTAGGGAAAGGAATTGCAATGCTTTTTTTGAATTGTTTGATTTCTGCCTTTCGGTCAAAAAATGCCTTCCTAAAACGCGGATCAATCCGTCTGAATATGTGGCTCTCTTTTGCTCCCTTGAATAAAACGTAGTTGGCTCTATTTTTTTCCGAATGGATTTCATGTATGATGTATTCTACCGGATATTTTTTTTCGAGCTGTTCAACGATATCATTCTCGTCCTTATTTTTTGGCTCGTCTTTACTTTCTGGGATAACGAAA
The DNA here is from genome assembly GCA_002084765.1 of Candidatus Cloacimonetes bacterium 4572_55. Classification (GTDB taxonomy): domain Bacteria; phylum 4572-55; class 4572-55; order 4572-55; family 4572-55; genus 4572-55. The sequence continues at coordinate 19,621 of NBMB01000046.1, read as the reverse complement.
ACAGCGGGAACGCCCTTATCTATGAGCTTCTGCGCAGATTTTAGAGATTTTTCCCTTTCATCCGATTTAATAATCACCACACCCAAGGAAGGATATTCTTGCTTTAGATTCTCTTCTCCTCCAGATTCGCCATTAACTACGATGATGTGGACGGGTGTGTCATCGACGGGTGTGTCATCATTCAAACTCAGATATAATGTTTTTAATTGGGTACCGGGATGGAGGTATACCGGTTCTGTATCAGCCTTTTCAGAAGGTCGATATATGATGAGATTTTTCTTGGATGGTAATTCGTCCCATGGTTTGGATGGTAATTCTTCCCATGGTTTGGAGATCAGATCGTCGGACTTAATCACAAGTTCAACTTTTACAGTTTCATATTCCGACTTTGTCTTAGGAAGTTTCTTTAAGGAACTCGAGAGGCTCTTATTTAGTTTGTCATATACTTCTTCTACAATATCCTTACCATTGGAGTCAATCGGACCCCACTTGATCGATTCCTCTGGATCCCACTTGATCAATTCCTTGTCGTTTTCATACTCATTGAATAGCCGCGTTTTTATGATCACTTCGTTATTTTTTTTTGACAAGACAACCCGGTAGGTGTACCACTGAAAAATTGACATGTTTTTTCCTTAATTTTACGCAATAAGTTTAGAACCCGATAGGATTAAAATAATAATAATAAGGATTATAGCAAAAAATTTTGCGTTTGTCGATAGAAAAATTCAGATAAACAAAAAAAATATTCAAAAATCCAATTATCTGTTGTAAATAATTGAGAAAACCTCTTGTGCTTATATTTGAAGCAGAAAAAGGTTAATTGCGTGACATAAGTCACGCAATTAACCTTTCACGCGTTATTTCAGCAATACCATTCTTGCAGTAGCGGTCTCTCCATCAGCTTTCAGTTGATAGAAATAGACGCCGCTGGAGACCGTCTGATCTCTATCATTCAGACCAGACCATGGTACAGATTTATATCCTGCATCCTCTTTCCTATCCACCAACGTTTTCACCAGTTGCCCGGTGACGTTGTATATCTTCAGCGTTGTATGTCCAGATATCGGCAGTTGATACTGGATCGTGGTCGATGGATTGAATGGATTGGGATAATTCTGATCCAAAGCAAATACATTCGGGATGCGCTTAATTTCATCCACGATGAGCTCCTTAATGGCTGGATCGGAAATCTCCAGAGTTTCTCCAACAGAGAGCGTATCTGTAGAAATAAGAGCTTGCCCAATATATTGGTGCAAAACGCATTGATACGTCTCCTCATCCTCTCCATCCGTCTGCAGACGGATCGTAATCGGATAGTGTTCATCGTCGGATTGGATTTCTATAATATTCCGATTTTCTCCGAACAGAGAAGATCCTGGGGACCTGACATCTTGGTCGTCAACACGCACGTCAAATATGGGCCACATCGGAGCGGGTGGTAAGACAAACTGGGATTCATCGACATCCGCGTTTTTTGGATTCAGATACAGGGTGCGTTTATCGCCGGCATTGGAGCTGAGTTGCAGCTCTGGCAGGCTCATATCGGCAATCTGCTGATCTGCGGGCACGGATCGCGACGTCTCATTTGCACAATCCAAAACAATGTCGCCGTCGCCCGAGGCGAGAATCCAATACCCCTGTCCCGAATACAGGGTAGAGACAGACTCATATCCAGCCGAGTCCGTGAAACAATATACCGTGCCGATAATATCCTCTGGATCCTCGATATTCTGGACAGAGATATTGTTATTGCATACAGGGGGGCTGATCAAATTCCACCCAATCGTCAGATATAAAGAATAGATATAATCGGGGCAACCGATCATCTGTACCGTCGTGTCTGCATCAGACTTGAGCCAATACCCAAGTTCAGGCAAGATATAGTCCGATTGCGAATATTCCCCGCTTGAGTAGCTGTAGGGCGCAGTCACAGCATAAGGAAAAACCGCGCTATACGAGTTATCCGAAAGAGCCAGAGGCATCCCAATCAGATTCCATCCCTCACAGATAGATAAGGTGAGACTGTCCTTTTCCGAGCGGATCAGAACAGTCTGGGGATCCGTCTGATCGTCCTGATCCCAGACGCTTTCCGATAGCCTTGATTGTGGATCGACCTGATCATCCGTATCGAATGCAACGTATTGCCCCTTTCTGTCCCAAACCCGGAATATAAGACGGCTTGACCCATTTTCCTGGATATCAGCGATCTCTGCGTGATGGCGATCATAAGGCAATGTGTCCTGCCATGCGAGGCGTTGCAAGACGAGATCTACTACGGCTCCCTCAAAATCAGAATGCTCAGGCAGTTCAAAATTTGGCGGGATGATCGCGACATCCGCAGAATCGTTTTGACTTGCCTCTACCCACACATCGACCGTATCCTCACAGATCGACGCGTTGCTCATGGTTTCAATGATATCGGGTCGCTCGGTCTCTACCGTGGTGAACGCGAGATAGATCGGCTCCGCGAAGGGGTCTTCATCGTCGCTATCATAATTTTCGCCGTTATAGTTTAAGATAGGATTTTGCTGGACATACTCCTCATCGTCCACATCCTCTCGATTGTTAAAAATATGCTCGGTGAATCGAGACGCGTTGGCAAACGCTTCCCAGAGGTCATGCGAGGGATAAATTTCCCGCATAAAGTGATGACCAAAAGAGGGATTTCCTCCAGATGAACCAAAATACGCGGAGGAGTCAGACGAGGCGATCACAACCCTCTGTGAGTCTGCCAGTGAATCGATAAAAGCTTCGGCATACGAGAAATCCAGCGCGATGACCGTTTGCAGGGACTCGAATTCCGATTCCAATTCGTCCAACCAGGTATCCAGACTGTCCGGTATCAGGTAGTCGCTGGGACCGTCAAGCTGGATCCGACCATTGTCCGAAGAGGGACCCGTGATATAAAATAGGAGAGAACTGAGTCCATCCAGACCCTCGCCGAGTCCGAGAATCTCGCTACGCAGCGTCTGGAGCGACGCGAGCGTATCCTGATCTGCAACCTCGTCCTGATCCACGTCTGAGCTATCGGGGGATAAGAACCCGATTTCATCGCTTTGATAACCGGCTGATCGCAAGACGCCAAAAGCATTGTTTGTCAACTCTGCTGTGATTTGCCAGAGCGGATCGGTCTCGCTGTTTTGACCCGCGACAATAATCGCGCGTTTTGTCGCCCGATTTTTATACGCGATCATGCGTGAGATATCGTAAATCTCCTGACGCATGGAGTCGGGCTGCGACGTCAACGCGGATACTTTGATCCACAGAGGCATAGAAAGAGTATCAGGCGTGGAAATATCCGGGACTGTAAACTCGTAGGTACTGTCGTTGAGGGTCGAATTGGTTACTGGAATCCACTCGACTCTATTTTTCGCGAGCTCGCACCGATCCCAATCGGTCTCAAACGCGTATTCTATCTTCACATTCGGAAACGTGTCGATATCCGCGGCGTTCCAGTGGATCGTCCGAGTCGAGCCGATCAAGAGCGAGTCGTTTTCCCCGGATGTGATCTCAATGGGACCATACGTCGTAAATATGCCGGAACTGTCCGCGACGACCATCTGTTCATCGTCATATTTATAGACCCGAATCAGGCAGGAGTCGGAAGGAGGACTAAAGACCCCGTTCCAATAGGAGACCGTATCCGGTTCGGTTTGGTATCGCAGTGTCTGCCAGCATTCCCCTCCGTCGGAGGAGAAGTCCACCCCCAGCCAAAATCTCCCAACCAAATGGCGCACAATCGGATAGACGGATCCGATCTCTATAGAGTCGCCCGCGACCGGAGTGATCACTATCACAGACATGGGGCGGATGAACGGCGAGATTCGCATATCGGAATAAATGGTTGTATCGCTCGGAATGAAGGCTCTGACCCAGCAGTTGTTACTGGGAAGAAAGTCCGGCGGGATTGGCGGGACAAATAGGGAAAAGGTACTGTCTGATGCGTCAAATACCGCTGTTTGGGAAGAATCTCGCACAGCTTGCCAGGTGGTGTCAACGCCATTGATAGCAAATATAAGGAAACTCAGGTAATCAACTTCCCCTCCAGTATCGACCGACACAAAGAGCGAATCCCCAATGCCAATGCTGTCCGGGTCCTCATACGAGAAATTGATAGCAGTGATATTGAGCGAGCGATTGGTGATGGAAAATGCCCCGACAGTGTCGGCTATGGTCGTATCTGGCAACGCGGTGATCGCCAATTCACATTCGTTTGACGGGGTATTCGGGACCGTCCAGGCATAGGTGGTGTCGTGATATACCTCGCTGATAAAGTGCCAACTGCTATCTGGATGGACTCGATACTCGATTCGGCAGGAATCAATGTCACCAAAGAATGCCCATTCCAGATTATGGACGACTCCGTCTGACCATGAGTCCCCAGCTTCTGGCGATATAATTCGGATCGCGTCGGGGATAATCTCGAAAAGGTTGTCTGATACGTCGAATACTTCCGCGCTATCCGCATCCGATACTTTGATCAGACATTCTACAGAGGTCGTGCCAGGCGTCCATATCCAGCTCTCCTCTGATGCAGAAACGACAGCGAGCGAGTCCCAATTGTCGCCGTCGTCATGGGAAAATTCGACCATAACGCTGTCGATAGAGGAATCTCCCATAATCCAACGGATATTCTGTTCGCTATCGAGAGGTAAGCGCTCATCCCCATTCGGAAATAGCAGAGTGATCGGATTCAAGAGCTTAAAATAGCCGTCTGATATATCGAATGTCGAGGGATCCGACGCGTCTTCAATCTTGATCAAAGTCTGCATAGAGGTCACTATGCTATCCGGGACCGACCATGCGGAAACGCTGTCATTTTGCGTGGAATTTCTGATGACATGCCAGATCGTATCTTCATCCGCGACAACGCCATAAGATATTTTCACATATTCGATATCATCGCATGCGAGCCATGTGATATCGTTACTTGTCCCAGTTTGCCAGTGCCCGCCGCCATTCGGCGACATCACGGTCATTTTTCCGTAGATAGTGAAATCGGATGACGTGTCCTTGATGTTCTCATCTGCAACATCCACGACACGAAGTTGGCAACGGTGGTTGGTTATCTCTACCGACGGCGTGTAGCTATACGAGCCTGTGTAACCCTCCTCTGGAGATCCCTCAAGTTCGGATACGGTTGTCACACTGTCCCATGACGCACCGCGGTTAAGAGAGAGATCAATCCGCGTATCCAGGCTGTCAGACCTCGTGAAAGTGATAGTCTGCTCCCGACAGGTGGACCAGTCGGATGGAGGATCCAGTGTCAAGGGACCGCCAGAGATAGAAAAGCATTCGTCTGATACATCCCGTATGCTACTGTTATTTTCATCGACAATCCGGATCCTAAAACATGAACCATACATATCTTCCGGTATTTCCCAGGAATAAGCTAAGTCCGTAGCTGGGATGTGGTCAGCAATAGTTTGCCAGCTTCCGGAGGAGCCTTCTCTTATCTCTATCCTGATATCGCCTTCCGCCCTGGCACTTGCGGTATCATACCCGCACGCTTCCCACGCAACGTGGATAGAATCGCCGGAAAAGGATTCTCCGCCATTAGGCTCTATCAAAGTAAGTATCCCTGGCACACGAGTGACGGTAGTTCCTTCGAGATAACTGACGTCGCCCTCGCTGTCCGTCATACGAAAAATCAGTTGATAAACGCCCACACTGTCAAAAGTAGCGGTCAGGGTGCGATAGGACGCCGCAGTGCCTTGACCGGAGAGGAGAGAAATTTGCGACGTTAAATCCACGATCGGCGCGTCGTAGTCCCCCGGTATAAAGGGCCAGGTATGCCCAGGAGGTAAGATGACCACGTCCACATCCGCAGTTAAATTGGTACCGCCAATCTCCACATCTGCCCAGATTTCCAGAGAGCTCTCACAAATGGTGGTATCGGGGATGACCGCGGTGATTTGGGAATCCACGTCTCGAAATCCTGAATTATAAGATGTAAAACCGCGATTAAAATGCGTCAGTTTGGGAGATTTTCTCGGTGCTACATCTACCGGTCGTTCTCTTCTATCTTCGGGGTCGCAATCTTTATAAGACTTTGTATAAACTCTTCCATTATAATAGAATACAGGCTCTTGGTAAAGCACAAAATTAGAATCCACCTCTACTCTTGAGTGTTCAAAAAGGCTCGTAATGCAGTGGTTATGAGGAAAGATTTCATTAATCACTCGATACGAAAAGGATGGGTAGCCTCCCACGCCGAAATACGCGGCGGAAGCTGTGTCGCTTGCCGCTATGACAATCCGATCTTTGGCGGGCAAAATTGTGGTACTGTCGCCGAATGCGTCGAGAAAGGAGCCCGCGTAACAGAAGTCAAGCATGGTGATGGTCTCGCTAAACACCGCTCCGCCTTCTAAAGTATGCACCCAGCTCGCCAAACTGTCTGCGGAAAGAAGTTCCGCCGTCGTGTTAAGATATACGCTGTTTCTTGCGCTTTGTCCGCCAATATAGATGTAGAGCTGACCGTCTGGATCATTGGCGTCATCGAACTCGCTATCCGCCCAGGTGACAATCGCGTCCCTAAGAGTGTTCAGCGTCGCGGTGGTGTCTTGATAATCTGCAGTAGGCTCGGGATGAAGCAGCATGAACTCATCCTCGAAATAGCCGCCCTCCAGGAGACTCTGGCAGATCTTGTTGGTCAAAGTATCTGTGATACCCCACAGGTTATCAGCCGCGCTTTTTTGTCCGGCAACGATAATGGCTCGCTTGGTTTCTCGTGTATCAATCGTGACAAAGAAGTCTGACGTATCTGCGACCGTCTCCTCTCGCGCGCCGCTGTCACTCCATTCCGAGATACGGACCAGGCAGGTATCGGAGAGACCTCCAGGCACTTTTGCCACCTTATGCCAGGTCGATTTTCTATCATGGTCGCTCTGTTCTCTTGTGGTTGTCCATGTTTGCCCGGCGTCAAAGGAATATTCGATTGTCGCCCAAAATTCGCCGACTGCCTCCCACTCGATAGTGAATGTCCTTGCCACATACATCGTGTCCGAGCTCACTGGCGACGTGACCTGGATACTTTTTGGAATAATGGTAAAAAAGTCGTCAGATATGTCATAAACCAACGAATCCGACCCGTTGGTGACGCGGAATAGGCAGGAGTCGGATGGGGTGTCTCGGACGCGCCAGGTTTCGTCGCCGTCGCTACCCCCTGGTTCCATATACGTGGTAATCCAACTGGCTCCCGCGTCAGAGCTGTAGTCATAACTAAAGCCCGATAGCGAACCTGAGATATCGAAGTCCACATGACCTCTCACGGAATCCGGCACGTCCCAATTCAGACCGTCCTCTTCGATAGCCCATTCTTCACCGCCATTGGGTCCAGTGATTGTGATGTAGTCCGCCGAGGTGGAGTTATCAACGGAAAAGAGACCGGATACGTCGTATAAGAGGGAATCTGACATATCTCGTACTCGGATTCTCCAAGAAGAATCCGCGGGAGTTGTTCCAGATGGAACGCTCCATGTGTAGAAACCAATATTTTTTGAGGAGTCTAATTGAGCGATGTGATTCCAACTCTCTCCGTTATCGGGTGAGTATTCCAGAACAAGCGTGTCGATCTGCGCGTCGCATGACCAGAGGATCGCTCGTGAAACCCCGATGGGCCACGTCTCTCCGGCAAGTGGAAGCCGCAACGTGAGAGAGTCCTGAATTGTTATCGCACATAAGGAATCAGATGAAATGGCAAGACTGTCAGACTCGAGGATGTATATCGAGTCTGCGGTCGCGCTGTCGGCAGTCACATCAAAGAGCAGCGTGAGTATTTTGGCTCGGCTGTCTACAATGAGCGTGTCGGTGTAGGCGATTGTCAGCGTATCGTTGCTCACAGAACAGCTTAACGAATCCACATCGTTTAGCGTGTCGTCGCTGCCCTGGAAAGATTGAAATGAAAAAAGAGTATCAGGAAAAATTACCTTAAAATTAAAATGAATTACAGTGTCTGGATTTTCCACCTCCGGAGCGACGCGTATCGGAATTTCGATATCAACGTCTCCAGGATTGACGGTTATGTGCGACGGTAACTGGAGTTCAGAAGCAAAAGCCCCTGAAGTGAATAGAAAAAAAAGTGTGATGAACGAAATGAACGAACTTGCCAATAATCCACGTAAACCCTTTTGTCTCAACATACTTACCTTCCTTTTTTTAAAATACTTATAATTCTCAGAAAAAAAAACGCATTTGATTTTTATGCTTCACGTACATAAATTTTTTTATTCAGATAAAAACTGGAACGAAATTTGCTTACGCATTTATATATTATACTTAAATTTATTGTCAATTCACAATTAGTAAAAAATATATAAAAATATCGTTGGATTGTCAAGAAAAAAATTTAAAATTTCTAACTTTTTTTTTCAATCCTACAATCTTAAACGAGTTAACAAAGAGTTTACTAAGAAAAATAAAAAAAAAGCAGTCTCCTCTGAAAAAATTGCGGAACTCGATCCGCAGATTACGCAGATTATCGCAGATTTAAGATATTGATAGTGAAAGAATTATATTTTTTTGCCAAAAACTCGCATGGTAAAACAAAACGCCCCGGGCTATCTCTAACCCGGGGCGTTTTTCGCAAATTCGAGAAATCTCGAATTGTCAGATATTAAAGAATCTCCGTTTTTTCCTTGCAAATTATGTCCAAACCTTCCAGCTCGTCCAATATCTGTCTGTAAATATTGGGATGGACAGGAATATGCACGCCGGTAAACCCATCGAATTCGCCGGCTAAGGTTCGGCGAACAGCGACTGCCGCGGGCAGTGAGACCGTCCGGGACATAGAGGAATCGCCGTTCGGGATACCAAAATCGATCAGGGTCGAAGTCAGTCGCTCCTTGTGGTCGGGATATTCCGCGTAAAATTCATGGAAAAGCACGATCATGTCCCGCTCATCCTCTTTGTATGGCAACTTTTTCAGCATAATGTCGGCAAAAGCCACCATCGGGGAGCACGTTTCATGCGCGATCTTCTCATCGCCGAACAATCCGAGCCATTCCCATCGGTTCAGCGTATCGGAATCTACGGCAATACCGATCTTATCCGCGGCTCTCTGCCTGATGTCTCCCTCGCCCTCATCCAACAGTTTTTCTGTCAATTGCGCGTAGGTCATCCCTTTGGTTTCGATCTCTTTGTCGTCCAAGTATCCGAAGTCCGCGGTATTTTTCATACAAACCGACCATCCGGGATAGCGCAACGTGCCGCGAAACATGGTCTTGATTCCTTCCAACCCGTACAGCTCGATATATCCCAGGCAATCCCGATTCGGATAGCCCTCCAGGGAGCCGATATCCTTGTTCTCCACATCCACTTCCCAGTGATGCGAAAACAGTTCTGAGCCTGGAACATCGACCTGTTTGCCCTCTTCGAGAAACCGGGCGGAATTCTTTCCTGCCATAATCACGCCAAGCGGACTCCACGAGAATTTATATCCCCACGGGACGTCGTTTGCTTCCGGAGCGGGCAGACCGCCGCAATAGGACTTGAAATGGGTGATCTTTCCGCCTTTTTCTTTTACAGCGTCGATAATCCGCATTGCGGACATGTGGTCGATGCCCGGATCCACTCCCAACTCATTGAGAATCAGAACGCCAGCGGCTTTGGCTTCCTCGTCCAAATCTTTCATAGCTTGACTGACATACGAGGTCGTCACCATCGGAGTTTTATGCTTGATCGCCAGCTTTGCCACCTGCACATGATAGGTATAAGGCAACAGGCTAACCACCAGATCATGCTCCTCGATCAATTTTTCCATCTTATCCGTTTCCGTTGCCAAAAGCTGGAGTGCCGCGCCATTTTCATGTTCGGCAATCAAATTTTCCGCCTTTGAAACCGTCCGGCTGGCAACAGTCACCTTGAGATTATTATCCAGAAGATAGCGGACTCCCGGTTTTGTCACCAATCCTGCTCCGAGAATTAGAACCTTTTTCAATATTCACCTCCAAATCATACATTAAGTTATCAGATAACAGCATCTCTATAAACGCGCTGACCAGTATAGCGATCCCCATGGATTTTGTCAATATCAATCCTTCAAAATTCAGCCATTTTCAGACTTATATTTGCCATTTCGCTTTCCTTTTTTTTTCCCTGAAATTTTCCTCTTTGAGACAGGGAGATCGTCGTCGGATATGCCGAACAACGTCTTACGAATCATACGCCGGGCTTGATTCTTGTATTCTCGGCGGAGGGTCATGTAATCCCATCCCGCTAAAAGAAGGGAGATCAGGGTCAGACCAAAAAACGCGCCCCAAAATCGAAGGAAATTACCGGGCGTCGGGGTCAGAAAGGAGGCGAAATTGACGCCAGCGAGCAACATCAATCCCAAAGTCATGATGATAAAAGCCCCGATGATCCGCGGAGCTTTTCTCTTATCGCTATGATAGCGTTTCCACTCATGTACGGCCAGATTGACGCCGATGGCGAGAAAGCTCACGCCAATGAACGCGGCTATGATTCTGATCGTATAAGGGTATTCCATAATATAGAACGAAATTTTGTCCGAAGACGTGCGTTACGACGGATCAAGTCCCATGTTCCCATGAGTTGAGATAGGCTTCCTGTTCTGGCGTAAGCGTATCGATTTTGACCGACATGGTTTCCAATTTCAGGCGGGCGATCTCCATATCAATCTCTTCCGGTATGCGATAGACCTCTTTTTTCATAGATTTCCCCTCTTTGACGAGATATTCCGAGCCCAGGGATTGATTGGCAAAGCTCATATCCATCACCATGGCTGGGTGACCTTCTGCTGCGGAAAGGTTGATCAACCTGCCTTCCGCCAAAATATAGACCGTCCTGCCAGATTTCATACGATAAGCGTTAACAAATGGACGCACTTCCTGGATAGATTCTGTCTCCTCAGCCAACCCCTTCAGATTTAGCTCCACGTTAAAGTGACCCGAATTGGAGACGATCGCGCCCTCCTTCATTGCCTTAAAGTGATGCACGTCAATCACATTAATATCTCCGGTCACAGTTATGAACAGGTCGCCGACATGAGCCGCTTCCATGATTGGCATGACCTGGAAACCATCCATTATCGCTTCCAAAGCCTTCAGGGGATCCACTTCTGTGACGATCACATGCGCGCCCATACCTTTGGCTCTCATCGCGACGCCTTTTCCGCACCAGCCGTAACCGCAGATCACTGTTGTGGACCCGGCGAGCAGCATATTTGTGGCGCGAATAATGCCGTCGAGTGTCGATTGACCCGTGCCGTATCGATTGTCAAACAGGTGCTTGGTGTCGGAATCGTTGACCGCTATCACGGGGAAAAGCAGCTTGCCCTCTTTTGCCATCGCTTTTAGACGGATCACGCCGGTGGTAGTCTCTTCCGTTCCTCCGATCAGATATTCGACCAAATCCCGACGATCTTTATGCAGTGTCGAGACCAGATCCGCGCCGTCGTCCATCGTGATTTGGGGCTTGAAATCCAGGCATGAATGGATATGCTTATAATAGGTCTCGGTATCCTCGCCAGTGATCGCAAATACAGCAATCCCATAGTCTTTGACAAGAGAAGCCGCAACGTCGTCCTGGGTGCTGAGCGGGTTGGAAGCGCACAGCCGAACTTCGGCTCCGCCCGCCTTCAGAGTCCGAGCCAGATTTGCAGTCTCTGTCGTGACATGCAGACAAGCCGCCATTCGAATGCCTTCCAACGGCTTTTCTTTTTCAAAACGTTTGCGAATTGATTGCAATACCGGCATATTTTGATCAGCCCATTCGATCCGTTTTTTACCGATCGCGGCTAAGGTTAAATCCTTTACGTCGTAATTCAAAAAAAACTCCTCGCTTAAAGAATTAAAAGTTAATAATTGTGGATTGTTTTCAAAAATTTTACATTAAACATCATGTTTCATAACTTATTGATAAATAAGCAGTTAGTGTGCCTGTAAAATTAAAATTTTATGGCGATAATATACCTCTCTTAATCCAAAAAGTCAATAACTTTTTTTATAGAGGATTTATGGAGATATATGCAAGAATGGAACTCGATCCGAGATCAGGTGTTTTTTGAAAAATGTCAAATATGCAGATATATAAAATATATAAAATTTCATTTTCTTCTATTATTATTCCAACCCCAACCCAAGTCCGTAGTCTGTAATTTCCTAACCTTTTTAATTCTTTTAATCTTCTTAATTCTTTCTAATTCTTTTTAATAAAGGACGCACGCCATGAAAAAGTTTCAAATTTTTGTTATGATTATGTTATTTGGTTGCCCCCTGTTTGCACAGGAATTCGAGTCTCGTGAAGGTTCTAAATTTTGGATATTTTTCGCTGACAAAGATATTTCTTCCACAGAAAAATGGGACGCGGCTATGGATCAAGCGGCTCAAGAACTGAGCGAACGGGCGTTGCAACGTCGGCTCAAAAATAGGGTCTCCCCAGCTATCTCTGTCCGGGATCTGCCGGTTGCTGACCACTATATCTCGTCTATCGCCGCGACTGGAGCGACCGTCTGCCGTCAAAGTCGCTGGCTGAACGCTGTCAGCGCGCGTATGACTCCTCAGCAACTGCAATCGATCTCCGAACTTCTCTTTGTCCGCAAAATCGAGCCGGTTCGGAGCTACAGCCGTTCTGTTTTCGTCTCAACCGATGTGCGGGATTTGGATTACGGCAACGCTTTCGAACAACTTGAGCAACTTCATATCCCTGACGCGCATGAGTTGGGTTACAGCGGCGCGGATGTTCTCATCGCTATGCTGGACACGGGTTATTTTCTGGAGCATGAAAGTTTCTCATCGATGATTAATGAAAATCGGCTACTCGCGCAGTATGATTTTATATCTGACGACGGAAATGTGGAAAACGAGGCAGGCGACGCGCCGGATCAGGATGATCATGGCTCCGTGACGTTATCCCTTATCGCGGGTTATACAGAGGGCGTTCTGATTGGCGGGGCATACGGCGCGAGTTTCCTCTTGGCAAAAACAGAGGACATTACAAGCGAGACTCCGATTGAAGAGGATAATTGGGTTGCGGCTATCGAGTGGGCTGAAGGATTGGGGGTCGATGTGGTCAACAGTTCTCTGGGATACTCGGCTTGGTATGACTTCCCAGACATGGACGGCAATACAGCAGTCACGACGATTGCCGCGGATATTGCCGCGGGATTGGGAGTGGTTGTCTGCACCTCGATGGGCAATGGATACGGCGTCCCAATGAGTGCTCCGGCAGACGCGGACAGTATCATTTCCGTCAGCTCCGTATATTTGGACGGTTTTCCCGCGGAGCATAATTCTGTGGGTCCCACCTATGACAGCCGTATCAAGCCAGAGCTGTCCGCTCTCGGGATCGATGCATTTTGCGCGGACCCTGATAATTCATCTGGATATCGCGTCGCGAGCGGCACCTCAATGGCTTCCCCGCTGATTGCCTGCTGCGCGGCTCTCTTGATCCAAGCCCATCCGGATTGGACTGCAATGCAAATCCGGGAAGCACTGATGATGACAGCCGATAACGCAAGCAATCCAGATAATATCACAGGTTGGGGGATTGCGAATGTCATATCCGCGATCTCCTATCAGATCAACCCGATCACCCTTGTCTCCTTTGATATCGAACAGATTGACCGGAAAATTCATATATCTTGGGAATTGAGCAATGATCTTGACGTAACATCTTACCATATATATCGTTGTGATACCGATCAATGTCTGTATGATCCGATCAACGAGGAGCCGATTTCGCCTCATATCACCTTTTTTGACGACGCGTCCGCACTGCCGGGCAATGAATACTTTTATCAATTGGAAGCCATTTTTAGAGGAGGCGAAAGAGAGCTATTTCCGAAGCAGGCTATAACTGTCCGATCAGCAGAGACCTTTTTGTCTTTGGATCAAAATTTTCCGAACCCCTTCACAGATCAAACCGAAATCTCTTTCAATCTCCCTGAGTCCGCGCCTGTTTCTCTCTCAATCTATGATATAAACGGGAGATTGACGCGCGGTTTGGCAAAAAATCGGTCTCTTCCGGCAGGGATACATCGGTTGAGTTGGGACGGGCGGAACGATCAAAAGAAAATGGTAAAAAACGGACTCTATTTCTATATGTTGCACACATCTTATGGTCAATCTGTCAAAAAAATGCTCTTATTTCAATAGCCTGGATTATTCATAATCATTAAGGCAATAAGACGATTCATATAAAAAAGCCTCGGTTCTTGTCCTGCGACAGAACCACGGCTTTTTTTGTAAGTCATGGCATTGAGTTAGGGATTTCGTGGAACTGGAGGTGCTGGGAGTTCGCTCGGCGATGAGGTCGATGGGGTTCCTCCCACACGGATAAACAGGATATCCTGCCCATCTCGGGTCCTGTATATTTCCGCCCACACGAATAAACAGGTTGCGCTCATCCGTCCTGATCCCCATTTTAGAATATCCGCCGCACGGGTGTTCGCCAATCACCCGTTCTGTTGTCAAATCACAGGAATTTGGAATTACGAATTAAGAATTACGAGTTTTTAGTATAAGATCAAGAACATGAAGGAGTTGAACGCATGAAAAATTTAATCCCCCATTTCATTCAGAAAAACTACCAATCCGGAAATATGAGCGGCGAGTTTCAAGCTGCTTCTATGTTTGTGGATATTTCTGGCTTCACGAAAACAACGGAAAGTCTAATGAAGCATGGAAAAGTCGGAGCGGAAGTTTTATCTGAGCTTTTGAAATATTATTTCACACCCACTGTGCAGGTCGTTTATGAGAATGGCGGCTTTATCACCACTTTTGCCGGCGACGCGTTCACTGCGCTGTTCCCTTTGCGGGACTCTGATCCCGCCCTGGTCTGCAAGAGAGTCCTCACCGCGGCGAGCAAGATCAATCTCTTCTTTTCGGAAAATAATGTGTATCCCAGTAGATATGGCGATTTTGATTTTGCTGTAAAAGCGGGCTTGGGACTCGGGAAAGCCAGTTGGGGCATTGTGGGCGACGATACGGAGAAGAGCTACTATTTCCGAGACACGGCTGTGGATCACTGCGCTTTTGCCGAGCATCATTGCAAGCAAGGCGAGATATGGGCGGAAGAAAAAATTTTCGACCTTATCAAGGAGCTGATCTTAGAGACAAAACAAGAGGATAATTTCCATCAAATTGGGAAGATTAACGCTTCGACGCTGCCCCAACCCCTGGAGGTCTCGACCCAGAGAATCTCCGAAAACATCCTCGCTAAGTTTGCGAACAAAGAGATGCTGACTTTCCCACAAGCCGAATTTCGGCGGACTATTTCTGTTTTCATCTCTTTTAGCAATGTGTTTGATATGGATGAGTTTGCCACGATAGCTCTTACAAATATCCGGATTTATGGAGGGTGCCATCCGAGATTGGATTTTGGCGACAAGGGCGGAAATATGCTGCTTTTTTTCGGGACGCCTGTTTCCCACGAGAACGATATGCAGCGGGCTTTGGATTTTATTTTGAGCTTTAGGAAGGATATACAAAGCTTAGGAGATTCCATAAAATTTAGGGCGGGCGTGACCCAGGGCATGATGTACACCGGTTTTTATGGCTCGGACTTGCGTCAAGAATTTAGCTGCCTTGGCAATGCAGTGAACCAGTCGGCTCGATTTATGATGAAGGCGGAGTGGGGACAAATTCTGGTCGATTCGGTGATTGCGGAGAGCACGATGTTCCACTTCAATCATATCGGTGATTTTATTTTCAAGGGGCGCGGCAATTCTATTCCGACGTATGAAGTGTTGGGCAAGGCGTCCGCAACCGAGACATTTTTTGCCGGCGAGATGGTGGGTCGTGACACGGAATTGGATCAACTTTTCCAGTATCTGGAGCCGCTTTCTGATCGTAAATTCGGGGGAATCGTGTATGTGGACGGCGTTGCCGGTATGGGAAAAAGCCGCCTGGTATATGAGCTTCGCCAATCTCTGGTTGGATCGGAAATCAGCTGGTTTGAGATGCCGTGCGACGAGATTCTGCGGAAGAGCTTCAATCCTTTTGTCTATTTTATGAAAAATTATTTTGACCAATCCGAGCAAATGAGCGAGGCTGAAAATAAATCCGCGTTTGAAGATAAGCTCGCCAATTTGATCGACAGAACCACGGATGAGGAGGTCAAAAACGAGCTTGTCCGCACCAAATCTATATTGGGCGCGTGGATCGATTTGTATTGGGAAGATTCGCTATACGACCAGTTGGACGCGAAGGGTCGGTATGAAAATGCTCTTTATGGAATCAAAAATTTCATCAAAGCCGAAAGTCTGATCCAGCCTGTGATCATTGATATTGAGGATGGTCATTGGATCGATTCCGATTCAAAAAAAGTGCTGGAAATCCTGACCCGAAATGTGGACGATTTCCCATTTATCATCGTTTCGCCCTGTCGCTACCTCGATGATGATTCCGAGTATTATTTCGGTCTAACTGATGTCATGGAGAATCGAATCAAGTTAGAGTTTTTGAGCAAAGAAGCCGCGAGGTCTTTGATTATTGAATATCTTTATGGCCTTGAAGACTCGGGAGATATCTCTGTCAAGACCCTGAACCTCACCCTGGACTTCATTTTTGACAAGAGCCAAGGCAATCCCTTTTATATCGAACAGATCATCCTCTATCTGAAGGAACATCATCTATTTGACTCGGATTTCAACCTAATTGAAGACGCGTTTGATATTCCCAGCGGCATCAACTCGATTATCATTGCCCGCGTGGACCGGCTGACACATTTGGTGAAAAATGTGATCAAAGCCGCGTCTGTCATTGGCCGTGAGTTTGAGATCAAGATACTCTCCGCTGTCCTTCATGCCGATGTGGTAACCCAGATAAAAATTGCCGAGAATGGTCAGATCTGGTCGGAATTGAACGAGCTGCAATATCTTTTTAAACACGCGCTGCTCAAGGAAGCGGTGTATGAGATGCAACTGCGGGCGCGCCTGCGAGAACTGCACTTGTTGACCGCCGATGCGATCGAGAAATTATATGAGGAGGATATCTCAAGCCACTACGGCGATCTCGCGTATCATTATGAAAAGGCGGAGGTCGCCAATAAAGCGATCGAATATCTGGAAAAAGCGGGCGATTATTCCAGGGCAAACTATCAGAATCAGCTTGCTCTGGGGTTTTATGACCGACTGCTTTCCATGCTCAATGCGCAAATTGCGGACGAGGAGAGCGAATCAATTCATCCTTCTAAATCCGCCACCCCACATTATATAGATACGCTGATCAAAAAGGGTGTGATTTTACAGCTCATTGGCGAGTGGGACGCGTGCCAAAATGTGAGGGAAGATGCGGTGAGATTAGCCGAAAAAATAGAGGATAAAAAACGTATTGCTTCGACGAATATCGAGTTAGGCGCGCTATTTCAGAGGAAAGGAGATTCTGAGAGGGCAATGGCTTGTAACAAAAAATCCTTACAACTCAGCGAAGAGCTGGGCAATAGCTTGGGAATTGCCAATGCGTTTGGAAATATAGGACTCGTGTATTGGAGGAAAGGCGATTACAAAACCGCGATGAACTATTATGAAAAATTGTTGGATATTTTTTATAAATTGGAAGATACACGCGGTGTGTCCAGCGCAATGGGTAATATGGGGAACGTGCGCTGGAATCAAGGCGACTACGACGCGGCGATGGACTGTTTTGAAAAGCAATTAAAAATCTGCCGTGAGTTGGGCGATAAACAGGGCGTGTCCATTGCGACGGGTAGTATAGGACTTGTTTATTGGAGTAAAGGTGATTTTAATGCGGCAATAGACTCGTATAATGAGCAATTGAATATATGTCGGGAACTGGGCGATAAACAGAGCGCGTCTAATGCTTTTGGAAATATGGGAAGTCTGCACTACAATAAAGGCGACCACAACGCGGCAATGGACTGTTTTGAAAAGCAGTTACGAATTTGCCGTGAGTTGGGCTATAAACAGGGCGTGTCCAATGCGATTGGCAGTATGGGACCTATTTTCTATGAGAGAGGCGACTATGACTCGGCAATGGACTGCTTTGAAAGGCAGTTAAAAATCTGCCGTGAGTTGGGCAATAAGCAGAGCGTCTCCTACGCGGTGGGAAATATGGGATTTGTTCATTTTGAGAGAGGCGATTATGATGCGGCAATGGCGTGTTATGAAGAGCAGTTAGGAATCGGTCGGGAATTGGGCGATAAAATGGGCGTTTCCGTCGTTACGGACAATATGGGAGGTGTTCACTATGAAAAAGGCGACTCCGACGCGGCAATGGAGAGCTACGACCGGGCAATAGCGATTGGTAGAGAGTTGGGAGCCAACTACTATCTCGGTCTCTATGTGATCCATAAAGCGCAAGCTCTCTACGCCATCCAAAAATATGACGAGGCGAGGTTACTGGGATCGGAAGGGTCGCGATTGGCGGAAGAGGTGGGCAATAAAGAGTATGTTTTCAAGGGAAAAATGCTTGTGGCAAAGATCGATTTTGCCCTGGGAGATCGGGAAAAAGCAATGGCAATATTGTCTGACATGCTTGCTAAAACTGAGCAAAAAAACGACATTGCCGACCTTAATTATGAATTACGAATGAGAAATGAAGAATTGGGAAAGAGTGACCTATCGGAAGAAAATCGGAGAACCGCTTTGCTGCTTTATCGGGAATTGTATGAGAAGGCTCCAAAGTTTGTGTATAGAAATCGTATCAGCGAATTGTCTGAATTGTAGATTTTATCGGCTTAGACCCTGAGGGTTTTCGAAAACCCTCAGGGTCTTATCATGTAAGGAGAAGAAAATGAAGAAATTATTTTTATCTGTTATGTTTATCTTTGGCTTGAGCGCGACCGCCCTGGCGCAACCTACCATAAGTTCCAGCGTCCCGGGTCAAAACGCTCTGAACATCGCGGTGAACAGCGATATCAGCGTGACTTTTGATATGAATATGAATCAAGTGACTTTTACTGCGGGGAGCTCTTTTAACGTGGTCGGTTCCATCTCCGGTTCCATGGACGCCGGCATTTTTAGTTTTGAACCTGGGGAGGCGGTCGTTGTCACCCTGACCACCGCTATCCAAAGCTCTGGAGCGGTTGCCTTAGCCGAGCCATACAGCTTTGGCTTTATGACCACCGCGTCCGCAGGTCCCCCCACACTGAGCCAGAACTTCGGAACCGGAAGCGAGAACACGAGGTCAGTTGCGTTTGGCGATGTGGACGGGGACGGAAATCTTGATATAGCGGTTGGGAATAGTTGGGCGCAAAACGTGGTCTATCGGAACAACGGCTCGGATTTCTCCACGCTGACACCCTGGAATTTCGGAACCGGAAATAATTACACAGAGTCTGTCGCGTTTGGCGATGTGGACGGGGACGGCTATCTCGACCTTGCTGTCGGGAATCGCTACCAGCAAAATGTGGTCTATCGGAACAACGGCACTGATTTCTCCACGCTGCCCTCCTGGAATTTTGGAACCGGAAGCGAGAACACGAGGTCAGTTGCGTTTGGCGATGTGGACGGAAACGGCGATCTTGACATCGCGGTCGGGAATTATGATAGCCAGCAAAATGTGGTCTATCGAAACAACGGCTCAGATTTCACCACGCTGACACCCTGGAATTTCGGAACCGGAAATGATTACACAGAGTCTGTCGCGTTTGGCGATGTGGACGGGGACGGCGATCTCGATGTCGCTGTGGGGAATAA
>NBMB01000012.1:75000-109798 GCA_002084765.1 Candidatus Cloacimonetes bacterium 4572_55 | reverse complement strand
AGAAAATTTGGCAAAAAAGATATAATTCTTTAATTATCAATTCTTAATCTGCGATAATCTGCGTAATCTGCGGACCGATTTCCGTGATGACGAATAATCCAGGCATAAAGGAAATCTGACAAAGAGGAAAATGTAATAATCGCTAAAATATCTCAAATATTCATAAAATTTCATTGCTATTTTTGAAAAATCTGACATTTTTTGTCACCTTAAAAAAAACGAAGATTCCCGTTTGTCCAAAGTTCAATAAAAAGGAGATGGATGATGAGAAAGGTTCTTACTCACATTATTACTGTGGCGTTATTGCTATCCGCTGTCTATACAATGGCTGGAGAGGGACTGGTTTGGGATTTTGAACAGACCAAAATAGGCGAAATTCCTCCTGATTGGAAAGTAGAAGCCACGAATTTGAGAGGGAAAATTGCCTCGTGGGAAGTGATCGCGGATTCCACTGATGGAGAAGAAACGAAAATATTGGGAATGACAAAGGTTAATGATGATTTCGGGGGAACGTTCAATATTTGCCGAACCGACAGTGCCCAATTTAAAGATGGAGAGATCCAAGTCCGTTTTAAGGCAATTAGCGGCGTGGAAGATCAGGGCGGCGGTCCTATCTGGCGCGTTCAGGATGCAAACAACTATTATATAGTTAGAGCGAACCCGTTAGAGAGTAACTTCCGGCTATATTATGTAAAAGACGGCGCCCGGAAAGAGTTAGCCAGTGCGAAAGTCGATGTCCCTGCGAATCATTGGCATACGATCAAGATTATTTGTAAAGGGGATCATACGGAAGGCTATTTGAACGGAAAAAAATATCTGGAATGGAAAGATTCCACATTTCCTGAGGCCGGCGGCGTTGGCGTGTGGACAAAGGCTGATGCTATAACGTATTTTGATAATTTTACGGTAAAAACAACGGGACATGATGAGAAAAAGGAATCGAGAGGTGAAAAGCCATGATCAATCACCAAACTATTCACGATATTCAATGCACTCCTCTAATAGATGATCAGACCCGTTTAATCGAAGTCACTGTCAAAGTCCCCAAATACATCAAAAACGCGGTCGATGATATGGAAGAAAGTTTGTATGTGGAAGCACTACATGAAGTTGCCGCCCGTCGATTTGATCATATACAGCATCGCGTGAATCGCATAAAAGAGAAGATCAAGGTCTATGAAATGCGGTACAAGCAATCGTTTGATCAATTTGCGTCCAATGTTCCGGATTCATTACCAGGTCATGAGGATTGGATTGATTGGTCTTATCTCAATAAACTACAAAGCCAGTTGACCACAACGTGTGATAAACTGCGATTAGTGGCTGGGCAATGATCGAGACAAAATTTCGACAAACTATCCAACGGTGCTCAACTCTTGTGGATATAGTCGAATATTATGAAATTAGTGAGGAAGCGGGCATTGCCCGTTTGAAAGCAAAACTTCAATTATATGACGGCTCCTTTTTGTGGATTCGTGAAATCCGAGTCCACGACACTTTGGATAATTACAGTTATTACTGGCTTCGACAGGATAACTCTGTAATCATCGGTTGGGATAGCGCGCCACATCACAAACATATCTCGAGTTTCCCGCATCATAAGCATGTCGGCAACAGGATTCAGCCCTCATCCGAAAAGAATTTGGATGATGTGTTGCAAGCAATAGCCTCGATTATCACAAGATGAGAAGATAAAGCGATCTGTGAACAAGACGAAATAGGAGTGGCGAGGAGAAATTGCCTCGTGGGAAGTGGTCGCTGATTCCACTGATGGAGAAAAAACGAAAATGTTGGGAATGACAAATATTGACGCTTTAACGTATTTTGATAATTTTACGGTAAAAACTGAATCAAGTAAATTGAGAGGTGAAAAATGAGAAAATTTTTTGTGATTGTCGGATTATTTCTATCCATGATTTATCCGTCCTTTTCCGCGGCTAAGGACGAGGTGGTTGTTTATGTATCAGAGGATCAGGTGTTTTCCGAGCCGATATTACGAGATTTTGAAAAGGATACCGGTATAAAAATAAAGGCTGTGTACGATACCGAAGAAACGAAAAGCACAGGCGCTATGAATCGATTGATTGCCGAGAAAAACAATCCCCAGGCTGACGTGTACTGGGCAAATGAGCCTATCAGAGCGGTTGTCCTGAAACAGAAAAAAATATCGTCGCCCTATATCTCTCCAAATGCGAAAGGCATACCCCCTCTTTTTAAGGACTCTGAAGGATATTGGACTGGATTTTCAGCAAGGGCGCGCGTTTTTGTTGTCAGCGATGGTGCCAGCGATAAGGACCTGGAACCGACTTCCATTTTAAATTATACGGATGAAAAATGGAAAGATAAGTCTGTCGTTGCAAACCCACTCTTTGGGACAACGACTTCCTGGGTTTCCGCTCTTTTCGTTGCTTGGGGCGATGAAAAAGCGACCGACTTTCTGGAAAAAATGAAAAAAAATGGCGTGAAGATTTCAACCAGCAACGGCGAATCTACGACTCTTGTTATGAATAAAGAGTGCATATTTAGTTTGGTCGATAGCGACGATGCGACGAACGCAATAAGAGATGAAAAACCAGTCAGTCAGATTTATCCCGACCAGGAAGAAGGAGGGCTGGGCTGCCTCATTCTCCCGAACACTGCGGTTTTAATAAAAGGCGGACCAAATCCTGAAAATGGCAAAAAGCTTATAGATTACATGATTTCCGCCGAGTCCGAGCGCAAATTGGCTTTTGCTGATTGCGCCCAAATTCCCTTGCATGAGGGTGTTGAAACGCCGCCCGACGTGAAAAAAATTGAAGATATTAAAACCATGGAAGTCGATTACGAAAAAGTAGCGGAAAAACTACTGGAGATTCAAAAATATCTTAAAAAGTGGGCTGGATATTAGATGGCAAGAAAGATTACTCTCTGGGTAGCCATTCTTTTATTGCTATTAATAGGGCTTGCCCCAGTCATATCCATGTTCGCCAAATCTCTATTCGTCGCCGGCGAGTTATCATTGGGAAATTATGAAACGCTGTTCCAGTCCGAAAGAGAATGGATATTGTTATCCAACAGTTTCCTTCTGGCTGGCAGCGTCACATTCATAACGCTCTTATTAGGCGTTCCTCTGGGGACGCTTTTTTCAAAAACAGATCTACCGTTTAAAAAAATATTCATCATACTTTTCGTCATCCCTTTGATCATTCCCTCATATATCCTGGCGACCGCCTGGTTCTATTTCCTGGGTCGTTCAGGGATTGTCGCGCAGATACTTGGTGCCAATGTCGGGATTTTCACATCACGCTTTTTGTTTGGATTTTCCGGCGTTCTTTTTGTCATGGTATCAACACTTCTTCCAATAGTTATCATTTTGGTAATGACCTATTTACGCATGGTCAACCCGAAGTTGGAGGAAGCCGCTAAACTCTCCGCAACATGGCCCGTGGTACTAAGGGAAATTTCTATTCCGATAATAATTCCGGGCATTTGTCTGGCGGGATTGATTGTTTTTATTCTCACTCTCGGTGAGATCGGAGTGCCGTCATCGCTACGTTTTGATGTGTTTCCTGTTGAGTCGTTTATCCAATTTTCGGCATTTTACAATTTTAACGCGGCAACCGCGGCAGCCATTCCACTCGGTGTGATTACCTTAATAATCTTAATTATTGAGCGGCTGTTTTTGCGCAAGAAAGTATTTCAGTTTCGAGTGACCAAAGACCCAATGATCATAATTCCTCTCGGAGAAAAAAAGCCTCTATTTTTTGCAGCTGTAGCGACACTCGCTTTTATTATTGCGATCATTCCCTTATGCGTGCTATTAATCAAATCTCTTTCTATTTCTGCATATCACGAAGCACTTACCCGTTCGATCGATAGTATTTTTCGGAGTTTACTATATGCCGCTATCGGCGCAACATGTCTGACTGTATTGGGATTTTTTCTCGGATATCTCCTTGAAAGAAAGGCATTTCGATTCACCTACGCAGTGGATTCAATCGCTATTCTTCTCTTTGCCTTACCCGGTACCGTAATTGGCATCGGGCTGATCAGTCTCTGGAACACACGGGCAACGAATATGATATATGCTTCCGTCGCTATTATTATATTTGGCTATATTGCGCAATACACAGCATTGGGCGAACGAATTATGGCGGCAACTTTTTCTCAGATACCGCGCTCAATGGAGGAAGCCGCGCAAATTGTCGGCGTGGGGTGGTTCCGCAGATTATTCGGGATATTAATCCCGCTTGCGAAAAGAGGCATAGCAAGTATCTGGCTGGTCGGATTCATTTTCTGCTTACGAGATCTCGGCATTACGATGATGGTTTATCCTCCAGCGCACGACACACTTCCGGTGCGCATTTTTACGCTCATGGCAAACAGTCCCGAGGAGGTCATTGCCGCATTGTGCATGATTTTAATACTTATCACCTTGCTGCCGCTTAGCGCGCTGAGCCTGATTATAAAAAATAAAAGGCAAAAAATATGATAGTGAAAATGGACCATATTTTTAAATCGTATGATAAAATTCCGGCAGTAAATGGAATTTCTCTACACATCGAGAAGGGCGAACGCGTGGTTATCCTGGGTCCTTCCGGATGCGGCAAGACAACTCTTTTAAGAATGATCGCCGGGTTTGTTTCACCTGACAAAGGAACTATCGAAATAGACGGTCTTGTTGTGGCAAAAAATGGAAGATCTCTTGTCGAACCTGAAAATAGGAAGATCGGCATGGTTTTTCAGGACCTGGCACTTTGGCCCCATAAAAGTGTTCATGGAAATCTCGAATTTGGATTGAGGGCAAAAAAAATCCCCAAAAATGAAAGGAATAAACGCATCGATGAAATGCTCGTAAAGACCCAAATGATTCCGTTCAAAAACAACTTTCCAGGTGAGCTTTCCGGTGGACAGCAACAACGGATCGCGCTTGCCCGTGCGCTTATCATGGAACCAAAGATACTTCTAATGGACGAACCTTTGTCAAATCTCGATATTGATTTGAACTTGTTGCTGAGAAAAGAAGTTTTGGAATTACAAGAAGAACTCGGCATAACCATGCTCTATGTCACCCACGATAGAGACGAAGCCTTTTCTCTGGCAACGAGAGTTGTGGTTATGCAACATGGAAATATCCAAAAGATAGGAAACGCTGACGAGGTGACAAAATTTTTATCTGAATTGCCGGTAAATAAAAAAACCTGACAGATTCTTACTGATGCTTTAAATTGAATTGTAATTTTTTATAAACATTATTTTGGACATTAACCGGATATGGAGGATTTGATAATGCTAGATCATAAATTTGTCCGAAAAAATATAGAATTGGTCAAGAAAGCGGTTGCGGATAAAAAAGAATCGGTGAATTTGGACAATTTTCTGAAATTGGAGCAAGAGCGTCGTCTTCTGCTGGCGCAAGCGGATGCGTTGAAGCACGAACGGAATGTGGTCTCAAAGGAGATCAGCCGATTGAAAAGATCAAAGCAAGACGCTTCCGATAAAATCTCGGAGATGAAAAGGACTGGAGAAAAAATCAAAGAATTGGATATGGATCGCCGGAGGGTGGACGAGGAAATCGATGAAATTTTGCGATGGACGCCGAATATTCCGCATGAATCCGTGCCGGTGGGAAAGGATGAATCAGACAACGTCGTGATCCGAGAGTGGGGTGATAAGCCGAATTTCGATTTTCAACCCAAACCCCATTGGGAGATCGGCGAGCGGCTCGGGATCATGGATTTTTCAGCCGCGTCAAAAATCGCAGGTTCCGGCTTTATTCTGACAAAAGGAGCAGGCGCGCGTCTGGAGCGGGCGTTGATCAATTTTTTCCTGGATACGCACACGGCAGATCATGGTTACACCGAAATATATCCGCCCTGCCTCGCGAATGAGCAATCCATGTTCGGCACAGGTCAGTTGCCAAAATTGAAAGATGATATGTATTGCCTGGAAGGTGATAAGCTCTTTCTTATTCCGACCGGCGAAACGCCAATAACCAATATCCACCGAGATGAAATCCTGAGCGTGGACAGGCTGCCGATTTTCTATACAGCTCTCACGCCCTGCTTCCGCCGAGAGTCTGGCGCATCGGGAAAGGATACCAGGGGCATGGCCAGGGTGCATCAGTTCAATAAGGTGGAGATGGTCAAGTTTGTGCGACCGGAAAACTCTTGGGACGAGCTGGAGAGGCTGGTCGCCAACGCGGAAATATTGCTGAAAAAGCTGGGACTCCCTTATCGAGTGGTGAAGCTCTGCACCGGAGACTTGAGTTTTGCCGGAGCCATCTGCTTTGATCTGGAAATCTGGTCATCCGGCGTGAAACGCTACCTCGAGGTCTCATCCTGTAGCAATTTCGTCGATTTTCAGGCTCGGAGGGCAAATATCCGGTTCCGTCCAAATCCAAAAGCAAAACCGCAATTTGTCCACACGTTGAACGGATCCGGGCTGGCGTTGCCCAGAACTGTGATCGGCATAATCGAAAATTATCAGCTCGAAGACGGAAGGGTCGCTGTGCCAGAACCGCTGCAGCCTTATATGGGAGGGCTGAAAATAATCGAATAATCCGCGTAATCCGCGTAATTTGCGTAATCTGCGGACAAAAATAAAAATTCCGACCTATTTTTAAATCATCTTTTAATTATAACAATAATGCAGATATCTATGAAATCCGCGTTATATGGATGTGATGGAATATTATCAAGGAGCTGTATAATGAAAGAAATTCGTTCGCAAGTGAAAAAGACATTGGACTTTCTGCTTCCGAAAATCGATTCTAAGCCGAGCGTAGGGATCATCTTCGGCACTGGTTTAGGCAAATTGGCGGATCGTATTGATAAGGAAGTGGAGATTCCATACGAGCTGATTCCCCATTTCCCGATTTCCACTGTGGAGCATCACGCAGGAAAGCTGATTTTCGGAAAACTTGGGGGTAAAAATGTGGTCGCCATGCAGGGACGGTTCCATTATTATGAAGGTTATAGCATGAAGCAGATCACCTTCCCGATCCGGGTGATGAAGGCACTGGGATGCGATACGTTGGTCATTTCTAACGCGGCTGGAGGAATGAACCCGATGTTTCGAGCCGGAGATGTGATGGTGATCGACGATCATATCAACCTCATGGGCGACAACCCCTTGATCGGCGTGAACGATAATCAACTGGGTCCTCGATTCCCGGATATGTCCGAGCCGTATGATCAGGAATTGATAGAAAAAGCGGAGAATATCGCTCTTCGCAACGGGATCAAGCTCCATAAGGGCGTGTTTGTCGCTATCGCTGGTCCCAATTTGGAGACACGGGCAGAATATCGCTTTTTACGAGCGATCGGCGCAGATGTGGTGGGAATGTCCACGGTACCGGAAAATCTGGTCGCTGTGCATAGCAGCATGAGAGTCGTCGCGCTCACTGCAGTGACAGACGTCTGCTTTCCAGACGCGCTCAAGCCGATCGACCTGCCTGAGATCGTCAAATTTGCGGGAATCGCTGAAAAGAAACTGATCGTGATTGTCGAAGGATTGATGGGATAAAAATCTCCGGAAAAACCCGCCTTCAAAAGACCGGTCTTGTCGTCACAAATAGTCAAGACCGGTCTTGACTTTTTCCCGCTCCGATGTTATCTTTCTAATGGTGCTCCAAAAACGTCAAGAAGCACAAGCAATATCTTATTGATAAAGTCATCCTCCTCAGAGCAACCAACATCCGCGCCGAGCCATTCGGTAAAATACTGAAAGAATACCTCTTTAACCGAAGCGATCTCGAAAGCTACAAATAGACTGCTCAGCCAATAGAAAGGAGGGGTTGGCTCGTTATGCGCTATCTTAAATCCCCAAGGGGAATCTTCTGACCCTGTTCTACTGGTGAAAACACCTTGATCACTGCGAGAAATTTCTGGAACACATAACGATACGGATTGATAGATTTAGGGGGATGAAAAATGATGGATGAATTATTAATTTACAAAGTAGCGATTCCTTTGCTGGCAGTTATTTTCCTACTCCTTATTTGGAATGAGATTTATAAGCGGGGCGATAAGGTGCACGTAAAAATGGTGGATGAATACCGCTGGAATCGGTGCCTTCCTCATGAGGGTCAGGGGATCGTGATTTTGAAAATAGAGATCATCGGCAAAAAAAACAAACGGGTGACGATCAAAGATTCGGAACTGCAGGTATTAACCAGTTTTTCCCTTCCCACCCCCACAGATCATATCCCCACCATTCTTCGGATTGACGACAATCAATTTGAGGACGAGGATTTTCTTTTTTCCAAATCAGAGCTACTTTTTAACGAGAAGGGCGAGAAGAAGGTCGGCTTAGACGTTTTTCTGCTCGAGGTAATACCCGGCAAAGGGAAAAGTATGGACGTCGAATACAGTTGGTATGATGAAAAATGGCGCCGCTTTTCAAAACGGTTCCGAATTTATTTGGACCGTAACGAACACAATATAGTCCTTTAACATATTAATTCTAATTTATTTAATTATTCATTATGCGTTACTTTCACCTTTCGATAGTGATTGAAAAGTAATTTTGTAGACTCAAAAAACCATCACACATGAAGGAGAACCGAATGGATTTTTTAGATATAAAGACCGATTTTGCATTCAAGAAAGTATTTGGCTCGGAAGAGTCCAAAGATATCCTGATAAGCTTTCTTAACTCGGTTATCGAATTTGAGGATGACAGCCATATTTCCGACGTGACCATTGTCGACCCCTATCAAAATCCCCTACTCCAAGGTATGAAAGATACTTACGTGGACGTCAAGGCGGTTTTGTCCAATGGTCTCCGAGTGATCATTGAGATGCAAGTTCTTTACTTGGAAGGGTTTGAAAAGCGTATTTTGTATAACGCCGCTAAAGCCTACTCCACCCAATTGAAAAAAGCGGAGCTTTACAGCAGCCTGGATCCGGTCATCGCCCTGACCATCACCGATTTTATCATGTTCGAAGATATTGATAAGATGATCACCTACTTTCGTCTGCTCGAAAAGGAGAGCTTCATTAAATATAGCGGCGATATTGAGTTAATTTTCATTGAGCTTCCAAAATTTAATAAACAGATAGATGAATTGGTCAATATCATCGACAAATGGATTTATTTTATCAAGCACGCCGACGAGCTGGATTATATCCCTAAAGTGTTTGGAGATATGCCGTTACAAAAGGCATTTAAAATTGCCAATACCGCTCAATTAACTCCTAAAGAGTATGAACAACAGGAAAAACGCGCCTTTTACATCTATTCACAGAAAACACTTGTCGAAAAAAGTGTCGAGAGGGGTATGAAGAAAGGTATGAAGAAAGGTATGGAGAAAGGTATGGAGAAAGGTATGGAGAAAGGTATGGAGAAAGGTATGGAGAAAGGCATGGGGAAGGGGATTCAACACCAAAGAGAAATATCTGCCAAGAAAATGCTTGAGTTAGACCTCGATAGTAAAATAATCTCCAAAGCAACCGGCTTGACTATGGAAGAGATCGAGCAAATACGATCTAAATAAACTAAATAGATATAAACATAATCTGCTATTTGATCATGAAAATAAAACTTACTATTCGTTATTTACTACATAAGGAGGCTTGGTATGTCTAAGAAAAGGCTTTTTCTAATAATTGCGTTTATCGGAATCGCACTTGTTACTTTCGGATTGCAGGCAGACGAAAACGCGCGTTTTAACCTCTCGACCAACGAGATTTTCCACTCAACAGAACTCCCGGTCATCCGTTTGTCCTCCAAGAATATGGATCAATTGGAATTCCGCATATATAAAATTGCCGATCCTTTGGCTTTTTTTCAATCACAGTCCGATCCTCATAGCATCAGGAATCCTGATCCTTCGATCACGGGCAAGACTGTGAAGGAGAAGCTCAATGGGACCCAGGAGGACGGAGTTTCGTGGTTGCGTCGAACTATGCGCAAGGTGGTTTCCCCAGAAAATCGGAAGTCGATGATCGAGAAATTTCCCTGGCTGCGCAGCAAATCCAAGCCAAAAAAGACTGTGCATATCGAGCATGATCCTTACGCGCCGTTAAATCAGAAAAATCTTGTCGAGACTTGGATCGAGACGATTCAGCAGAAAGAAGACGCGCCTTCATGGCGTTGGGATTATAAGGACGTCAAGTTGAAGGTGAAGGAGAGAGGCGTCTATTTGGTTGAAGGTATCAGCAAGGAGCATAATATAAAGGCATATACTGCTGTGATTATCTCCGATCTGGCTTTTTTGACCAAATCGACCGAGGAGCAGGTTTTGGTCTGGGCGGTTGACCGGATGACTGGCGAACCCGCGTCCGGTGCTCAGATTACAATTTCACACGGTCAGGATGAAACCATGACCGGTGTTACGGACGCTGGGGGGCTTTTTCAATTTGACCGACAAGAATCTACGGACGAGGAGAATTCTTACTCCCATCAACCACTCATCATGGTGCTCAGGGGTGCGGATTTTTCGATTTCCGACCCCTATTTTTACTCGGGTTCATGGAGCGACAATCTGGTTTATATATACACGGATCGCCCGATCTACCGACCCTCCCAGATCGTGTATTTCAAGGGGATTCTGCGCCAAAAGGACAAGGAAAAGTATCGCGCAATGAAGGGCAAGGAGGCGACGATCACGGTCAGAGATACTCGCGGAAATGAGGTGTACAAAACAACTGTGACCACAAACGAAACCGGTTCAATTCATGGGGAATTTTCCCTTAGCGAGGAGCCGCCGCTCGGTAGGTATGATCTGGTCGCTGAGTTGGATGACAACTCCTACTACTTTTCCTTTGAGGTGGATGAGTATAAGAAGCCAGAATATGAGGTCTCTGTGACGACAAATCACCGAAGCTATACCAAAGGCGAGGTGATCAACGCGACGATTCAGGCGAATTACTATTACGGCGAGCCGGTACGGAATGCGGACGTCGAATATTACATATTTCGCAGCCGATATTGGTTGCCCTGGTGGTATTGGTACGACAACGTGTATAGCTGGTATTTCGAGGATGAGGACGGGTATGACGACTGGGGTTATAGCCGCGAGCTTGTCGGAGAAGGTACGGGCGAACTGGATGATAACGGCATGTTACAAATTCAGTATGGGACTGAGGACCACGGCGTGGATCAGGATTATCAATACACGATTCAAGCGCGAGTAGTAGACGCGTCCCGTCGGGAAATCACTGGCAGCAAAAGGGTTGTGGTGTCTCGCGGTGCTTATTTTATCCGCACATTTACCGACAAATGGGTCTACCGCTCAGATGAAGAGGTGGCTCTGACATTCAAGACCTTTGATTTTGAAAAGAATCCTGTGCGCGCAGACCTCAAAGTCACAATCGAATGGCGGAGTGAGTCGGATGTCTATGAATCCGTGGCAAGCTATGATCTTGCAACTGGCGAGACCGGCGAGGCTGCCCATATTTTTCTGCCGGAAAAGGCAGGTCAATACCGCTCCCTTGTCCTTGGGATCGACGAAAAAGGCAAAAAAATCACGGATCAGGATTGGTTCTATGTGTCGGATCGGTTTTCCAGGTACGCTTCGAGCAGCGACGGGATTCAGATCATTCCCGATAAAAATCAATATAAAGCTGGAGATACCGCGCATGTTATGGTCATTTCTCCGATAGAAAACGCACATCTTTTAATTACAACGGAAGGGAATGGTATATACACCCAACACACTGTCTCTTTGGAGGGAAACTCGTCTGTGATCGATCTGGAGATCGTCGAGGGGATGCAGCCGAATTGCTTTGTCGCCGTGGCTATGTTTTATAACGATCGCTATTATAATGAGTCAAAGCCGATTATTGTGCCGCCGGAACAGCAGTTCCTGAACGTCTCGGTGGAGACAGACAAGGCGCATTATCTGCCCGGTGAAGAGGCGACGTTTATGATCACGACGACCGATTATAAAAATAAAGGGATCAGCGCGGAGATTAGCGTGGGCGTGGTGGATGAGGCGATCTATGCCTTATCTCCAGACGCAACAACGGATATCAAAAAGTTTTTCTATGGCAAGCGTTGGAACAATGTGGGCACGTACAACAGTCTCTATTTTTCTTTCTACGGCTATTCCTCAAAGGTGGAGAAGGAAAAAAAGCCGAATACGGCTGTGGGCGCGCTGAAAGGGGCAAAGGATTTTGTCGAGGCGAATGTTCGCAAGGATTTTAAGGACACCGCCCATTGGAGTCCCGCGATCCGCACCGATGCTTCGGGAAAAGCGGTTGTCCGCCTGACTATGCCGGATAACCTCACGACCTGGCGGACCACTGTGCGCGCCGTGACGGAAGAGACTCATGTGGGGAGCATTGTCCATAAGGTGATTACCAGAAAGGACCTGATCGTCCGGCTGGAGACGCCTCGATTTCTGACGCAAAAGGATGAAGTCAGTATCGGCACGATCGTGCATAATTATTTGGAAAACGAAAAACTCTGCCGGGTCTCCTTTCAGACAGAGGGGGCTGAATATACAGGCGTTTACGATATTCCAAAAAGTTCCGCGGGAGTAGGCGATCCGATTGCAATATCCGATCATCAGATCGAGCTGACGATTCCGCCCAATGGTGAAGCCGCTATCGAATGGCGTCTCTCCGCAACTCAGGTGGGTCAAGCTCGGCTGACCGCAGAGGCTCTGACAGATGAGGAGTCCGACGCGATGGAACTGACCATTCCGATTTATCCACGCGGTATTCAGGAGCAGATATCGCATTCCGACGATATGAAAACCGATAGCGAAACCGCGAATTTTACGGTCAATATTCCAGAGACTGCGATTCCCAGTACGCGCACGTTGCAGATCAGTCTCAGCCCGTCGATAGCCGCGACCGCCCTGTCTGGAATGGATTATTTGATCGGGTATCCGTACGGCTGTGTGGAGCAGACCATGAGCCGATTTCTGCCCACGATTGTGGTATCTAACGCCTTGAAAGGGCTGAATATGCCTGAGCCGGATTGGGCAAAGGATATTCCGAAAATGACAAATAAGGGTCTAAACCGGCTGTACGACTTCCAGCATGACAGCGGCGGATGGGGTTGGTGGAAAAACGACGATACCAGTGCTTATAATACCGCTTATGTGATGTTCGGTTTTTATGTGGCGAAAAAAGCTGGCTTTCAGGTGGATGAGTGGCGTTTTCAAAACGGCGTAAACTGCATGGAGAATCTGATCCGTGAGTCGGGAAAGAAGAGCAAAACGCATTACGGAACTTATGGCTCGCGTACGACCCGATCTTATCTGACCTATGTCTATTCCTTAGTGCAATCGGATCGTAAAAAAGTTTTTGACGCTTATTTTAATCAGAAAAATCTCCAGCAGGTTGATTTTGTGAAGGAGATGAAGCGCGTCTCAGAGGATACCAAAGATGAGCGCATGGATTTTGTGACCGCTCTGAATGCGATGACGCTTCAGCATCTTGGCGTTACTGGCGAGGCGCAATATCTGTTAAGCGAGCTGACGTCCCAAAATGACGAAAGCCTCAAAGTGGCAAGTTGGGGAGGGGATTCAGAGCGCGGTTTTAGCTGGTATAATAATGAGATCGAAACTACCGCGGCTGTGCTGCAAGCGTTGGTCCATGTAGATCCGGAAAGCCCCATGGTGAGCAAAGCGATTCGCTTCCTGAATCTGAAACGTCAGGGAAATCGGTGGCGATCTACACGGGACACCGCTTTTATTATCTACGCGTTTACCGAGTACTTGCAAAAAATGCAGGAGCTGAATCCAGACTATGATCTGGAGATCTTCGTAAATGATAAGCAGGTTAAACAGACGCGGATGACCGGCGGTCAAATCAACCTGGGCGTGGATGTGCTTCTGGACGAGTTGCCTGCCGGAGAAAATCATGTGACGATTAAAAAGCGAGGAAAAGGCTCTCTCTATTATTCCTATCGGCTGGACTACTTCAACGCAGATGCCACTGAAACGCCGCAGGAGAATGGGATTCGAGTCAATCGCACCTATTATCTTTTGCAAAAACAGAACAGAGGCGGAGAAATCGTCTATATCAAGCGTCCTTTTACGGGAAATGCAGCTTTCGGAGATGAGATATATGTGACCATCGACGTCACTCCGAATGCCGATTATGATTATGTGATGGTAGAAGATCCGATTCCGGCTGGCTGCGAGGTGATCAAGGAGGATCAGTATTACAATATTGTCGGCGAGAACCGCGTGACTGACGACTATTATTGTGACTGGTGTTGGTGGTATGCAGACCGCGATATTCGGGACGAAAAAGTCACCTTTTTTATCACCCGATTGGATCAGGGAGCGTCGAGTCTCTCATATATCTTGAGGGCGGAAAAGCCAGGAAAATATCGAGCTATGCCCACTCAGGCGAGCTTGATGTATTTCCCTGAGGTCAACGGCCACGGCGTGGAGCAGAATTTTAATATCTATGATCTGCAACGATAATGAAAAAAATCAAGCGGGTTGTCTCGATAGATGACCCGCTTTTCATTAAGGCGTTAAGTGATCCAAGACCCCTAAAAAATGCCATTTATGCCGCTATGATGACAGCACTGAAAAGGTGGTCAGAGATATAAAAGTGAAAAAAAAATTTCCTGGAGGAGCCCAAAAAATATGCATAGAATTATTGATATGAACACATGGAAACGAAAGCCACAATTCGATTTTTTCAAGGAATATGACGACCCATTCTTTAATATTTGTAGCAATGTATCTTTCAAAAAATGTCACGATTATGCCAAAGAGAAAAATCGATCCATATTTTTGGCAACGCTCTTTTCGTCTCTCAAAGCGGCAAATAGCATCGAAGAATTCCGATGCCGGATTGTTGACGACCAGGCGGTTATTTATGATGTTATCCACGCTGGTTCCACGATTTTAAATGAGGATGAAACCTTTAGTTTTTGCTATTTTGATTATTTCCCTGAGTTTGATGATTTCCTTACCAATGCCCAACAGATTTTAGAGCGGAATAGAAAACAACGCGGTCTCGATCCGCAGGATCATCGCACGGATCTGGTTTATTATTCGCTCATTCCATGGATTTCTTTTACTGGTATAAATCATGCTCGTCGCTTTAACAGTGGCGAAAGTATTCCCAAGATTGTGTTCGGGAAATTTTCTATCAGCAATGATGATTTGATGTTACCTGTGTCCATCGAGGCGCATCATTCATTTGTAGATGGTCTGCATGTGGCAAAATATTTGGACTTATTTCAAAAATATCTATCTCATCCAGAAGAATGGCTGACATAATCAATGCAAACCGTTTTTATGAAAAAAATCCGAATATTTTTTATCTGTTACCAATATATGGTTTACCATCCAATCTTTTAAAAAGATCATAATATCGATAGAAAGTATTTTTTTACCAGTATTAATACTTTGATCGAAATCCGATATCTTATCAATAAAACGCTTATGTTCCCGCTTATGGGGAATCGCTTTTGGATAGCCAAATTTATCAAAATATCTCTCTTCCATATAGAAATGCATCTGGGAATACTCTTTCAGTTCATGGATTATTTTGTGATGTATGTCTTTTCCTATTCCCTTTTTCATTGCCTCATGCAATTTATTGATGATAATAAATATTTTCTTATGTTGCTCGTCAACTATTTCTACACCAACGCTATAGCTATCATTCCACACGAAAAAAGCCATCACTCTCTCCCTTGAAATTTTTAGACGTCTATCAAGACCGATCAATCCCCGAGAAATCGTCCCATAAGCGGAGACGCCCGTCCCGAATTTCGAGAAGGACGCCTCGCAGTTTTCTATCTATATCACCGGACAAATGGTTTGTTATAAATCCACTTCTTAGATACCCGGTCCCTGTTATTTCAAACAAATCTACTGGAAAATCTTCCCTTATTTCAAAAGAACCATTCGTCTTGCGTAGTCAAACGACGCAGTTTTCAGCCGATAAAAATAGACGCCGCTACTCACGGGCAGACCGGAGTCGTTTGTCCCATTCCACCGGACCACATGCGCGCCGGAGTCCATGGTCTTATCAACAAGCGTCTTGACCTGCTGTCCCACAGTGTTGTAAACCGTCAACTCCACCGGTTCTTTTTTCGGGATTTGGAAAGAGATGGCGGTCGTGGGATTAAAAGGGTTGGGAGAGTTTTGGGCAAGGCTATAGCGAGAGATAGCGGTTTCCTGTTCATCCTCTATAGCGTTCGGCTGACCGATATAGAGATTATCGACAAACCAACCCGCTTTGGAGACGCCCGCGTCAGAGCCGAATCGGATCCGGATCATCACGACCCATCCGATATAGTCGGTCAGGTCAAATTCAGAAAATACCCAGTCGCCGCTGGAGCCGGAAAAACCAGCCTCCTGATCCAGTCCAGGAACGCCCATGTCGTCATAGTCCACCTCAGGATGAAGTACGATCCAAGTATCGCCCGCGTTCGTGCTGATTGCGATGTTTCCGCCATCAAAGCCTCGGCTACCGCTTCCTTCGAATTCATACCAATGATCAAAGGAGAGCTTAACTTGGCCGGTCTCTTCTGTCATATCGATCAGCGGAGTCAGCAGATAGACGTCTGCACTGTGAGCGTAATTCTCGCTGAGACCGGTAGCCCAGACCTTGGTTCCAGCTTCAGCTTGACCAGGTCCATGCTCAGGATCGATCTCGCCGCGTTCCCATAGCGCGCCGCCGGAGCCCCCATCAATTATAAATGGGTATAATCCGCCTGTATCATCGAGTTCAAAACCGCTGATCACAGGCAGATCGACCCGTTCGCCCGGAATCGCCATAGCCTCTTCAGAGAAAAAGGTCTCTCCGTAAGGATTCTCGTACACGGCGGTAACCACGTAAAAATAGGCGTGCCCATTCAAAACGTCCTGATCTTCCAGCTCTGTATCAGCCACATGGTCGGCGATCAACTCATACGCCCCGCCTGGATCTGTCCCACGGTAAACCTTGTAATAAGCAGGCTCTTCCGTCGGGGATTCCCATGTGAGTAAAGTCATGAGATTCAACTCGCTGACCGCGTGCACGTTTCCTGGCGTATAGCCGATCAGTTGCAGCGAAACGTTTACATCTGTGGTCGTCTCTCCCAAGATGACAGGGATATTTTCGATTGAGCTATCATAATATCCGATATGGCGAGCGGTTAGAGAATGCGTTCCTTCGCCCAAGCCGGTCAGTTTATAATATCCGTCCGTTTCCGAGATAGCGGGTCTGCTTTCCTCCAGAGTAGACCAGATTTTGACCCCGCCGTGATCTTCCGAACCCTCCAGAGTCGCGTATCCTTCCACATGACCGCCCAACAGTTGGCTCGCCGCGTACACGTCGATCCGTCCATAGCCATAAGTATTGTCGTTTCCAGTGGTTCCGAGATCGACCGCGGACTCGATCAACGCCCGCTTGATCTCTTCGGGACTGGCGTTTGGGCTGATCTGGCGCAAGAGAGCGACCGCGCCTGCCACATGCGGCGCAGCCATAGAGGTGCCGCTCCATCCACCCTCATATCCACCCCCGGGAACTGTCGAGCGCACATCATCTCCGCGAGCCGCTATCTCTGGTTTGATCCGCAGTGAATCAGGCTGCCCAGGACTCAAGGAACATTGTGTGGGACCTCGACTGCTGAAACCTGCTATTTGAACGCTGCCGGGTTGCAATGCGCCAACAGAAAACACGCTGACGTCGGATGCGATACGATTGCCCGGACTTCGCAATGTGGAAGGACTGGGACCTTCATTTCCCGCGGCAAAAATCACGACGACTCCAGCGGCTTCAGCTCCGTCGATCACGTCGTTAAAACCGTCGTAGCAATCTGGATAGGATCCTGAAGGAGGCAAGCCCCAAGAATTGTTGATCACATCCGGGACGTCGTTCATAGTCTCAGGGTTCCCATCTGGATCGGCTATCCATTGAAACGCCTGAATGCCGTCCGAAATGATGTCGCCGTAATCCACGCCCGCGACCGCTATCCATTGCGCACCAAAAGCGACGCCGACTGTATCGCCGGTTGCCGCGCTGCTTCCGAGTATAGTTCCCATTGTGTGGGTGCCGTGTTGACCAAAATCCTGGGGGCTGGAGGTGCCGTTTGCTGGATCGAACCAACAGAACGCTGGGGGCGCGCCGTTGTTTCCACGCCATTTCTGAGACAGAGCTGGATGCGATCCGTCAACGCCTGTGTCAAAATTCGAGACCAACCGCCCTTGACCGGTAATCCCTTCTTGCCACAGCAAATGCGCGTTGATCTCACGCAATCCGCTCTCAACGCTCCTGGACTCGGGCGGCTCGCTGTCGGTAGAACGAATCGGGCGGATAAGCGATAATGGAGCGTCATAATAGACTTTTTCTACATCCTCTCGAGCCGCTACCCGCGATATTATCTCCGGTTTTGCCGTTAATATTACATAGTTTCCGATCCACATACTTTGATAAGACGCCACATCGCCCAATTGCTCTTCTAAGCCCAGATAAGAGAGAAGATCGCTTTGGGTAGTTTCGCTTTTTTGTCGGAGAGCCGTCACAGTTGCGAAGTGTTGTTCGGCAAGCGTCGCGTGGTTGGCTCTGAGCGAATTTTTCAGTTGTTCCAGATCAACCCGGTCTGTCATACGAACATAGACCGGAATCATATCATCCCGGTCTGCAGAGAGGATCAAATCAGCCAGATAGTCTTCAAGTTCTCCGCTGTCGGCACACGCGGAAATGAGCAGGCAAGAAATCAGAATAGCAACAAT
Organism: Candidatus Cloacimonetes bacterium 4572_55; assembly: GCA_002084765.1. GTDB lineage: Bacteria > 4572-55 > 4572-55 > 4572-55 > 4572-55 > 4572-55. The sequence continues at coordinate 91,170 of NBMB01000012.1, read as the reverse complement.
TCCGAAAAAACGATTCATCGATAAACTCCTTAGTTTAATTTTACAAATAAAATTCCAAACACAAAAGAAATCAAAAATAAAATTTAAATTATAGATTAGGGTTTCTTCAAAGAACACATATAATCGACTTGTAGAGACTGGCGAAAGCGTCTCTGCGAAATCAGTGGACGCGCGCCGCGTGTTTTATAAAAAAAGTGCGGTAAATCAAGGATCCACCGCACTTTTTTTTATCACTAATTGCCTTAATATAAATTAGGGTTCGACATATTCTTGTTCGAAGAAGTCCCATATTTTCTCGATCAAAATTCGAGCTTGATCCCCGTCCTGCTCCATAAGCAACAATGGGAAGCTGATGAGAGCCGAGTTGAAGGTATCGGTCTTATACGCCATAGCCGTGACCGCGTCTGGATTATCCAAAAAAGTGTCGTTTGTCCGAGACTCAAATCCATAATAGAGTTGAAAATCAAACGGGTCTTCAAAGATATACGCTGGATAGTATCCCCCGACGTACTGAATCGCCAGGCTATCTCCGAACAGGATGGAATTTTCAATCAACTCCAAGTCCATAGAAAAAGTTTCTAAGTCGGTGGGCGTAAAACTCTCGACCTTTGCTCCGACAAAATCCCCATAAATGTTGGTATCCTGGTCATATCTGGCAATATGGAAATAGTTGAATTCGTCGTCCGCGTTGGTGTACGCCGGCACTGAGGTTGAACCGTTTGTTCGGGAAAACGCCTCAACCAGCCTCCATCCGCTCAAGATCAGGTTGCCGCCAACATCCATATAATCAACCAACATTTTGTCGAATTGCATATCTGCCGCGTAGTCCCCGTCGTAGTCCAGCCCTTTTGATAATTGTAAACTACTGTCGTCGTTATACCAAAGAACGTTCTTATACTTCACAAGATCGACTTTGGTGGGAGCCGAACCCACGCCGCCGCCGGTTGAAAATTCAAAAATATCGATATTCTCAGGCGACACTTTGTTTTCGAACAGCCTGCTATAAAAGTCGTCGATTTCATCTTCCGTAAAAAGAGGTTGGAACTCCCTGCTTTTCAGCCAATTGTCGTTATGATCGGTCTCATCAACGATAAGCAGACTGCGCGCTTCGCCGTACACCCAATCCGGGACAATGATCGAAAAATTGCTGGTGTCCGGAATCGCCTCGCCGGTTTCTGAGTCAATCGGCTGCGCCCATGACGCGTCCCGCACCCAGACGATCAACCGGTAGTCACCGGTGTCCAGAAATCCGTCGACGCCATCATAGCTAATCTCAGGGTTAAAATCAATCGTGCCATCGGAATATTCAATATAATTCTCGCTACTTTGATAGTAAGTATGTTCGGTAGTGAGAACCACATTGCCGTTAAAGGGCGTATCTTGAGAAGCGGAAATCCAGTCTTTGGTTTTGCGAACCCATTCCCCGTCGCTCCGCCGCTGAACCTCCCATTGGAAATAGAGCGGAAAAACCGTTTCGTCAGGATCGGAACCGATCCATGCAAAAGTCAATCCATTCCAGACACGAGTGATATCTTCGAGACAATATTTCGGATCCCAGTGTGTGCTATCCGGGAACTGTTCCGTGATCCATTCCGGCGGCTGAGTGGTGATTTGGACAGAATCCGGAGGTTGATTGGTAGTAAAAAATGTCCGATACGCGGGCGATTCGTCCACCGCTCCGAGATCCAGAAAATTTTCGGAAATATGTTCATCCCGGAAATTGTTGCCGTTAACATCCGTGTATTCTCCTGAATCTGCTTCGCCGTCGCCGTCCAGGTCTTCCCACGGCTCTGCCAGGTCGGCGTCCCATAGGTTGTTTCCATTAATATCAGAAAATGGTTCGGAGATCACCTCGCCTGGATTCAGAAGGTCTTCCGGGAAAGAGAAGTCGATGTTATACCCGCCGTCGCCGAATTGATCGACAGCCACAACCTCGAACGTTGTTGACCGCGTTCCTTCGGGTGAATAAAAATTGACCTGGGTTTCCGGCCGTTCGGTAAAAGTCCAATCGGTCACTACCTGGTCACCTTCAAGACTCTCATAACTCAAGCGCCAGAAATAACCGACAACCACGCCGTCTGGGTCGCTTCCATTCCATGCGACCAGGCCGTCATGAGGAACCTCAGAGCTGTCTGGCGGTACATTCACGATAAACGTATCTGGCGGCTCATTCAGATACCTTGAGCCGCCTTCATCAGGCGCGCATCCAAAAAATATTGACATCAAAACAACTGAAACAATAAGAAGCATAGAAAAGTTTTTTAACATAGTCTCTCCTTTCAAAGGTCTTTCAAACAAAAAAATTTTGCCATAACTCTCTATTAACAAACTGGTTGTTACTCCCCAAGAAGACAAACAGAAAGATAACCGAATCTAAAAAGTATGTCAAGTAAAAAAATAAATCAGATAAAAGACAGAACAAAAAAAAATTTTATATAACTTTATTAATATCAATGAGATACGAAATGATAATATTTTCTTTTTATTTCATCGGACATTTCCTGCTTTCCTAAGAGGAAACTTATTGCACCGCGACTGGCACCGGGGTAAAGGTGATGATAAAAATTAAAATCGCGACATATCCGAGCATCTTTCGGGAAGAATCAAGTTCGATCTGATCGTTGAGAGTCGGCGGATGATCAAGACGAATCAGGAAGAGGATCAAAAACGCCCACACAAACCATCCCCAATATTTGTAATAGAGACCCATGATCAACAATGCGGCAAAAAAAAGACGGGCAATGAGGCGGTGCCGTCTTGGAAACATGGCGTACATGATATGACCGCCATCTAACTGACCAATAGGAAGAAGGTTAAGAGATGTGACCAAAAAACCGATCCACCCTGCGTAAACCAACGGGTGCATGACCAGATCAAATCCTTCCGGCGTCGTGGGACCGAACAATTCATATAGCGCTTTCATCAATAGAGAGTCGCCAAATATCATGTAAATTCCATTCGAGGAGGGGTTGGGAATTGGCGAAATTTCAGACATTGTCAGACCTAAAATTACAACGGGTATGGCGACAAAAAATCCGGCAAGGGGTCCTGATATCCCGACATCGAATAAGGCGACGCGGCTGGGAATCGGCGATTTCATCTTGATAAACGCGCCGAATGTGCCGATGGGGGTGATCGGAAAAGATGGCGCGGGGATAAAATAGGGGAGAGTGGCTTTCATCCGATGATAGAGCGCTAAGGTGTAATGACCGAACTCATGCGCGCCCAAAATCAGCAGTAGAGGAATGCTAAAAAGGAACCCAGACGTCCATACCGAGAGCTTATCAGGGTCGTAAAACATGGTGATGCCGTTGATGTAGGTCGTGCCGACGGTGATCAAAAATAATACTGCGTTTATGACCCATGCAGGACGGTCGCTTCGTCGCTTTGCCAGCGGGAAGTAGATACGAAGAGAGCCGTTTTCCCAGTATGTAGTGGGGCTAAATTTAAGGTCGAAGATGCGCTTTTCGATCCGTTTTTGGTCGGATGGATTTGGTACAAGGCAGTTCAGGAAGACTCTCTTGCCGTCGAAGTGCATGTCCTTCACTTGAGCAAGGTTCGCTATCTCCTGTTGGACGCAGGTCGCCGCATCCCGAGCCGAATAAATTTTCAATTTTTTCAGATTCACAACATTCCTTTCATATCGAGTTTAGCCTAATCTTATCGCTGCTCACCGCACAGCTATCGGTTTGTCCTTATTTGTCCTATTTCTAATAAAAATAAATTTTTTGGAGCCAATTCTCAATTATCAACTCTTAATCTGCGATAATCTGCGGATCAAACTCTCGTGGTGATAAATAATTATGGATTATGTCGATTGATGCCATCCGGTACTGCGAGTGGATGCACATTCCAGATATCCCGGGCATACTCTCGAATCGTCCGGTCGGATGAAAATTTACCCATCGCGGATACGTTCAGAATTGACATGCGCGTCCACTTATCCGGATCCTGATACGTATCCGCCGCCCGATTCTGGCACGCGACATAATCGGCATAGTCTGCTAATAGCATGTATTGATCTCCCTCTTTCAGCAATGAATCGACGATAGGCTGAAACAGATCCGTCTTGGTCGGCGAGAAATATCCTTGGGAGATCATATCCAAAATTTGCCTCAGTTCCTCGCTCCTTCGATAATAATTCATAGGATTATAGCCGCGTTCTTTCAGTTCGGCGACTTCCTCAGCGGTCAATCCGAAGAGAAAAAAGTTCTCCTTGCCGACCTCTTCTCGAATCTCGATGTTTGCCCCGTCCAGGGTGCCGATAGTCAAAGCGCCGTTCAGGGAAAACTTCATATTTCCTGTCCCGGACGCTTCCAGCCCCGCGGTGGATATCTGCTCGGACAGATCTGTCGCGGGAATAATTTTTTCTGCTAGCGACACGCCGTAATTTTCGATAAAAATTATCTTCAACTTATTGCCGATTATAGGGTTCCGGTTAATGAGATGCGCCACGGAATTTATCAGCTTGATGATCAATTTTGTCATAAAATAACCTGGCGCGGATTTCCCGCCAAAAATGATGGTTCGAGGGACAAAATCGACTTCGGGGTTATTTAAGATACGATTATACAGGGCAACGACATGCAGAATATTCAAAAGTTGCCGCTTATATTCGTGCATGCGCTTGATTTGGACGTCGAACATCGACTCCGGGGCGACTCTGACGCCGTTTTTCATCTTGATATACTCGGCTAACTTTTTCTTATTTTCCAGCTTAATCGCTCGCCATTCACGGCAAAATTCGGGATCGTCCACGAGCGGCGCAATCTTTTTCAACTCATATAAATCCGTGATCCAATCTTCTCCGATATATTCCGTGATGAGATTGGACAGCCCAGGATTGGATTTAAGCAACCAGCGCCGTTGCGTAATGCCGTTGGTCTTATTATTGAACCGCTCCGGCCATAATTCATAAAAATCTTTGAATAGTCTGGTCTTGAGCAGATCGCTGTGCAACTCCGAGACTCCGTTTACAGAATGGCTACCCACAATCGCGAGATGCGCCATCTGGATCTGTTTTGACTGACCCTCCTCGATAATTGACATACGGGCGCGCCGATCATATTCGCCGGGAAAACAGACAGAGACAAAATCCAAAAAACGCTGGTTGATCTCATAAATGATCTGTAAGTGGCGAGGCAACGTTTTTCCGAACAGTTCCACAGACCATCGCTCGATCGCTTCCGGGAGGATGGTGTGATTAGTATAACCGAATGTCTGAACCGTAATGTCCCAGGCCACTTCCCACGGGAGATTTTTCTCATCCACCAGCAGGCGCATCAGCTCCGGAATAGCGATTGCGGGATGCGTATCGTTGAGTTGGATCGCCACTTTATCCGACAACTCGGTATAGCTTTTACGATGCTTGGCGTAGCGGCGGATCACATCCTGCAGCGTGGCGGAAACAAAAAAATATTCCTGTTTTAACCGCAACTCTCGCCCTTGCTTACTCTGGTCGTTCGGATAAAGCACTTTGGAGATCACCTCGGTTTCATTTTTTTGCTCCACCGCGCCGACATAATCGCCTATATTAAAATCTTCCAGATCAAAGTCTTGCGTAGACTTGGCAGTCCATAACCGCAACGTGTTGACTGTATTGACGTTATAACCAGGGATTGCCACATCATACGCCATTGCCATAACGTCCCGAGTATCGACCCAAGCACTGTGCAACACATTTTTCGAGTCTTGAAACTGATGGATTCTGCCGTAGAAACGAACCGGATACAAAAATTCTGGGCGGGCTATCTCCCACGGATTCCCAAATCGCAGCCAATTATCGGGTAGCTCTTTCTGATACCCGTCCACGATATATTGATTAAAAATGCCGTACTCATAGCGAATGCCATACCCATAAGCCGGAATCCGAAGAGTCGATAAGGAGTCCAGAAAACAGGCGGCGAGACGACCGAGACCCCCATTCCCCAACCCAGCGTCTATCTCCATTTTTTCCAACGTGGCTAAGTCGAATCCCAACTCTTTCAACGTCTGTTCAGCGTTCTCTTTGATACCCAAATTGAGCAGGCTGTTGGTCAACGTTCTGCCCATCAGGAACTCCATTGACAGGTAATAAACCCGTTTGACATCCTGATTATAATATGTCTGCTGGGTATGCATCCAACGCTCGATCAGCCGGTCGCGGACTGCATAAGCTAAGCTGGTGTAATAATCTAAGTCAGTCGCGGAAAACCGATCCTTACCCACTGAATACAAAAGTCGATCCTTAAAAGATTCCTTTAATGATTCCACGTCCATCCCATGACGATATTCATGAGAAAGGAGCGCGCTGCGTTCGCTTTTTTTAGCCATATATTTTTCCTTTTTTCGGGTATATTCGGGTATAAGAGAAACAGATCGCAAACGAAAAGTCGTTCCGCGCTGCTAAGTTAATATCTTATCAAAAATTTAGCAATTGGTTTTGTTGATGAAAATGTGAACAATTAAAAAAAAACAGGCTCTAAAAAATTTTGCAAAACCTTTTAGAGCCTAAAAACGAATTTATGCACATACGATCAATTCTCTTTTGGGCAAAGCATCTCCAGATAATATTGGGCGTCCTCCACCATCTGGTTGACCTGAGCCGAGCGAATATCTTTATCTTCCAGCTCTTGGATCGGCATATCGCCCAGCTCAATCACTCGGCGGAAACAGTCGCACATCCAAGAATTTTCCTCGCTATCTTGTTTGGAGAGATATTCTCCGCAGTGATAAAAAAGCCGGATCGCTTTTGGGAAATAGTCCTGCGAAATCCGATACAGATCCTTTTTTTCATCAGTGATCGCCTCCAGCTCGTCAATATTTTCCTGATACGACTCCGGTGACAGGGGTTCTGATTGGATTGCCTTTTTTTGCCGATAAATCTGGGCGTCCCCCCAATAGACCGTCATCTCCCAAGCTTCGGTAGAATACTGATCCGGGTGCTTATTATCCATTTTATCAAGAACCGCAAGGGGCAGCGGTATATCCATAGTGAGCGCGCGATTTTTGTCAGTTTTGCCATAATCAAGCTTGACCGATTGCACCTCTTTGCTCGACTTGGAACTCCATTGTACGGAGACGGGCTGGGTCATATCTGTGCTTTCCCGAATCTTGAACTCAATCCGGTACGCAACCCTTGGCGCGGCATAAGGCGATATGGTCCTGGGCTGGGACGACGAGGAGAGTTGAATCGGATTCCAATCATTCTTAATCCGAAAATCGATGCTTTTCAAGATCGGCAACCGATCCGTTGGCTCAATTTTTTCGCCCGTAAAATAGGTGAGATAAACCCGAAGCGCAGGAGTCCATCCGCCTAGATTTTGCAAAACCGCGTACACCGTTTTCCCGGGCAGTGCTTTCGAGACCCCAACGTCAAACGTGGATAGAGCCGCGCCATCTGTAAAAAGTGTCTGACCCAGACTCACTGTGAGCGACGGTTGCAATCGATAATCCAGAACGTAGCTGAACCGTTTCTCGCCCATCTGAAAGCCGACAAGCAGATAATCGTCGATAAATCGGCTCGGTTTAAACAGCGCGGATCCGGTCATCCTCACTTCTGCGTCAGACGCGTCGATATCGTCTCCAGTCTCTATAACAAACATATTGTTGATATTGAATCCGAGCGAGACGTATCGGATAAAATTCTTTTTGTTCTCGAAGAACCGCCCATAAATCCCGGGCGAAAATTGAATATGATTTGCGGAAGAGTCACTCAGCGTCAGATGATTCAGTTCCGGTCGGATACCGATATAGACTCGGTGATAAAAATATTCCCGCCCTTCCGCCAGCGACATCGCGCCTCCGGTTGCATAAATCTCACGACTCACGGAGAAAGCCGCGCGAAACGAATTCAGCTCGATACCGCCATTTTTATAATAATAAGCCCGCATCCCCAGACCAGTGTCCAAGCCGCGCAATTTTCCGAGACGATAGGAAAGCCCGCCGGCATAACAATCCTCTGTCATCTGCGCGTCAAGCGTCAACGGTCTTTGATACACCTCCTGATGGAGATAGTTAAGCGGCGCGACGGCTTTCAGCCCAGGTAGCGCGCCATTATTTTGGAAAAATCCATACGTATCATCAAAAAGATACGGAAAAGAGCTGTCCTGAAAAATTAATTCTGCATAGGGATTCGCTGATGAAAAACCAGCGAATCCACTCATAAGCCATAATAAAAGTAAAACGACAATTTTTGATTTCATCCATCTTCCTTTCTTATTTTCTCGGTTCTTATTCTCGGTTTGCAGAAAACCGCTATGAATTACAAATTGGTAACTATTCAGCTATGGCAAGCCATAGCCCACATTATCAATATATCTCTGCAACTCCGCCAATTCTCGGTCAAAGCCGCCGGAAAGGATCGGGAAACGGCACCATGTTTTTGGGTCCAGATTTTTGTCGTCCAGATGAAACGACGGCGCGTATCGTTCCCGTTTCCATTGGTTGTAGCTCCAGAGACGAAAAAATCGCTGTACCCACAGATGCAAATCCTCCGCGGCGTATTGATCGCCGAACTCGAATCGGATCAATTTAAAGACCTGAATCGGCATTTTTTTATCCCGAATTGCCGCGGATTCGATCGCGTTCAAAACCGTATAAGGCATCAAGTCGGATTCATCTGTTTGATTTTGATCTTTGGGTCGCAGTTCCGCGGTAGGCTGCTGCTCGTTGATCAATTTCAAGATCGGAATCGGCTCAATACCTCGAAATCCTATTTTCTCTAATTTTCTCAACCACTTTTGCAGAAACGCCTTATCTATCCCTCCGATGGGACACAATCCGCCGCACGTATCGCCGTCCATCGTGGCGTACCCCACAGCCGCCTCGCTCCGGTTACTGGTGGTGAGAAGCAGTGCCCGCTTGATGTTAGCGATCAACCACACTCCCGGCGCACGGACCCGAGCTTGAATATTTTGCAACCCGATATCGTCCTGATCCCATGTCAGCTCTCTGCCGATATTGTCGGATACCATCCGGACATAGCTCTCCACCAGCCCGTCGATCTGAAACTGCAAAAAACAGGCGTTCAGCGATTTCGCCAACTTTTCCGCCGCGTTTCGAGTCGTTTCGCCGCTATTACGTGTCGCTTGATAGACACAGGTCAAAACACGGTTGACGATCTCCGGCTCGTCGGAAGCACTATCTTTAATATCGTTAATATGGGATAATTTTTGTCGAAAACGATCCACCCCGAGATTTTTGATCGCGAGTTTGACCATCAGTGAGACCAGGCAGGATACGGCTGCAGAGTCGCCGCCTCCGCTGAGGGAGACTACGAATCCACAGGATCGGCTTTTGCGGAGATAATCGAATAGACCCAAGGCGACAGCTTGCGCGAATTCGTCCTCTTTGGGCAGTGGCGGCGCGTACCAGTTGGCGTCAACATCTGTCACCGCTTCTTTGAGTTCGGGAAAATCAAAATTTTGATAAACGATTCGATCCGGTCTGCTGATAAAATCCGGTTGAAAGTTGCCTGACCGAAATTGGCTCAGCCGGGTTTTTTCCACATCAACCACAGCGACCGCTATCTGCGCGTCCTCATAGCTGAATCGGGGTCCCTGAGCCATGAGTTTTCCGTCAGACGCGATCAGCGCGCCGCCGTCGTAGATGATCCTGCCGGACTCGCATCCCACCAGGTTGGCGTAGATATAGGAGACGCAAAAGGCTCTGGAACCCTCTACCACGAATCTTTTCCGAATCTCGTGCTTTCCAAACGCAAAATGGCTGGCACTGGGATTCAGAATCAGGTCTACGCCTTTGAGTGCCAACTCAGCGCCGGGACGACGGGCAACCCAGGCGTCCTCGCAAATCTCTATGCCAACCTTGATTCCGGAAATGTCGAAGTAGATGTCGCCAATAGGGTAGCTCTGACCCTCGATCGTCACATCGCCGCGCGCGTTATTTGGCCACGGCTTGAACCAGCGAGGCTCATAATGGACCCCGTCTCCAGCAAGAAATTGCTTTGCCGTAAAGCCAAGGATGCGCCCGTCAACCACTATTGCGGCAACGTTAAATATGCTGTTTTGATAGCTCAACGGCATCCCCAGACAGACGATCATGGCCTTTGTCTCTGGAAGAATTTCTCTCAGAATCTGCCATGCGGTGCGCTGCAAGCCCGATGAGTGGAACGCGTCCTCGCATCCATAACCGGTGATACATAACTCCGGCATACAGATGATCGACACCTTTTCTTCCCGCGCGATTCGGATCGCCTGCAGGATTCGATTTTTATTGCCTTCCCAATCCAGAGGGGTTTGATTCAGAACAGCCGCCGCGATTTTAATCAACTTCATAAAATATCCGGTCTTCCGTTTAAGATTTTTAATAAAATTTCTAACTGACTATAGCCTGGTCATATTTATCCCAGACCACTTGCGGTTGGTAAATCTTAAAAAAACCGATGGCGCTCAATGTCTCGGAAACCATGCTTCCCCTTTTAAAAAGAAGCACAATTTTCGAAAGACTCTCTTTAAAATTTCGATATAGACTGATAATCATGCCAGCACCTATCGAGTTGACATACGTCAACCCCCGAAAGTCGATCACCACACGGTCCCAACTCGGAGAGCGATTATAGACATGTTCATTAAAAGATTTCAAATCCTTTGTCAATATTGAACCGGTGAAAGAGGAGGAAATTTTCCCCCGCAAAGCGATCACCAGCGTCTCCCTATCGTTCTCAATACAATTAATAACCAATTCGCTATTTTTGACCGAATCTAAAAATTTCATTAACTTTCCCCCGGCTTCCGTCTTAAAAAAAAATGTATTCTCTCCGCCTTTTTGTAACGAATGGCGTCACAAACGGAATTTTTTTATCAAAACATCCGTTGTCTTCTCCTTGATTCCTGGTGTTTTGGCGACAAAAATATTCCTCGAATTTTAATCGCTATTAAGATAGTATTGAATTTACAAAAAAATGTCAACCCCTATTCATTGGATAACTCATAAAATATAATTGCGCTGACGGGCAAAAAATTGTAAATTAAAACACGGGCAAAAGGATCCGCTGATTTTTCGGATACGAGTCCTGAGAGCTCCGATGTGAAATAATTCTCTTTAATCACTATTTTTTAATCAAGAGGTTTGATTTATGAGGCGTTACCTTACTCTTCTTTCAATGGCTTTCACCCTGATTTATGCGGTCTCAGCGCAAGCTGTCTCGGTCTATTGGGATCCGCCCTCTCCGACTCCCGGCGGCACGGTCACGATCTACTATAATATAATTGAAGGCGCGCTGCCAGACCAAACCAATCCAGTCTATATCCATCTGGGGTATAACAATTGGCAAGGGACGCAGGATTATGAGATGTTGCCATATTCTGAGGACGGGTGGTGGGAATACGCGTATCTGATCCCCAACGACGCAGAGGTAATCGACTTTGTCTTTACCGATCTCAATGGAAATTGGGACAATAATGGCGGCATAGGCGTAGATTGGCATATCGGCTTGAATTATACCTGGTCGCCTCTGAATCCCAATCCGAACGACACGATCCACATCACGATACGGAACAGCGATCAAACCGGCGATTTTATCTGGTATACACTCTCCAACGCGGTATTTCAACCTCCGATCGAGGCGTATTGGCCCCATGGGAGCCAACTTTCCGACGATGAACAATCCGTGGAATCCCCGATGCAGGGACCGGATGAGGCAGGGGACTATTATCTCGATTTGGGGTCCTTTGTCAACCCGGTGCAACTGATCGACATTATCAAATTTCGAATTCGTTGGGCGGACGGATCATGGGAAGACGCGCTTTATGACATTGCGTTTGACTACACGCCAGAGCAAGGCGATCCGATCCCGACTGTCACACATCCAGTCCAGGATCAGGATATTGGCGGGACCACCGAGATTTCAGTGGATATAACCGATGCGGACGGCGTGGAGATATGGGTCCGAGACGAGATGTTGGCCGATTTGACAGGAGGAGAAAATCCCTACCAGATCGATTGGTCGCCCGATATGGATAGCTGGGGCCATGTGGAGATCATCGCTCGAGCGTATAATGCGACAGACCGTTACGGTTTTGATAGGGTGAGAGTCCAGGTGGTTCCCGGTATCATCCATGAGCCAGCACCGGAAGGGATCGAGGATGGCGTGGTTGTCGATGGGAGTCAGGTTACATTTGCGCTCTATGCGCCAGCAAAAAATTTCGTGGCACTAAAAGGTGATTTCAATGCGTCCGAGTATCCGAACGGCGAGTTGATGAAAGCGTCCGGCGATACGTTATGGTGGCTAACAAAGACGCTGCCGGACGGAGAATATTTGTATCAATATAATCTGGAGGGGATAAAATATATTGCGGATCCCTGGAGCAAGGACGTAGAATGGAAAGACCCAGTTGGGGGGTGGGAATCCGGCGACTATCAACACGCGGCAACTCGCTTTGTTGTCGGCGAGGAACCGTTTGACTGGAGCGACCAGGACTTTGTTCGCCCGTCGGTAGACAGCCTTGTGGTCTATGAGATGCACGTCAGCGATTTTGTCGGACATACCGACGGAACAATCGGCACATTTCAAGAAGTTCTGGAGATATTGGAATCCGGCTATTTTGAAGAACTGGGCGTCAACGCAGTCGAATTGATGCCTGTTATCGAATTTGAAGGAGCGAATAGTTGGGGGTATAATCCCTCGTTTTATTCTGCGCCGGAGACAGCGTATGGATCGCCGGAAGAGTTGAAAATGTTGATCAATGCGTTCCATGAGCGGAATATCGCGGTGTTACTTGATGTGGTTTTTAACCATCTGTGGGGTAGCGCGCCCCTGTTCCAGTTGTACCAGCCAGTGGGAAATTACAACTATCAAGATCACGATTATGAGAACTGCCCCTATTTTAAGAACGATCCTTCGCCGTGGGGCTACCGTCTGCAGCATTGGCATGTAGCGGACGGAAAACAGTACCGCACTTGGAAATACGTGACCGACGCACTGCAGACATGGATCCAAGAATACCATTTCGACGGGTTTCGTTATGATCATACCGAAGGCGTGGGCTGGATCGGTTACGATCAAGAAGGTATGGCTTTTTATTCTGACTTTGTCGATGATCTGGACTCGACAGTTATTCAGATCATCGAGGAAGATAACCCGGTCCGAGTGCGGCTCAACGACGTGGATGCGGGCTGGAATTATTCCTATTTTCACGCGATGAAGGCAAATCTCCAGCAGATTCATGACGCGGGTTTTAATTGGGGCGATATGGATCGGCTTCAGAACCAGATATACTCGTCGGAGTTCCAGAGTCCTCATGGGCCGCTGAATTATATCGAGAGCCACGACGAGACTCGGGTGATTTACGAGGCAACGGCCTATCAAAATATGAGCTATGAAATCGCTCTCAAAAAGTCAAAGCTGGGTGCCGCGATTTTGATGACCGGCTGGGGCATGCCTATGATATACGCTGGCCAGGAATTTGCCCAGAACGGGGTGAGCCGCGATCCAAACGGAAATATCCAGCCTCAGCCTCTGCAATGGGAAAATCTTGATCAGCCCGAAGGCAGCGAGATGTTCGATTACTATAGTGCCTTGATCGATCTGCGTCTGCGGGTTCCCCTATTTCGCACAGGCGATATCAGCTTCCCACTGGCGGATAACGACAAAAAATCGATTGTTTATTGGCGACAAAACGAGGATCGCTCCTCGGTGATAGCGGCAAATTTCAATAATCAGGAAGAGACGTTGGACATCCCCTTCCCACATACCGGCGTTTGGGCAAGGGTCATGGGAGAGGACTCTCTCACGGTGCTGTCAGACGCGGCAAATGTGACAATTCCAGCATCTACCGCGTGGATATACATAGATTTCTCGTATCCATTAGGCATAGAAGACACGCCCGATCTCGCCGCGGAATCCGGATTCCGTCTGGATCAAAATCACCCCAACCCCTTCATGACCGGAGAGCAAGTGAAAATCCGTTACAACGTGCCGGCTCACTCGCGGGTAAAGCTAAATATATATGACATGTCCGGTCGGCTTGTCCGCACGCTTGTCAATGAAACGCAGGAGAGCGGCGCGCACATAACTACATGGGATGGTCGAAACGACCGAGGATCAGTTGTGGGGAGCGGTCTCTACTTCTATCAACTGGTCACGCCTGAAGGAAAAATCGAAAAACGGATGGTATTACTAAAAAAGTGACGCGGGAACTTTCCGTCACGCTCTGAATCCTCGCTACGGCGGTCTCCGTCGTAGCGAGATCAGGACGCTCCGCGTCATACAAACCCATGATCCTTAGCATAATCACTTATCTTCCGATGATATTTGAGGTAGTTTTTTTTAAAATTGAGGAAAAATCAAGAAAAGTTTTAGGTTTTTATCAAAAAAAATTATCAAAATAAAGTATAACCTTTTTATTATTAGTGAGTTATTGTTACTTTACTTTGAATTTAAAAAACGATCTAATTTATCAGCGAAAGATAAGTATTATTATTGATTTCCAAATTGTTCCAAATTGATTGAAGTTTACTCTGTAAATCTATTGTGTTCATGCTGCTTTTTATGAGACATAGAATATGACAAACATAAGAGGAAAAAATGCGCTATATAGAAGAATTGATCGCTTCCTGGAGGAGTTCCTCATAAGCAAAAATGATGGATCGCTTACATGTATTTTACTTGCCCTGAAAATTGCCCGATCCAAGATGATAATTAACGAAATAAAAGGTCCGATAACGGTAGATCTACAGCCATATCTGCCGATGCTCAAATCCATTGTAAAGATGTATAGAAAATATTTCCCCTCAAATAAAATGTCTGATGAATTTGCATCATTTATTGAGTCGCTAAATGCAGATGATCTCAATAAAATCTTAGATAATATACCCTCTGAAATACTGGAAAGAGAGCCCTATGAATTTACGAAGTATAATGGAGTGCTTGTTTCCGACTTGATAGAGTGTAAAAGCTAAGTTCCATCAATATATAAACGAATTGAGAGCTATAATAGAAAAATGTATTTAATTCGTCCAGCCAAAACCGCGGATATTGAGATAGTTTGCTTGTTTGACCATCTCGCTGAACCGAATAGCCACCGTCGCGCTTTCATTGAGCGCGCGGTTGAAGCCGATAATTGCTTTGTAATTAAAACCGATCGTCAGATTTTCGGTTACGCTGTGCTTGAATACACATTCTATGAACAGGGCTTTATTTCGATGCTGTATATCCATCCTGATCATCGGCGTCAGGGCGGTGGGGAAATGATGCTGCCATATTTGGAATCCATTTGTCGAACATCTCGGCTATTTACTTCCACCAACCTGTCAAATCTCCCTACGCAGTCATTGTTGGCAAAATTGGGCTACAAATTGTCCGGCGTAATTCACAATCTCGATGAGGATGATCCCGAGTTGGTGTATGTCAAATTTCTCAAACAGGGGGCTGGCTGATAGGAGTTTATTCATATTAAAATCGATTGCCAGGTTGAATATGTGAGGGACTGGAGAAATAAATGGGGAAAGTTAAGAAGAAAAATCTCAAGGAGCCGATTGAAAAGTAGCTCTGGAAAGCGGCTGATAAGCTCAGAAAAAATATTGACGCAGCGGAATATAAGCACATTGTTTTGGGGCTGATATTTTTGAAGTATATTTCGGACGCTTTTGAGGAATTGTTTGATAAGCTGAAAGCAGGCAAACGCGAATACGTCGGAGCCGGCCCGGAAGATCGTGATGAATACAAGGCGAAAAATGTTTTTTTTGTGCCAGAAAGTGCCCGCTGGTCTTATCTGCAATCTATAGCCAAATCGCCGAAAATCGGCACAGAGATTGATAATGCCATGGACGCGGTTGAAAGGGAGAACCCCTCGCTTCGAAATGTGCTGCCAAAAGTGTTTGCAAGGGGAAATCTTGACGCGGGAAATCTTGGCGGTTTGGTTGATCTTGTGGGAAATATTGCTCTGGGCGACGCCAAAGCCCGAAGCGCGGATGTGTTGGGGCATGTGTTTGAATATTTTCTGGGTGAATTCGCTCTGGCAGAAGGGAAAAAAGGCGGTCAGTTTTATACCCCGCGCAGCGTTGTCGAGCTGCTTATTGAGATGCTGGAGCCATACAGAAGCAAGGTGTTTGACCCGTGTTGCGGTTCAGGCGGAATGTTCGTGCAGTCGGAAAAGTTTGTGGCTGACCATCAGGGCAGGGCGAACGATATTTCTATCTACGGGCAGGAGAGCAACCAGACTACCTGGCGGC
>NBMB01000012.1:0-70000 GCA_002084765.1 Candidatus Cloacimonetes bacterium 4572_55 | reverse complement strand
GCCGTAACTATAACGGTCCTAAGGTAGCGAAATTCCTTGTCGGGTAAGTTCCGACCTGCACGAATGGTGCAACGATTTGGGCGCTGTCTCAGCTAGGGGCTCGGCGAAATTGTAATTCCGGTGAAGATGCCGGATACCCACAACGGGACGGAAAGACCCCGTGAACCTTTACTATAACCTGATATTGGGTTTTGGCATTGCATGTGTAGGATAGGTGGGAGGCTGTGAAGCGGGCACGCTAGTTCTCGTGGAGCCAACCTTGAAATACCACCCTTGTTCTGTCGGAATTCTAACCAGATTCAGTGAATCCTGGATTGGGACATTGTCAGGCGGGTAGTTTGACTGGGGCGGTCGCCTCCTAAAATGTAACGGAGGCGTTCAAAGGTTCCCTCAGGCTGTTTGGTAATCAGCTTTAGAGAGACGGGGAGGTTTGGCACCTCGATGTCGGCTCATCGCATCCTGGGGCTGGAGAAGGTCCCAAGGGTTTGGCTGTTCGCCAATTAAAGCGGTACGCGAGCTGGGTTTAGAACGTCGTGAGACAGTTCGGTCCCTATCTGTTGTGGGCGTAGGAGATTTGAGGAGAGCTGCTTTTAGTACGAGAGGACCAAAGTGGACGAACCTCTAGTGGACCTGTTGTCACGCCAGTGGCATAGCAGGGTAGCTATGTTCGGAAAGGATAACCGCTGAAAGCATCTAAGTGGGAAGCCAACTCCAAGATAAAATCTCCCTTGAGACTCCTTGTAGAATACGAGGTGATAGGTCAGAGGTGTAAAGGCAGTAATGTCTGTGCCGACTGATACTAATAGGTCGATAGGCTTGATCGATTAATTTATTGATTTAAATGATTAACTCAAGAAAAATAAATCGAAATTACTCTTCTTAATTGACAATTTAATAAAATATAGAAATTGTTTGGTGATGATAGCGAAGGGGGAATACCTGTTCCCATTCCGAACACAGAAGTTAAGTCCTTTAGCGCTGATGGTACTGCATGGGCAACTTTGTGGGAGAGTAGGACGTTGCCGAGCATTAAAAAGAGCCTGTTTTGCAGGCTCTTTTTTTTTATCGTTCGCATAAAAATGAATACAATTCAGGTCGCCTATCCTGAATTAGATGATTATCTGGCATGACTCTTTTATCACGAGAAAAAGTTACGTCAATATCCGCTATAAAAACTTCCTCCCGCTTTGAGGGCGCACGGTGAATAAGTTCGCCCTTAGGACCTAAAATTTGGCTTTTACCTGTAAACTTGACTTCTCCTCCGTGTGGACGCTGATCTTCTCCGAATCGGTTGGCAGTTACTGAAAATACACGATTTTCAATACAACGAGTCTGCATGGCTTGCTGACAATAGTCCATGACCAAATTTGACGGATGACAGACCAGGTCTGCTCCGAGAAGCGCGAGTACCCGAGAGACTTCCGGAAATATCCAATCAAAGCAGATCATCATGCCTATTTTGACGCCCCTAATCTCCTGTACAGATAACAGTCTGTCGCCCGGATCGAAGCATTCTTTCTCTTTGTGAAAAAGATGCAATTTTCGATAAATATGGATTAATCCGCCAGGACCAATCAAGAGAGCGCTGTTGAAATATTTTTCTCCACACTTCTCGGCAAAACCGGTCACAATATAGAAATCCTGATAGTGGCAAAGGCGCGCCAATTTTTCTACAGTATCGGAATTCTCAGGGCTTTCCGATAGGGATGCTAACTCCGAACGATCCCTGAAGTTATAACCTGTGAATGGAAGCTCCGGCAAAACGATCAAATCCGCTCTTATACCCTTCAAGATCGACACGACCTTATCCCTATTTTTGGCGACTTCTCCAAATTCAGGATGAAATTGATAATACCCCACACGAAACATATTTTCTCCTTGGTAAGGACTCTCATTTTAGAACGCATTTTTACTTAAATCGAGTAATTTGAACGGCTTGATCTACCAGTGAAATTATATCTCTCACATCAATCAAACCATTTTGATCCATATCAGCAAGCTGGGAATATTCTGCGCCGAATATAATATGTTCGACGAGCAACGAAATATCGGCGGCGGTTATGTAGCCATCAGAATTCATGTCGCCACGGGAATAAATCGATAGTTGAAAATTATCGGTTGCCTCTACCCCACCTTCATCTTGAGCCACGACTTCAATCTCCAGTATGCCGCCTTCGGTTGGCGTGCCAGAGAAAAGACGATTTTCTGAATCGAAGTTGAGCCAATCCGGTAGGAGGGAGTTATCGGCAAGCAGAGCGGAATAAATTAAGTCATCGCCGTCTGGGTCCATAAATGTTTGATCGTTGAATTGAAATTCGAACGCCAATCCCACCAATCCTTCTTGATCCAAAATCGGATTTTGCAGCATGGGAGGACGATTTGCTTCTCTCCCCACACCCTGTACGATCAGGTCTTGCGTTTCTGCGCCTTGGCTCTGATGGGTGACCGCGCCGGAGTAAGCAATCGCCTCAACTGGACTAAATTTTAGCATAAGTTCTGCTCGTATTTCCCGATTCAAAGATAGGGTCAGGGTTTGGGAGAATATCTCGCCGTCGGATGAGAGGGTGAATCCAGATGGAGCGGTTATTTCGATAGGAGCATTCAAGTTCACGCCTTGGACCGTGTAATTTTGGATCGACTCTTCGCCGATGGTTACTTCGCCGAACAATATGGAGTCGGTCGAAAGGCTAATTTCCGGATCAGGCGGTGAGATGCCTTGTCCAGCGACTTGGATCGATTGAGAAACAGCACTTTCACTTTCGTGACTGATTGTGCCGATGTAGCTGATTCCGGCTGCCGGTTGAAACCGCGCATAGATTGTTGTCTCCGGTATTTCGCCGTTAGTAGGAGATATGATCACTGTCCGATCGAAATTTTGATTGTCAACGGAAAGGGAAAAAACTGTTCTGGCGGTGATTGTAAAATTATCGGTAAGTTCTTGACATTGTACTGTATAGCTCTGGGTAGCCGATTCGCCTATCTGTACATTTCCGAAGGAAAGTTCGTCTACCGAAATTATGATTAGAGGATCGTTGTCCCCCGCAGTTGGGGGGAAGTTGATATAATCGATCCAGGCGCAGTCAGATCCGGAGCTGATATTGCCGTCTTTTTCGTAGACCCATTGAAACGTATGCGCTCCGGCAGAGACAACGAAATTGACCTCAGTCCAGTCGCTTTCCCCGTCCCATCGAGCCTGTTCAGACCCGTCGATTTTAAAAGATAGAAAATCATAGTTATTGTTACTATCGTCTTCGCAGGATACTTTTCGGTAAAAAGAGATAACGCCGTCTGAAATGGTTTCCAAGGCGATCGATAAAGAACTGCTTTGATCACTGGAGATATCGCCTGATTTTGCGGAGTAAAAACCGTCCGACGCGACGCTGTTATCAATAACCCAATTGGCGTTACCGCCGAAATTCCAATTTTCTGTGAAAGCTCCAGTTTCAAAACTCTCCGCATCGCTGGGAGCGAGTTGGAAATCGATCTGGCTGTTATCTTCATACAGATCAACCTCTTGGGTAAGAGTGGCATAACCGACTGCCGAGGTTCGGAGGGCATATGTTCCAGCGTAGACATTTGATATTTGGTAATAACCTTCGCTATCAGTTGTTTCCGACGGATAGTCGGTGTTAATCAATTCCACAATCGCTCCGAAAATCGGTTGTCCGGTTTCATTATCAGTCACTGTGCCGTCAACTGTCACCATAGGACTTGCTTCCATGACCATATTGACGATTGTGATTTGATTGTCGCTTACAACAACATTTTCTACAGATTGGGTCTCATGTCCAAACGCGGTAAACAGGAGATCATACGTTCCCGGCGCGATCATGCGGTGATAGTTGCCGAATGTAGAATCCGCGAGGACTTCTGAGTTATCCATATCATGATCGACAACTGTGATTTTTGCCGCCACCGGCTCTCTTGTCGAACTTGTGACCATGCCGCGAATGCCATACAGACATTCCTCTATATATAGCAGAAACGACTCGCGATTATAGTTCCAATGAGCCGGCAATTGATTTGCAGGCAACATCTTGGCGTTAGAAAGCTCCAGCGTCATCTCCCGCCCTCGATGAAAGTAAATTATATAATCCTGTCTGCCTCCCGCGACTTCATACCAATCGTAACCGTTGGTCACGCCGTCGTCAAAGCCGTCCATATATCCGGCTGGGGCGTTTTCATGAACCGCGTCCGCGTATGTGCGACATACATGCTGCCACCATTCGTCGTCGGCAGTGCGACGAGACCAGGTATCCCACGGGTAATTGACTACCTCGGCTCCGCTATGAATATTGGATGAGAGGACAAAATGATGTTCCGTCTCAAGGTTCATCATGGCAAAGGTTTCCGGCTGCCAACTGTAGCCGTCCGGATGGGGCCCGCCGTCCGGATCGGGGAAATTTCGATTGATATCCACCCCGTTGGCATTTCGGCGAACCGCACCGGAGACTGTGTGGTTCCCACCCTGATATGTCCCGTCCGGGTTTGCCAACGGGTTGATCCAAATTTCGACGTTATCGACTAAATTGGTAATACGATCATCTTCTCCGTAATTAGAAAGCAAATAATCAATGAGCCGCAGCATCATGATGAAACCGACCAATTCGTCGCCGTGCATTTGGGCACTGTACATGAATTCCGGCTCATCTTCTTCCGAGCTTACGTTGTCGGTGATTTTGGCAAAGAGAATTTCCCGACCCTGGACTGAATAACCAATATTTTCCACTGTGCAGAGATCGGGATAGTCCTCGGCATATTGATACATCATATCGACATACGTTTCATACGTGGGGTAGACATCCCATTCTCTGAGTTGGTCTCGGCTGGACGCCATATCTGGAACAAAACCGTCTCTCGGATGCGGTTGGATTTGATAGCGATAGCCCATGTCGATGATCGCCGCCAACTCCTGTTCCGTGACATTGGCGTAAACCGATAGATTATCCACCCGGTCAATGGAGATCATGCGGGTCAACTTATGCAATTCCGATCTGGACTGAATGTCAAACTCGATATACATCTCGCCAGCGTTTATTGATGGGACGATTGAGCCGATAAGAAAAAAGATTAATACGAAAAAGAGCCGTTTATCACACATTTTTCCCTCGTTTTCCCTCGTAAGGTTAATTAGGTTGATTTGAACTCCCTATATTTTTGGAGCTTCGGGTTAATCTATAAAATCGAAAATAAAAAAATTTATACACTGATCTTCAAAAAATGTTTTGTACTCTTTCAGAATCTCGTCGGGATTTTTTTTAATGCCTTCATTTTTTCAAATTTCACAATTGACGGTATTTAAAAATTGTGGTATATTTAGCTTGTCGGATGTACTCTGAGTTGGTAACTATCGCAATTGTCGTAAATGAATAGTTTATAAGGGGGAATTAATGTTCAGAAAAATGTCGAATTGGGTTATTATCTTTATTATGCTTTCTATAATGACAGATTGTTCCACAGTTCCGGTGACGGGGCGAAGGCAGTTAAACCTGATCCCTGCGTCTACCATCAACTCGATGAGCTTCCAACAGTATGATGAGTTCATCAGTAGCAATAACTTGAGCAAGAACACCGCGCAGGTAAATATGGTCAAGCGAGTGGGCGTAAATATTCAACATGCTGTTGAGCAATATTTTCGCAACAAGGGGAAACCGAATGAACTGAAGGGATATCGCTGGGAATTCAATCTGGTGGACGATCCGACTATCAATGCCTGGTGTATGCCGGGCGGCAAGGTAGTGATCTATACCGGGATCATGCCTATCTGTCAAGATGAGACCGGGTTAGCCGTTGTGATGGGTCACGAGATCGCCCACGCCATTGCCCAACATGGAAATGAACGGATGAGCCAGCAGTTGATGACGTCCGCAGGAGGCATAGCTCTCAGCGAGTTGCTGAAGGGCGAGTCGGAAACGACCCAAACCGCTTTGCTCACCGCTTATGGTGTCGGGACCCAGGTTGGGGTTCTGCTGCCGTTCAGCCGCAAACATGAGTCAGAGGCGGATCACTTGGGGTTAATATTCATGGCTATGGCTGGTTATGATCCAAATGAATCTGTCGCATTTTGGCAGCGTATGTCCGCGCAAAGCGGAGGCGCGGCACCTCCAGAATTTTTAAGCACCCACCCGTCGGACAAAACGCGGATATCCAATCTGAGAAAATTAGTCCCCGAAGCGATGAAATATTATAAACCAGGCTCCAAATAGAATCCAGAAATAGGCATTTGATCTGTCAACTTCAATAGGATTCGTATTTTGTCGGAGCTCATATATTTTTAAGAACTATGATGTAGGAGTGAAAAATATGCCAGACT
Source organism: Candidatus Cloacimonetes bacterium 4572_55 (assembly GCA_002084765.1). GTDB lineage: Bacteria > 4572-55 > 4572-55 > 4572-55 > 4572-55 > 4572-55. Next base: position 63,687 of record NBMB01000012.1, on the reverse strand, counting down.
ATATAGCATAGCTCACAGCGAGTCGATCGACTTTTCACAACAGAATAACATGAGGCGAGATACATGATTACAAAAATTACGATTAAAAATTTTAAGGGATTAGAGGAAGCCTCTATCTCTCTCGGCGACGCTGTAATTTTTGTCGGTCCCAACAATTCTGGAAAGAGTTCAGCACTCCAAGCGATCGCTCTCTGGGAGATTGGCATGCGGAAATGGGCGGAAAATAGGCTGAAATCCAAAGCAAAACAACGTGTAGGGGTTTTGATCCATCGCACGGATATTCTCTCGATTTCTCTACCCGCGATTAACCAACTGTGGTACCAACTCCACGTCCGAGAAAGCGTCAAAATTTCCGATAAAAAGTATCGTCCCGAAAATATTCTGATTGAAATCATGGCTGAGGGCATTACCAATGAGGAAAAATGGCAACTTGGATTTGAATTCTATTACGCCAATCTGGATGCGCTATATTGCCGGCGAATCACGACGGAGAAGCGTGGGGAAGAGTTTCCGAAGCAAGCACTTGAGGAAGGAGTCGGGTTTCTTCCCCCGATGTCGGGATTGGCAAGCGAGGAAGATCTGTTGTCAAGAGGGTCGATTCATACCAGAATCGGGCAAGGAAGGACTGCGGAAGTGCTTCGCAACCTCTGTTGGATAATTTGGGAGGAGAATAAAGAGCAATGGGGGGAATTAGCAAAAAAATGGAGTGCTTATTTGGAATTCAACTGAATCCTCCAAATTTAAATCTGACTAATGGACGAATTACAATGAGCTATGTCGAATCAGGGAGTAAAAAGATGGATTTGACAAGCGCAGGGAGGGGTTTTCATCAGGTTTTATTGCTGTTTGCCTACATCTATGCCAACAAAAGCACAATCTTGTTATTGGACGAACCCGACGCGCATCTTGAGGTTCTTCGACAAAAAGAGATTTATCGTTCGTTAATAAAGGCAATTCGTGAAAAAAAATCACAATTGATTGCAGCAACCCATTCCGAAGTGCTATTAAATGAAGCGGCGCAGAAAGATTGCGTGATAGCGTTCCTTGGAACTCCGCACAGGGTGAACACCCCAAGTCAACTTGTCAAATCTCTCATAACTATAGGGTTTGACCAATATTTATTGGCTGAACAGAGAAAATGGGTTCTATATTTGGAAGGCTCGACCGACTTATCCATGCTTCAGGCCTTTGCGGACGTATTGGAACATAGATCAAAAGATGCGTTGAAATCCCCTTTTGTGAAGTATGTCGGAAACAATCCGAATCACGCGCGGGATCATTTTTACGGCTTGCGGGAATACGCGCCCAAATTGCAGGGAATAGCCCTATTTGACAATCTCGATAAACAATTAAATGAAAAAGGTAAATTATATGAAATGATGTGGAGCCGACGAGAAATCGAAAATTATTTGCCGATTCCGGAAACGCTTATCCGCTATGTTGAAAAACAAGAAAAAGAAATGCCTCTGTTCGTCACCCATAGTCTCAAAATCATAGATGATCTGATCCCTGATTATATTCCAGGAGCCGCGTTAAAAGATAAAAACGACGAGTGGTGGCAGACTATGAAAATGAGCGATGTGTTAAATCGTTTGTTTCGAAAATATTTCGAAGAATTTAAAAAACCGATAATGATGGATAAAGGTCGTTATTATGAAATCGCTCGCCTCGCGAAACCCGGTGAGCTTGATCCTGAAATAGAAAAAAAATTAGAAGCGATCGCTCAAATCGCGGAGAGCGTCGAAACTACATCATAAGTGAAAGCCTAAATTCCAAACATTCTTTTGATCCAATGACCGAACCGAATACCCTGAACAGTATCTATACTATTGGATACGGCAACCGCGCTATTGGCGATTTTATAGCTCTGATAAAATGCTATGGAATCGACTATGTGGCAGACGTTCGATCTGCGCCGTTTTCCGCGTTTAATGAGGACTTTTCAAAAATTAAATTGGAAAGGCGTCTGAAGGAAAACGGCGTCGGGTATCTGTTTATAGGGCGGCAGTTGGGCGGTAAACCCGATGATATGAAATATTTTACCAATGAGAAAATCGATTATGCCAAGCTGAGCCGAGCTCCTTTTTATCGTGACGGTATTTCTCGCCTCGCAACTGCGCTGGACAAAAAATATCGGGTCGCCTTGATGTGTTCCGAACTCAAACCAGAGCAGTGTCATCGGAGTAAGTTGATCAGTGAAACACTGGTTCAGAACGGAATTGACGTGCGGCACATTGATGAGCTGGGGGAACTCAAAAGCCAGTCAGAGGTGATGCGGCGACTAACTGGAGGGCAACAGGGTTTGTTTGGCCACACGTTTGGCTCTGTGAAATCCTATCGCAAAAATAAGAGGAAATTATGATATTGAAATTTATGACTATTGGCGTGTATGGCTTTGACGAATCCACTTTTTTCGACGCCCTGATTCGGCATAACGTGGGTCTGTTTTGCGACATTCGGTATCGTCGAGGCATGCGCGGGGCAAAGTATGCCTTTGTCAACAGTATCTACTTACAAAAAAAACTGAAAGCATTAGGCATAGGCTACATCCATCGCAAAGACCTGGCACCCAACAACGCGATTCGTGATGTGCAACGGGCGGACGACCAGTGCCAAAAAATAACAAAACGGAATCGAGCCGCGCTCAGCCCTGCTTTTATCAAAGCCTATAACGCCGCGTGTCTCACTGACTTTAACGCGCAAAAATTTGTTGATAGCTTTGGGATCCACGATCTCGTTGTTGTTCTATTTTGTGTGGAACAAGATCCGAAAGCATGTCACCGGTCTCTCATTACAGACCGTTTAGAAATGGATTTGAACATACACACGGAGCATATTTTGCCATGAGAGTTCTCATTGTCGCTAAAACCCACATGGTCGGAAAATTTTGTGTGGGAGCTCTGGCTAAGGATACCAATAAAAATATTCGACTGATGAAGCCCGGATGCAAAAATCAGCCGATAACGACCAAATATGAGGTCGGTCAGGTGTGGGACATGGACTTTTCACCGTCGCAGGAAGAAAAGTTTCCTCCACATGTGGAGGATGTGATCGTTTACCATAGCGAATATCTGGGTCGGGCGCGGGATCTTAAACAAACGTTGCAGAACCGCGTGCAGATCAGTTCCGGGGGTCCCGACACACTTTTTCATGGCATGCTGAATCGATCTCGCGGAGGCAGTCTCTATATCTCTGAAAAAAATGGTATTCCAGAACAAAGCGTCGCATTCTGGCAGCCAGACGAGGAGCTCATCCTGTATACCAACGCTCGCGGTCGCACTCGATATTCTCTGAAATCCCACGAAATGAATCTGTCATATGTCGGCGTGGCGGACTCGATCCCAGAAATCCCCGCAGGCGCGTTGCTGCGTGTCTCGCTCTGCCGTTGGTGGCACCCACACGACGAACCAGATGCGGAAAAACGGTGTTATTTGCAGTTATCCGGGTGGTTTTTGTAGCTATATTGTTGTTGAAATATAGGCTCATTTCGGCTATCTTTTTGTCAAAAGAAAAATCAAGCCGCTGATGGGAGTTTAGGGTTCTGTTCAGCTGTCCAGAGTCCACCAAAAAATATATAAGATTTCGGGAACATAGCATATTCATGGGTCGTAAGCACTCCTTGTAAATACGACAAAATGAGTCCGGTATTGGATACGATAGATGTTAAAATTTAGCAAACGGTTCGAATATGCACTGATCGTCATGGTTGACTTGACGGAAAGAGATTTTGGGTAAAGTAATGCAGGCGCTCAAAAAAAAAGGTCTGCTCAATTCCGTGCAGGGCGTAAAGGGCGGTTATTGTCTAAAAGAAAATGACCCGGGGCGGATCAGCCTCTATTCAATTTTATCCGCGATTGACGGACCGGTCGGCTTGGTATATTGTCTGTGCGAGGAGGAGAGAGACCGCGCCTGTAATCGACACGATAATTGCAATATCCAAACAATGATGGTGGGTATTCAGCAAGAGCTCATTAATTATTTGAAAAAGATGTTTCTATCGGATGTAAAAAAACCAAAAATTTGATATTGTCGTGATTCATTTAAGAATTTCGGTAAAAAGGGCGAAAAATGCAAAAAGATGATTATGAGGGAAAATTTGGATCCAAGGATCAGCAAGAGACCTTGAAACGGATCACAAAATCGGATTATAAATATGGATTTACGTCCGATATTGAGACCGATACGATCCCCAAAGGATTGAGCGAGGACGTGGTCAGGATGATCTCGGCAAAGAAGAACGAGCCGGAATTTATGTTGGAATGGCGGTTGCGCGCGTATCGCCATTGGCTGAGTATGATCGAGCCGACGTGGCCTCACGTCTCGTATTCCGCTATCGATTTTCAGGATATTATCTATTATGCCGCGCCGAAAAAGAAGGCGAAATTGGACAGTCTCGACGAGGTGGACCCAAAGCTGAGGGCAACTTTTGATAAGCTAGGCATTTCGATTGAAGAGCAGAAACGTATCAGCGGCGTAGCGGTCGATGCGATTATGGACAGTGCCTCGGTTGCGACTACGTTTAAAAAAGATCTGTCCAAACTGGGCATTATTTTTTGCTCTTTCTCCGAAGCGATCCGAAATCATCCGGAACTGATACGAAAATATATGGGCACTGTGGTTCCCTATACGGATAACTTTTATGCTGCGTTAAACTCGGCAGTGTTCAGCGACGGGTCGTTCTGTTATATTCCCAAGGGCGTCCGCTGTCCCATGGAATTATCCACCTATTTCCGCATAAATACTGCGAATACGGGTCAGTTTGAGCGCACCTTGATTGTAGCGGAAGAGGGCGCGTATGTCAGCTATCTGGAGGGATGCACCGCTCCGATGCGGGATGAAAATCAGTTGCACGCCGCGGTGGTGGAGATCGTTTCTCACAAAGACGCTGAGGTAAAATACTCGACTGTCCAGAACTGGTACCCCGGAGATGAAAAGGGTCGGGGAGGAATTTATAATTTTGTCACCAAACGGGGAATATGCCATAAAAACGCCAAAATTTCCTGGACCCAAGTGGAAACTGGGTCTGCGATTACATGGAAATATCCCAGCGTGATCTTAAAAGGAGATCGCTCTATCGGTGAATTCTATTCGGTCGCGGTGACGAATAATTATCAGCAGGCTGATACCGGCACAAAAATGATTCATCTGGGGGAAAATACGCATAGCACGATTATTTCTAAGGGGGTTTCCGCAGGATATAGCCAAAATTCTTATCGGGGATTGGTGAAGGTGGCAAAAAACGCGAAAAACGCTAGAAATTTTTCTCAGTGCGACTCGCTGTTGATCGGGGATCAATGCGGCGCGCACACGTTTCCTTATATTGAGGTCAATAATCCAACGGCAAAGGTAGAGCATGAAGCCACGACCTCAAAGGTCGGAGAAGACCAAATATTCTATTGCAATCAACGGGGGATATCTACCGAAGACGCTATTAGTCTGATTGTAAACGGCTATTGTAAAGAGGTATTTCGAGAACTGCCGATGGAGTTCGCGGTGGAAGCGCAAAATCTTCTGGCAGTGAGTTTAGAAGGTAGCGTAGGGTGATCTTGTTGTTTATAAAAATTAGGTTTAAAATCGGAAAAATTTAATATGTTATTAAAAATTAAAGAGTTACGAGCGTCGGTTAAGGATACTGAAATCCTGAAAGGGATCAATTTGAAAGTGAATCGGGGCGAGGTTCACGCTATTATGGGACCGAACGGTTCCGGGAAAAGCACGCTGGCGAATCTTCTTTCAGGTCGAGAAGGATATGAAGCGACGGGCGGAGAGGTCTTGTTTGACGGAAAAAATTTGCTGGATATGTCAACCGAAGAGCGGGCTTGCCAAGGACTTTTTTTGGCTTTTCAATACCCTGTGGAAATTCCTGGAGTATCTATCGCCAATTTTCTAAAGAGTGCGGTGAACGATATTCGGGCGTATCATGGCTTATCCAAAATCGATGCTATGGAGTTTTTGACTCTCGCCAAAGATAAGATGAAAATGCTGGACATGGACTCGAAATTTCTCCGGCGTTCGGTCAACGACGGATTTTCCGGAGGAGAAAAAAAACGCAACGAGGTGTTTCAACTAAGTATGTTGAATCCAAGATTGGCGGTTTTGGACGAGACGGATTCCGGGCTGGATATCGACGCGCTGAAGATTGTGGCGAACGGCGTTAATCGCTTTCATACTAAGGAAAACGGCGTTGTTTTAATCACACACTACCAACGGTTGTTGGACTATATTGCGCCGGATTTTGTCCATGTATTGGTAAAGGGGAGAATTGTCGAATCCGGCGGCAAGGAGTTGGCTCTTCATCTTGAAAAACATGGCTATGACTGGGCGATAAAAAGCAAGAAAAGAGTAAATTAAAGATGAAAGATCATAATAGAGCTAAATCATTATATCTGTCAAGGATCGCTTCGGAATTCGATAGATTAAGGGACGATCTGAAAAAACAGCGGCTCCTGAACGGGACCCGAGACACGGCAATGGCACGATTTGCCGAGATCGGATTTCCAACAAAACGTCACGAAAAGTGGAAACATACCGATATTCGTTCGCTGTTTTCCTGCCAATTCGAGACTGCTGAGGCGGTTTCGCTCAAGAAGGAGGCGATCGACCCGTTTCTCCTTCTTGGCGATGAGGAGAATTTCGTTGTCTGCGTCAACGGTCGATTTGACAGGAAGTTAAGCCGGATTTCCGAAGAAATAATCGCTTGCAGTCTGGCGCATGCCGCTGAGACACGTGCAGATCTGGTAGATACGCATTTGGCAAAACATCTCGGCTTTCAAAACAGCGCGTTTGTCGCGTTGAACACCGCGTTCGCGACGGACGGCATCTTTATTTATGTGCCGGATCACACGATTGTTGAGAAGCCGATCCACCTCCTGCATCTGTCGGATAATGAGCGCGCGACCGCGTATCCCCGACACCTTTTTATTATGGGACGCAATAGCCGGATTCAATTGATCGAAAGCTATCATAGTCTGCGAAAATCCCCATATCTGAACAACTGCGCGTCGGAGATTATCCTGGGCAATAACGCCCGAGTCGAGCATCTGAAGATTCAATCCGAGGATGAGCAAGCGTTTCATATTGCCGCGCGACAGGTGTGTCAAAGTCGGGGAAGCCTCTACTCTTCGGTCGCTATCGATTTGGGCGGATCGCTGTCGAGAAACGACTTGAATGTGCTCTTGGACGCGGAGGGCATTGAGACGAATCTGTATGGATTTTACTTGGCAAGAGGCAGTCAATTAGTTGATAATCATACATTTATTGATCACGCAAAACCCCATTGTCAAAGTGCTGAGTTATACAAAGGGGTCCTGAGCGACCATGCTGTCGGCGTTTTTAGCGGCAAGGTTTTGGTCAGGAAAGACGCGCAAAAAACAAAAGCGTTTCAACAAAACCAAACTCTTTTGTTATCGCAAGATGCGAAAATAAATTCCAAACCTCACCTGAAAATTTTTGCCGACGACGTCAAATGTAGTCACGGAGCTACGGTCGGAGAGCTTGACGAAGAGGCACTGTTCTACATGCGTACGCGTGGAATCAGCGAGGAGAATGCGCACGCGATGTTGCGCTATGCGTTTGCTCAAGATGTGCTTGCTCACATCGGAAACAAAACCGCTCGACAGCGCGTCGAGGAAATAGTGATGGAAAGATTCAAGGAACATGTAAATTGATAAATTTTGGAGAACGGTGATTATGGATATAAAGAAAAACAGCCCGAATTCGACTGGACTGGACGTCGAGTCGATCCGCCGAGATTTTCCTACGTTGCACCAAGAGATCAATGGGAAACCGCTGGTCTATTTTGATCATGCCGCGACTTCCCAGAAGCCAAGTGCCGTGATCCAGGCGGTGGAGAATTATTATCGCACGATTAACGCGAATATTCATCGAGGCGTGCATCATCTGAGTCAGGCGGCTACGGATGCTTTCGAGGCGTCCCGGGAAAAGGTTCGGCACTTTATCAATGCAGATTCGACAAAGGAAATCGTTTTCTGTAGCGGAACCACAGGCGCGATCAATCTGGTCGCCGCGAGCTTTGGTCAAAAATATATCCGTGAAGGGGACGAGATTCTTATCTCGCATCTGGAGCATCATTCTAATATTGTGCCGTGGCAACTTCTGTGTGACCGGATCGGTGCTCGCCTGCGTGTGATTCCGGTCAACGACAATGGAGAGCTGATGTTGGAGGAATATGAAAAATTGCTGAACCATCGCACAAAGTTGGTGAGCGTGATTCATATCTCGAATTCGTTAGGAACGATAAACCCGATAAAGCAGATGGTTGAGGCTGCGCATCGACATGGCGCGCGAGTGTTGGTGGACGGTGCTCAGGCGACTTCTCACACAGCGATAGACGTGTTGGACTTGGACTGCGATTTTTATGCTTTTTCCGGGCATAAGATGTGCGCTCCGACCGGCGTTGGCGTATTATACGGCAAACAGGAGTTGCTTTCGACCTTGCCTCCCTATCAAGGCGGCGGGGATATGATCTTGTCTGTCTCATTTGAAAAGACGATTTATAATGAGCTTCCACATCGATTTGAGGCAGGGACTCCTAATATTTCCGGAGTGATCGGTCTTGGAGCCGCGATCGATTATCTGGACAGTCTCGGTTTTGAGAATATCGAACCCTATGAACAAGGTCTTCTGAGATACGCTACCGACGCTATGTCAACGATCAAGTCGGTCAAGATTATTGGCAAGGCTGCGCGCAAATCTTCGACCATTTCCTTTATTTCGGATAAAGCGCATCCACATGATATCGGGACTATTTTGGATCACGAAGGCATTGCCATACGCACGGGTCATCACTGCACTCAGCCGCTGATGTCACGCTTCGGTATTCCGGGAACGTCCCGAATTTCGCTATCATTCTATAATACGACGGAAGATATCGACCGATTTATGATAGGGATCGATAAAGTTTTCAAAATGTTTTTTTAGATTCGGAGGGGCGATATTGTGGAAGATTTGAGAGAGTTGTATCAGGAGGTAATCCTGGATCATAATAATGACCCGCGTAATTTTCGCAAGATAGACTTTGCGACACACGACGCGAAAGGATACAATCCGCTTTGTGGAGATGAGGTTCATCTCTATCTGGTTGTAAAAGAGGGTCGGATCGAGGATATTTGTTTCCAGGGACACGGCTGTGCGATCTCTAAAGCCGCAGCGTCGCTGATGACCGATGCTTTGAAATCCAAAACTGTGGAAGAGGCAGAGTCGCTTTTTCATCGTTTTCAAGAGATGGTGACTCAAAAACCGGGAATGGAGATCAACTTTGAGGGACTCGGAAAATTGGCGGTGTTCGCAGGAGTTCGAGAATTTCCGGTAAGGGTCAAGTGCGCGACTTTGGTCTGGCACGCCTTGGAAGCCTCTCTGAAAAAGAAAGATAGAGCCACCTCAGAATGACGCCGTTTTATGAGCTATTGCCGGAAAAAGGAAATAAAAATGAAGGATAAAAGAGAGCTTGAGCAAGATATTATCAAAGCGATTAAGACCTGCTATGATCCGGAGATACCAGTCGATATCTATGAATTGGGGCTCATTTATAGCATCGATATCGACGACGATCGCTATGTGACCGTGAAGATGACGCTCACAACGCCAGCTTGTCCGGTCGCTATATCGATGCCGCTGTTTATCGAAAATAAGGTCCAAACGGTGCCGGAAGTGAAAGACGCGCGCGTCGAGGTGGTCTGGGATCCGCCCTGGAGCCAAGATATGATGAGTGAAGCCGCCCGATTTGATCTGGGACTGTTATAGAAAAAGCGGCATGAATGGGGATAGTTCATGCCGTTTACGACTATAATAAAGTGTGTGATCAAAAGGGGAAAAATAAGCATGTTCTTCAGAAAAAACATGAATTCACGCTAATAATTGATAAATGATTCAAAATTTACGAAAATAATTCAATAAGGATATGGTCTTGCTCGCCCTGAACAGTGCTGGTAGCTGGGGGACAGATGAACAATCTCACGCGGAACAGGATAGAATTTTCAAAAAAAGCCTTGACAACATGCCAAAAAGATTTAGATTGATAAGATATAACAAAAATTTAATTTGATTTATGTGTGGGCGATTAGCTCAGCTGGTTAGAGTACTTGCTTGACATGCAAGGGGTCGTTGGTTCGAGTCCAATATCGCCCACCATTTTTTTTACCCTAAAGAATTACACATGGAACAAATAGAGATCAAATTGCCGGACGGATCGAAAAGGACACTGGCCTCCGGCTCTACATATAAAGACCTTGCCAAGAGCATCGGACACCGGTTGGCTAAAGAGGCGTTTGGTGCCAAAAGCAACGGGAAGTTGGTTGATCTGAGCGCATGCGTTGAAAACGGTGCCGAGGTAGAAATAATCACCTTTCAGTCGGATGAAGGCAAACAGATTTATTGGCATAGCTCCGCGCATCTCATGGCGCAAGCAGTCAAGCAACTGTTCCCCGATGCCCAGGTAACGATCGGTCCTTCGATTGACGGCGGATTCTACTATGACTTTGCCTTTCGTCCCTTTACGCTGGAAGACATGGAAGCTATCGAAAAACGCATGGCAGAGTTAGTTAAACAAAATTTGCCAATAGAACGGAAAGTGATGCCCAGAGACGAGGCTATCGAATTCTTCCGCTCAATCGGTGAAGAATATAAGGTAGAAATCTTAAGCGAGATTCCGCAGAACGAAACGATTTCCTTTTATTCCCAAGGCGACTTTATCGACCTCTGTCGCGGTCCCCATCTTCCTACCACAAAATACATCAAAGCGTTTAAGCTCATCAGCATAGCCGGAGCTTATTGGCGGGGAGACGAACAAAATCCTCAGCTTCAACGGATTTACGGTACGTCCTACCCTAAAAAATCGCAGTTGAATGAGCACCTCAAGCGATTGGAAGAGGCAAAACGCCGAGATCATCGGAAACTCGGCAAACAGTTAGACCTGTATAGCGTCAGCAGCGAACTGGGTAGCGGTCTAATTTTGTGGCATCCAAAAGGCGCGTTGATTCGCTACCTAATTGAGAGCTTCTGGCAAAAAGAACATCTGAAAAACGGATACGATCTGCTAAACTCTCCCCATATCGCCAAGCGGGATTTGTGGCATACCAGCGGGCATCTTGATTTCTACGAAGAAAATATGTACGCGCCTATGTCCATCGATGAGATTGATTACCAACTCAAGCCGATGAATTGTCCGTTCCATCTATTGATTTACAAAACCGATATTCGTAGCTATCGAGATCTGCCCCTACGTTGGGCGGAATTAGGCACGGTTTATCGTTATGAGCGTTCTGGCGTGTTGCATGGTTTGATGCGGGTGCGCGGGTTTACACAGGACGACGCGCATATTTTCTGCCAACCAAAACAATTGGACGCGGAAATTGAGAAAGCTTTAGATTTTTCTCTATACATGCTCAAATCATTCGGTTTTGTAGAATTTGACGTCTATCTCTCCACGCGCCCTGAAAAATTCGTCGGCGATGTGGAAAATTGGGACATAGCGACAGCCGCGCTTCGTAACGGTTTAGAGAAATCAGGGTTGGATTGGAAAATCGATCCGGGCGAGGGCGTTTTTTACGGACCGAAAATTGACATTAAAATAAAAGATGTGTTGGGGCGATCCTGGCAATGCAGCACAATTCAGGTTGACTTTAACGAACCTGAGCGATTCGATATTTTCTATATCGGCTCCGACGGAGAAGCGCATCGACCCATTATGATTCACCGGGCGTTGTTGGGTTCGTTAGAGCGATTCTTCGGTGTATTGATCGAGCATTATGCTGGGGCGTTTCCGATGTGGTTGGCTCCGGTTCAGGTAAAAATATTGCCGATCACCGATAAACAACATAAATACGCGTCCGAACTTCATCAGATTCTGCTGGAGCATGACATTCGGACGGAGCTTGACGATCGAAATGAGAAAGTCAATCTTAAAATTCGAGAAGCCGAAGTTCACAAGGTCCCTTACATGTTGATTGTGGGCGGTCGTGAGTCCGAGTCTCGTACGGCTTCTTTACGTCGACACGGCAAGGGGAATTTGGGAGCCAAATCAATCGATAGCTTGATCGCAATGTTTAAGGACGAAATTGAGTCAAAAAGATAATATTATTATCGGGAGGTTCCAATCCAAAGAAAAGATCGTATGCGAGATTTTGTTCGAATCAATGAACGGATACGAGTGCCGCAGGTCAGGCTGATCGATGAAAAAGGTGGGCAAGTCGGTATTATTGACACGAGAAGGGCACTGGAGATGGCGAGCAGCAGAAATTTGGATTTGGTCGAAGTGGCACCGATGGCGAGACCCCCGGTCTGTCGAATAATGGATTACGGGAAGTATAAGTATGATCAAGCGAAGCGGGCAAAGCAGTCGAAAAAGAAGCAGCATCAGGTCTCGGTGAAAGAGATTCAGTTCCGACCGAATATTGAGACGCATGATTATAATTTTAAAAAAGCGAATCTAATTAAATTTATTAAACATGGATCAAAGGTAAAGATTCAGATCATCTATCGAGGCAGAGAGATTGTCCATAAGGAAATTGGTCAAGGTTTGATGGATCGGCTGGTCGATGAAGTTAAGGAAATTGCCGATCTTGAGAACAGACCCCGTATGGAGGGGCGACACCTGACAGCGACATTTATCCCGATCAAGAAAAAGGTTAACTAACTATTGACGACTTGGGCTGATCGCTCTGTTTTCTGCAAATATTTTTATAAATAATATCGATATTAAGAGAGATTTTTTGACGTTGTTTTGAAGGGATAATTTAAGGAGTATCGCGACATGCCGAAGATGAAGACCAGAAGCGGCGCGAAGAAACGTTTTAAACTGACCAGCTCAGGGAAGATTAAACGAGAGAAGGCGTTTGCCAACCACATTTTTACGAAGAAAACCCGAAAGCGTAAACGAAATTTGAATAAAGCAACCTTAGTCAATAAGGCGGATGTGAGCCGTGTCTTGCGCCAATTGACTTTAGGTTAAGGTTAGGGGAATCCTAACCAATCAAGATCGGATATAGATTTAAGCATACGATTTAGTTATTTTAGATATAAAATTAGGATATAAATGTGTATAAGGAGTAAAAGATGAGAGCAACTGGCAAGCCCGCTTCCCGACATCGACGGAATAAGTGGTTAAAACGAGCCAAAGGTTTTCGAGGCGGGCGTCATCGACTCTATCGTACAGCGAGAGAAGCCGCTCAACGGGCGATGTCTAATGAATATAAACATCGCCGGACACGAAAGCGAGACTTTCGACGCCTGTGGATCGTCAGAATTAATGCCGCTTGTCGGCTGTTCGGAACAACTTATAGCCGATTTATCAATAGTTTGAAAAAGGCGAACATCTTATTGGATCGGAAAGTGTTGGCTGATCTGGCTGTGCATGATTTAGAAGCATTCGGAAAGTTGGTGCGGGAAACTCAAGAGCCCCAAACGGCTTAACCGTTAATTTTGAAGAATAAGATTTTTTTATAAGAAACGCCCGATTCAATTGGAGTATTCCGAATCGGGCGTTTTTTTTACTATCAATAGCGGGTTCTAAAATATGGATGACTTGAAAAATAAAATAAAATCGCTAAAGGAAGAGGCTTTTTCCGACCTGAATCGGGTTGATCAATTAAGCCAATTAAAGGAATTGGATAGGCTGAGAATCAAATATATGGGCAGAAAGGGGGCTATTCAATCGATAATGAAGGGATTGAAGAGTGTCGATCCAAAAGATCGTCCCCTGATCGGTCGGTTGGTGAATAGTTTTAAGTCGGAATTTGGTGCCAAATATGAAGAGAAACGCGAGGAACTTCGCCAGAGGGCTGAGCAGGAGCGGTTGGGAAAAGAATGGATTGATGTGACTTTGCCAGGCGTACGGCAACGCTCCGGGAAAATTCATATTATTCAACAGACCCTTGACGAAATTTCCTCTATTTTCAAAGGTCTGGGTTTTTCGGTAGCGGACGGACCCGAGATAGAGAGCGACTATTACAATTTTGACGCCCTGAATATCCCAAAGGATCATCCGGCTCGGGACATGTGGGATACTTTTTATATTGATGATCAGACGGATCGGACAGTCTTGCGGACTCATACATCACCGGTGCAGATTCGGACTATGGAACGTCGGCAACCGCCGGTACGGATTATCGTTCCGGGACGAGTCTACCGAAACGAAGCGATTGACGCGTCTCATCATGCAGTCTTTTATCAGGTCGAAGGCCTCTATGTGGATAACAATGTCACTTTCCGAGATCTGAAAGGGGTTTTGTCCTATTTCTCCAGGCAAATGTTCGGAGACAATCTTTTGGTGCGATTTCGACCCAGCTTTTTCCCCTTTACCGAGCCGAGCGCGGAGGTAGACATATCCTGCGTGATGTGTAGCGGCAAGGGGTGCGCGGTTTGCAAATATACTGGTTGGGTCGAGATATTGGGATGCGGCATGGTTGACCCCGCGGTGTATCGATATGTCAACTATGATCCAGAAATATATAGCGGATACGCCTTTGGATTGGGAGTCGAAAGAATCGCGATGTTACGCTATCAAATTAATGATATTCGCCTATTCCTAGATAATGATGTGCGATTTTTGGAGCAATTTTGATGCTTAATCGTTCAAAAAGTAATTATAGAAATCCAAGTAGGCTAAAGAGTCGATTTGCGTTTCTTTTCTTATGTGTAGGGTTGATGATCGTTATGTATTCCTGCTGGCAGGAGACAAAAAATGATCCCCTTTCGAACAAGTTGGTCGTTCCTTTGACGTCGGACCCGACGACTTATGATCCGGTTCGGATGTGGGACGCCTCCTCTCACGGAAGGACTTCAGCGTTGCTATATAACGGGTTGACGCGCTCGGATATTGAAGGAAATGTGATTCCAGATCTGGCGGACTCTATCCTGATTTCGCCGAATGGTTTGGTCTACACTTTTCATTTGAAGCGTGGAGTGGTTTTCAGCAATGGGCAGAGGTTGACTGCGAACGACGTCCGGTTCAGTTTCGAGAGATTGTTGCTCGAGTCTCCATCAAGCTGGGTTTTGGAGCGATTGGTCGGAGCCACGGAGTTTGTCTCCTCGATACGGGATAGCTCGGAGATGGAGCAGTCGCAAGAAGATTCGGTTTTCGTGAACAAAAAGCGCGTAAGAATCTCAGGTATCCGGGTGATTGATTCTTATACGATTGAGCTGAAGATTCAAGAGCCGTTCGCGCCTTTTTTGAGCCTATTGGCTTTGCCTCAAACCTATATTATTTCAAAAGATGCGGTGGAGCGATGGGGAGAAGATTACGGTCAGAATCCAGTGGGAACCGGTCCTTTTACGCTGAAAAAATGGCAGCCGGATTATTATCTTCTTTTTGAGCGCAATCCCCTTTATTTCGGCGAAAAACCAAAGGTAGAGAGCGTGGAGTTTCGGATTATCAAAGAGGAATTGACCGCATTAGCTGAGTTCGAGCTGGGCAATCTCTCCTTTTTACCAATTCCGGATGCGGAATATCAACGAATTATTTCGGATACAAAGCGATCGTCGCACATTGTCTCTCGAAATATGCTGAACAGCTACGGACTGAATCTGAATTGCGGTAAGCCGCCGTTTGATAACGTATTGGTTCGCCAGGCGTTGAACCATGCAATTGACCGCCAGACCATTCTTGAACGATTGCTGAACGGTCGAGGCACATTGGCACACGGTGTTATTCCTCCGGGGCTGGGGGCTTACAATTCATCGGCAAAAGGCTATGAATATAATCCAGAAAAGGCAAAGGAATTGCTGCGCCAAGCCGGGTATCCCGACGGTTTCTCGTTCGATATCTGGCAATCCACAGAAAAATCCGCACTCTCGATATGCGAGGCGTTTCAAGGCTATCTGCAAGAGGTGGGAATCGAGGCGAGTATCGTCCAAAATGAGTGGAGCGTGCTAAAGACTGCTGTCCGAAAGGGCGAGATCGATAGTTATTATCGGGCGTGGTCAGCAGATTATCCGGATGCAGAAAATTTTCTCTATCCGATTTTTCATTCCGAACAGCCCACTACAGCCAATCTGAATTTTAAAAATAAAAAATTTGACCGATTGATTGAACTGGCGCGAGCCACGCAAGACCCCCTCCATCGGATCACTTTGTATCAGGCTGCCGAGGAGTTGATTATCCAAGAAGCACCATGGGTTTTCTTTTATCACGGAACCGAATCCTGGGTATATCAACCTTGGGTCAAAGGACTGGAGATTCCGCTAATTTTCAACGGCGATAAAATGAACGATATTCAAATCGAAAGGAACAACTCGTTTGATTCTGATTCGTCTATCGAGGGATGAAACAAATTTTTGTCTTTTTCATATTATTTCAGATTTTAAATTGTGAAATTCAAGGCTCAAATTGTTCTCCGTCGATCCAAGAACACGCGATGGATTCTCCCTATTCAGATGTGGAGAAATTGTTACAAAAAACTCTCCCAGACTCAGTGGCCGCGGTGATCCTCGATATTTACACCGGTGAAATACTCGCGGTTCATCAATCGAAAACGGCTTTACACCGCTCGTTTCCCATAGGGTCTCTGATCAAGCCGCTAACAGCCTGCGCGGGTTTGATCAGAGGATCGCTTGATCCGAATGACTTAATATATTGCTATCGATCCGGTTACAGTGATTTCAATCGCTGTTGGTACCTTAACGGACATGGACGAGTCGATCTGACCGACGCGATCGCGTATTCCTGCAATTCATATTTTCGCCATGCAGCGCAAAAGCTCAGATTTTCTGAATTCTCCCGATTCATGGAAAATTTGGGATACTCCATGCCACGGACGTTCACGCCAGAAGATGAAATCGATCTGATGATTGGTCTCAATCCCAGCTTGAAAATGACTCCATTGCAAATATTGACATATCTCAGCCTGTTCTATAATGACGGAGTCCTGTTCGATTGGACATGCGAGGGAGTGCCATTCAAAAAAATTTCTATGCCAGATAAAATTAGAGACCTCATTCGCAGAGGAATGGCCGCGTCTTTTCGATACGGCAGCGGCAGCGGACTCCAGAACGCGACACATCAAGACTCGCTTTTCGTCAAGACAGGAACAGCTCCCTATCGCCTCGGCGGAGTGGAGGATCATACAAAAACTCATGCCTGGACCGTTGTTTTTTATCCAGGAGATACTCCTCGGATCGGTATCGTTATATTTGTCACCCAAGGCGTCGGATCGAAACAGGGAATTTATTGGGCGGGTCAAACGCTTAGAATTTTGGAAGGACGAATTTGGTAATGAAGACCCTCTGCCTAATCCACGTAATGTGCGGATCCTCTCGCCATAAAATATTGACGCTTCCCAAAGCAATTTTCTTTTTTTGTCAATAAGTCGAAGGATTGGTAAAAAATACACTTGACAAATTACTTTAAGTGTGCCATACTAATACATTGTCAAGAAGTCAATTAACCTAACGAGAAAGGGGTAGTTACCATGCGAAAATTCGTAGTAGTATTAATTTTTTTGTTTCTGTCATTCTCCATGTCATGGAGTCAAACGCTCGATCACCAGGCGTATCAAAAAGGTGTTGATCTCTACAATCAAGGCGATCTTGATAATGCACGAAGCACTTTTTCGGAATTTGTGAATACGTATGGCTCTTCGGAATACATGCCGAATGTCTATATGTATCTGGCAAGACTGGAGATGAATCCGGATCATGCAATTAAATATTTCGAGAAAATCTTACAGGAACATCCGTCCCACTCTTTTGCGGACGACGCCTTGTTGGGACTGGCTCAATATGATTACGCCAAGAAAAACTACAAAAAAGCGGCGGATTTATATCATCGTATTACAGTCGATTATCCACAGAGCGATTTATGTTCCGAAGCTGCATATTGGAGTGCCAATTCGCTCTACATGGCGGACGAAATTGAGTTGGCGAAAAATGCGTTGAACAGTGCTATAACCTCTTATCCTTTATCGGAAAAGGCGTCGTGGGCCTTGCTTGATCTCGCCTATATTTACCAACAGCGGAAAGATTTTAAAACCGCTATTGAGAAATACCAACAGCTGATCAGAGAATATCCCAACAGCGACGTGATGAGCGTGGCGTATTATCGGTATGGAGAAAGCCTTTCGGAAAGTGGTCGCAAACGGGAATCGCTGACAGCGTACCAACGGGTGTTAGAGAATTATCCGGAAAGTTTTGAGGCCGCCATGGTGCGAGGAAAGAATCTCGACTTCAGTATTTTGGATAAACCGGTGCCGAACAAGACGGAAAAAACGCCACAGGTTACGAATGTCGAACCAAGTCCGCCTCCTCGCGTAGAGCCTCCCGCGGTGGCAAAACCGAAAATGGATACCCCCCCGCGTGAAGCCGTTGATGTGACGCCTTCAGCGGAGACTCCGACCCTGTCCAACGATAAAAGGACTTATGGGAGTGCGTCTGGTGAACAATTTCATATTCAGATCGGCGCGTATTCAAGTTCGGAAAACGCTCAATTGCTGAAATCGACGATCCAAGACGCTGAAACTGAGATCACGATCGTTCAGGTAGATTCCGGCGGCGGAAAGATTCTGTATCGAGTCTGGGTCGGAAATTATCGTAGCAGGGAGGAGGCGAAGCTGTCCGCTGAAAATTTGGTAAAGAATAAAGGTATCCGTAATTATATTATTGTGAGCGATTAAAGAAAGAAAAAAAATGAACTGAATACGTGAATAAGGATACAATTTTTCAGTAAAGCTGGAACATATTCCAAATATAGATGTTCCAGCTTTACTATTTAAAATGGGGGCGACTTGGATTCGACGGGGATACCGAAGGTTGGTCGGCATGTCGAGTAAGTTCCGCTAACTCGTAAAATTCGCGGGAGATAAATTTAACTGCAAACTATGATGTTGCAAGCTATCCCGTTGCCTCTGGCAACTCGATGGTGCTTGCCGCCTAAATTTAGGCGGCCGTCCTTACCGCCTTCGCCCACGTGGGCGGATAAGGACGACGGTAAAGTGGGCTGGTCTGATAACGCGTTCGCCGTTATTTAGATGAGAATAATGCGGATCTGTCCTATTAAAGACTCGCCCGTAAGGATTTGATAGGACGGGATAAAAAAATACGGGATAAGCATGTAGAAGATCGGTTGGATGTATTTTCGGACGCGGGTTCGATTCCCGCCGCCTCCACCATTTTGAGTGAATTGGAAAAAGTGTTGCCTGTCTGTAAGATGGGTGCTTATTTCAAGAAATTAAAAAAAAATCGAAGAGTAAATTGGGCATGTTGGAGACGACATGCCCTTTTTTTGAATCCCGGAAATGGAATAGGTATCGATCTAAGACTACCAACCCATCTCACGGCTGAATAGTTACTAACTTTTTAGGGAAAATCAATATGAAAACGTATCGAAATAGAGCGGATATTCTTATGTGGATTTGTCTTATCCTGTTTATTGGAAACGGCGTATCCGCGCCGATTATTGCCTCAGCCGAACCGGATGAATCCAGCAAAGTCACGCTGACCTGGGATGAGCTACAAGACCTTTTGGATATAAATAGAGACGACGTTCGCCTGACATGGGAAGAATTTCAACAGCTCTTGAAGCAGACAGGCGACGATGTCCAGATTAATTATTCCGTGAAAAATGGCTTTGTCATCTTACCGCGTGAACAGTTCCGGCAATTGTTGGAGCGCATGAAACCCCCGCCTCAAGCTGTACCAAAATCTCCGGCGGATTATATCGTCACCAAAGCGGAATATAAGGGGAAAATGGAGGCGAATAATACCGATTTTACTGCGATTTTTTATTTCGAGATATTCGAAAAAGAGGGCGGGGGGTATCAACAAATCCCATTCCTTCCCGCAGGCGCGGCTCTTGCAGAAGTGACGTTGAATGGATCAACCGCTCTGGTGACTGAGAAAGGAAACTGGTATCAACTGACGACGTCCGAGGTGGGAAAGCATAGGTTAGAAGCCCGATTTTTTGCCCCTTCTGATCTGAATAAAGGGCCGAAAATTTTTGAATTATCCATTATCAAAACCGCGGTCACGCTTTTTGAATTATCGATTCCTCTCGAAACGATCGAGCTGGAAATCGCCAATGCCCGAGAAATTGAAGTCATACCCGGAAATGGTCAAACAGATATAAAGGCGATTTTACCGTCGACAAATTCAATCTCGGTCATAGCGCATCGAAAATATAAGCCGATTGTCGAAGACGGGCAAGATAGTAGCGATGTTGAAGAGAAAATCCCATCGAAAATTTATGTCGAAACCTTCAATTTGCTCTCCATCGAGGAAGACGCGCTGCGGATTAACAGCCGGATTAAGCTGAATGTGCTGCAAAACTCGATTCCATACGTTGATACCCAAGTGCCGACAGGGTATAGCATTCTCTACGTCAAACAGAAAAATGGTCAGGAGATACGAGATTGGCAGACTTCGGAAACAGATAGTGGAACTGTGCTCAGAATCCCTTTTGATACGCCATTGAAAGGCAATGCCGTGGTTCACATTATCGCCGAGCGGTTGTTTGAAAAGGAAAAAATTGAATGTAATTTTCCTGGATTTGAAGTCATCAAAGCGATCCGAGAGACCGGCTATATCGGAGCGGAAAAGAAAAGCGCGGCACAAGCTACGCCAACGAAAATCGATCAACTGGACCGTATTGATATCAAGGAGTTACCCTTTGAGTTGATCAATATGTCGAAGAGACCGCTGTTGTTTGGTTTTCGTTATCTGCGCCATCCCTTCAACCTGGAACTCTCCATCGCCAGGCATGACGAGTTGCCGACTATCAGCAGCGTGATCGATATGGGAAGCGTGATTACGGTTGTGCTGGAGGACGGCAAATTGTTGACAAAAGTGGTTTATACAGTCCGAAACACATGGAAGCAGTTTCTGGAACTCCAGTTGCCCTATGACTCAGAAATCTGGACGGTCTATGTGAATGGTAAACGGGAAAACGCCTCGAAAAATGAAGAAGGCACAGTCATGATCCCGCTTGCCCGATCCGATATGGATGGCGATGTTCTGAATAGCTTTACGGTGAATTTAATGTATTACAACAAGGGCAATCCATTTTCATTCATTGGTACGCGCAAGGTTGACTTTCCGTTAGCCGACATTATGATCAGCAAAATGTTGTGGTCTGTTTATTTGCCACAAGATTATCGCTATCTCCATTTTGCCGGCGATGTGGAAAAGGAAAAGATGGCAGGCACGATGAATCTGCTGATGGGGAAAAAGCGTAACTTTGATCTGGATATGGTTTCGACCTACCGGGAAGCCGCTCAGTCTTTGGAAAAAGTTGGGGGAAATCGCCACCAAACGCAAAGCGAAGACCACGCGTATTCGCTTTCATTTTCCTCGTTTAAAAATAACGCGATCAACAAATCGGATATGGCCGCGCAATTGAATAATGAAGCCGACTTAGATCAAATGATTCAGACTGAGCAGCACAAAGGGTTGGGTCAGCCCGGGTCCGCCGGCGAGTTTATGAAAATCGAAATGCCAACCAGCGGGCAACTATACCGGTTTAATAAAACTGTGATAGAAAGCGAGCCTATCACGCTTACTGTCCGGTTCTCGGCTCCCTGGACTATCATTATTGTGGAAATTGTGATTATATTTATTATCTTGCTTGCACTTTTCTTTTCCCGAAGAATCATTTTTTTAATCGTTGGGACGATCTATGGTTGGGTCGCTTCTTGGGAGTCATTTTGGAATTTTGTCGGCGCAAAATCTGGTATGCGCACCTGCCTGTTTGTGGGCATGATTATCATGTTATATATCTCCAAACTGTTATTTTTTATACTGTTCATTCTCTTTTTAACCGCTTGTTTTCGACCAGGCTGGCTGCTGCCAAAACAAAAAGAGCTGGAATTAGACGTCAATCAAGAGCCGGTTTCGGATGTTCAAAATGTTCAAGAAGAGGAAATATAACTTGAAATTTTCGGTTTATCCGAATTAGGGATGGAATGATGAAAGATATTTTTGGATTTTTTTTGTTGATCTTGATAATTATCGTCATACCAGATGTCTGTTCTGCATATCAGGGTGTGAATTGGTCTGACTTACAAGAGCTGCTTAAACTCGATTCTGATGAAATCCAGATGAGTTGGGATGAATTTCAGTTGATCATGCGGCAGGCGGGCGGAGATGTCCAGACAGACGTCTCGCTGAAAGAGGGCGTTGTGACTCTCAAACGGGATCAATTCCGTCGAATTTTAAGCCAGATGAAGCCTATCCAGGTCTCACCTCCGACTCCGCCGTGTAATTATATCATCACAAAAAGTCGCTATACGGGTCAGGCTGGTCAGATGAATGCTTGGTTTACAGCGATTTTTACCGTGTATGTTTTTGACCGTGGGGGCCCTGTTCAGCATAATATTCCTGTGATCCACTCTCTTGTCGCCTTAGAAGATCTGTGGATCAACAATGAACCCGCTGTCATTGTGACAAAAAATAACTGGCATCATGTCAGCGTCACACAAAGCGGGTATCATGAGATAAAAGCTATTTTCTCGGTAGATCAGGGCGATCAACTTGTCAACTTGTCCACGGTCAGGGCTATGATCAATCAGGTTGATTTTACGCTGCCTGATGATCATCTGGGTCTCCAGGTCTCGCCGGCAATCCATACTAGGATTCATGAGTCGGACGCAGGGTCACATCTGACTGGCTACCTTCCGCCCACATCTTCAATGACATTCAGATGGGCGAGTAAAACTGAGCCGAGGGAAAAAAGACCGGCACGATTCAATGCCAACCTGCGAACGATTATATCTGTCGATAGAGATATTTTGCGCGCAAAAACTTGGGTCGATCTTGAAATTATCCAAAATAGCTTGACCAGCGTCTCGCTGCAACTTCCGGATGATTATGAAGTTGTCAAGGTCGAGGGTCATGCCCTGAGCGAATGGCGCGTGCGCGAAACCGATATTGGTAGCGTGCTGGAGATTCCCTTTTTATACGAAATCCATAGAGGCAACATGACTTTTTCGGTTCAGACAGAAAAGATGTTGGGAGTCGGCGCGTTGGCCGCGACGTATCCCGGATTGCAGGTTATTGACGCTGTCCGTGAATCCGGAGAAATCGCTGTCATTGCCGAGAGCGCGATCGAGGTGCAAGTCCAGGAAAGTTTTGACCTGAACAAAATGGATTATCTCAATCTTCCACAATGGATTTTGTCTGAATCTTCTCGCCCTATTCTGTTTGCGTTTTTCTACTCTAAACACCCATACGAGCTGGATATCAGCATCACGCAGCATGAGCGGATGGAGGGAATTAGCACAATCATTGAGTCTGCCCACGCAACAGCTTTGTATTTATCAGAAGGTAAGCTGCTTTATCAAATCATTTACTCAATTCGCAATACATATAAGCAGTTTATGGAAATGGAACTGCCGCCACACGCTTCTATCTGGACAGTTTATGTGGACGGAAAGCGGGGTAAGCCCTCTAGAAATGAACAAGGAAAAATCCTCATCCCTTTGGTGCGCTCAACTGGTAACGGCGATCATGCCCGCCCTTTTGACGTCGAGCTAATTTATACCCAACCAATTTTAGAATTTGGCATAAAGTCGGATAATGCATGCGCTCTGCCTCGGTGCGATATTTTCACAAATAAGGTAGAGCTAAATGTTTACGTTCCAGAAGGATACCATTATGATTTTGATGACGGTGAGTGGGATTTGAGGCATGAGCCTAAGCAAAATAAATCAGAATCAATCGGGTTCCTCTCTGAACCCGCGCCGAAATCTGGAGCCAAGTTTGAAATTCCAATGGAGGAAGAGGAAGAAGAAGTAAAAATCTTTATGTTAGATGTACCCGATGATGATATTGAATCCATTACACAATCTAAAGAGCCATCTCCATCAGCGATGGCCAAGCCAAATCCAACTGCACCGACAGAAGATGCGGACTTCAATTCTTACGTAAATCCATGGGAAAGTCCCATTTTTATCCCTTATGAAACCCCCCCGCAGATAATCGGGAAAATCAAACCGATATATCCACTATTGGCGCAGGAAGCCGGCATTGAGGGCAAAGTCATTCTCAACGTATATATCGATATTGATGGGAGTGTAAAAAATGTGCTTGTTATGAAAGGCGTACCGAATACCGGTCTCGATGAAGCCGCGATTGCAGCAGTAAAGCAGTGCAGGTACGAACCGGCTCTTCAGCGCGGAAAGCCTGTTGGCGTGTGGATTAGTCAGGTTATAAAATTTGAATTGGACGGTGAAAAAAAGAGTTCAGGATATGGAGCCGAAAATCGTCAAGCTCTGATGGGACCGATCGGCGTTAATTCGGTCAAAGTCCATCTCCCTTTATCCGGCTTGCGTTATAAGTTTGAAAAAAAAGTCGTAGATCAGGATGAGACATTTCCGCTGAAATTTTCCTATACCGGCTTGTGGCTACGTCGCGCTGTTACCAACCTGATCAGCCTGTTTATCGTATTGATCGGCTCGGCAATTGCTGTCCTGAACCGGCACCGTATAACTCCTCTGGTTATATTTGTCGGCAGATTTATCAAAGTAACCGGAGAAGTCATTTGGGGTGCTATTCGCAAAAAAATATCTATACTATAATGCCGACATGCTGTAAGGGACTTGAAAATAAAGAAAACTAATCCAGCTCGCCGTAAACGTCCAAGTCCGTTGAGCTACCGGCTTCTTTTCACATAACGATCCAACCATTCAGTGATTTCCCAGGCTCCGTGCACGACGGATTTTCTGGCTCGGTATCCATGGCTCTCATACGGCAACATAACCAAACGGACAGTTCCACCATGTCCTTTCACTGCGCTGTAAAACCGTTCGCTCTGCATGGGATACGTGCCGGAATTGTTATCCGCCTCGCCGTGAATTAAGAGCAACGGCTCTTCGATTTTGTCAGCGTGCATGAACGGAGACATGCCGATATAGACCTGAGGAGCTTCCCATAACGTTCGATCCTCAGCTTGGAATCCGAACGGAGTCAAGGTGCGGTTGTACGCGCCGCTCCGAGCGATTCCCGCGCAAAATATATCAGAATGAGCCAGTAAATTGGCAGCCATGAACGCGCCATACGAATGTCCGCCGATCGCTATCCTGGCTGGGTCTGCAACGCCTCGCCGGGCAACTTCGTCCACAGCGGCTTGCGCGCTTTCGACAAGTTGATCCACATACGTGTCGTTCGGTTCTGCCTCTCCCTCGCCGATGATAGGCATGGTCGCGTTGCTCAACACCGCGTAGCCTTGTGTCAGCCAGAGCAGCGGCGACCAATAGCCCACCCGGACAAATCGATAGGGCGAATCAGATATCTGACCCGCAGCGTCTGCGCTTTTGAATTCACGAGGGTACGCCCAGACCAACATCGGCAGGGGACCCTCTTTTTCTTTATCGTATCCTGGGGGAAGATACAGCAACGCGTTTAAGTCTACACTGTCCGCGCGTTGATAGCGAATCAACTCCTTTTGCACATCTTTCAACTGGGGCGTGGGGTGGAGAAATTCGGTCAGCTCTCTCAATTCTCCGCTTTTCAAATCCCTGATATAGTAATTTGGCGGCTCGTCAACAGATTCTCGCCGCGTCAGGAGCAGGCGTTGTTCAAAATCCATCCAGCTCACTGGGTTTTCATAATAAGGAGCCTCAGAACGCCATAAACGGGTGGTCTCTCTGGTTTCCAAGTCCATTTCATCGACAAACGGACGATTTCCCTCCGGAGAAGCACCCTCACAAGATAAATAAATGGTATGGTTCTCGGTCAGTAAGACTCGGGTTCCGAACTCTGTCGGTCGAGTCATAGGTCTGCCGGGATTGTTATACTGATCCTCCCAACTCCGATCGAACAAAATTTCCGGATCATGCCTCGGCGTATCAGGATGGATAATCCACGTTCGGGTTTGACGGGTTTTTCTCCACACCTCGCTCACAAGTGCCAGATCGCCGTGGCCCCATTGGATCGAATAATACCGCATCGATAACGAGATCAGCGGTTTCGGTTCGGTATCAAAAGGCTCGGGCAGGCTGAATACCTTGTCTCGGACATCGGTCTCGATACGTGGATCGCCCTGATCCTGTGCCTCTGTCCAGATCAATGTCGCAGGGACGTCTGCTCGCCAAGAAAATTGTCGGCGACCCGCTCGCGTAGACCCGCTCGCGATCGGTATATTGTCGGCTAATGGAAGGTCAGCCAGCTCCTTTATGATTTTTCCCTCAATGTCCCAAACCTGGATTTTGACCGGAAAGCGATAC
This sequence comes from Candidatus Cloacimonetes bacterium 4572_55, assembly GCA_002084765.1. Lineage (GTDB taxonomy): Bacteria > 4572-55 > 4572-55 > 4572-55 > 4572-55 > 4572-55. The sequence continues at coordinate 37,522 of NBMB01000012.1, read as the reverse complement.
GCCGGAACCGCGTATGAAAAGGGACCATGAGTTGATTTCACAAGCAGATAGCGTCCATTTGGGGAGGAGTCGCTCCATTTGATTATACCTTTTTTACCGATCTCAGCGATCCGCCCATCCTGATCGACTCGTGCGAGTTGGGCGGTGAAATAATACTCAAAAAGGCTCTCGTCATACGGATTTTCCAGCAAATCTTGATATGTGCGCCCCGGGGTTTCTTCCCCCAAATTTTGTCGAATGATGGGACCGTCTGGGAGAGTCGGCTCTGGAGGCGGATCTCCTCGGTGAGTCGGGATCAATTTGCAGATCAGTGTTTTGCTGTCCGAAACCCAATGATATGGATAGTCGTACGCGTTGTGGATTATCGGCTCGGTCAACCTCTTTGCCTCTCCAGTCTCCATCTCGATCACCCACAACTCAACGCCATTCTCGACAGTGTGGATAAACGCGACGCGACGGCTGTCCGGCGACCATTGCACATCGCTTGCCTTGAGATTTTCCGGCATATTGAAAAGCGGTTGCTCCACGGAATCTGCCGTTCGCTTCAGGACAATTTTTCGATAATATCGAACTCGACTCGACCCCATAGTGTGGGGATTGAACCGTATCCCCGCAAGTTTGAGTTCCGGCTGCGCCAGATCAAAAAGGGTCAGCAGTGTAGGACGCTCCAACAAAAGCATGGCACTCCGATCCGGCGAGACGCTGATATGAGGAGTGAGAGGCGCGTCGATCAATTCCACGATCTCCGAAGGGGGCGTTTGATATGAAGTCGAAACCGGCTCCTCCGCTTTTATTTGACCTGCAAAAAAGAGTGAAAGGAGCATTGCAATGAAAAAAGAAATTGTTGCCATTATTTGACCTCCATAAAAAATGATAACTACTTTGGCTTCCGAGGCTGAATAGTTACAAATAATACAGTATTCAACTCAAAAAATAAAATTAATTGGCTTGCATTAATCGGATAGAGCCTCCCTGCGGAATCTGCGGATAACTCTTTATCTTTTATAGCTGGTTAGCTCCCATTTGCGAATCAATTCGCCTTCGATATATTCAAATTGCGCTATCATACCGACATGAGGAGACCAAAAGCTGCTGCACATGTGATTCGTCTCAATATCAAAATAAAGCTCGTACTTGTGACAGAGAAACGACCCTGCCGGAACTCCGATATTTTTATTTGCCCCGCGGAAGTTTGCTCGCTCCGCTGACCAGCAAGGGAATGAACCGGTTTCGGAAATCGGGTAGGGCAAAAAAAGTCGCGGCTCTTCAATATCGACAGCGTCCCCATTTTGATCAACTGCCCCATGCACATACAGCCCGTTCCCATGATTAAGATAGTGCCTCGCCCACGGTTGCAGCTCGCCATCCTCAAAATAGTTCATCTCAAAAGTCAGGACCGTGTTGATGCGGCTGGTATCCGCGACGGTCCAGCGAATCAGTTTGATATCGCCCTGAGTCGTTGCTCGCTGGTAGACCCATTCGTTCCCGATGCGCAGTGGCAAAAGACCGTCGGAGGAAGGCGCAAGAATTTCATCCGGGGGGTGGATGATATCCTCTGTCGATTCTTCGCCGCAACCGAAAAAAAGAATCGAAAGTAAAAATAGAAATATCCAAATCCGATTCATTTCTTCTCCTTTTGTTCGAAAAGTTTAAAAAAAAATAGTAATCCGACTCAATCAGCAAAAATCCGCTCCCACCTGGAGCGCAGTAGCCCCATTTTCACAACATCTCTGGACTTTCCGTTTAAGAAAACGTCTTCAAAGCTGATTCCTTCCAACTCAAATCCAAATTTGCTATTTAAATTGATGTTGGTGATGTTTGTGTCTATCGCATGGATATAAACTTTATTGAATTTTTTTTATACGGAAAAAATGATAAAGAAAAAGAAGCGTGGCTCTCTTCCCAATGCCTTTGTTTCGATAATTCGCGTCGCCCACAAATTTTTTCATCTCGACTTTCCTTGATCGTTCATCCACATTTTCTCCGCCGATAAACCCAAGGAATTTTTCTTTTTGATAAAATATGGAAAAGTACGTTAAGTCGGGTTTCTCGAAAAAATAGGAATGAAGTTCGTCCACTCCTCTGGGAAATAGGTCGATAAAATTGCTGTGATTATTCGGCAGTTTGAGCCAATCGCATATCTTAGGAATATATATCGGCTCTAAAGGCGCAATCCCCACATCGCCGATCATAATCCGCTTTTCCTTTTCCCACAGATCAACGATTTGCTTTGCCTTTAATATCCGGTCATAATAGGTTTTTGTATCATCTGGATTGCCGCTGTCGTTGATGGCATGATCCAAAAGATTGTTTGTCACTCGGACAATATCGTTAATATCCACCCCATAATTGACAAGTTCCCGATAAAAGCTTTGCGTCACAAATTTCAACATTTGTTCTTGTTGCCGTTTTTTTATCGGATCGTTTCCGTTATCTGCATACATTTTTATTCTCCATTAGCAAACGTACCAATTGTGAATTGTTACTTATCAACAGACAGTTCCCTGTTGATCTTAACCTGATAATCTTTAATTATCAAGTAAATTATGAAAAACTATTGACAAGAATTGACAGTTACGTTATTTTCGGAAACTTGTGAGATTTTTTTTTGACCTATAGCTTGTATAATTCGCCGCAGAGATCACGGAGAAGAGAAATAAAGTGGCGATTGACAGTTCCAGGCGCAAAAAAAATTTAAAATTCTAAGAAAGGAGGTGAATGTCCTTTGCCGCATCACAAATCAGCAATGAAGAGAGTAAAAACGAATGCAAAGCGGAATCTTCGCAATCGGTTTGCGAAAAAGACGTTGCGCACAAAAGTGAAGCAGGTTCGGTTAGCGACTGACCCGGAAAAAGCGGATAAAGCGTTGCACGAGGCTATATCTGCGTTGGATAAGGCTGCGCGTAAGGGCTTTATTCATAAGAACAAAGCCGCGCGAAGCACGTCACGATTGGTGAAATTTGTCAATAAACTGAAAGCGCAATAAAAGAAAGTGGATGTATAAGCGAGGGGAGTCTCCTCGCTTATTTTTTTCACCAGGTTCGATTTGGGTCGTTCCAGTAGAAACGGGTGACGCCAAATTTTGTGGCAAACCAGATATAATTCCCATCGATCGCAATATCGTTAATCGTCTTATCCGGTAGAGTGACCGAAGAAACCAGGGAGGATTTATTCTGCGCTGGGAGTGGTAGATATTTGTGCCATAGACCCCGTTTTTTATTCAATCGCCAGATGCCGTTGTCTGTCCCCAGCCAGAGATTGAATCGGTCGGCGGCAATCGCCCGAATGCAGGGTGGATTCCGAGACCCTGTCTCTGGAATATTGGTGAAAAAATAGTGCATGTCCCATTTTTCAAGGGACCTATCATAGTCGATAACCCCTTCTTCTACAGCAAAATAGATATGGTCCTTATCGATGCAGACCTGGTCGATTTGTCCAACTAACGGCAGCGCGCCTGCGTCCAGCATGACCCACCCAGTGTCGCCGAGAGTATAGCTAAACGCGCCGTCCCCAGTCGCGGCAACAACCATGTCCTCATGGCTTTCCAGATCGTTTATCGTGAGATAGCTCAGCTTATGAGGGACTTCTCCCCGTTCCTTCACCTCTCCCTTTTTGTCCACGCGCATCCAATCCAGACCGGTCCGCAGCCCGACCCACACATAATCCTTAGTTGTCGCCACTGAGACAACGTCGTCGCCGGATAATCCGCTGAAGGTGTCGAACGATTGCCACCCGTGTCGCTCCTTGTTGAACCGAACCAGACCCTGTGGCGTCGCCAACCAGACGTCATATCGGCTCTCCGCTATATCTCGAACCGTGGCTGTGGGAAATTTTTTGATATAGCGAGTCTCCATATATCGATAGCTTTCCTGTCCCGGATCATAGATCGTGACGCCTCGATAGTCCTCCCTCTTTTCTCCCACTCCGCCGAACCAAAAAATACCCCCGCTTTTCAAAATCGAACTAACATGCGGATCCAGCAAGCCAAAACGAATTTTTTCAAACCAACCCGTATTGATTTCATATTTATAGAGCCCCCCGCCGTCGGAGCCGATCCATAAAAACTCCCCAAAATGATCTGTTTGCCAAGAAATGATCCGATTATGCCGGAGATATTTGTCCATAAAGTCAATGTCATGGACAAATGGAAATTGATTCTCCAAGCGCGTGACGTCATAATCTCCGCCAAACCATGTGATCTCTTCATAAGACGCCGGTTTATAATCATATTTCCATTCAAAATTCTTCTTGTCAAATTGAATATAAGGCAACTCGCCAACATCAATATGCTCTGGACGAATCTCAAGATAGAGCCGAAAAGGACCCACGCCGATGCGAACGATCTGTTTTGGTAGCCAAAAATCGCGCCACTCCTCTTTTATTTCATCATAAATCAAAATCCCGCCGGTCGTCGCAAAGTAGACATAATTTATCTCCGATGCGATCACCGTCACGTAGCTATGATTGGTCACGGTGCGCCAATCATCCGGATCATAGATACCGGTATAGGTCTGGGCATGAGCCGCGCTGGTGATGAAAAGGATGCATAACGGTGTGAGGATAAAAATATTTTTCAAGAAGAGCCTCCGATTTAAAACGATTTTTGTTTAAGTTATATATCACGAAATGGCTTTGCGAAAATCATCGAAAAATAATTTCCGATTATTTATTGTTTAGGAACAGTATCTAAATAAGTTCCCATATCTGCATTAAATAAATTGAGTCTTACATCTTCACATCTCCATCACGGTATTTGAATTATAGCTTTTTTTGTAATCTGAGTGAAAATAAATAAAAAAACTGCTTGACAATTTGTTTTTATTATGTTACAATTTTTTTTGTAATTGTTTTGGTATTAACATGTTATGCGTTTTATTTAAACCATCGCTTTAAGCTATAAGTAACCAACGTCTATACGTTTCTGTCTCATATTATTGTTTGGAGGTTAATCTATGTCAAAAATTTATCGCCTGCCAGCTCTTTTATTGTTACCAATCGTTTTGTTTTGGGTGGCTGTTGGCTGCTCGCCGCCACCACCGCCGCCGTCGGAAAATATCAAGACCGAATTTGAAGTAGCCGAGGAAGGCACTTATATGATGAAGGCTTTCCATGAAAAGGAGTATACGCATACACAAGAAAATATCAAGAAGGGTCTTGGATTTTTGCAAATCGGCCTATTGGATGAGGCGGAAGAGGAGTTTCGGAAAGCAGTTACCTTTGATCCGAAGTTCGTCGCCGCGCATATCAACCTGGGGCGGGTCTATCTGGGAAAAGAGATGTATCATCACGCGCTGGATTCTTTTGAGACCGCTATCCGACTGAATCCCCAAATCTCCAAAACGCACTATTATCGAGGAATCGCTTTTGAGAAACTAGGTCAGATCGAAGAGGCGATCGAGTCCTTGCGTCATGCGCTGGAGTTTGATTCGAATCTGACCGAAGCCAGCGACATGTTGCAACGGCTCCTCGGCGTCACTATGGAGGAGAACATGCCGAATTTGGGCGAGCTTTATTTGGTCTCCATCGATTCAGAGCCGGAAGGGGCGACCGTCACCCTTAATAATGAGTTCAAAGGAACCACGCCAATGACGTTGAATATGGACTTGGTGACCATGGACCAGCTAAGAGTGACAAAAGATGGGTATGTGATCGACTACCAAGATCTGAAATTTAGCGAGGGGACTAAGCAGTCCGAATTGACCGTAATTTTTACCAAAGAGGGACGCCGCTCCTCGACGGTTATGACCAATTCACGCGGGGTGCGGCTGGTCGTTGATCCGATCCAGTTTGACGCCAACTCCACGATGATCAAACCCTCGTCCTACCCTTCGCTCAACAGAGCCGGGCAGGCTCTGATCAAATTTCCAAACTACCAGGCGGTGATTGAAGGACATACCGATAATGCCGGCGACACGAATCATAATCAAAAGTTGTCCAAGGAAAGATCCCAGTCCGTAGCGGATTATCTAAGCCGAAGTTTCGGAATTAATCCTTCTCGCTTTCGGGTCGTCGGCTATGGAGAGAGCCACCCTATCGCTGACAACAACTCCGACTCTGGTCGAGCTATAAATCGCCGCATCGAGATCGTAGTTCTGACAAACAGCCATTGAAATTCGTAATTCGTAATTCATAAAAGGAGGCGTACGTGAAGTCAAGTGCAAAAAAGAAATCCCTCACAACCGAAACGAATGAGATGAAAGCCGTCGAAGAGGCGATATTTCAGATCGAGAAGCAGTTCGGCAAGGGTTATATTATGAAGTTGGGCGATGACAGTGCCAAGATCAATGTGGATGTGATCCCGACCGGAAGTATCGCGCTGGACGCGGCAATCGGCGTCGGCGGGTATCCCCGAGGACGGGTAGTTGAGGTTTATGGACCTGAGTCGTCCGGGAAAACTACGTTGGCACTCCACGCCATCGCCGAGGTGCAAAAAAAGAATGGAGTTGCGGCTTTTATCGACGCCGAGCACGCGCTGGACGCTCGATATGCCCGATCCCTCGGAATCGATATCAAAAACCTGCTGATCTCACAACCCGACCATGGGGAGCAAGCTCTGGAGATAGCGGAAATTTTGACCCGAAGCAACGCGGTGGATATTGTGGTCATCGATTCGGTCGCCGCTTTGGTCCCGAGAAGTGAGATCGAAGGAGAAATGGGCGATCGTCACATGGGACTGCAAGCCCGACTTATGTCGCAGGCGTTGCGAAAATTGACGTCCGCAGTAAGTCGATCCAAAACCTGCCTCTTTTTTATCAACCAAATTCGTATGAAAATCGGGGTCATGTTCGGTAGTCCGGAGACGACAACCGGTGGAAATGCTCTGAAATTTTATTCCAGTGTACGCCTCGATATTCGACGCACATCCTCGATAAAAACGTCGGATCGAGTCGTTGGCAACCGAACCCGCGTCCGCGTGGTAAAGAATAAGTTAGCCGCCCCCTTCCGAGAGGCGGAATTCGATATCATGTATGGAATCGGCATCTCCAAAGAGGGGGAATTGATCGATATAGGAACCGATATGAAAATTCTGCAAAAAAGCGGCACCTGGTATTCATACAAGGATACCCGCCTGGGACAAGGTAAGGAGAATTGTAAGAAATTTTTGCTGGAAAATAAAAATATCTCCGACGCTATCGATACCGAAATCCGAGAAAAATTGGAATTGATTGAGTCAAATCCGGATCTTGAGAAAGAGGACAAAGCTAAAACCGTGAAGTAGGCTCGATATTCTGAAGAAAAAAACCCCTTAGGGTATGAACCCTAAGGGTTTGAAACTACTGCGACTCTACCATTCAAATACTTCGCAGAGTTCTTGTACCAACTGTTGTTGTTTGGCATCCAAAAATTTGGGAATTTTGACTTGTAGAGTGATCAACATATCTCCCCGTCGAGAGCCCTTTTGAATTCCCATTCCCGGAACTCGCAATACCGTCCCTCCCTGTGTTCCCTGTTTAATTTTCAGATTTACCCGCTTGTTATGGATACTTTCAACGGTGACAGTTGATCCAAAAACAGCTTGACCAAAGTTGATCTTCATCTCGACAAGAATATCCAACTCTTTTCGCCGATAAAAAGAATGCGGCTCGACATGCAGAGACACGATCAAATCGCCGTTGGCTCCACCGCGAATGCCAGGGTTTCCCTGTCCGCGCAAGCGGATTTTTTCGTCATCGTCTACACCGGACGGGATTTTGATATTGAGGGTTCGAGTGGTATAATTGTCCGGTTGCTGCAGCGTCACATCAACCGATCCTCCGATCGCGGCGGTCATAAAAGGAATCGTGATCTCGCTCCGCATATCTTCTCCCTTAATCCGCTGCTTTCTTTTTTTGGAAGATTGAAAAATTTGGCCAAAAACATCCTCTAAACCGCCTCCTGATCCACCGGTATGAAACGTGAACTCTTCCCCGCCGGAACCATATTGGCGGTGAAAACTATCGCCAAAAAGGTCTTGAAAATTCTGATCTGTCCCGCCTTGAAAGCCATATTTTCTCATATGATCGTATTGATTTTTCTTTTTCTCATCTTTTAGAATATCATAGGCTTGGCTAATTTTTTTAAATTCCTTCTCAGCCGCTTTATCCCCTATGTTTTTGTCCGGATGATATTTTTTGCTCAGATTACGGAACGCTTTTCGGATATCCTTCCGGCTTGCGTCCTCACCCAGCCCCAAAACTTTGTATAAATCCTCTTTGTAATCCATAGTTAAGCATCCGTTCCTTATTTCGTAATTTCGTAGATTAGTGATCCGAAGTATCCGCAGATTTCGCGAATTTCACAAACTTTGTAGCAAGAGTGAGTCCCCTCTAAAAACTAAAAATTTGGGTGATTTTGCTAAATTTACGTGTCGTAAGTTCAACAATATCAACAAACGGTTTCAGCAATTTTCGCAAAAAGACCCTTTTTAGAGTGGACTCAAGAGTAAATGGGATAAACCCGATGTATAAGAGTTGTTCCCTTGCAGCAGATCTCAGAGCCGCAAGGGAAATCTCGCGGCTCTGTATTGATCGGAGCAGGCTTTTAGTCAATCGTAAACCATCCGACAAAAGCAAACGCCCCGGGATTGACGCCCACATTGGCAGAAAAAAGCTGGACGCCCTCCTCGTCATAGACAGTTACTTTTCCGTTCGAGACAAAATCCATTGCATTTCCCACAAAAATGCGACCGCCCTGGGCTTCCAGACTGTAGAGCGCGCCAGAATCCACAACGATCAGGCTGTCGTTAATCACAGAACAATCCGAGACGCTGAACGAGACCACCTTGTTGTTCAGGATATAATAGCCCACGCCAGGATAATTGACCGCCAAATCCGTTGGATGCCCGTCGATGGTCCGCGTGTGGATAATCGACTCGGACGAGATGTCATAAATCGCCAACTGTCCCGGAGTATCGTCGTTCGGATCGTCGAAGTCATTGTAACTACCGTGGCATAAGATCACCAAATGGGTGCCAGAGGTAAGGGTAGCGGTATATTCCAGATTCACCGGATTGTCCCCGACCGCGATCTCTCCAATCACTGTATCACTTTCCGTATCGATCACGGAGATGGAATTTCCGCTACCAAAGCCGGAATTTGCCACATACAACTTCCCGTCGATCAACTCCATCTCTTCTGGATTATTGCCAACCGGGATAGTCCCCGAGACGGTCAGCGAATCCATGTCGATAACTGCCACCTTGTTTTGATACAGGCTGCTAATATAGGCTTTTTCCCCATAGGTCGTAAAGACGATGTCCCGGGGGCTGAAGCCTTGCTCAAGTTCGATAGTCCCTTGCGATTCCCCGTCGGTTATCCGAATCATTTCGATCTTATCGGAGTTATTGACCACAATATAGCCCATATTGTATTCAATGACCATACTTTGCGCCACATCACCCAGCTCCTGTCCAGTCCATTTTTCAAATAATCCATTGTAAATCCGATTTTTATCAAAGCTATAAAAGGAAAGACTGCTGTTTCCTGAATTAAAATTCCCCTCGTTTACAATAAATATTCCGTCTTCATGAAACGGAAATTCCTCCTGAGTAGCCTCATCATCCGAGCAAGACATGGAACAGAAAAGCACTGTCAAAGCAATAAGCACAGCGAGTGAATAAATCGATCGATTTTGAAAACGCATGCGTTTTCCTCCTTTGTGAAAAGAAACATTCGTGAAAAAGAATAAAACAAAATAGGTTAGAATGAAATAACAAATCGCAGCCTATATTCTCGGCTAACTGCTGGGAAATATTTGATCGTCTCATAACGGGCGTCGGTTACATTCAGTGCTTCGATTTCCACGGTCTGCTTGTAATTTTTCCATAAAAATCGATAGCCGATCTGCCCGTCAACACGGTAATAATCAGGGAGATAGGATGAATTGTTCAGAGTGATATACCGCTGTCCCTCATAATGAATCGAGACTGATCCTCGCCACCCTTTCTGTTTTGCTTGAAGAGAGAAGTTGCACGAGGTTTCCGGTATATAAGGCGATTGTTGGTTGTGTGTGTGTTGCCCCGGCGCGTGATGTCGAGAAAGGACTCGGCTACAGTTACCGTTTAATTTAAGGCGATTATGAAATAAAATCAGCGTTACGTCGCTCTCCCAACCATGGATATGAACCTCGCTCAAATTTTGCGGTCGCCAGATACCGTCGCTGTTCGGCTGCCAGATAATTTGGTTTTTGATGTGATTCAAAAAAGTGCTGGCTTTGATTTCCCACCTGATCGCACCATGACTCTGGCTCACAAGAGCTCCGGCTTCTGCGTGCAGAGCCTGTTCCGGATCAAGCTCGGGATTGCCGCCTTCTCGCCAGTACATATCGTTGAATGTGGGTGCTCGGAAGTTACGTCCGACATTTGCATAACTGGATATTGAGAGTGCCCGATCCATTATTGAGCCTATCGATACCAGTATGCCGATCTTTGGGCTATACTGAGCACCAAAATCGGAAAAATGATCGATACGAAAAGCTGGTTGCAACGAGACGCGCGCAGATTCCCCTCCAATTTGAGGGCGAATCACATCCAGGAAAAAAAAGCTATGTCGGCCACGAATAGTTCCGCGGACATCTGTGCTGCGAATTTTCCCGATCCGAAATTCATAGCCCATATCGAACGAATGAATTCCTCTATTTTTTGCCTGAAAATCGACGCGCCCGCCCGCGCTACTCGGTTCGTGACGGCTATCGAGAACTTCGCCGTTGATAACAATATTTGGGTCATTGTATTTCTGATCATCCGATTGACCGAACAGAGTCAGTTCTAACGAGTGCTTTTTGTGAAACAGATATGTCACAACGCACTGCCCGAACAAATTTTCATCATGTTGGCGCGCGCCTTGGCTTGCAGAACTTTCGCCTTGACTGATCTGTCTCGGCGCGCCGACATCTGATTGATGATAAAGAGTCTGCCATTTTAAAGATAGATTTTGAAATGGATTAACGCTGTATTTGACCAATAAATTTTGACGGTGATAATCGGCATGTGTCCGCTTCTGTTCTTTCCCCCTGTAACGATAGGGGAAATCCCCGTCCGACCGTTCATCGGAAAAAATCATGCTCAGATCTCCGAAGGAATCGTGAGATTGCGAGGCAGATCCGCTTATATCCCGATAGCCGAATGAACCGACGCTGGCAGCTATCCGAAATCCAGGAATTTGGTGCTGTTCCGTCGAGATATTGATCACGCCGGAGACCGCGTCCGCGCCATGTACCGCGGAATTGCCACTTTTATAGACCTCAATCTGTCGGATAATCGATAATGGCAAAATATTTCCGTCCAGAATCCCATTTTGATCGCTATTGATGCGGACGCCGTCCAGCAAAACTACGGTGTGATGCGTCGCGCCTCCTCGAATCGATAAGGCGCGCAATCCTCCTGGTCCTCCGTACGCTCGTTGCGTCATCCCCCCGACCCCGCGCATCACGTCGGACAGAGAGGAGCCCGTTGCGTGCGCCAAGTCCTCGGAAGTGATCAGGCTGATTGAACCCGCGATATCGTTGGCAAACATGGGCAATCTGGATCCAGTTACCAGCAGAGTCGGAGATTCAAGCAGATTCGGTTGTAAACAGACTCTCATGGTCGTCGAATAATCAACTGGCAGAGTCACGGTTTTGTATCCGATATGACAGATCGTCAGGGAACAGGCGATGGATTTTTCTATGGCAAAAAAGAAGCGACCTTGATCGTCGCTGACGCGATATTCGGAGAGCGATTGGTCGAGATGGAATCGGATCTCCGCGCTGATAACTGGTCGTCCTGTCTGCGCGTCCACCAATCGACCGCTTACCGCGTCGGCTTGAACTGTCCAGGGTGGGAGGAAAAATGCTATCCAGAGGAAAATAATAGTAACGTTTTTCATAGCTAATAAAATAGAATAAGCATGATATTCAAATCTAAAGGCGGCTTGGAGATCGGGCTTATTCTATTTTGTGCGCCGACTATCGGTGGATTCATCCAACTGTGCCGACGACACTTCTCCTCACCCCCCGAAGGATCGGTCCAGCGCATTATCAAGCAGGTCTCCTGACTCATGGATCATCCGTCACCCATGCCTTCCCATCTACAGGACAGTGGCGTGGTTGGGTTTGTCACCAATTACAGTAGCGGGGACTGTACCGGAATCGCACCGGTTTCCCGATTAAGCCTTATGGCACTTGTTAATGCCGAATATGTTTCTATGAATGACGAATGACGAATTTTGCGTCAAAACTCTATGGTAATTTGCGTAATCTGCGGATCACCTTCCATGCTTTACTGCCTCTTGTGACGAATTATTTTGGTTAGAAATTATCGAATTTTTTAAGAATCGCAAGCAATTTTATGAGAATCTGATTATATTTCATTTAGTTTTCATATTTTTGCGCTGTATGGCGGCACTCCTTAACTCATTATCTCGGTTACTGCGCTATGATTGCTCCAAACGCTGAGCCGCGTCGGCTCCAATCCGGTCTCCATTCGCTTGAATCCATGATTCATTTTTTGACCGGCGAACTTGATCAAGTGAACGACTCCAACTTTGCCCAAAAGATGGACAGCTTGTATCTATTTGCTGACGAATTGATTCGACAAACTACCGATGCTGCGACCAAATTGTATGGAAATCCGCCTTTATGCGGCGCGGGATGCGGTCATTGTTGCTGTCAAGCACTTATTGTCTCCTACGCAGAGGCTTATCATATTTTTTGCCGATTAAATCGGTTCTCGCTCCTTCCGAACATCTTGAAAAAGTCGCGTGAGCGCGTCCGACTTCTCCGTGAAAAATTTCAAATCTTTCCAGTCCATATGCAAATCGACGAGCATCAGCGGCGTTATCAATCTCATATTGAGAAACAAAATCGGCTGCAACTCCCATGTATTTTTTTGCTGGATAACAGACGCTGTATGATTTACGAATACCGCCCTCTGACGTGTCGAGACGCGCATGTCTATGAAGGCGACCCAGTTGGTTGTGGAACGCGACGTAACCCGGTTGTGATCGCGTTACCGCTAAGACCCGTCTATCGATTGCTGGCTCAAGGGCTGTCACAAAAAATGTGCAAGGAGACCGGCGGGGGCGACTTACCGTCTATCCTGCTCGGCTTTGATATGCGACCTTCCGGCGATCACTTGATACCCTCTCTGAGTAAAGAAATTTAGGCTTGACAAACAAGACGGTTAATGACATAATCAGAGCAGAAATCAGCAATTGTTCAATTTGGGTAAATTCTATGGAACGGGTCAATTGTAACAGTTATGTTGGAAATTTTTTTTTAGATGTGGATATTTTTAGATATGAATAGAGGAGAAATTTTAGTGGTTATTAAAACGATTCAAGCGCATCGCTTCGTTGACGGGATTGTCATCCCAGAGGGAGAGGTTTTGTCCGTTATTAAAGAGGGAGATGGGCAAGAGATATTGACGGTTGAATATGATGGAGTTCAGAAAATGGTGCGTAGAAAATATGTCATTATATTAGATTAAATTACGGATCAGATTCTATTTCAAATATTGGGAAATTTGCAAAAAAAAATTTATATATTTACGCCGCTGTTTTATGCTATTGTATGAACGAATGTAAGAACGAATCGGGTGATTTATCGCGGTGATTGTCCTCTTTCCGTCACCACCTGAAAAAAGGAGTATGCAATGAAAATTCATGAGGGTGTGGTCGAAGTTTTACAAGCGTATGCCGACAATTTAATAGCGCAAGGCGACCGATTTATGACCACCAATCAAAAAAATGACAAATATCTGGATGTCAAGAAGGTGCAGAATAACAAGCACAAGCGCCGGATTTTGTTGATGTGGATCGGGGAAGTGATCGACGCCGTGATAGAAGACATCAAATATGGAGATGATAAAGACCTTTCTATTGAGAAAAAACTGAAGGGAATGCACACCATCTTGTTGAAAGAATCGTCAGATTTCGATACCATTAGCCTGGTCAATATCTTGGCATTTGAAATCCTTGATCTGTTGAACGACCAAATCGACGAAACAGATCATACGATCAGTTATAACGATTGATCTGTAGATTACGCACAAACCGTTGGTGGTTTTGTGGATAACTCTAAAAGTTATCCACAAAACGATATGGGATACCCATAAAGATTTCAGAAAATTTAAGAGATAACACAAAGGTTAAGTTTTTAGGTAACTATAGGTTTATCAATAAGTTGTTTAAAAAATATTTTACCTATTAAATTCATTTTCTTATCCAAAAAATAGATAATTTTTTATACGGGATCTTCCGCGTAATTGTGGATAACTTTTTAGATAGACCCATAAAACACGCTATTAAAATTTTGGAGGGAGATATGAGAGTTTTATTTTTTTTGATTATTTTTTGTACAAGTAGTGCCCTCGCCGGGGCCCAGCCCACGATCATATCCGCGGTTGCCGAGAGCGGGATCGTCGTAGATGGCGACTTATCAGATTGGGACGACCTTCCAAAGACCGTTGTCTCCACAAGCAACCATGCGGTGTTCAAATTGCGAAACTGGGAAGGCGCTGAGGATTTACAATTCAGCTACAGTCTGGCTTCTGACCGGCAGCGTCTCTATTTGTCGGTTGTGGTAACAGACGATGTTCTTGTTAAAGCCAAGTCCGCGGATCAGTTATTGAAAAGCGATCATATCGAGATATGGTTCGACACGATTCCGAATCAAGATCGAGAATCGTTCACTAATGAAGATGATAAAGGACAGCTTTCCACTTTGGTTGTGGATCGTACCCGACTGATCCAGATCGCGTTTGGTTTTGACGGAATCAGCTCCTATTGTCTTCCAGAAAATCGCGATGATCTTCTGGACGCGATCCAATTCGTCATGGTTCCCACATCGACCGGCTATCGGTTGGAGTGCGCCTTGTCTGCAGAAGGATTTTTTCAGCTACCCGATCCCATAATCACAGACTTGGGCGCGCTGATCGACGTCATTGACGCGGACAACCCCGAGAAACCCGCGCAAGATATGCTATTTTCCTCCTCGCCGGAGCGGAAGTTCTCGGATCCGACTACTTTTAGTTGGATTCAACTCAGCCAACCTATTCAAGTCAATAAAATTCACTCTCTTCTTCGACAGAATTCTGAGCCAACTGCATTAGCCGCGTTGTCCCCTTTAACTCCTCTTCCCAGCTGCTATCCCAACGGCTATTGGGAATGGGACGGCTCGGAGTGGCGTTTTACCCTGCATGAGCTGCGACCCGAATGGGACGATCAGGGCAACCTCAAGTTCGATTTTAAGAAGTTCTATCCCCAAATCACTGCGGCCTATCAACTGGACGACTATGTGGTCGTGACAGCCGGTTATGAGGATAATGTCGCCTACAGCGTCCTAAAAGACGCCTTGCTTATCGGCGCGGACCGGACTTATGGCAGTTGGTTCGACGAAGCCGCTGTGCAAGACTTCGGGCATCAGTTCTCCACGACCTACGGTCTTGAGACGTTTCATTATGCCGACGGTTCGCCCGGATTTACCGTAACCCGTATCTATTTTTCTCGCACGGGGCGGGGATTATGCGGCGCGGCGGAGGCTTACGCCACCCGATTTTATCGTATCCATGATAATAAACTGGATATGACGCACGAGATCGAATCTTATCCCTGTATGGAAAACGCATACCGATGTTGGAGATGGGAAAAGAAGGGAGCGGCACTCGCAGTCTATGAATTTGAGGAGGGTATCACGGATTCCCAAGAGGACGTCTCTCAAAAAAAATCAACTGAGACACAGATATACCGCTGGACCAAAGATCAATTTTCGAGATAAAAGCCGAAAAATATGCAATGGCGGATGATGGATGGGGAGCGGCACACATCGCCATATCGCGGAAAGAAATTTAGTCCTTCCCACCTGGTCGGTAAAACACCTCGCTCACCGACCGGTTATAATGCACGCGATTGATGGTTCTCGCCAACGTCTCCGCCAATGAGCAGACTCGAATAAAAGGCAAGTCCAGAAATTTTTTCGTTTGAGGGATCGAATCTGTGGTAATCACCTCTTTCAAATTATACGACTCGTGTAGTTTACACAACCGGTCGTATGCTGAATTTAAGCAGAGATTGTGAGAAGATCCTATATAAATTTCCTCCAACTCATGTTCACTTGCCAACTTCTCGATCAGAGCCAACATGGTGCCGCCGCTGCTGATCATATCGTCTAACACAATAGCGATTTTTTTTCCGTGGAAATTTCCGATAATATCTGTCATTTCCGCTACCTCGTGTCTGGGACGATATTTTGATCCGATAGCGCAATCCAGATTCAGTGCCCGTCCGAAATGGGTCACAAATTTTGAAGCCCCGGCGTCCGGCGAGATCGCTATCACATCGCGCCGTCCTCTAAAACGCTCGAATACTTTGATAAATAGAGTAAGCGACTCCAACATATAGACCAACAGAGAGCCGTAAAAACCTCGAAGTTGCCAGGTATGAGGGTCCCATGTCACAAGACAATCCGCGCCCGCCTCGATAGTCAGCTCCGCCATCAACCTCGCTGTCGTCGGTTCCCGCATGAATTTTGTCGACTTATCCTGCCGAGCATAAGCCAGATAGGGCAAAACCACGGTCACATAGTTGGCACCATATTCCTTAAAAGCCCGTATCGAGATAAATAGGGACATATAATTTTGATCCACAGGAGCATTGTGTTGGGGATCAAGCAAATTTTGAAATAAAAAAACATCATGACCGTTCACCGGCTTCTTCAACCGGACTAACGTCTCCGAGTCAAGAAATTGTGAATCCACTTTTTCCATATAAGGCACGCGCGTTTCACTTCCGGCTTCTGCCAGCATACTGTCATAACTCTCTTTCACCATCCGCGTCAAATCCACGCCGGAAGAACAGCATGTAATCAGCATCTTCCCTCTCGCCGACCCAAAGCTCTGCTTCTGTTTTTCAATATACCATTCCGGCGTATAGAATTGACGAGACCCCTTGGTCAAAAACATAACACCCTCCTTTATATTATTCATATATTTCTATATATTTTTCATTTTTAGTGATCAATTTCAGTAACCAACAATGATAACTCGCTATAAGCTGGTTGAGTTATCCGGCTTTGTCAAGCATTTTGGGTTGCCATTGAAACGTTTTCAAATCCACCTTTCCAGATTTCTTAAAGATAACGCCCTCTTTTTCCAACAGCTTCCGCTGCAATCCATCGCTTCCCATTCGGATAGTGGAGTAGGATACTTCTCCTTTTGCGTTAATCACCCGATGCCATGGCGTACCCGAATTGGCTAAACGAAACAGAGCGTATCCCACTTGACGAGCATGACCAGGAAATCCAGCCAATGCGGCGATCTGTCCATACGTCGCAACCTTTCCGAAAGGAATCCGCC
Organism: Candidatus Cloacimonetes bacterium 4572_55; assembly: GCA_002084765.1. Classification (GTDB taxonomy): domain Bacteria; phylum 4572-55; class 4572-55; order 4572-55; family 4572-55; genus 4572-55. Next base: position 20,214 of record NBMB01000012.1, on the reverse strand, counting down.
GAGTGACCAGATAAAATTTCTCATAAGGATTTTGCTCTTCCATTGCTCGCCTTTCCTTGCAATGCCAAATAGAATCTCAAAGCTGCAATCAAGAAAAACTATCCGGTTTTGCAAGACCAAATGCCTTGAAGTTGCCCTGAATTCAGGGAAAAACCTTGACAATAATCAGCATTATCGTTATATTCTTTCGCCGTTTTAAAGTTTTTTTTCGATTACTTACTCGATCTGTAACAGGTCGCCAACACGACTCATCTGACCGAAAAGTTGTTCTCGACATGCGGCTGTGGTGATAAATTTTAAAATATTTTGTTGAGATACGTCCGACTTATCTCTCAAAAAATGAGAGGCTTATGAGAGAAAAAAGAAAATATAAACGTATTTATGCCGATGTGGTCGTTAGGATTGCTGAAGGCGATCTATCGTCCCCGACCCATATCAATACCCAGACTCTTAATATAAGTTCGGGGGGGGCCTACTGTCCGGTCAGTCGATATATTCCCCCCCTTATTCGAGTCCAACTCACGCTGTTGCTTCCTTTTCATAATCAACTTCACCAAACTGAAACCGAATTCATTACCTGTCAGGGCATTGTGGTGCGCACTGAACCCGAGCAGGAATCTCCAGATGTGGAGGAGTACCGGATTGGCATTCTTTTCTCCAATTTGGATGAATCCGATAGACGAAAAATTCATCGATTTATCATGGAAAAATTAAAATAAGAGATAACCGCCCCTTTGATTATGAGAGCCTCCCTAATTATTTTAGTCATCTATTTCACAGCGGTCTCTTGCGACCAACAGACTGTCTCTAAAGAGGCAGGAAGAATTCTGTTGAGTGCCCATAATTTCTGACAGACAAGCTGAATTTGAAGGAAGTTTGGATAGAGAGAGCGGATTGAAGGGGCGTAAAGGTGGAATTTTTTGACTAAATGTGATAAAAATCTGAATTTTATAAAAAAATGAACTAAATTTGGAATAAAATTGTATATACTCGAATTTAGTTGGAATGGGGTATGAGTCACCCGAATTTTGCGTTAATTTTGGAACCGTAAGTTGATCAGCCCTGGACTTGGGTCAGGGCTAATTTTTTGAATGAAACCGACCTGCAACCCGAATTGATTTAAAATATGAACGCACGACAATTTTTTTATTTGATGAAACTTTTTATTATCCCATTGTTTTTTCTCATTTATTTTGCTGGTAAATCGGAAGCTGAAGAGGTTATCCAAGTTGAGACTGTCGGAAATTCAAGGATCAGCCGCCAGGTGATGTTGTCCGCTTTTGGCACCGAGGCGGGAGACGACTTTGACCGAGAAAAGATACGGAAGGGCATCAAAAATCTTTATGGCATTGGTCTTTTTACCGATATTGTGGTGGAGATGGAGCGGCAGGCGGACGGTAAGATCAAACTTTTTCTTAAGGTCATGGAAGCACCGGTTGTCGAGCGGATTACTTTTTCCGGTCTGGAAAAGGTAAAGGCGAAAGACCTCCGGAAGAAGCTCGAATTCCGGTTAGGACAGACGTTTTCTTATTCCAAGGCGACCAGAAGCGTCAACGAGATGAAGTCGATTTATTATGAAAAGGGCTATTTTCTGGTCGAAATTGAGACGGAGATCGACACACTGTCCGGGAATCGGGTGAATATCGCGTTTAATGTGGATGAAGGGAAAAAAGTGACGATCAAGTCAATAACTTTTGATGGCAACGCCGATCTTTCGGATAAAGAGTTGCGCAAAAAGAGCGATATGGATAGCAAAGAGGATCGTTGGTACCGATCAGGCGAATTTAAGCAGGAGACTTTTGACGAGGATTTAAAGAAAATCGTCGTTTATTATCGAAAAAAGGGCTATATCGACGCCAAAATTGTCGACTACAAAATTAGTTATAATACAGAAAAAACCCACATATTTATCAATATTCAAGTGGAAGAGGGTCAGCAATATCATGTTGAATCTGTGAGCTGGGAAGGGCATACTCTCTTTACACGCAAGCAGTTGGATCGATCTTTGAAGTATGACGAGGGCGACATCTATAATCAGGAAAAGATGGACAAAACAATGGAAAACCTCTATACCATGTATTCAGAAGAGGGTTATATCTACGCCAATATCATACCCGACCGCTACACAGAAGATACCGCAGTGCGGATCACCTACCAAATCATAGAGAATGACCCCGCTCATATCCACAAAATCGATATTGCCGGAAATTATCAAACAAGGGAAAAGGTGCTTCGCCGGGAGCTTGCTATTAAGCCTGGAGATATGTTCAAACGTTCCGCATTGGTCAGAAGTCAGCGAAATGTTCTTAATCTCGGGTTTTTTGACGATGTGCTATTGGAAACCGCCCGCGCAAATGACGACGGCGACATTGATTTGACTTTTGTGGCAAAGGAAAAAAGCACGGGTCAAGTCAGTATGGGTGCTGGTTACAGCTCCATGGATCGACTGACCGGTTTTTTACAACTGAGCCAGCCCAACATGTTCGGAAAAGCTCAGACTGCAAATCTTCGTTGGGAATTTGGTAAGACCCGCCAAAATATCGAGTTGGGATTTACCGAGCCCTGGTTTAGAGATACGCCGACAACGGTCGGGATTGACTTGTTTCATACCTCTCGTAGCTATAGAGGGGAATATTATGAGCTATATCGAACCGGCGGCGCGTTGCGGTTAGGCCGTCCGATTCCCCACTTCGATTTTGCCCGCATCTATTGGAAATATCGACTTGAAAAACGAGACCTTCAATTTGACGACGGTCAAGAATATCGCTACAGCCAGAATTTTCGCAACCAAGAGGGAAAGCGACTGCAGAGTAGCATGGCGTTTACTATTGTTCGGGACAGCCGGGACAATAGGTTTCATGCCACGCAAGGATCTCGGACGACCCTACACGCTGAATTTTCCGGAGCCTACTTGGGCGGCGAAGTCGATTATCAGAAATATGAGGTGGAGACCGGCTGGTATTTTACGATGATTCATCCTTTTGTTCTCATGGTGAAATCCGAATTCGGCGTTGTCGCCGGGTATAGCGAGAATGCTACGATTCCGTTGGATGAGCACTATTATCCAGGCGGAACCAGCTTTGACGGTGTGATTCGAGGCTATAAGGATCGGGATGTGGTCCCCTCAAGCGACGGCTCGCGATCAAAAATAATATTTAATGTGGAAAATCAATTTCGAATGGTGGAACAAGTTTACGGTCTGATGTTTTTTGACGCGGGAAGCAGTTGGGATACCATTATCGAAGCTCGTCCCACTGATTTGAAACGAGGAGCTGGTTTCGGTATTCGGATTGAAACCCCGATGGGACCCATAGGTTTTGATTACGGTTACGGTTTTGATAAAGTAAATCCGGGTTGGGAAGCGCATTTTCAATTCGGAACTATATTCTAAAAATAGGATTTTTGTTGTTTTGTGTGTTATTTTGACTTATTATTCTGGAGGAAATTATATGTCTAATCGACAGAAAATTTTGATGATCGCGCTGCTTATTTCCGTTGCAATTTGCATGAGCGCGCCCGCTTATTCGGGCGATGTGAAGTTGGGTTACATCGATTCTCAACAGGTATTGCAATCTTGTCGAGAATATCAGGACGCGGCTCAGGTTTATGAACAAAAGATGGGAGAATGGAAGTTAGAGGCTCAAGATAGAGAGAAAGATGCCGTTGAACTCGCCAACCAAATCGAAAAGCAGAGCATGATGTGGACAGAAGATCGGAAGCAGGAGATGGAGCGGAAGTTGAAACGGCTGGAGGAAGATTATCGTCGGTTTGTCGATGAAATTTTTGGGGAACAGGGAAAAGGTGCCCAGATGCAAATCGAATTGGCTCAACCTGTTTTCGACAAGATCAACACGATTCTCATTGAAATTGCTAAAGATGGAAACTATACCATGATTTTCGATAGCATCGCTGGTAATGTCCTCTACGCTGACGATTCATTGGACTTAACCGATCGAATTATCGAGGAGTTAAATAAAGATTATGAAGAATCTGGAGGATCGACAGACGATCAGCCAAACGCGCCTGACTCAGGTGCTCCTGATTCAGAAAGGGAAGAGCCTTCTCCTGACAAAAAAGATGACAAAAAAGATAAAGAATAATTTTGGCTCTGATCTTTTAATTTCATTTAAAGTAAGAACTTAAGAGCTTTAGATGCGATCGTTTTTTGAACCGGGTCCTTTTCATAATTTTTAAATAAATACCCGATGGAAATTCCGCACAAATTTTTATCGGCGAAGAATTTTTGTTTTACTCGATAAATAATTCAGAAAAGAGGAGAGGACCCGCGTATTACCTATCACTATCTAAAGGAGAGAGGTTTATTATGCAAACCCTACGATTGGTGGATCTTTCCGAAAAGGTGGGAGGATCAATCGTCGGCGACCCGAATACCGAGATACGCGGGGTATCGGGTATTAAAGAGGCGAAGAAATATGATATATCTTTTTTGGCGAATTCCAAATATCGGCATTACTTAGACAGCACATCCGCATCTGCTGTCATTGTGGGACCCGATGTATGTCACGGCCGAATGTCGCTTGTTCAGGTAGATAATCCGTATTATGCCTTCCTGCAAGTGGTTCGATTCTTTTCAAATATTAATAAAGGTATCCATCCAAAAGCGGTAATCGGCAATAACGCCACGGTCGGCGACAACGTCTCGATCGAGGCAAACGCGGTCATCCAAGATAATGCGATTATCGGCGACCGGACTGTGATTTGCTCAGGCGCGTTTATCGGTCGAAATAGCCGTATCGGTTCAGATTGCGTGGTTCATCCGAATGTGACTATCTATCACGAGGTTACGTTGCATAATCGGGTCGTTGTTCATGCTGGTGCTGTGATCGGAAGCGACGGATTTGGATATGCTTTTAAGGATGGTTGTCACCATAAAGTCCCGCAGATCGGCACGGTTGTGATTGAAGACGATGTCGAGATTGGATCAAATGTCTGCATTGATCGGGCGGCGTTGGGACGCACCTTGATCAAAAAAGGGACAAAGATTGATAATCTGGTGCAGATTGCTCATAACGTGCAGATCGGCGAGATATCAATTGTTGTCTCGCAAGTGGGAATTTCAGGCAGCACGGAATTAGGAGCCGGGGTTGTAATAGGCGGACAAGCTGGATTATCCGGTCATTTGACTATCGGCGACGGCGCGCAGATCGGAGCTCAATCCGGCGTTACGAAATCTGTTCCCGCTGGTGCCACAGTATCTGGCTATCCTGCAAGACCCCATGATCAAGCCAAAAAACGGGAAGCCAGTGTTCTCAGGTTGCCAAAATTGTTCAAGCGTGTCCAAAAGCTGGAACATTATATAAAAGAGCTTGAGAAAAAATGGATTCATCGCCAATAACAGATGTCGTTGATTCGATTCAAAAAAATTTCGCTATACGGGAAGATCTATTCAACAACATCGCAACTTTACGTATATGATATGATCCGAAAAAAACAATGTACAATTGGTGGAACCGTCTCATATTCAGGGATTGGGCTTCACACTGGGAATAAAACAACGATAACCTTTAAGCCGGCACCGCCTGATACTGGAGTTCGATTTGTCCGCGTAGACCTGCCGAATTCCCCCGCGATCTTGGCGGATATCGATCATGTAGTGGATATCTCAAGAGGCACATCTATCGGTCAGAACGGCTTCAAGATTCATACGGTCGAGCATGTCCTGGCTGCGATTGCCGGTCTCGGGATCGACAACCTGTACGCTGAGCTTGACGGAAATGAACCGCCTGCCGCGGACGGAAGTTCCCGTCCTTTCTTGGAAGCTCTGAAAAGCACAAAAATTGTCAAGCAGGAACCCGACAAAAAATATTTTGTCGTCGATAGTCCGATCTCTTTTTCCGATAATGACAAAGAGCTTTTCATCATTCCATACAACGGCTTTAAGGTCAGTTATACTATTGACTATCCGCATCCGTTGGTCGGGACAAGTTTTTTGTCTTTGGAGATCACGCCGGAAAGTTTTTCCGACCAAATATCAGCCGCAAGGACGTTTGCTTTTATCGACGAGGTAGAGTTGTTAAAGGAGCAAGGTCTGATCAAAGGCGGTAGCCTGGAAACTGCTATCGTCATTGGTGACGACGCTATCCTGAATGAGGAGCCGCTAAGGTTCGAGAATGAGTTCGTTCGGCATAAAATACTGGATCTTGTCGGCGATCTTTTTCTGGTTGGACAGCCGATCGTCGGTCATGTATATGCCAGCAAATCGGGACATGGCACGCATGTAGAATTGGCTCGTCTCCTGCGCAAACTGGCGAAAAAAAGAGATCAAAAAAAACAAGCGTCAGAAAAAATTATGAACACCGAACGCATTCAATCCATTTTACCGCATCGCTATCCCTTCCTATTAATTGATCGTGTTCTGGAGATAGAGACAAATAAGCGGATTGTAGCGATCAAAAATGTCACGATAAACGAGCCTTTTTTTCTCGGACATTTCCCCGATAAACCGATTATGCCTGGGGTTCTCCAATTGGAGGCTATGGCGCAGGCGGGCGGGCTGTTGTTGTTGAATCAGGTGGAAAATCCTGAGAAAAAATTGGTATATTTTACGGGTATCGATAGGGTCAAATTCCGAAAACCGGTCGTGCCTGGAGATCAGATACGGCTTGTATTGGAAACTATTCGCGCACGTTCAAAATTTTCAAAAATGATCGGACGCGGTTATGTGGACGAAAAAATAGTGGTCGAGGCTGAGCTTTCCGCGGCTTTGGTCGATCGTTGATTATAAAACAACAAGCGGCTGTGTTTGCTTATTTGTTCATGTGCGAAATCTGCGGATTCGATTCGGAGTTGATAATGATCCATCCGACGGCTATAATCGGACAAGACGTAAAATTGGGCAAAGGGGTCTCAGTAGGTCCCTATTCGATAATTCGAGATAAGTCAAGAATTGGGGATCGGACTCGAGTCGAGTCCCACGTCTTGATCGAAGGGGACACGACAATCGGAAAAGATTGTCGTATATTTCACGGCGCGGCAATTGGTTGTATCCCTCAAGACCTCAAATATCACAACGAAGAGTCCTCTGTCAAGATCGGTGACCGGACTATCATTCGAGAGTATGTGACGGTTAATTTGGCAACCGAAGAAAAGCAATCGACTGTGGTCGGTAGCGACGTTCTGCTTATGGCTTATGTGCATATTGCCCATAATTGTGTGATTAAGGATCAGGCGATTTTGGCGAATGCTGTCAATCTTGCCGGCCATGTCACAATCGAAGAATATGCTATTATTGGGGGTATGACGCCGATTCACCAATTCGTCTATATCGGTGCTCATTGTATGGTGGGCGGCGCGGCGCGAGTGGCAAAAGACGTGCTGCCCTATACTCGCGCGGCGGGAAGCCCTCTGGTCATTTCGGGATTGAATGTGGTTGGGTTGCAGAGAAGAGGGTTTTCCAAAGGGATCATAGCAACTTTAAAGCAGGCGTATAGAATTATTTATCGGTCTAACATAAATGTAAGCCAAGCGTTGGAGCGGCTGAAAACCGATGTGAAAAGAATTCCAGAGATTGAATATATGATTTCCTTTATTGAACGCAGCGAGAGGGGTATCTCCAAATAATCGTATATTTTTAGTAATCTACGCTAAACCCCTAAGGTCTTTTTATTTCCAGAACGTATTGTCAATTCTCTCTTCAATCGGTAGGATTAGACTGTGCAAAGCGGCGCTTAATTTCATTGAAGCTTCGATTGAAATTATGAGTCTCCTCATCTAAGATTTCGTTATCCTCGTCATTCTCAAAAATGGGCTTTTTATCTTCAACAGGACGCTCTATCTTGAGATTTTTATAGTGCGCTAAGCCAGTGCCTGCCGGGACCAAATGCCCGATGATGACATTTTCTTTTAATCCCAACAAATTGTCTCGTTTGCCCTGAATAGCCGCGTCTGTCAGCACACGAGTCGTTTCTTGAAAAGAGGCGGCGGAGATAAAACTCTCGGTATTTAGCGACGCTTTAGTGATCCCCAATAGCAATGAACGCGCTGTTGCCGGCTCTTGACCTTTGAACTGCAACTCGTTATTAATTTCTCGGAAAAGGTTCTTATCGATTCGATCGCCTTCCAAGAATTCGCTATCACCAGGATCCTCGATTTTCACTTTTTGCAGCATCTGGCGAACAATGATCTCAATATGCTTGTCGTTGATGCGGACACCCTGCAAACGATAGACTTCTTGAATTTCATTAACCAGGTGGCTTTGAACTTGTTTTTCCCCCAATATACGGAGAATGTCATGGGGATTTATGGGACCTTCGCATAGCCGATCTCCAGCCTTGACCCGATCGCCTTCATGCACGCTCAAATGCTTTCCATGAGGGATGATATAAATTTTCTCATCGCCTAACTCACTTGTCACGACGATCTTACGCAATCCTCGAACAATCCCTCCGAATGCAACTTCACCGTCAATCTCGGTCACTACTGCGGATTCCTTAGGCTTACGGGCTTCAAACAACTCGGCAACACGCGGCAATCCTCCAGTAATATCACGGGTTTTGCTAATCTCGCGTGGAATCTTCACAAGAATATCGCCAGACCGCACGCGGTCATCTTCGTGGACAAGGATATGCGCACCAGTTGGAATATCATAATTTCGTAGGCGTTTGCCAGCTTCACTCACAATATGAATATGCGGATGCAGGGAACGATCGCGAGAATCGATGACGACTCGCTGTTGAATATGCGGATGCAGGGAACGATCGCGAGAATCGATGACGACTCGCTGTCTGAGCCCGGTGGTCTCATCGAGCTCCTCTTGGAATGTGACGCCCTCAATAATATCGACAAATTTTGCCGTACCTTCCGCGTCGGTCAAAATTGGCGAGGAATAAGGATCCCATTCAAATATACTCTCGCCCTGTTCAATGAGACAGTTGTCGCCAATCATCATTTTAGCACCATAAGGAACTCTATAATGCGCCCGGATTCGTCCATCGTTATCTAAAAAAGCAATATCGCTATTTCGAGAAATAACAATTTTTTCATCTTGCTGACTGGTCACACATTTTAAATTTTTGTATTCAATGAGGCCGTCATGTTTCACCGTGACTTTAGACTGGGCTGTAATACGGCTTGCCGCACCGCCAATATGAAAAGTCCGCAAGGTCAACTGGGTTCCCGGCTCTCCGATACTTTGCGCGGCAATGACGCCCACTGCTTCCCCGATACTGACCTTTCGTCCAGTCGCCAAATTTCGACCATAGCACTTGATACAGACCCCGCGTCTGGATTCACAAGTGAGAACAGAACGAATTTTGATTTCATCTACTCCGCAGTCCTCAGCAATTTGCGCCGATTTTTCATCCACATCTTCCCCGCTGGCGATCAATATCTCGTCTGTAATGGGATCAATCACATCTTCCTGGACAAAACGACCCAAAATACGGTCGCTAAGAGGCTCGATTATATCCTCGCCGTCCTTTAACGCGGTTATGTCAATTCCTAAAATCGTATCGCAATCCACCTCTGTAATAATCACGTCTTGCGCCACGTCCACGAGACGACGGGTCAAGTAACCCGCATCAGCTGTTTTTAGCGCGGTGTCGGCTAATCCTTTTCGGGCACCGTGTGTGGAGATAAAGTATTGAACGACGTTGAGACCTTCCCGAAAATTCGCTGTGATTGGGGTCTCAATAATCTCTCCGATTTGACCGGTAATCTTTTTCTGAGGCTTAGCCATGAGCCCTCGCATGCCTGCCAATTGCCGAATTTGCTCCTTGCTTCCGCGAGCACCAGAATCAGCCATCATAAATATGGGATTGAATCCGCTATGGTCATTTTCCAATGTCTTAAACATGACCTCAGCAACCTGGCTGGTGGTGTGAGTCCAGGTATCGATGACCTTGTTATAACGCTCGCCGTCGGTTATGACGCCTCGATTGTATTGATCCTGAATCTCCTTGATTTTTTCCGATGAGCTTTGGATCAACGCGTCCTTCTCCTCCGGGACAATCATGTCGTAAATACTAACCGTAATCCCCGCGCTCGTCGCATAACGGAAACCCAACTCTTTGAGCTTATCTAAAAACATTGCTGTGTTATAGTTACCTAACGCCCTGTGACAATCCGTGACCAAAGAGCCCAGACGCTTTTTGTTAAAAAGATGGTTATAAAATCCCAGCTCTTCAGGAATAATCTGATTGAAGATAACCCGTCCTGGGGAGGTGCGATGGACTTTACCTTTGTAAATAAATCGGATGGGCTCATGCAATTTAAGATTCCCAGTCTCGACTGATATCTGAATCTCATCTGGATTACGAAAAATTTTCAAACGGTCTGTGGCTACATCGGACTCAAGGATTTTTGTCAAATAATAACATCCCAAGACAATGTCCTGGTTGGGAGTGGTCAGGGGCTTCCCATTCTGCGGCGATAAAATGTTGTTTGCCGACAACATCAGCACACGCGCTTCTATCTGAGATTCAAAGGAAAGAGGAAGATGCACAGCCATCTGATCCCCGTCAAAATCCGCATTAAAGGCAGTGCAGACCAACGGGTGAATTTTAATAGCCTTGCCGTCAATCAACACTGGATAAAAGGCTTGAATTCCCAACCGGTGAAGAGTCGGAGCTCGATTAAGCAGGATGGGATGATCTTTAATTATTTCCTCCAAAATATCCCAGACTTCGGGACGACCTTTTTCCACAAGCCTTTTAGCTCCCTTCACCGTTTGCACCAACCCACTGTCCTCAAGACGACGGATTATAAAGGGTTTGAAAAGCTCAAGTGCCATATTTTGAGGAAGTCCGCATTGATGCAGTTCCAACTCTGGTCCCACAACAATCACGGATCGACCCGAGTAGTCCACCCGCTTGCCCAAAAGATTTTGACGAAAACGTCCCTGTTTCCCTTTCAGCATATCGCTCAAAGATTTTAGGGCTCGATTTCCTTGACCGCGAACAGCGCGAGATCGTCTGCCATTATCAAATAACGCGTCCACTGCTTCCTGGAGAATTCGTTTTTCGTTACGAAGGATCACCTCTGGGGCGCGCAGTTCGATCAATTTTTTTAAACGGTTGTTGCGATTGATGACTCGGCGATAGAGGTCGTTCAAATCAGAAGTCGCGAATCGTCCCCCTTCCAATGGAACAAGGGGTCGAAGGTCTGGCGGCAATACCGGAACGACTTCCATGATCATCCACTCGGGTCGATTGCCCGATTGACGAAACGCTTCTATAATATGCAGCCGCTTAAGAAGATTTTTCTTTTTCTGCATATAAGTTTCGACCTTGACCTGCGCCCGTAAATCACGGGACAGACGTTCAATATCGATTGTCGCCAAAAGGTCTCGGACGCCTTCGGCTCCCATTTTTGCGAGAAAAGTCTCATCTTCCTGTTCTGTCAGCCCCAAATATTGATTTTCTGATACCAAATCTCCCTGCTTAAGACCGGTTTCTCCCGGTTCAATCACAATATAAGATTCATAATAGAGCGCCCGCTCCAAGTCTCGAACCGACATATTTAATAAATAGCCAATCACGCTGGGTAGTGCCTTGAAATACCATATATGAGATACGGGAACTGCCAACTCGATATGACCCAATCGCTCGCGTCGCACTTTGGATTGAATTACCTCGACGCCGCATCGATCGCAGATCACTCCACGATAGCGAATTCGCTTATATTTGCCGCAACTGCACTCCCAATCCTTAATGGGACCAAAGATACGCTCGCAAAATAAGCCGTCCTTCTCTGGTTTAAAGGATCGGTAATTGATCGTTTCTGGCTTGATGACTTCGCCATGCGACCAAGAACGAATTTGGTCAGGTGAAGCGAGTTTAATCCGAATACTTTTAAAGTTACCCACGCGAGCTTGATCAAACTTAAAATTGACCATGGAATCCCCCCTTTCTAATGGTGATGAATGATCCTCGGAATACAGGAAAAATAGCGAATAATATCAATTCTCTTCTGTCTCCAGCTGGACGTCCAAACCTAAACTTTGTAGCTCTTTTACCAAAACATTGAAAGACTCCGGAATACCTGGCTCTGGAGGATTATCTCCCTTTACTATCGCTTCATAGATTTTTGAACGACCTGTCACATCGTCCGACTTAACCGTCAATAACTCCTGAAGGGCATACGCGGCACCATAAGCCTCTAACGCCCAAACCTCCATCTCACCAAAACGCTGCCCTCCAAATTGTGCTTTTCCACCGAGCGGCTGTTGCGTTACCAACGAATAGGGACCGATTGCCCGGGCGTGGATTTTATCATCTACCAAGTGAGAAAGCTTCATCATGTAGATAATACCGACTGTGACAGAATTGTCAAATTTTTCTCCTGTCCTTCCGTCATACAAAATCGCTTTGCCATCGGAAGGCAATCCGGCTTTGCTCATAAGATCACTGATTTCCTCCAACGATGCGCCGTCAAAAACTGGCGTAGCGATCTTATACCCCAATTTTTTGGCAGCCCAGCCCAGATGGGTCTCCAAAATCTGCCCAACGTTCATCCGAGAAGGCACTCCAAGGGGATTAAGCACAATATCTACAGGAGTCCCGTCTTCCATATAAGGCATATCCTCTTCTGGCAACACCTTTGCTACAACGCCCTTGTTTCCATGTCGACCAGCCATCTTATCGCCTACAGACAATACCCGTTTGCGAACAATATAAACCTTCACCAACTGCACAACGCCTGGGGGCAACTCGTCCCCGCGCTTAATACGATCGATAGTTCGCTCCTGACGATCCTTTAACTGAGATAGATCCTGCTGATACTGGCTCTCGATCTCAAGTATTTTCTCATTGATCGCATCGTTGTTCGTCAACCCCCGCTTGATCAAAACGTTATCCAAATCTACGCTGTTCAGAGTATCTTCCGTAAGCGGCATACCAGAGGGTAACAATATCTCTGACTGATCACGATTCAGCCAGGCAGATGATATTTGATCTTCGACAATCTGGAGCATCCGTTTGACGCGGGCCTCTTTAAGTTTGACGACTTCGTGGTGATATAAACGATTCAAGCGTTCAATCTCGCTATTTACCAGACGTTGGGTTTGCTCATCGTTGTCACGACGGGAAAAAATCTTGGTTCCAATAACGATCCCTTCCATGCCTGGCGGCACCTTCAGTGAGGCGTCCCGAACATCGCCTGCTTTCTCTCCAAAAATTGCTCGTAAAAGCCGCTCCTCTGGGGAAAGCTCTGTCTCACCCTTTGGCGTCACTTTTCCGACGAGAATATCGCCCGGATGCACGCTAGCACCAACGCATACAATACCGTAGGAGTCCAAATTCTTTAGAGCTTCCTCACCGACATTGGGCAACTCCTTTGTAATCTCCTCCATTCCCCGCTTGGTGTCTCGAACCTCTAACTCAAACTCCATGATATGAATTGAGGTAAAACGATCGTCTTTTACAATTTTTTCCGAGATCAAAATCGCATCTTCATAGTTATATCCGCCCCACGGCATAAAAGCGACGAGGGTATTCACACCCAACGCCAGCTCGCCATTCTCTGTAGCTGCGCCATCAGCGATCACATCGCCCGTCTTGACCCGCGCACCGACATCCACGATCGGCTTCTGATTGATACATGTATCTTGATTGGAACGCTTAAATTTTGTCAATCGATATTCGTCCGTTTGCCTCAACGAAGAGCCACCACCCTTTTGGAACTCTTCACTGCAATCAATGACAATCCGATCCGCTGAAGCGTACTCGACAATCCCATCCTGCTTGGCAATGATCACCGCGCCGGAATCCCGAGCCGCCTTGCCTTCCATACCTGTGCCGACAACCGGCGAATCAGTCCGCAATAAAGGCACAGCCTGCCGCTGCATATTAGAGCCCATCAAAGCTCTGTTCGCATCGTCATGCTCAAGGAAAGGGATCAAAGCCGCAGCAACGCTCACCAATTGTTTCGGCGAGACGTCCATATAATCCACCTCATCCGGAGAAATAGAGAGAATATCGCTTTTTGAACGGACAATAACTGTTGGCTGCTCAAAATGACTCTCCGCATCTAACGGAGCGTTTGCTTGAGCAACTTTATACCCGTCCTCTTCATCCGCGGGGAGATAACGTATGTTGTTGGTGACAAGTCCGTTATCAACGATTCGATAAGGAGCCACGAGAAATCCAAGATCGTTTACCTTCGCATAACTGCTCAATGATGTGATGAGACCGATATTGGGACCTTCCGGCGTCTCAATCGGACACATACGGGCATAATGGGTATGATGCACGTCTCGCACCTCAAAACCGGCTCTCTCGCGCGTCAACCCCCCGGGTCCCAATGCGCTCAATCGACGTTTATGGGTCAGCTCAGCCAAAGGATTTGTCTGATCCATAAATTGGGACAGTTGGCTACTACCGAAAAATGCGTTGACAACTGCAGAGATAGTTCTGGAGTTCACAACGTCATAAGGCGTAATCGTATCTGCTTCCTGCAGGCTCATCCGTTCCCGGATAATCCGCCCCATTCGAGAAAGTCCGACGCTAAATTGATTTGCCAATAATTCACCGACTGAGCGGACTCGGCGATTGCCGAGATGGTCTATATCGTCAATATATCCGCCGCCGTCCGTTAATAGTAGAAGATAACGCACGACCTCGATCAAATCCTCTCTTGTCAATGTGAGTTTAGATTGATCGATATTAAGATTCAACCGCCTATTCACTTTATAGCGACCGACCCTTGCCAAACTGTATCGTCTCGGATTAAAAAATAGTCTATCCAATAACGCCTTTGCTGTCTCAATATTTGGCGGATCCCCAGGACGTAAGAGATTATAAATCCGAACCAAAGCTTCTTTTGTGGATGCTGTGGTATCTTTTTTGAAAGTGTTATTCATCACAGTAACAAAGGACGAGGAGGAATCCATCCTTAAACGTATTTTGGAGATGCCAACAATGCTCGCTTTCTGTAAAATTTCAGGACCCACCAACTCCCCGCACTCCGCCAAAATCTCGCCGGTTTCGTTATGAATTATATCCTCGGCAATGAGTCGATTTAACAAAGAATCGTCTGGAGTTCCCCCTTGATTCTCCGAAATCCCGACTTCTTCGCTACAAATTGTATTTAATATATCGTCATTTGAGGAAAGTCCCAAAGCTCGTAATAACACAGTGATCGGAAACTTGCGGCGTTTATCAATATGGACATACATGATATCGTTGATATCCATCGTCATCTCGATCCAAGAACCCCTATAAGGAATAATTCGAGTTGAAAATAGACGCTTCCCGTTAGGATGTATTGTTTCCTCAAAATAAACTCCGGGCGACCGATGCAACTGGCTCACAATAACCCGCTCCGCGCCGTTGATGATAAATGTCCCTTTGTCGGTCATAAGCGGCAACTCGCCCAGAAACACCTCTTGCTCGATAATATCTCGAACGCGTTTTTGTCCTCCGATCTCCTCTTTGATTATCAATCGAAGCGAAGCCTTCAACGGAGCCGCATACGTAACATCTCGTTCCTGACATTCAACAACCGTATACTTTGGCTCGCCCAAACTATAATCTATAAATTCCAATCGAAAGTTATCATTTGGATCGGCAATAGGGAAAACTTCGCTAAATACCGCCTGTAACTTTATATTATTTCCCGCGTCCGGACTTAAAAAAAGTCTATATGATTGCAATTGAATATCTAATAGGTGGGGCATTTTTTTATGTGATGGGATTTTTGAAAAATCCAAACGATTTGTTTCATTAAATTTCAATGCCGGACTCCTTTTTTACATTACAAAAGAAATATTACAGAAGAAATATTACAAAAGATAATACTAAGAAATTTAATTTCTTGGCAGGAAAGTTTATAAAAACATTTGCAGAAAACAGAGTGATCGCTGATAGGCGTCGCTATTATGTCGCTATTATAATGAGTGCAACCGTCTATCTTTCTTATTGGGCTGCCGAGGCGGATGCTTTTGATCAATCTCCGCTTTCGCGGGTACGTCCACATCGTCAATGTTACTCAGTGGGTGGTTTGATATCCTGACTTGATTTCACCTACTCATCAACTATGGTTACAAACCAAGCGCAGGGTTCGAAATTTTTCGATCAATTTTAATCGAAGTGGATCATTCCGAAATACCTAAATATTCACTGGTAACGTAACCTAACCAGCCTTTCAGTTGATGGCTGAGAGACGAGTCACCCGGGCTTGTGGGATTGTTTATACAAGCCCACTGATCGACATCAACCGTCAGTGGGTAGTTGACAAAGAACTGTGATGATTTTTGAAAAACGCCCTAAAAATTAAAAACGGTCAACAAGCCAAAATAACCCCTATCATCTCTCAATGATTACTGGGGTTAATTCTACTTATTGACCATATTATACATCATATCACCAAAAAAAATGATTTCTTGGTGGGAATTCTCATTATATAAACTAAAATATTTCTTAACCCGATAACATCAATCCAAGTTTTTCTCGTCCCACAGAATTTACCCAATCGAACATTTGGAAATCAGGGATCTGCCCCCTGTTTGAATCACCAATAGTAAAGTATTAGAAAGAATAAAAACGCCGTTGCAGTCATCTTTTTAATACATTTCCCTGTAATTTCCACAGAACCAACAGTAATTAATCACCAAATCAAGATTCTGCTCGCATGAAGCGATTCAATACCCAATAGTTGCATAATTCTTGATTATCGAACTTGACAACGTATCGTTAAAGTAGTTAAATCGCTATGAATAGAATCTATAATTGCCCGATGTTAAATAAAGCCGCAAGGGTATATTTTTAATTAAAAATTGTCGACCCCATTACCTAATTTCAACAGAACCGCCTACATTTTCAATCTTCTTGGCAATTTCTTCCGCCTCATCTTTGGGAATACCTTCTTTGATCGGACTCGGGGCATTATCAACAAGTGCTTTTGCTTCTTTTAAGCCAAGGGCAGTAATCGCGCGGACCTCTTTGATAACCTGGATTTTCTTATCGCCGATACCTACCAAAACAGCGTCAAACTCGGTTTTTTCTTCCTCGACTGGAGCCGCGGCTCCAGCACCAGGCATAGGCATCGCCGCCATCATCGGAGCCGCTGCCGATACGCCGAATTTGTCCTCAAACTCTTTCACCAATTCTACGAGTTCAAGGACGGTCATGCCTTCAACTAATTCAACAATTTGTTCTTTTTTGCTCGCCATCTCTAAATTAACCTCTTTGGAATTAAAACTAACAACTTAGACATATTTGATTCAGCTATATAGCTGAATCACCCTTTTTTTCACGATCTTTTGCGATCGCATCAAGCACTCCGACCAAATTTCGCAACACGCCGCTCAGAACACCCACAAACCCGGAAACAGGCGACTGTAACGCTCCAACCACCAGAGCCAATAAGTATTCTCGAGGCGGCAAGTTCGCGACTTGCTTAACGCCGGCGTCATCAACAATTTGACCCTCGACTATCCCACCTTTGATTTTAATCAGCCCTCTTGATTCAGTAATAAAATCCGACAAAACTTTAGCCGGAGCTACCAGATCATCTTGACAAAAAACTATAGCAGTAGGACCTTGAAAGAATTGACTCAATTCTTTGTGATCTATGCTATTTGCCGCTATACGGGCTAAGGTATTCTTTACAACGATAAATTCCGAATCTACATCTCGAAAATTTCTCCGCAGTTTAGTCAACCTTTGTACGTCAATACCTTTGAAATCCACCACATAAAAAGCGGATGCAGATTCCATCCGATTTTTTATATTTTCTATAATATTAGCTTTTTGTGCCGTTGGCATGATCCATTTCTCCTAAAATTACCGCAACATATTCCCAACCACGACAGGATCCAATTTAATCCCCGGTCCCATCGTTGACGTCATAGTGACGCTTCGAATATATTGACCTTTTGCTGCAGTCGGCTTGGCTCGAATAATTGCTTCTAAAAAAATCCGTGCATTTTCCACAAGTTGCGCCTTAGTAAACGAGACCTTACCGAGCGGGGCATGGATATTACCCACTTTATCAACTCTATACTCAATTTTCCCAGCCTTTATCTCTTTTACAGCGTTACCCACATTGAAAGTAACCGTCCCGCTCTTCGGATTAGGCATCAAGCCCCGGGGACCTAAAATTCGCCCCAGTCGCCCAACTTTGCCCATCACATCAGGAGTAGCAATCACAGCGTCAACAGCAGTCCAGCCGCCTTTTATTTTCTCCACATAGTCATCTAATCCAACGTGATCCGCGCCCGCTTCCTCGGCCTCTTTGACTTTTTCCCCTTGCGCAAAAACTAAGACACAAACATTTTTTCCGGTTCCATGCGGCAAAACAACTGTGCCTCGAACAATCTGGTCGGCATGACGCGGGTCTACACCCAACCTCATCGAGATCTCGACTGTCTCATTAAATTTCGCATTAGCGACATCTTTCAGTAAATTTGTCGCGTCAACCAAGTCATAAAAGCGCGTTCTATCTACTCTATCTACATTTACACGAACTCGTTTACTTTTCATCTAATTTTAACCTTAGTCAATCTTAGCAATCAATATTAGCCGTTCAAAGTCAGATACTCTAATGCCAAGAATTTAATTTTCCGAGAAAATATCAAAATTTAAATTTTTACCTGGACGCCCATACTTCTTGCGGTTCCTGCAATAATCCGTTTGGCAGCGTCTATCGTATTTGCATTTAAATCGGGCATCTTTATTTTTGCAATCTCTTCTAATTGCTCTCCGTTAATGATCCCCACTTTAGTTTTATTTGGCTCTCCGGAACCTTTTTTCAATTTTAGAGATTTCTTTATTAAAACAGCCGCCGGAGGGGTCTTGGTGATAAACGTAAACGACCGATCTGCATAAATAGTAATAACGACAGGTATTACCATGCCTATCTGATTTTGAGTTCGTGCATTAAACTGCTTTACAAACTCCATTATATTCGACCCGTGTTGGCCCAAGGCAGGACCGACCGGCGGCGCGGGCGTCGCCTTACCCGCAGGACATTGCAATTTCACTAATCCGATAATTTTTTTAGCCATTTTTCCGTATTCCTGATAAAAACCTAACTAAACGCTCAAAAAAACCTCATTACTAAACGGGCTCTACCTGCAAAAAATCCAATTCGACAGGCGTAGAACGATTAAAAATTGTCACCATCACCTTCA
Source organism: Candidatus Cloacimonetes bacterium 4572_55 (assembly GCA_002084765.1). Lineage (GTDB taxonomy): Bacteria > 4572-55 > 4572-55 > 4572-55 > 4572-55 > 4572-55. Next base: position 1,124 of record NBMB01000012.1, on the reverse strand, counting down.
ATTTACCGCGATCCACATTCACATCTTTTACGACGCCATTGAATTCCTTAAAAGGACCGTCAACCACTTTTATATGATCGTCAATTTGATACGGCACCGCATGCCTGTCCCCTTCTCGACCCAAATTCAAACGTCTCAGGATTGACTCGACCTCGCTTTCCCTCAACGCTTGGGGTTTCTGACCTGCCCCAACAAATCGCGTGACGCCAGGAATACTCGTGACAAGGTATTCACTTTCCTTCGTCATCTCCATCTCAACAAGAATATAGCCTGGAAAGAATTTCCTTGTAACCGAGGTCCGCTTGCCATTTTTCATTTCGGTCACTTCTTCAGCAGGAACCAGAACTTGCTTAATCACATCCGCCATATCATAAGTGGTTATAGCCTTTTCAAGGGCCCTGCACACTTTATTCTCATGCCCTGAGTATGTATGAACAACATACCACGCCATAAATACCATCCAAACGCCACACTGGCAAGACCTTATGATATTATCATTGTTACGAGTTTTTGCAAAAAAATATCGACCATCCAGATAAAAACACCGATTAAAACGACTGTAACCAACACGACCCATGTTGAATTAACGGTCTCCTCTTTCGTCGGCCAGGTCACATTACGAAGCTCAATCCGCACTTCTTTAAGGAAGGCAACCATCTGATTATAATACCGCTCTGCTTTACTCACAACTTCCCCTAGAATAAATTACCATCCTAAAACGAAAAACTGGCAGGCCAGGAGGGATTCGAACCCCCAACATCCGGTTTTGGAGACCGGCGCTCTACCAATTCGAGCTACTGGCCTACCGAGAATGATTACTATGAATCCCCAGTAGTGAGCTGATTTTCCCACTAAATTTATGATAAAATCAAGCCCAACGCACAAAAAGATACCTATTCAATAATTTTTGTGATTACACCAGCTCCAACTGTCCGACCGCCTTCACGGATTGCAAACCGAAGACCTTCTTCCATCGCGATAGGGGTGATTAAATCACAGCTAATATCGACGTTATCTCCAGGCATCACCATCTCGCGGTCGCCCATCAATGTCACGATCCCGGTGACGTCCGTAGTCCGAAAATAAAATTGAGGACGATAGCCGTGAAAAAATGGCGTGTGACG
>NBMB01000045.1 GCA_002084765.1 Candidatus Cloacimonetes bacterium 4572_55 | reverse complement strand
TAGAAAATTCTTATCTGGATAATCCGCGTAATCTGCGGATAACAATAGAAAATTCTTATCTGGATAATCCGCGTAATCTGCGGATAACAATAGAAAATTCTTATGATTCATAAAATTGCCAATAAAATTTTTCAGTTATATATAACGAGATTCAAAGGGCGATATATCCACGCCATGATTCTCACCTCTCGGCTGGCGGTTCTCTTAATCGCCCTTGCGGGATTCTATTTTATTCACATCAATATAACCAATATAATCAATATAACGAATCTATGGACGATCAGTTTTAAACAAGTAGTCATGGCGATATTTGTTATCACTATCTCAGCTCAAATATATCTTGTGATCCGGCGAGCCGAAAAATTGACGCCAAATATTCTGGCATATCTGGATGAATCTTCGGATGAGACCACATTTTTTGAAAATGTCTGGTACGAGGTGCTCAATCTCCCAGAATGTCTGATCCTTTATGAAGCAAAACTGAACATTTTTTTTATTATATTACCGATCATCCTCACTTCCTTTATTTTCTCAACATCGCTTATATCCATTATTCATTCTATTCTTGGAGTGATGGTGGGAGTCCTTCTCGAATTGATCGGAATGTGGTTTTTTTATGAACGGATGATCATGCCTTTGCTGCAAAAGACCGCGTCTGATGAGCCGAGCCTGTTCCATATTCCTATAGAACCGACCAAAGTCAGTATCCGAACGCGTCTCACCATCATATTCACGTCAATCGTGACGATTCCTATTTTTATTTTAAGTTCCTTTTTTTATCGAACCATCGAGAAAGTCAACTCTTACAGCCGCTATCCAATAGAAATCGAGGTAGTGCAACATTTTATCGACAACGCGATCATCGTCGCGGTGATCACCTTCATCGGTGCTATAATTTTCGCTCGATTATTGGCTCTGTCGATCTCAAGACCGATTCACCTCATGATGCCTCAAATAGAAAAAATTACAATGGGAGACCTCAGAGGCTCGATCTCCGTGATCTCACGGAATGAGAACGGAGAATTAGCGGTTGCTTTTAACCAACTGATCCAGTCTATTCGCTTCTTGGTGGAGGAAATTCAGAACGCAGGGGCAATGATCGTCGGATCGTCGTTTCATATCCTCACTATCTCGCAGGAACAGAAAAGCGACGCGGCAGACCAAGCCGCGTCTTTAGCGGAATTTCAGAGCACTACCGAAGAGTTGAGTCACTCCCTTCGGCAAATTGTGGATCAGGCGCAGACAGGGCAGGAGCTTGCTACCGAAACTCTGCAAGAAGCGTTAAAGGGGCAGGATTTGATTGAGAACAATGTAGAGGCATTCAGAAGAATCCGTGAGCAATCCCGCGCCAGTATTGAAAAAGTCCAACACTTTGTCTCCCAATCTAACCAAATTACCCAAATTTTTGAGGCGATCCAGACCATTGTGGCTCAGACAAAAATGATCGCCCTGAACGCCTCGATCGAGGCCGCAGACTCCGGATCCACGAGTCGACGATTCAGTGTGATTGCGGCTCAAATACGGAACCTGTCCGATCAATCCACCGCGCTGTTATCCCAAGTTTCAAGGATGGTGAACGTCCTGCAAACCTCCACTATGGATATGGCGCATAGTATAGAATTGGAGATACAGACTATCGAAGACGGCGTCTCCCATGCCGAAAAAATTCAAACAGTATTTGATGAAATTTTACAAATGACTGAAAATAATGCCACGTCTGTCCGGGAGATCTCATCGGTGGCGTCTCAGCAAGCCGCCGCGCAAGAGGAAATTGTCAATGGGATTCATCTGATATCGGACGTTGCCAACAAAATATCGGATTCCAACAACCGATTGAACGAACTCACGGTTCAGTTGGATGAATTGTCGAGGAAAATGTCCTTTTCGGTTCAACAATTTCAGTCGTAATCTCTATTTTTCATTCATGTTGATGTAGCGAAAATTTGGAGGGGAAATTCATGAAATTCAACCGACTCCGCGATCAAATTTTATACCCGATCTCAGCGATCGTGATCGTGATTTTTCTGGTGATTATCACCGCTGTATCTTTTCGGGTTCGAACCATTACAATGGGACTTTCCAAGAAAAGTATGGAGGAAACTACGCTACATTATGCAAAAAAAATCGAATCCGACTTGAACCATTCGATGGACGCGGCTCGCAACTTAGCTTTTGTTTTTGAGAGCTATGAGATGATTTCAGCCGGGGAGAGGAGAGAAGTATTTGACGATATGCTGAGAAACACGATAGAGAATCATTCCGAGTTTCTGGCTATTCGGTCGATTTGGGAGCCGGGCGCGCTTGACGCCAATACAGAGCAGAGCAGTGGGACAAAACGTTACTCGACCGGTTGGTACTGGGCGGATGGGGTGATCACCCGTTTTGTAAGCGAGGATTCTGAAAAGACCGAGCATTATTATCTGGTCCCGAAAGAAACCGGTATGGAGACGGTCATGGAGCCCTATTTATATTCTTATAACGGGAGTAGTGAGAACGATATCCTAATAATAAGTTTGGTCGCGCCGATCATGCGGCAAAATCAATTTATAGGCATTGTCGGGATCGATATGGAACTGAGCCTCTTACAATATGCTGTGGCTGATTTTCAAATTTTTGCTTCTGGTTTCGGCGCGCTTGTGGATAATAAAGGCGGGGTGGTCGCGCATCCGAAAAAAAATTATATCGGCAAAAATATAGTGACGCTTGATAACCGTGAGATACGAGAGAAAGAACTGGAAATTATCCAACAAGGGAAACAGTGGGAAACAACGCTTGTCTCTGGATATGGCGCAAATAAAAAGGAATGGATTCACACATTGGCTCCGGTTATTATTGGAGAATCGACGACGCCCTGGGGATTTTATACTGGTGTGCCGACTTCTGAAATCTTTGAGCAGTCTGATTCCCTACGCAATTTTATTATCTTCTTAGTGCTGGTGATGGCGGCTCCCGTGTTGATCGGCGCAATCGTTTTTATCTCCAATCAGATCGAAAAACCGATTAAATCCGCAGTCGAGGCGGTTCGTGAAATATCGAAAGGGAATCTGGACGTCAATATCGAAATCGATTCGAACGATGAGATTGGTCAATTGCTCTCGGCAATGCAGGTCATGGTTGTCAATCTGCGCTCGGTTATCCTCAGTATGATCGATACCGCGAAGCTTATCACCGATACAAGCTTGCAACTCTCCGAGAATAGCCAATTGATTCGGGAAGGCACGGTCGCTCAGTCCAGTGCTACGGAGGAGACTTCGTCCTCAATGGAGGAGATGGCGACGTCGATCCGACAGATTTCAGAAAATACGGAATCGTTGGCGAACAATGTGAACGAGACGTCGGCTTCTATCGAACAGATGACGATTTCGATCCGTTCTGTTTCCGACAATACCGACGATCTGTCGAAGATTGTGCATGATAACGCCTCGATTATCGAAAATATGGCAATTTCCATCGAACATGTGGCGCTGAATTCCGGAGAAGCTGAAAAAGCCTCGAAATCCGCCGTAAATGTGGCGAAAGAAGGAGGCGATATTGTGCAGCGAGCTACTGACGGAATACAAAAAATCGCCAAAACTATGGATGAAATCATCGCCATGATCCAAAAATTGGATGCAAGCGGCAAAAAAATCAACAGCATTATCGGGACCATTGACGGTATTGCGGAGCAGACAAATTTGTTGGCGTTGAACGCGGCAATCGAAGCGGCTCGGGCTGGTGAGCATGGCAGGGGATTTGCCGTTGTCGCAGATGAGGTGCGGAAGTTGGCGGAACGCTCCGCTGGGTCGGCAAAAAAAATCGTGAGATTGATCAATACAGTGCAAGAGGATACTGAAGGCACGACGCGGGCAACTCGAGAAGGTGCGAATCGGGTGAATGAGGGGGTTCAATTGATCACCCAAACCGGCGGAGCGCTGGAAAAAATTGTTAGCAAAATCTCAGATGTGAGCCACATGATGTCCGAGATCAACGCGGCGACAGATCAGCAATCGAACGGTTCCGAGCAGGTTGTCGTCGGATTTGGCAGGGTGCGACAAATGACGCGGCAGATCAACGCGGCAACCAAGGAACAGACCCGAGGCAGCTCCCAGATTATGAAAGCGATAGAGATAATGAACGCCATGACCCGTCAGGTCTCTATCTCTATCGACGAGCAAAGACGAGGCGGGGAGCAGATTGTCCGGGCAATCGAAAATATTGCCTCGATTTCTGAACAGAATCAAGATGTTGTGGATAGATTTGTCGGAATTGTCGAAACGCTCAACCAACAAGCCGATGGACTCCGGAAATTAACAGGGCGATTTCATATAAATGATTATAAATGCTAAGTAAACCACGATATTCCTCCGCATTTTTTGCTTTCTTTAATGTGAGGTGACAAAAATGGATAATGAAGTTGTTGATGTGATGGATGGGCAAGAAACGGAAGAGGAGATGAGCGTCCAAAACCCATAATTTTTCCATCCACCGCCTGCCACAGCCAAAAAATGATTGACAGGCGCGGCATTTTTCCTATATTGCACAAATATTGGCTCCGGTTTGGGTCGAAGTTGAAACAAAAAGCGATGCAAAGTATGAAATAATGGCAATAGTTGCAAACAAAACCGTGCAGAATGAATTAAATGAGTATTCTGAGCGCGTAAAAAAAACAGGTGGTTATAAAGGTTTTCCAAACGGCGCTGATGTCCACCACAGAATCACTTTGATTGGGAAATGAACCAAATTTGTCTCTACAATTGTAATTTGGCGATACTGCACATAAATATACCTTGTTGCGATAAAGTGAGCATTCCATTTTCAGGTATAGTGTTGATAAGAAAAGGAAATGGAGTCTACATTATGGAAGCATTAAGAGTTGAGCAAGTCTTAGAAAGAGATGGAGAATTTAAAAATCAGGTTTGATTGGCATTTGGAAAGATTATGATCTTGCTGGATAGTGATCTGATGATTGATCTGTTTCGTGAATATCTGCCAGCCAAAACTTGATTCGATTCAACGGAAATTCCTAACCGGAGATTGGCAAGTTTCAGATTGAACTTCCTAAGAAACTCATTTTTCCGGATGACCCCTAAATATGGCGTAATTGCTTTATTTTCAGCCAATTACGTTCATTTACCAAAACCGAGTTTCCTCCATGAAAAAATTCGATTCTTCTCCCGAATCGGGGGCTAACACTTTTCAACAAATTTGTTATAGTGGAATCATATTATTTCTTATCGACATGTTTTACGCAACTAATTGCTTTGCAATAAGCTGGGTACGGTCCCTTCGGTTTATATTTTTAATTGATTCTGATACTGCTCGTTTATCAGATAATAAAATCTGAAAATACTGTTTTCAAAGGAGCCACTCATATCCCTTTCGTGATACACAACCCACAAGAAAGTCGATATAAGGGGCAAAAAAACCGATTTTTTTTTATAATTTGCATAACCTGTTGATAACCAAATATTTACAAATTTTTTTTGAAAAAGACTTTCTTGGGGGAAATAACATGAAAAAAATGAATCAAACATTGTGGCTTTTGCTCGCGCTGTCACTAACCTTTGTTACAGGCTGCAGCGAGGACGATGATCCTGAACCAATCCCGGTGGAATATGGTGGAATCACATTTCCGCAAGGGGAAATCTCATTTGCCGATGCTGTTGTCAGTTATACGCCCGGGCCTGGTGTCAGCTCCCCATACGATGACCCGACACTCGCCCTGGAAGCACCTGATGATACTGAGTATACCGACAATGCTGTTGCTCTGGGAGATGAAGGCGTGTTGGTTTTACGCTTCACAGATAATTCGCTGATCACCTCAGGAGATAGCGAATATGATTTATGGATATTTGAAATTGGTGATCTAGAACCCACAGATGTAGCCATAAGCACTGACGGAACCGGTTGGATAGAGGTGGGTGCCAACAGCGGGGCTACTTCTGGTATCGATATCGACGCTTATATCGGTTCCGGAGTGGTTGCAGGTAAAAAATACTATTTTGTAAAGCTGACCGATTTATTGCCACATCAAACCGGTTCCCCTTATGCCGGAGCAGACATTGATGCTGTGGGGGCAATCACCACTGTTCCGGAGGGCATTATTACAGCCGGAGGTTCGGATGGCGTAACCACGCCGGCGATAAAATGAGCGGTAACGAGAACAAACCTGACAGGCCTGCTTGAACTTGATACAATAGACCTGTCAGGCATTTGTATACGCTATGGTAGCAACGAAGCAATGGGCTTACTACTGGATTTCTGTTTATTAAGGAGGGCCAACAATGACGTATCGAAAATATCGAGTTTATGGGTTTTACTGTGCTGGCTTTGTCTGACAAGCTATGGACAGGCAGATGTTGTATTTGAGTATATCGATGGCAATTATGTGACCCAGGGCGGGACCATCGATTCCGATGCCACCTGAGAGGCATTCGATATTCGATGATCACCAAAAAGCCGGTAACCACGAAATTGTCTGGGACGGCAAAGCAAATAATGGGCTTACTACTGGATTTCTGTTTATTAAGGAGGATCAACAATGACGTATCAAAAGTATCGTAGTTTATGGGTTTTACTGTGCTGGCTTTGTCTGACAAGCTATGGGCAGGCAGATGTTGTATTTGAGTACATTGATGGCAATTATGTGACCCAGGGCGGGATCATCGATTCAGATGTCACCTGGGAGGCATTCGATATTCGATGATCACCAAAAAGCCGGTAACCACGAAATTGTCTGGGACGGCAAAGCAAATAATGGGGACGTGGTTAATAGCGGGATTTATCTCTATCAAATGAAAACAAATTCGGTGGAGATAATTAAACGCTGTGCGTTGCTCAAATAAGTGGATTCAATATGAAATCTGCCACAAGGCTCACGCAAAGGCTCAAACGCGCTGAAGCTTGAATTTGCAGGGTTTCAAAAGTATTAGGTAACTTGTTTTTAATAAGCTTTGTTTGTATCCCCTTAATAAAGTCGGGGAAAGACTTGCTTTCTGCTTGAGTGAGGAATTATTGAAATCATTTTGATTAAAACTTAGAAGGAGAATATAACTATGTGTAGAAAATCTATTTCGATGATGATGGTTGCAATTTTAATTTTAGTTACCTCTTACCACGCATTTGCACAAACCACCGGTGGTATTGAGAAAATCGGTAATAACACTCCTACAACTGCGGGTATCGCAGCAACTCATGGTCCGAATACCATGCCTGTCGAGACCAAAACATATACACCACGTGTAGTCAGAAGCGGAATCTCATTGGATGCTGAAAACTTCGACTTTAATTTTAACCAGACGTTTCGGGATCAACGCACCACGCTTGATAATAAAGGGACAGAGTTCTGGTTGATGATGGAAAGAAACTCTGATAGTAATGTAACAGGGATTTACTTGGACATTGCAAGTAATGTCCAGACAAATGGAGTTGTGGAAATCCCCGGTCTTTTGTTTAGTGAGACCTTTGCAGTTTCGCCAGGGATTGTCACACGAGTGACTTTGCCAAATGATGTGCAAGTAACGAGTAGTGAGGAAATAGAAAACAAAGGTATTCATGTAATGGCAGATGATGAGGTCGCTGTTTATGGCCTTAACATGCGGGAATTTTCATCGGATGGCTTTTTATGTTTACCGGTCGATATTCTTTCAACTAATTATATGGTTATGTCTTATCCGAATATGACATGGTTGGAAAATTGGGGTGAAGGTCATCTTTCCCAATTTGGCATTGTCAGTCCGTATGACAATGTTATTATTACAATTACGCCATCGACAGAAACATTTTTTGGACAACCAGTTGGTGTGCCGTTTCAAGTTATTCTCAATCAAGGTGAGGTTTATCAAGTTCGATCTTTGCTAAGTAATCAACCGAATGTAGACTTAACCGGATCTATTATTGAATCTACATTACCGGTAGCCGTGTTTAGTGGAAATTCATGTGCCAGTATACCCACAGATGTTCAATATTGCGATCATATTGTCGAGCAAATGCCGCCCATTAATACTTGGGGGAATTCATTTGTTACCTTTCCCTTGGAAGGAAGAGAGAACGGCGACACATTTCGGATATTGGCTTTTCAGAACGGAACAACGGTTGCGTTTGATGGACAAGTTGTCACTACTTTGAATTTTGCAGACTTCTATGAGGACATTATAGAAGAACCGACCCACATCGAAGCGTCAAATCCGGTTTTGGTAATGCAATATTCAAATGGAAACCAATGGGACCCAAATATCCCTAACAATGGAGATCCATTCATGATGATGATTCCACCAACCGAGCAGTTTATGAACTCTTATACTTTTGCTACACCGAATGAAGGATTTCCGACAAATTATGTAAACGTGACTATCCAAACCGACGGAATATCAACGCTTATTTTTAACGGAGAGCCTGTAGACAGTGGATTATTTGAACCTATTGGCGCAACCGGCTATTCGGGTGCTGGAATACCGATTGATGTTGGTTCGCATACGATCGAAAATACTGCCGGAATCCCCTTTGGCATCTATTCCTATGGTTTTTGGGCTGATGATTCTTATGGTTATGCTGGCGGATTGTCATTGGAATTTATCTATGAAGGCGGTGCTCCGGTCATAATCCGCACGAATGAAACAGTTCAACTCAGCCAATCTGCTCAACCATCGAATGCGGGATTAGTAATTTCCGCTACAATTACAGATGAAGAAGAACCATACACGCAATCGGCTTCATTATTTTACCGCCATCCTGACCAGCAGAATTTCACGGCAATTTCAATGGAAGAATACGCAGGCAACGTTTGGTCAGCGACAATTCCGGCGGTTGATGTGCAAAGTCCCGGCACTTTGTACTATTTGTATGCCAATGACGGACAATTGTCTTCCACCAGCCCCCTGATTGATGCAATGAATAACTCTTATAGCATCGCAGTGTTGCCTAATCAACCGCCAGTCATCGAGCATACACCTGTTACCACCTCCCTGCTTAACATTTCTATTCCAATTATCGCTGCCATAGTTGATGAAACTCAGTATATTTCTGCTGCCCGACTATTTTACCGAGCACCCGGCGGTAATCCTGTCTATAGCTCTACTGATATGAGCCTAATCAGCGGAAATAATTACGAAGCAGAAATCCCGGCCGATTATGCTACTGAAAGCGGTGTCGAATACTACATCTATGCCGCTGACAACTATGAAATAACAACTACTTATGGCACAATGGATGATCCGATATTTATCACTGTCACTGCCCCCTACATCACCACCGATGATAATGAGAACAACGACTTGCAAGGTGTGCCTGACTATGATATGGATGTCATTATTTGGAATGATTATAGCAATCATCCGATTGAATTTAATATTTTCATTACGGATGCCAGTATTAACTCAGCCCAACTAACTATTTATTCCTTTGATGTCGATGAGACTGAAGGTCAGGTTGATGAGGTATATTTAAACGGGAACTATCTCGGCACATTGACCGGGGCAAATGATCAATGGAGCACCACGGTTTTTAATGTAAGTCCATCATACATAAATAATGTGAATCAAAACGGCGGAAAAAATCTGGTTCGAATAAATGTGGATGTATCCGGCGATGATATGCAATGGGTAGTTATAATCGACTGGGGACAGTTAGTCATTAATGGCGTAGGTGGCACCGCGTCCATTATCGCTGTCAATACGGATAACAGCAGCTATTCACCCGGCGATTTCGTGGGTGTAACCAGCCAGATTACCACGACTGAGCTTACCCAGACGGTTACGGTCGAGACTAACCTGCTCAATCCAAACGGGGTTAATATTGCCGGCACAAACAGCGAAATCACCCTGTATCAGGGGCAAAGCTCGGATGTGACCGAATCGCTTCACCTGCCGCCGAGCAGCGTGCCCGGGACCTATCAAGCCCAGGTGATTGTCCTCGACTCTTCGACTTCTATCTTTCAAGATATGATGGTGACGCCTGTTACGGTCGGCATGCCTGATCTCGTCCTGACGTACACTGTCATCGACCCTCAAGGTGACCCTCCTCACGGCGGCGGCATCATGTACCTGGGTTTTGATGGTGAGAATCAGGGGGATGGAGCAGCAGGCCCCAGCAATGTCGGGTTCTACCTGTCAAGCAATACGACCTATGATGACGGAGATGTATTGTTGGGGTCCCAAGACGTTAGCACCCTTCCCCCCGGGGCTGATTTTGAAGGCGAAGTGTATGTCACTATTCCAATCGACGTCGCGTCGGGCGCCTGGTATATCCTGTTTTACGCCGATGCCGGTAATGATGTGGATGAAAGCAATGAGAATAATAATGTTAGCTCCCAACCGATTACGATTACAGGAAGCTGCGAGCCACCCAACTGGACTGTCGATGAATACGAATTTGAATACAACATGACCGTCACTGCCGAGCTTTACATCGACGGCGATGTAGAGATTGATCCGAGCAATATCATAGCGGCATTTGTCGATGACGAAATACGCGGCGTGGCATATTTCCAACATTTCCCGCCGGAAGATCACTATGTAGCTTACCTGACCGTTTGGAGTAATAGCAGTGCCGAGGAGACGATCGCTCTCAAGGGTTTTGATTACTCATCCTGCCAAATTGTCGATCTATGTGAAAACCTGACCTTCCAGGCGGATGATTCGTATGGTTCTGTCCAGATACCGTTTCCGGTAAATAATTGCTCGTTCTGTTCGGTTAGCATCAACCTGGTGCCGGTTTGGAACTGGATTTCGGTCAATGTTGATGCTGACGATATGTCGCTGAACACGACCCTGGCTTCGATAAACGGCGCTTCCGACCGGATCAAAAGTCAGGAGGGCTATGCCGAGTATTACAGCGGCTCGGGCTGGTATGGCAGCTTGACGGAAATCAATCCGCGCAAGATGTATAAAATTCGGATGACTTCCAACGCCACCCTTGATTTTCAAGGCGATTGCATTGATCCGGCTCAATACCCGATCAGCCTGACACCGGTTTGGAACTGGCTGGGCTACCTACCTTACGCAACCAGTTCATTGAACGATGCCTTGTCCTCGATAAATGGCTCATCTGACCGGATCAAAGGTCAGGAAGGCTATGCCGAATATTACAGCGAGTCGGGTTGGTATGGCAGTTTGACGGATATGTCGCCGGGAGCGGGTTACAAAATACGGATGACCGATGACGCCATCCTCTACTACCCCTCTGCTGTTTCTCAAGTGCTCACGACCGAAAGCTCAAAAGGTCCGTTGTCTCAGGTGCTGCAACTGCCTGATTTCGATTATAGCCAATTTGAGTATAACATGTCGATTACAGCGGAAATCGACGGCCTCGAAGATTATCTCCTGATCGCTTATGTCGATGATGAGGTAAGAGGAATCGCCCGGGCGCAGCACATCCCGCCGATCGATAAATCGCTATACATGCTCTCGGTTTATAGTAACCAGGCGGCAGGCGATGCAATAACCTTCAAGCTGTTGGCTGAGAATGATAATTCGTATTTGCACCTGGTAAACGTGGTTGAATTTCAATCTGATTTGCCTATCGGTTCGATAACAGTGCCTTGTCAGATGACAATTGATGCGCTCGATAATGAGCAAGTGGTCGATGCCGAGCTTGAATTCCGTTTGTATGATAACTATCCCAACCCATTCAATCCATTGACTACGATTGGTTATCAACTGCCCCGGAGCGCACATGTCACCATCCGGGTCTATGATCCTGCCGGTCGTTTGGTAAAAACGCTGGTCGATAAGCAGCAGACCGGCGGTAACCACGAGGTTGTCTGGGACGGGACTGACAATAGCAATCATGCGGTAAGTAGCGGACTATATTTCTATCACATGCAAGCCGGGGAGTTTGATAAAATTCGCCGTTGCGTGTTGCTCAAATAATTAATTTGTCACTTTTCATACATGCTAGAGATACCATCTTTTTGAAAGATGGCATCTCTAGCACCATTTCTTATCTAAAGGAGTATAACGTGCGTATTTTATTCATATCAATACTAATCTTAATATCTACCGTTGCCCTGACTTTTGCCGATCCACCGGATTGGCAAGTGGATACCAATGCTTACGAAAACAGTATGACCCTGACGGGTCAATTGTTTGTAAACGGAACAGCGGAAGAGGACACGGCGAATATGGTCGCCGCCTTTGTCGCTGACGAGATTCGTGGGGTTGCCGATTTTCAGTATTTTCCGCCCGGGTATCGTTATGTTGCCTACCTGACGATCTGGGGCAATGGCGACAATGAGCCGATCACCTTTAAGGCTTATGACGCTTCAGCCGATCAGGTTCTCGATATTGAGGAAACCGTTGCTTTCGAGGCTGACGATGCGTTGGGCTCGGCAATGTATCCTTATGAGTTGCATGTCCAGTCAGAGGAAGAGATTCCTGATTTGATCGCTGAAAATTGCGCGATCAACCCGACTACGGTAAACCCCGGCGATAGCGTATCCGCTTCTTGCACGGTTCGCAACCAGGGTCAAGGCTCAGCCGGGTCCAGCACCCTCAAGTATTACCTGTCAAGCAATACAACTTATGAATCAGGCGATACGCAACTTGGAACCAATGCTGTCGACAGCCTGTCTGCCGGGGGAACCAGTCTCGAGAATGCCACATTGACCATTCCCGCGGACACGGCGGCGGGATCCTGGTATATTTTGTTTTACGTCGATACCGATAATGATGTGGATGAAAGCGATGAGGATAACAACGTCGCCAATCAGCAAATCATTGTCACAACTACTCAGGAAACCGGCTCCATATCCGGCTTTGTCTGGGATGACGTCAATGCCGATGGTGTCAAGCAAAGCGGAGAGCCGGGCTTGCCGGACATCGAAGTCTTTTTGTCGATAAATAGCGATTACTTGACGACCTCTATAACCGCCGCTGATGGGAGTTTCGGCTTTTCGGATTTAGAGCCGGGTTCATATACGGTGCAAGTCAACGATGATTCTCCCTTCCCGGATTGCTATCGTTTCCCGACCACTGATAACAATCCTCTGGACATCGAATTAACAGCTGGGCAGAGTTATACCAACGCTAATTTTGGTTATCAATATGGCTGCGGCTCGATTGGCAATTTTGTTTGGGAAGACCTGGATCAGGACGGGCTTCAGGATAGCGGTGAGCCGGGTATCGCCGGCGTTACTGTCAATCTATTTCTAAATGGTTGGGGTGGCCCCTATGGAGAAACCCCTTGGAGTTATCTGGTTGATACAACTTTTACAAATTCTGATGGAGAATATTACTTCGATGAATTACAGCCAACCTTTGACGGGTCGTATTCCCTTTCAATAGGAATTCCTCCTGGTTACCAGTTAACTTTATGGGATGAGGGTTCCAATGATGAAATAGATAACGACTTTTACTCGGGTATCTTGTACCCGTTTAATCATCAACATAGCACAGGAACGTTTTTATTGGAGATCGGAGAAACGGATGATAGCTGGGATGCAGGGCTATATTTGCAAACATGCTCCCCGCCTTCAAATGTGCAAGCCAGCAACGGCACTTATGAGGATTCTGTTTCCATCTCCTGGGAACAGCCGGTTAATGGCGCGAATGCTTACCGGGTCTCTCGCCGACCCGTGGGTGGCGGAAGTATCACAATTCTAACGGACCACTTCACTGGCGCCAGTTACCAGGACAATACGGCTATTCCGGGAACTCATTATGAGTACGCGGTCGCTTCCTGGTGTTACTATGATAGTGAAGAAGTATTAAGCGATTATTCTGACTGGGACGAAGGATGGAGCGTTGCCCCCGAAATTGATGTGTCAGTCAACGGCGCAAGCATTCCGGACAACACCGGCAGTTATAGCTTTGGCTCGACAACGTCTGGGGCGCCTGTAAGCAGAACGTTTACTGTCGAGAATAACGGAACGGCAAACCTGACCCTGACTGCGCCCATTAGTGTGCCCAACGGTTTTAACGTGCAAAGTTCATTTGGCAGCGCAACAGTGGTGGCGGGCAGCTCGACTACTTTTACGATTCGGCTGATTGCCACAGCTTATGGCAACTTTAGCGGATCGCTATCTTTTGCTAATAATGATGCGGATGAAAATCCCTATAATTTTACGATCAGCGGATCCGTGGGGGCCACATCGATTGTGATCAATGATGTGGCGGCTAATGATCCATCCTGCTATGGCGGCGATGACGGAGAAATAGAGATATTTGCCAGCGGCGGGGCCGCGCCCTTGCAATATTCGATCAATAACGGGACAAGTTACCAAAGCAGCTCGCAATTTGACGACCTGTCTGCCGGCAATTATTATATTAAGGTCAAGGACGCTCAAAATAATGTTGAGAATTATGCCGGAAACCCGGTGACCTTATCCAATCCGTCTCAATTGGTCATCAATAGTGTCACTGCAACCGATCCCGATTGCTATGGCGGAGATGATGGCCAGATTGTGATCAGCGCCAGCGGTGGTAGTGGCAGCCGTCAATACTCAATAAATAATGGCGGGACATATCAAACCAGCCCCACCTTTTCCGATTTAGGCGCCGGGTCATATCAGATTTGGGTTCGGGACGGGAATAATTGCGTGACCTCATATGGATCGAATCCGGTGACTATATCCAATCCGTCTCAATTGGTCATCAATAGTGTCACTGCAACCGATCCCGATTGCTATGGCGGAGATGATGGCCAAATTGTGATCAGCGCCAGCGGTGGTAGTGGCAGCCGTCAATACTCAATAAATAATGGCGGGACATATCAAACCAGCCCCACATTTTCCGATTTAGGCGCCGGGTCATATCAGATTTGGGTTCGTGACGGGAATAATTGCGCGACCGCATACGGATCAAACCCGGTGACCATATCCGATCCGTCCCAATTGGTCATCAACAGTGTCACTGCAACCGATCCTGATTGTTATGGCGGAGATGACGGCCAGATTGTGGTCAGCGCCAGTGGTGGTAGTGGTAGCCGTCAATATTCGATCAATAACGGTCAGACCTATCAATCCGGCTCAACTTTTTCCGATTTAAGCGTCGGATCATATCAAGTTTGGGTTCGGGACGGGAATTATTGCGCGACCTCATATGGGTCGAACCCGGTGACCATATCCAATCCGCCCCAATTGGTCATCAACAGTGTCACTGCAACCGATCCTGATTGTTATGGCGGAGATGGTGGCCAAATTGTGGTCAGTGCCAGTGGCGGTACTGGTAGCCGCCAATATTCGATAAATAATGGTCAAACCTATCAACCCAGCCCCACTTTTTCCGATTTAGACGCTGATTCATATCAAGTTTGGGTTCGTGACGAGAATAATTGCGCGACCTCATATGGATCAAACCCGGTGGTCTTGGACGATCCGCCGGAATTGGTCATCAACAGTGTCACTGCATCCGATCCCGATTGTTATGGCGGAGATGACGGCCGGATTGTGATCAACGCCAGCGGTGGTAGCGGCAGCCGCCAATACTCGATAAATAATGGTGGAACATATCAATTCAGCTCAACTTTTTCCGGGTTGTCTGCCGGATCGTACACGATTCGGGTTCGTGACGAGAATAATTGCGAGACACCTTATGGATCGAATCCGGTGACCATATCCAATCCGCCCCAATTGGTCATCAACAGTGTTAATGCAACCGATCCTGATTGCTATGGCGGCGATGATGGCCAGATTGTGATCAGCGCCAGCGGCGGTACCGGCAGCCGCCAATATTCGATAAATAATGGCGGGACATATCAAGCCAGCTCAACTTTTTCCGATTTAGACGCCGGGTCATATCAAGTTTGGGTTCGTGACGGGAATAATTGCGAGACACCTTATGGATCAAACCCGGTGGTCTTAGATGATCCGCCGGAATTGGTCATCAATAACGTCAACTCTGATGATCCATCATGTTATGGCGATGAAAATGGTCAGATTGTGATCAGCGCCAGCGGCGGTAGCGGTAGCCGGCAGTACTCGATCAATAACGGTCAGACATATCAATCCGGCTCAACTTTTTCCGATTTAGGCGCCGGTTCATATCAAGTTTGGGTTCGTGACGGGAATAATTGCGAGACACCTTATGGATCAAACCCGGTGGTCTTGGACGATCCGCCGGAACTGGTCATCAACAGTGTCACTGCATCCGATCCCGATTGTTATGGCGGAGAGGGTGGCCAAATTGTGATCAGTGCCAGTGGCGGTACTGGCAGCCGCCAATATTCGATAAATAATGGTCAAACCTATCAACCCAGCCCCACTTTTTCCGATTTAGACGCCGATTCATATCAAGTTTGGGTTCGTGACGAGAATAATTGCGAGACACCTTATGGATCGAATCCGGTGGTCTTAGACGATCCGCCGGAACTGGTCATCAACAGTGTCACTGCATCCGATCCCGATTGCTATGGCGGAGAAGAGGGTCAGATCGAAGTCGATGCCAGCGGCGGCACAGGTGTTTTGCTGTATTCGATTAACGGTCAGACATCTCAAGCCAGCCCAACCTTTTCCGAGTTAACTGCCGGTGAATATGAGGTGGTTGTCAGCGATGAGAACGGCTGTGAAACCGCGCCCGAGACAGTAACGATCATAGACCCGGCTCAAATCGAAATCAATGAGGTCCTGCTGACAAGCCCGGCCTGTCATGGCGATGCAAATGGTCAGATTCAAGTTCAGGCAGATGGCGGCACAGGCCAGTTGTCCTATTCTATCGATAACGGCCAGAACTATCAAAATAGCCCGATATTTGACGACCTGACCGCGGCTGACTATTCGATAATCATTCAGGACCAAAATGGTTGTGAAATATCCTATGAGGAGAATCCGGTAACTTTGGATGAGCCGGAAGCACTCCTGATCAGTGACGTCCTGACAAGCGATCCGTCCGCATTTGACATCGATGACGGCCAGATCGAGCTGACGGCCAGCGGAGGGACAGAGCCTATTGAATATTCGATCGATAGCGGGCAGAGTTTCCAAGCGGAAACGATATTTAATAACCTGCCAGCCGGAGAGTATCATGTAATCGTGAAAGACGCCAATGATTGTGAATTGGCGTATGCCGATAACCCGGTCTTGTTATGCACCATTGGCATTACCGCAACCATAGACGAGCCTGAGATGGGTTCTCAGGCGGTTGTGAACGCTGAGATAGAGGCATTTTGCGGCGTGGCAGAGCTGTTTCTGCACTATCGGACCGGAGGGGACGAATCGTTTGTCACCATCGAGATGACAGCTCAAAATGGAAATAATTTCACGGCTGATATTCCCGGAAGTGCCATTACTCCAGCCGGTCTGGAGTGGTATATTTCGGTTCAGGATACGATGGGTAACCCGAGCGAGGGCGACCACTCCCGGGATGGGGTTTCAATGCCAACCGGAATCGCTGAATATGACGTGATTGGCGGAGAAATACAGTCGGATTATCGTTTGATTTCTGTCCCCTACGATCTAAATGACAAGAGTGTGCCTTCTGCCCTGAATCAAGTTGGAGTTTGGGATTCCACAAGCTGGCGGCTATGGGATTGCAGCGATGGGCAAACAGCCGGCTCGGATTATGTGGAATACATTCCGGGCGTTAATACCGGCTTTAGTGCCAATTTTGCGCCGGGACAAGCCTTGTGGCTGATTAGTTCCACTGGGGTCACAGACCTCAATTTCGGTCCGGGAAAATCGACCCCATTGGAGGATTATCTCCACCATCTGAATGTGGGTTGGAATCTGATCGGCAACCCCTTCTATTTCGATGTGGACTGGTCAAGCATCGAGGACCGCAACAGCCTTAGCTCCGGTGATGTCACACAACCGCAGTATTATAACGGCAGTGGTTTCGTGAGCGCAGCCACATTGAATGGTGGATTTAGCGGATATTCAGTTTACAGCAATGCAGAACGCGATCTGGTTATCCCCCCGGAAAGTGCCTCAGCACTGCTTCCCTTTTTTGACGTGAGCCACTTTGACTGGTTGGTGGAGCTTAATTTATCGGTGGCCGGAATTAAGGACTTTTATAATCATATCGGCATCCTGAATCAGCCGGATACGAATTTGAAGGAGAAATATCGTGTCAGGAAAACGCCTTTTTTCACCGCGACAAAGCTGAGTCTAACGGATGGGAACGCCAGCGATATTCGCCTGCCATCGGACTATGAGGTGGAAGAATGGCCCGTTCATATTCAATCGGCAAACGGCGGGGCCACGACAGTATCCTGGGACATAATGGTCGATCTTCCGCCGGGTCGCGAACTTTTTCTGATTAACGACCAAACCGGTCAGGTGACGAATATGACGCATGAAACATCCTATTCATTTCATAGCGTCGCCCGCCAGGAGCCGCTGAGGATTATTTTGAGCGATCCGGACGCCATCGCGGATCTGGTAATACCCACGGATTCTTACCTGGGTCAAAATTACCCGAATCCGTTTAATCCGCGCACGACAATCCGCTTTGGTTTGGCCCAACATGCCAGGGTGAATCTGTCAATCTATTCGGTCAGCGGGCAATTGGTTTCTGTGGTCGAGGATGGGGAAAAACCGGCGGGTCACCATTCGATCGGCTGGAATGGAATTAATGTCACCGGACAGCAAGTGAGCAGCGGCGTTTATTTTTACCTGCTGACGATTGACGGGCGGACGATTCAAAAACGTAAGATGATCATGCTGAAATAGCTGGACATGGGCTTGATGTCGCTCGAGCTTTGGTTCGTATTTCCTGTGAAACCGAACAGCGAACCGAAGTTCGGGCTACATGTCGTTACAAATCAAAATTGATGAATATTTTCTTCGAAAAATAAAGGAGACGTCTTAATGAAAAAGAAAATCGAGATTTTTTTACTACTTGTCTTTAGTCTGTCTGTTACGCTTGTTAATCTGGCGAGTGCCCAGGGCACAGCTTCTCCGGTCGAGGTCCAGAAACAGGGAATCGAAGCGTACAATCAATTCAATTACGATCAGGCCATTGATTTATTGGAACAAGCCACCATGTCAGGTGCCTTGAGCCGATATGATCAATTGCAGGGTCTGTCTTATCTTGCCGCTTGCTATATCGATAAAAATGACAAGAAAGGCGTTGAAACTGCCATAGCCCGCATTGTCGATATCGATTTGGGGCATCAATTGGATGAAACTGTTTTTGAATCGGGCGTGACTCAAACCTATCGGGACGCTCGAGATCGAATAGCCGCCAACCGAATTGAAGGCGTCATGATTGAAACCGATCCGGCCGGAGCCACGATTGTCATGGACGGATTTCAAAAAATCGGTCAGACCCCGGTTTTATTTGCCCTGTTATCATCGGGCAAACATACCTTTCGTTTTGAACGCGCCGGCTGTGATCCGATGACACAAACGTTAAGAGTATCATCGGGCATGGAAAACAGCGCCGTCTCTTTTGAGTTAACCTGCGGCGAGGTCATTCCAATGCCGCGGGCAAGACAGATACCCACTGAGGCGGTTCGTCAATCGGCAAAAACCACACTAGTTTCCGGCATTAGTGCTTATGATGAATTAGAATATGATGATGCTATTCGAAAGCTTTTTGAAGCAGTCGATTCCGGTGGCTTGGATCGAAACGATCAGTTAAATGGCCTGGCTTACCTGGCTGCCTGTCATCTTAGCAAGCGCAGTGATCGCCTGATCAAAGAGGCTGTCATCAAGCGGATTGTCGATATTGACTCCCAATATAAGCTGACTCAGGCAGCTTCCTTTCCCCAATGGATGACTGAAGAATATCGTTTAATTCGGGATCAGTTGTTTGAAAAAAGCCACAAAAATGTCTCATTTGTCAGCAATCCACCAGGAGCCCTTGTTTTGATGGATGGGTATTTTAGAAATGGGGCGACTCAGATGGATTTGTCGGCTTTGACTGAAGGGTCCAAGTCCTTTATTCTGAATCGGGAAAATTGTATGACAGCTACGATTATCAATGAAGTTGTTCCTGATTTGGCGAATAGAAAGGTCACGTTTCAACTGTCATGCCAGGATCCGACCCTGGTCACCGTTCCATCGGATAAGTCTATTAGCATCGAAGGGATTTTGGAAAAAGGGATCGTGCAGTTTGAGCAACAACGGTATGTGAAAGCGATTTCATTTCTGAATATTGCCACAACTTCCGGTCAGCTCGAAAAATTTGATCAAATTAAGGCACTGGAGTACCTAACTGCCTGCCAAATCCTTGAAGACAAAAAAGATGACCTTACGCTGACAATCAAACGGTTAGTCGATATCGATAAGAATCATAAAATCAACTCGGCTATATTTGAGAAAGATGTAATCGAGACTTATAGTGCTTACCATAGTCAAATCGTGAATGACGTGGTGAAAAATATTCGCATCGTTAGCAGTCCGCCCGGGGCAACGGTCAAAATCGACGGCATTGTCCAAATTGGTCACACACCGATGACCCTGGTCTCGCTGACAACAGGTGCTCATACATTTATTTTGCAGCGGGAAACCTGCAAAACTGCACCGAGAGCGGTCACTATTGCCGCTAATCATTCAAATCAGGATATCTCCTTTGATTTGAAATCCTGTGATTATCAGATGATAGAGCCAGTGACGGAATTGACAGCGCGGGCAGCCCTCGAAACACTCAACCAAGGGATCACAGCCTATGATGATTTTGAATATGAGACTGCCATTTTAAAACTGTTCGAAGCGGTGAATTCAGGCAAACTGGATCCGGCGGCGCAATTAAAAGGATTAGGCTATCTTACGGCGATTTACATTAGTGAAAAAGGAGACCAGGAGTCGAAAGCGGCACTGATCGGTCGAATTGTGGATGTCAATCCGAAGCATGATCTTGCAGATATCTTTCCGGAATGGATTCGAAGCGAGTACGATTTGCTTCGTCAGGAAGTCCTTCAGTCCAGCCTGAAGGGTGTGACACTTACGAGCAATCCGTCGGGTGTTCGGGTGATGATGGACGGTTTTTTTCGATGGGAGAAAACACCGATGACACTGCCCTATCTGTCTCCGGGCGAACATGCTTTTATTTTGCAGAAAGAAGATTGCACGGCCGCGACTATTATTAGAGATGTGACGCCGGACTTTTCCCGAAATGAAATTTCATTTGAATTATCGTGTCAGGAACCATTTCCTGTGATCATACCCACTTTTGCCGCGATTGCGGCTACGGCAGTCAAAGCAGCTATTGATGCCCAGGCAGCAGCCGCTCAACCGACAATGCCATCGTCTGTCGCCGGGACATCAGGCGGCGCGGCATCTGGAACCAGCTCGGGATTAAGCACAAAGGCATTATTGATCGGCGGGGGTGTTCTGATTGCCGGCGGAATCGCCGCTGTGGTGGTCAGCGGTAGCGACGACACTTCTGATCAGCCCAGAGGGTTGCCCCGACCGCCAGGTCTGGACTGAGTTATAGAAACACGGGAGGGCTATACTTTGATAATCACAAATTAGCGCGATTATAAAATATAGCCCTCCCAAAAAATCTTAGTATTTAAATCACAACCAACTTTTCTACTGACTAATGAAAAAAACCGATTTAATTAATAAAACAATTCATGGCTACCGAGTTCAATCCTTTGTGGCGGAAGGCGGCATGGCCTGGGTTTTCAAGGCTGTTCACGAGGAGATGAACCGAACCGTGGCTTTGAAAATGATTCGGCCTGAGGTCAGGGACGATGCGAAAGCACTCGAGCGATTTGAGTACACCGCTAAATTGCAGGCCAGAATCAAGCATCCCAATATTGTATTTGTGTATGATTTTTTTAAGGAGGAATTTTCAGGAGCCACGCGTCATTTTCTAATCGAAGAGTTTGTTGATGGCTCCTCTTTAGACGATCTCATACGAAAAAAAAATATTTCCGCAGAAAAAGCACTTCAAATTTGCAGGGAAGTTTTGATTGGGCTTGAAGCGGCGCACAAGCAAGGCGTTGTCCATCGT
>NBMB01000044.1 GCA_002084765.1 Candidatus Cloacimonetes bacterium 4572_55 | reverse complement strand
AAGTCTATTTTTAACGACATTTCCAAGAGAACTAGAATTTCAGAACCCTTATTTGGGCTGACTCTGCGCTCTCTGTGACTCTGTTGCGAATATAGTGAAATGCGTGCAAAAGCTCAATTTTCCGGAAGAAAATTTGACAAAAAAGATATAATTCTTTAATTATCCATTCTTAATCTGCGATAATCTGCGTAATCTGCGGATCGATTTCCGTGATGACAAATAATCCGGGGTAGAAAGACAAAACCACAAAAAAAACTATGGTTTTTTTATCGATTTCTACACACATTATAAAAGTAAAAATATTTGTGACGCTATCTAATTTTTATGGAGGAAAATCGTATGACCAACGTATCGAGACTATCGACTGTTTTATTTTTTACGCTTCTTTTTGTTATGACTCCACTATTTTCACCACTATCAGCCGGATCGGACGGACTCTCCTACCAACGGTGGGGCGTACGAGGGGGATTCTCATTCGACGTTGACCAAATTCTTCTTGGCGCGCATGTCGATCTTGGCACAGTATTAGAAGATCGACTTCGATTTGAGCCAAACGCCGAGCTGGGATTTGGGGACAATCATATCACGGTTGGGGTGGCAGCTGACCTGAAATACCTCTTTGAAGGGGAGGATTTTGTCCCTTACCTGATCGGAGGAATCCAGTTGACGCATGACAATTTTGATGTGGACTCGAGAAATCATGGATCGGATTCGAAAACGAGTATCGCATTGAACATGGGCGGCGGATTGAGTTTCCCTATTGATAGGAGGGAATATTTTGTGGACATTCGGCTGGGGGTCATAAAACCGGCTCATTCGTTTCGGATCGTAGTTGGGACTTTTTTCGATTAATTTTAACATAAAGATACGTTTAAAAAATGCATAATAAGGAGACAAAACGTATGGAAATTAAAGGAATCATTTTCGATATGGACAACACCCTTGTCGATTTTATGAAGATGAAATACACGGCGATCGACGCGGCAATTTCCAGCATGATCGACGCGGGTCTTCCCATGGATTTTGAGACGGCGCGTGCGAAAGTTTTTGAGGTTTACGAGGCTCGTGGGATCGAATATCAGCGAGTTTTTGACGAATTTTTAGAGATTGTCCTGGGCAAAATCGATTACAAAATTTGGGCAGCGGGCATTGTGGCGTATCGCAAGAGTCGGGAAGCGACGCTGGTGACATATCCGCATGTGCATCTCACGCTGCTGGAGCTTGCGAAACAGGGCTATAAGATGGTAGTCGTTTCCGACGCGCCTCGCCGGGAAGCATGGCTCCGAGTGACCTATCTTGGGCTGCATCATGTTTTCGACAATGTGATCTGTTTTGAAGATACTGGAAAGCGCAAGCCAGACGTCGCGCCTTTCCGAAAAGCTTTGGAATCTTTAGACCTGACGTCCGACGAGGTGATTATGATTGGCGATTGGCCCGAACGAGATATGGTCGGAGCAAAAAAGTTGGGCATCCGCACGGTATTTGCCCGCTATGGAGACACCTTTGGCACAAAGGAATCGGGCGCGGATCACGAAATCGACGACATTATAGAGTTGCCGGGTATCGTGAACCAAATCAACCAATCCCATCTGATGCAGGAGGAACTTCGTGTCGATTAAAGTCATTATCGTGGCACTCTACGCCTTGATAATTATTGGAGTCGGCGTCATGGGATTGAGAAAAACCCGCTCTTTTTCCGATTTTTTCCTTGGAGGCGGGAATATAGGTCCCTGGATGACTGCGTTCACCTATGGGACAGCATATTTTTCCGCGGTTTTATTTATCGGCTTTGCCGGAAAAATCGGCTGGGGATTTGGTTATTCCGGTCTATGGATCGCAATCGGCAATACATTTATCGGAGTTTTTGGCGTCTGGTGGCTATTGGGAAGCCGAATCAAGCGGATGTCCGTCGATTATGGCGCGCAAACAATGGCGGAATTTTTTCAGAAACGATACGACAGCCAATTTTTAAAACTCTTTGCCTCATTATCGATATTTATTTTTTTCATCCCTTATTCCGCCGCGGTTTTCATTGGTCTCTCATACCTTTTCACCTCCATTTTCCAGCTCAATTATACCATAGCTTTAATCTGCATGGGGAGTTTTACCGCGCTCTATATGACCATGGGCGGATATAAATCGATGGCTATGATCGACGTGGTCTTTGGTATCATAATGATTATCGGCGTCTCGATTCTGCTCTGGTTTACGATGCGACAGGGAGGCGGGTTGGGCGCGATTACTGCGGACTTAACCACGATCAACCCCAAACTGACCCAACTTGTGGGTCCCCCAGGTCTGTGGCCCCTATTCTGTCTATTTTTTCTCACCAGCGTCGCGCCGATGGGAATGCCTCAGCTTATCCAGAAATTCTACGCTATCAAGGACGACAGATCGATTCGGATCGGCATGTTCGCATCAAGTGCGTTTGCCTTTTTGATCTGCACAATCGCTTACTTTGTGGGTGCTACGAGCCGACTTTTTCTATCGCCGTCAAACGCTTCCGGAGCATTTGCCGAAAATGGTCAGCCGATCTTCGACGCTCTGATGCCCGAACTTTTGGCGAGAATTGTCCCAGAAACGTTATCGATTGTCATTCTATTGCTGATACTTTCCGCATCAATGTCCACATTAGCCGCGTTGACGCTTATCTCCGGATCCGCTGTGGTCAAAGACCTGTACGCGGGTTATATCAATAAGCAGGCGTCCGATAATGAACTCACGATGCTGATGAGATTTGCCAGCGGTTTCTTCATCTTTTTATCCGTAATTTTGGCATTCCTGAGACCCTCGACAATCGTAGCGATTCTGTCGATTTCTTGGGGTGCGATCGGCTCAATATTTCTCGGTCCTTTTATATGGGGATTGTTTATGGAGAGAGCCAATAAAATCGGAGCCATAGTCTCGGCAGTGGGCGGATTGGCAGTCTGCCTGATCCTCTATATGTCAGGATCGTCCTCTCCAGAAGCCGGAACCATTGGTATGATCACGTCGCTCGTATTGAATCCCGCTGTCAGTTTGTTGAAACCCAAGGCGTGAAAATGGGAAGTATCCGCGGGTTTCGCAGATTTTACAGAACGGATACAGGGGGGAAATTATGCAAAACCAAATGATCTTTTTAATTTTCTTTGTCATAATCTCTCCCGCTTTTATTTTTAATATTGGGGCAGCAGAAGAGCATCAGACTGATTACGAAGCTCTTTATAAGGAATTGATGGAGTTGGAGCCAGACAAGAATCTGGTGGCAAAGGTGCAGGATTTTTCCTTCCGTCGAGACGCTGGGGTCTTTGATCTGAAGAAAGGCAAGTTGTATCTCTGTAAGCCTATAAACGGTCGGGTGGTTGCGGCTCTGTTTGAAGGAAAGGGGAGATTCCGCCTAACGCCTCCGACCGAGATCGAGAGGCGTCAAGTTCGCCGTTTTTATGAAGCCGACTCTTTAGACCAGGAATTCAAATTTCTGGTTCTTATTTTTGCGGACTCCACCCTGAAGGAGTTCCAGAGCCATCTGAATTTTTCCCGTCAACGCGTTTCCCATCAACTGAAAAAACAGATAAAAAATTGCCTGCGTTACATGGGCGATGAAAAAGGGAAAAACTTCGAGCCGGAGTTTATCAAAACTTTTCTGGAAAACGCGACCAATTCTCTCTTTTATGCACACTTTAGCAAAAATTCGCTCAAGCCCATGTTCTTCAAGATCAACCCTTATGAGGTCGAGGAAGTCCGGTTTATGCGGCGACCGAAAAACGACAGCGTCACGTATCGCAGAGAAATGATCAGCCAGTTTCATCAACAGAGCGATTATGAAAAACAGAGCAATCTAGCGCATGAAGATAAAAAATTGATTGACGTGGAATCCTACCGCATAGAGTGCTGGATCGAAAACAACAGCGGTGTATTCGCCTCGTCCAATCCCAATTTCAGAGCAAAAACGGAAATGATTTTTCGACCCATAACCCCTCCTGACAAAGAATGGCTTTTCTTCTATATATCGCCCAAGTTGGAGGTGGATTCTATCTCTTGGAAATCGGGAACGCCCGTTGATTTTTTCAAGTCCAAGGACAACCATCTGATATGGATTCGGGCAGATTCTTTGCAGATCGATACGACCTATCAGCTGAATCTTTCCTATCACGGCGAAATTATTCAGCGATATGACGACTATTTTATGTTGGATCTGTCCACATTTTGGTACCCACGTCAGAGTTTCCATGATAAATCACAATTTGATCTCTATTTCCATGTTCCAGATATATACAAATTTACCGCTGCTGGTCATCAGGACACAGCATTTGTTGATAACGCGGCGGAAGATGGATATTGCGTCACGCGCTGGCGGACGTATGAGCCGATCCGAAACGCGTCGTTCAGCATGGGTATTTTTGACAAGCATGTTGTCGAAAACGATACGTTGCCGCGGGTTACCGTGTACATGAATAAGACGCGGCGAGCGGTCAGGGCAAAACGGGTTGGAGAGGAAATTGCCCGCAGTATTGATTTTTTTCGGGAAGTTTATGGGGAGAGCCGAGCCGACGAATTTTTCGTGATGGAGACCCCGACTCTGCACGGGGAATCGTTCTTAGGATTGACCAATCTATCGGGCGTCACTTTTATTGGCGACGATCCATGGGGTTACGACGCAATCCATCGAGCGCATGAAGCCGCGCATCAATGGTGGGGCGTCGGCGTCGATTTTCTGACGTATCACGATCAATGGATGAGCGAGGGATTTGCCGACTATTCTGGCTTGTGGTATCTGGAGATCGTCCGAGAAGATCAGAAAAATTTTTTGAAAAAACTGAAGGATTGGCGCAAGTTGATCGTCGAAAATCGCCAATATCTCCTTGGGGACGGCGTGGAGACTGGTCCGATCTGGCTCGGATACCGAACGGTAAGCAGTGAGACTAAAGAGGATTACGCGGTTGTGATCTACAAAAAAGGAGCCTGGATTCTGCATCTCCTGCGCTGCTACCTGCTGGATCCAGCGGATTTGAACGACGACCAATTTCGCACGCTCATGCGAGATTTTTATGAAACCTATTTGCATCGGCAGGCAACGACCGAGGATTTTCAGCACTTTATTGAAGATTATATCCATGAGGATATGGACTGGTTTTTTCAGCAATGGGTTTACGCATCGGACATCCCCACCTATAAATTTGCGTATAAACAGAAAAAAACAGCTGAAGGTAAGTATCTTATTCGTTTTCGATCTTTTCAGGAAAATGCGCCTGGCTTCCGGTCAAGCATTCTTGTCACAGCAAAGATGATCCACAACGATTATCAACGACAGCGGATATGGATCACAGATGGATTGAATGAGTTCGAATTGCCCCTGTTGGATTCCCCTCCGGAAGAGATCATTTTTGGCGACTTTGAGAGCGCGCTGGCAGATATTAAAAAAGTCGATTGGGATGAATTATCGCCTTAATATTGCTTTAGCCTGGATTATTCGTCATCACGGAAATCGATCCGCAGATTACGCAGATTATCGCAGATTAAGAATTGATAATTAAAAAATTATATCTTTTTTGCCAAATTTTTTTCAGGAAAACTGAGCTTTTGCGCGCATTTCACTATATTCGCAACAGAGTCACAGAGAGTCGCAGATACAGCGATCTGACACCTGCACGAAACCGAAAACCCTAAGGGTATTACCCTTAGGGTTTAAAACTATGATATAACTCTTTAATTATCAATTTCTAATCTCCGCAGCAAATTCGCGCGGATTTAGTCGGAGTCAAATCAGGTTACTTAATCACCAAAAATTTCCCTCTTTTCAGGTTTCCCCCATCGCTCTCGACTGTGTAAAGGTACATACCAGTGGCAATTGCCTGATCTTTTTCAGAAATCAGGTCCCAGGCGTGTTCACCGCCGGAGAAACGAGCTTCTCCCCGCCCGATTCGATCCAGCAGGTTGATATCCTCGCCATAATAGGTTGATGCGTCATGTTGAATATTGTCTACCAATTCGCCGGCTAATGTATAAATCCGGATCGTGCATTTTGTCGGCAGGTTGGTGAACCAGATTAACCGCTCTCGTTCCTTTCCTCCGTCCCATTGCGCCTCGGTGCGATAGGGATTCGGATATACGCCCACATCATCGACTGAGTCGTCCTCGATCTCTGACCCGACCTCTCCGGGATATATCAAGGTCTTGTTCAGATTCACACTGCTTGCCAGAGCCGCCAAATTTGTCTCGGGATCGCCTCGGTCATAAGCGGTCACGGCATAGTAATAGGGCCAGCCGTTCAGCACGCCTTCATCCGTAAAGCGATAGTGCATGGAGTCACCATCAACCACAGTCGGCGAATAGATGTCACCAAGCCCGATATTGTACCCGATATCGTTGATCTTATCAAACTGCGCCAACAAGGTGAAGCCATCCACCTCGCCGCTCACATCGTTGCTCATGCCGACCTGACCGGTTTCGCTCTGCACCCGATAGATACGATATCCCTCGAAATCTTTTGTCCGACTGATCCGATCCTCTACGGTCTCCGGGTAATTATTCCAATAGAGCGTCACCTTGCCGTTTTCGGAAACCACTTCGAGATTTGGAGATGGAGGCGGCTCGGGTCCGAAAAAGCGATCAATCTCGCCATCATCGTCCAAATCCTCGCCTGCGTCCAATACCCCGTTTCCATTATTATCTTCGCCGTTATAGACTTTTTGCGCCCATTGCGAGTTGACGATCAGGTTCTCGCGCCGTTCTGGGGAATCCCTCTCCTCTTGATTCGCCCACAATCCACCCACAATCGCAAACGTCACGTCGATCGACTCTCCCGGCTCGATAGTCGGAAAAGTCCCTATTGATGAGAGCATCATCCAACTATGCGGGACCGGCGTCTCCCAAAGATCAGGGCTAAGGGAGGACTGCATCTTCTCATAACGCTGTCGGTCGTCCGTAGGCATGGAATACATGGGATAGTCCTGGTCCGCGGGGCGATTCCAAATCCACATATTATAGTTTTGTCTCACATTCTGTTGCGATGATCCGAGAAATCGAAATCCGAAATAAGATTGAGAATAGCCCAAATCCCCCGCGCTCAGATTTTCGTAACGATCCGACTCCGCGTCGTATTCGTAGCACATCGACTCTTCTGGCAGGTAGTTATTCATATCGTCATACCAATCCCACGCATAATCGCCGAAATAATCGCTGAAGATCAGATTGCCGACAGCCGTATTTTGCCAGAATCCCACATAAACGCTGTCCAGAGACGTATTGCCGATATTGGTGATGCGGTAATTTAAAATGACATACGCGTCCGCGTAGGAAAAACTCCAGGCATAGCTTTCCATATCAACCCGAATTTCCAGCGGCGTATGGTCTGGTATCTCCTCGTTTGTTCCGGGAATCACCGTGAAAGTATCGTAGAAACTGCTCACAAAATCCTGCTGGGACACAGCGTCCAATGCAAAGAAAGGAGATGTTTGGATCGTGGAACGCTCGATTAACCCCTCCTCCGGCAACGGAGCAAACTCAAACCCTGCCTGACCCGCGGAAAACGCGCCGTCGATAACCCCAGTGGAAACACGAGGATCGCCGTCCTTTAGCGCGCCGATCCATAAGCCCCCTCGGGCCATCAACTCGGTCTTGGTTCCAAGCGGATATTCGCATGCGGGTTGATCTTGATCAAAACCGTTGCCCACCAGTCCGAAATTTGTGACCGTTACTCCGATATTTCCAACCGTTGTATAGTGCTGATAGTCGTCAAATCCGTAAACGTTCACGACGGAAAAAAGTATCGCCAACGCGGACAGACAGATGTAATACTTTTTTATTCTCATAAAATCATCCATTTTTTTAGTTTGCGGTTGTGACGCCGCTCGTTACAAAGAATTACGATTTTTAAATATAGTATCTTTTTTTCATTTTGGGTATTTTTTTCTTTGAAATTCACGCGGAAAGAGGGTCCGCAGATTACGCAGATTACGCGAATAGAGGCTTTAAGCCCTTATTTTCAGTTATTAGCGTTTATTAGCGGTTTATGTCGTCCGCTTCAACACATATCGCGCCAAATGCGTGATAGAGACTTTGAAGACTGATTGTGGAAAAATATTTGTCAGTTCAATAGCCTCGTTGATAAATCGATTTGCCTGAGTTCTGGCGTAATCGACTCCGCCATATTTTTTTACTTTTGTTTTTATATGGCACCAAATTTCCGGCGTAATGTCGCGGGTCTCAATGGATTTGCAGATTTTTTCCCTCTCACTGCTTGGTAATTGCGTCAGCGTGAAAATCAGAGGGAGCGTCACTTTGCCTTCGATCAGATCATGTCCAACCGGCTTTCCAATTCGATTCGAGTCCGTCGTATAGTCAAAAAGATCGTCGATAATCTGAAACGCAATTCCGATCAGCTTTCCAAAGTTTCGAAAAGCATCCTTTAGACGCTGATTCGTTTCTGGGGACAAGGACGCGCCCAATTGGCAACCTGCGGAGACAAGCGCGGCTGTTTTCCCGTCAATCAAGCGGAAATATTGCTCCTCGTTGATATCGGCATTAAAACCCATTTGCTGTTGATACATCTCCGCCTCGCACATTTGGACAGTCGCTTGCCCCAAGATTTTCATGAGCTCCAGGCTATTCTCTTTCAACAGGATACGTAGCGATTTTGCATAAAGATAATCCCCCATCAACACAGAGGATTGACGATCCCACTTTTGATGAACCGAGGTTTGTCCGCGTCGGCTATCCGCGTTGTCGATCACATCGTCATGGATAAGCGTCGCGTTGTGCAGCATCTCTATCACCGCGGCGACACGAGCCATGGAGCCGATATTTTTGCAGCCGCAAATTTTTGCGCTGACGATGACAATTGCCGGGCGAAACATCTTTCCAGGGCGCTGTAAAAGGTGGCTGTGGATATCCGAGATCAATTCGATGTCCGACTGGAACTCCTCCTGTAGCACGCGCCTGCATTCTTTCATTTCATCCCGGATATTCAGAAGTAAAAACGAAGTTATATTACCCGACACGACAATCTCCTTATGACTGTGGAAAATAATGAGCAGATTAAATAAAGACTCGGACGTTTCTGGCGCAAGGGAAAATTTCAGTAATTAAAAAAAAATTGAGAGTTGAAAATTATCGCTTTTTTTTTGAGAACTTTTTATCTTACCGAATAGTACCAAGCGTTTGGGGATTGACAGATACCATATAACTTCTTAGGAAGCAACCGTTCAGGTAGACTCAGACCCTAAAGGTTTTCTAAAAACCCTTAGGGTCTTGTCAAAGTTTCATCTTGTGGGAGAGCTTTTGGGAATGAAAAATTCATATTTCCATATTGGAAAATTCTTTTTAAAGCAACCTATCAGCAACAATTGATAATAGTTAATTAAAACATACCCAAATATACCCTTGCGATGTCAAATATTTCATATATATTCTATCTGTAAGGCGTCTCACTTGATAACCAAGAGATATACCGTTATCAACATTAAATCGACAAATGTTCAATTTGGGCAAATTCTGTGGAACGGAGGGAATTCGTATGCAAGATTCCGATCAAACTTTTAATACCGAGGAAATAATCGAGGAAGATGTACCTATTGAGGAGATAGGAGACGAGGAGATAGAGGAAGGAGTCGAGGAAAAACTACCGGAAGAGTTGCCTGTGATACCGATAAGCGACGCGGTTGTCTATCCATTTTTAATCCTGCCTTTGATGTTTTCCAGCGAGAGCCTCGTGCAGTTAACCACGGAAGCTCTCAGCTCGGATAAATTGGTCGCTCTGTTTGCGCAGCGTCCCGACGATAATGATGGCGATGAAAATGGCGACGAGGGTCTCTATCCTATCGGAACCGCGGGAATAATCATAAAAAAATTGCGCTTTCCCAACGGATCGATCCGGGTGGTGGTTCAAGGATTATCCCGTATTCGACTGCAGAAAATTACATCGACCGATCCTTATATTCGGGCAAAAGTTGAGCAGATTGCTATCGACGAGACCGAGACGTTGGAGGTCAAAGCGTTGATGCGGAACGCGCTCCAGGAATTCCAAAAAGTGGTGCAGTTGACCCAACATCTGCCGAATGAAATGCAACTTTCCGCGTTGAATATTGAGGAGCCTGGAAGATTAGCCGATTTTATAGCGGCTAATTTAGATATTTCGTTGCCCGAGAAGCAGTTGATATTGAAAAGCTTCGATATCAAAGATCGGTTAAAGCTGATCAACCGGCATCTTGTCAAGGAGGTGGAGGTTCTGGAGCTTGGAAGCAAGATTCAAGATGAAGTAAAAGAAGAGATGGACAAAGATCAGCGGGAATATTATCTGCGGGAACAGATGCAGGCGATCCGACGGGAATTGGGAGAGGATAGTAGCGTTCAGGTGGAGATCGAAGAATTTCGTCAACAGATTGAAGAGGCGGATATGCCGGAGGAGGCTCAGGAAGCCGCAGAAAAAGAGCTAAGTCGGTTGGAGATAATGTCTCCCGCGGCTGCAGAATATACGGTATCTCGCACCTATCTCGATTGGTTAATCTCCTTACCCTGGTCTGTCGAATCCACGGACAATTTGAATCTCAAAAAAGCAGAAAAAATTTTGGATGCGGATCATTACGGTATGAGAAATATCAAGGATCGCATTATCGAATATCTCGCGGTCAGAAAATTGAAAAAGGATATGAAGGGACCGATTTTTTGTTTTGTAGGACCGCCCGGTGTAGGCAAAACCTCTCTGGGACGCTCCATTGCCCGAGCCTTGGGACGCAAATTTTATCGATTCTCTCTGGGCGGGATTCGAGATGAAGCCGAGATCCGAGGTCATAGACGCACCTATATCGGATCATTGCCCGGGCGGATTCTTCAGGGCATTCGGTATTGCGGCTCAAACAACCCTGTTTTTATGTTGGACGAGATCGATAAGATGGGGATGGATTTTCGGGGAGACCCAGCGTCGGCTCTGCTGGAAGCCCTGGATCCCGAACAAAATAGGGAATTTTCCGATCATTATTTAGAGATCAAGTTCGATCTTTCTAAAGTGATGTTCATCACCACCGCCAACCACGCCACGCCGATTCCCCACCCCCTGCTGGACCGCATGGAAGTGATGGATATCCCCGGATATACGACAGAGGAAAAGTTGATAATTGCCAAGCAGTATCTTGTGCCTAGGCAGTTGGAGGAACATGGTATTAATCCGAAAAATTTGGTGTTTGAAGAAAAAGCTGTGTCCGGGATTATAAAAGATTATACAAGAGAGGCAGGCGTACGAAATCTGGAGCGGGAACTCGCTGCAATCTGCCGGAAAACAGCGAAAAAGGTAGCGTTAGGTAAGAAGAAAAAATCTCAAATTACGCCGAAGGCATTAAAAAAATTTCTCGGTTCTCCCAAATTTATCCAAGAAATCAGTATGCGGAAGGATGAGGTCGGCGTAGCGACGGGCTTGGCATGGACTGAAGCGGGCGGGACAATCATGTTTATCGAAGCGATCAAGATGAAGGGCAAAAAAAATCTCACCTTGACCGGCTCTTTGGGCGACGTGATGAAGGAGTCCGCGCAAATCGCTCTCAGTTTGGTGCGTTCCCGAGCCGACGATCTGGAGATTAAGGGGGGAATTCATGGCGATTTTTTCAATGATAACGAGATTCATATCCATGTGCCAGCAGGTGCTGTGCCAAAAGATGGACCTTCCGCGGGCATCACTATGGCAGTCACGCTGGCGTCTTTAGCTTCTAATCGACCTGTTCGGCATAATCTTGCTATGACCGGCGAGTTGACGCTGCGGGGACAGGTGCTTCCTATCGGCGGGGTGAAGGAGAAGGTGTTGGCGGCAAGAGAGGCGGGTATCCGAACTGTGATCCTGCCAGACCAGAACCGAAAAGATATGGAAAATGTGCCAAAAACTGCTCAAAAGGAGATGACTTTCAAGTTTGTCAAGAAAATTGACGACCTGTTTCGACTCTCTCTTTTACCCAAGGATCCGCCGGATTCCAAACCGGAGACCGTGAAACCGGCTTAAGTAATTACGAACTTGTTGTAAAAATCAGAGGATGAATTTGATACATTCGGTCGACAGAAAATTCGTGGCAGGGACCATGATTTTCCTTATTTTGGCGGGCGCGCTTGCCTACTGTGCGCAAAACAATCCGACAACGCTGGTTTTCCCACCATTCGGACACTGTTACGGCATGCGTAAAGGCTCCGAGCGGCACTTATGGATGTTTTTGGGAGATCGGACTCGGTTCAAAAATCCCCAGGGATTGGCTGCAGTCAAATTAAAGCAAAACGATAAACAAGGCAAAAAAGATGACGATGAGTTGACTGTGTACGGCGTCAATTCTGGTCGTCATCAGATCATTTATAACAAATCCTTGCTATCTCTTGCCGCGTATGGAAAAAAAGGAAATAAAAAGGGACGGTTCATGAATCCAGAAGGGATCGCGGCAAACGCGGATGGCGACGTCCTGGTCGCTGATACGGGGAACCATCGGATTGTCCATCTGATCAATCGGGATAATGAACTGCATCATCTGAAATATATCGGCGAAAAGGGCGAGGCATCCGGACAGTTTCAAAATCCCAGCCAAGTCGCGTTGACTGATGAAAATTTTCTCTACGTGACCGACACCGGCAATAATCGCGTCCAGATTTTCGATATTGACGGAACACATCTGCGGTCTTATCCCGACCCGAATCATAATCTCGGACTCTCGTTCGACTCGCCTGAAGGGATAGCGGTTACCACTGAGAAAGCTCGTTGGAGCCGGTTCCACTCCGCATTTTTCTGCGTGACAGACTCTGGTCGCGCCAGGATTCGCAAAATCGATATGCAGGGGAAAACGCTGGCAACAGTCGTACCCGCAGACCTTCCTTTTGACACGGTTGATTTTGCCTATCTCGCTATTGATTATTATGAAAATATCTGGGTTACGGATATCGCAAACCATACCGTTCATAAATTTGACAGAAATTTAGACTATCTCGCTTCGTATGGCGAAAAGGGATCGGATGATTTTCAGTTCGACGAGCCGCGCGGTATCTCGATCTGGCGGAAATTCGGGCAGGTATTTATTGCGGAAAAAAAATCAGCGCAATATTATTGGATCGGAATTGACCTGCTGGATATGACGCATAAGATTGAGAAAGATACGTTGACAGTCTCCTATAAATTAACGGAAACAGGTCGGGTTCACGCTGCCGTCATGCAAGCGGATCGATCGATTTTGACATTAGCAAAAGATCAGTTACAAACATCTGGGTATCAACGGTTAACCGCGAGTATAGATAGTTTATCGACTGGAGATTATACGATCGCTATCAAAGCCAAGCCAACCTACTCGTCACGAAAGTATTTTGTCAAAGAGGCTCAGATCCCCATCCATATCTCGACCGAGAAATAAAATATTGTCATTAATTTTTAAAAGGAGTCTGTTATGAACGCTGGACTAAGCATTAATTTTAAACATGTATGTTTGGTCATACTGTTGTTTTTCATGTCAATTGCCTTAGCGAGCGGGGAGGAAATTGTCCTTCAGGGGAAAATTCGGGATGTGAACACCTATCAAGAAATCCCGTTTGTCAATATTCTTATCAAAGATACCCAGTTAGGAGCCAGCAGCGATTTTGCCGGGCGTTTTAAGCTGGTCGTATCGGAGTGGGGCGATGACACTGTGGTTGTATTTCGCCACATATCTTACGATTTTTATGAGATCGCTCTGTCTGAGATCAAAGATATCGATAACATTTATCTTCAGCCCCGGGTCATTCCCTTTCCAGATATTGAGGTGGGGGCAAAGGCACCAAAGCCCCCTGATATAAAAAAAGACCTGCCGCAAACAGTATCGGTGATAGAGTCTCGCGCTTTTCAAGGACGCGGATTTGTCGACGTGGGCGATCTGCTCAAGACGGATCATAGCATTCAGGTGGACGAAAAGCTCAGCGGCAAAAAGAGCGTCTCAATTCGAGGCGGAAATCCCGATGAGGTGATCGTCTTATATGACGGCGTCAAGCTGAACAGCTCTTATGATAACGTGTTCGACTTTTCCCGGATTGACGTCGAGGACGTGGAGCGTTTCGAGATCATCAAAGGGAGCAATACCGCGCTTTATGGGTCCGAGGCTTTTTCTGGAGTGGTCAATGTCGTGCCGAAAATCCGACAGGACTATAAGATTAAACTTCAACAGCGGCTCGGCTCGTACGACTCTGGAAATTGGGGGCTGCATCTGTATCAAAACATCGATCGTCTCCATGCCTCGTACAGCTTCAAACAGGGCGGGGTGCATCGCGCATTTTCTGAAGATTCTGATTTGGGCGGACGTGGGAACAAGCTGGATAACACAACGGATCGCCACTCGGCAAATCTGGTATACAGCTTCTCGCAGACGAAAAATAATCGGCTTAAGGACAATCTCAGCCTCTCCTATCTGCGCAACGATCTCGACTATGACAATCAGCACTATAACGAAAAAGTCGAGAGCTCGGATCAATTAATCTCTCTCCGTTATGATGGAAATATCGGATCGGTTCCGAATTTGGTCGCCTCTTTTTCTCATTATTCTTTAGAGGAGGATCAAACCTTAGACCGGACAGACCCGCGTCTGAATCGAGATATTAAGGATCGATCCTATCACTTTCGGTTGGAAAAGGGGTTTGAGTTCTCATCCTTTAATCTGATCGCAGCGTATCAATATCAGGACGCCGAGCTTGATTATCTCGACGAAGTGGGCGAGACCCTGGATAAAGACCTGCCCCAGGGGGTCGAATCCGCTATTTTGACGCGCAACCACCATGGTCTTGTCGCAATCGCCAAACTCCACGCGCCCTCTGGCTCTGATCTGATCAAGACGTTTGACTTTGACATCAGCCTACGCCATGATCGTGTGCAGGACGGTCAGAAAGACGTTGTCTTGCGCACTGGGGAAAGCGGCGATCTGTTCTCGGATCAAGATTGGAACGAAACCACCGCAAAGTTCTCGACATACATGTCCGGTTATAGCCAAAATCTAAGCTTTTCCGCGCATGTCACGTACGGGAAAAATGTAAAATTTCCGACCCTGTTCCAGCAGATCAGCCAGCCCGATTTTCAAACCCAGCCCCAAAATAGACCCAATCTCGATTCTGAGAAAAATACTGGCGTCGAATTGGGAGGCGAGGTCACAAAGGTGACAGAAACGCATCCGTTTATCCGCGGCTTTGGTTTTTCCTGCGCGTATATCCAGAACAATTATGACAATAAGTTTCGCACTCGCTATGCGCCGGGGAGCCCAGTCGCGTTGTATGAGAATGTGCAGAACGCCAATATTTCCGGTCTTGAAGGAATATTCAGCCTCTATATGTTTCGCAAAAAGCTGACGCTCGAGCTGGGATATT
Organism: Candidatus Cloacimonetes bacterium 4572_55; assembly: GCA_002084765.1. Lineage (GTDB taxonomy): Bacteria > 4572-55 > 4572-55 > 4572-55 > 4572-55 > 4572-55. The sequence goes on along the minus strand of NBMB01000044.1, from coordinate 6,505 downwards.
CTCATTATGCGATCTCGGACAAAGAGGCGTTCCCCTTCAAGTCCGACAACAAAGGTGCCATGAATTTGATACTTGATCACGCGGGATATTCCCTCTATCTTCATGGATTTTATGAGAGTGAGCAGGAAGGCGTTATCCGTAGCTATAGCGCGCAACCAGACGATCCAGACGGCTATGTGTCTAAGGCTCTGGTCAGCCTATCAGATTATGCCAATATCGATTTCCATTTCAGCAAAATCGTGGAATTGAGTGATTTTAAAATATTTGCTAATTTTAGCGTCCGTAATATCTTAGATGACAATGAGGAGCTGGAAGGTCTGGCGATCCGCGACCGGCGATTTTATTTGACCTTTGGCACCCAATATTAATAAAAGGAGAGACTCTTATGAGATTCATTTTTTTATGCCGACGATCCCCCCTGAACCGAATATTTTTTTTGTTGACGTTTGCAATACTCGCGTTATTCTCGTGGAACTGCACAAGCAACTCGCTGACTGACGACGGCGGCGATATATCCGACAAAACCCAATCTCTCAAAGGATATATCAGCCTGAACGATCACGCGTCTCCGGAAGGCGTTTATGTCTGGCTGGAGACATTCGGGATCGGTACATACACGGACACGATCGGGTATTTTCAATTGCCGCTTCCTCCCCCATCCCAACAATCTGGAGGGGGATTGGACGGTGTGTTTAAACTCTATTATTTTTTTGCAAACTACCAGTACGAAACTTCTGACGTGATCATACGGAGCGGCACATTCAATCCTGCTACTTCAGATTTTGATGACAATGCAGAATTGCATTACCCAAAAATATTGAATAAATTAATCGATATTGATATCCGAGTGTGGTGTGTGCCTCCCCAGCCCGGGCATGAGGAGGAATCTATGGCTGCAGAGATGATTGTGCAGTCTTATGGAACTCCAGTATCGCTGCGGATCCCTTCTATGATCCAAAATTGGCTGAGCGGGTTTATCCTAAAGCGGACCAAAAACGATGACGTCACATATCAATTGATCACACAAACGGATACGCTCACGACTCAAGAGGTTCAAGGACGCCACGTTTTTCAGATTCAGATGAATCTCACGCCCTCCACAGTCGAACAGGACGCGACGTATCAGATCATCCCCTATCTTTATATTGACCGACCGGGCATGCCGACAGAAATCTATGAGAGTATCGGGATCGACCTGACTGACCTCTCCCTGGATTATCTGAATTATCCGATTCGATACGAATCGCCGGAGTTTCTCCCTCCGTTTGAGTGATAGAGAAGGCTCCCCTGCAGGATTCGGATTAACCCTTTCGCCCGATTCGTGGTCTGGCTCATGACAAAAAATTATGAACTCTTTTAGCAATTCGGCGTATATACAGCCGTTTTTCGTGACGATTTGGAAACGATTTGGAAATTTTTATAACATATCTTTATTTTAGAGATATGTGACTTTTTAAAAACCTACTTTGTGGAGAAGTTATATAAGATGTCGAACAAAGAGAATACGAAACAATTTGAATTTCAAGCTGAGATTAAACAATTGATGCACATTTTGGCGCATTCTTTGTATAAAAATCGGGAAGTGTTTCTTCGCGAGCTCATCTCAAATGCCGCGGACGCTCTGGAAAAAGCGCGCTTTCATATTTTGAACAAAGCCGAGGAGGTGCAAAATAAAGACCTTCCGCTTGAGATTCGGATAGAGCCGGATGAGAAGAACTTGCAGTTGACGATTATCGACACTGGCATTGGCATGACCCAACAGGAGTTGATCGACAACATCGGTCAGATCGCTCACTCTGGCTCGCAAGATTTTTTGAAGAACTTAACTGGTGATACGGAAAAAGATATTAATCTGATCGGACAATTTGGCGTAGGTTTTTATTCGGCTTTTATGGTTGCTGATCAGATTGATGTGATCAGTAAATCCTATCTACCGAACGAGTTGCCGCACAAATGGTCGTCCAAAGGCGAAGGTCAGTATACGATCGAGCCGATCGAGAGTGCTGAGCGGGGGACAAAGATTGTTGTTCATCTGCGAGAAGACGCTAAGGATTTTCTGGAGCAGTGGAATATCGAGTCGATAATTAAGAAATATTCCAACTTCATACCAGTGCCGATCAAGCTGGAAGGTAAGCAGATCAATCAAACCAAAGCGATCTGGGCTGAACCGAAGAGCAGTTTAAAAGAGGAAGATTATACCGAGTTTTATAAATTCCTGACCAATCTGTCGGACGAGCCTCTGTCCCGTCTCCATTTGATGATTGATATGCCAGTGCAATTCCACGCTCTGCTGTATATTCCAAAGACCAATCCGGAAATATTGGGATTCGGCAAGGTGGAGCATCGGACACATCTCTATGCTCGGCGGGTCATGATCCAGCAGAATAGCGAGGATATATTGCCCGATTATCTGCGATTTATCCGCGGGGTGGTGGACTGCGATGATCTACCGCTGAACGTCTCTCGCGAGACGCTACAGGAAAATAAGCATATCGCCCGGGTTCGGAAAGCGATTGTCGGTAAAATTTTATCGCATTTTTCGAAAACTGCGACGGATGAGCCGGATAAATATAAGGAATTTTGGGGGCAATTCGGTAGAATTTTCAAGGAGGGATACACCGACTATGCGCACCAGGAGAAGTTCAAGCCTCTGTTGCGATTCGGCTCTTCGATGGCGGAAGGAGACGACCTGGTCTCTCTCGACGATTATACGGGTCGTATGACGGAAGGACAGTCCGAAATTTATTATCTCAGCGCGCAAAATCGAGCGACTATCGATAAAAGCCCACATCTGGAAATTTTTCGTAAAAAGGGGATCGAGGTATTGTTCCTATACGATCCGCTGGATGAGTTTGTTTTGTCGGGTCTGAATTCTTACATGGATAAGGAGTTTAAGTCTGCGGATCAAGCGGATCTGGAGAAAATCGCAAATGTTGCCGATAAACAGCCGAATCAGCCCGAGGAACAACCCGCGCCTGATGAGGTGGACTTGAAGAAATTGCTGGATCATATCAAAATCACGCTGGGACAAGATAAGGTCAAGGAAGTTCGGATCTCCAAGCGTCTCACCGACAGTCCGGTCGTGCTGGTGAACTCGGAGGATAGCCTGAGCAGCCACATGCAACGGATGATGAATGCAATGAACCAAAAAACAAGCACCGGGGCTCGTATTATGGAGGTGAATCCCAAACATCCTCTGATCGGAAATCTGGTGAAGCTCTATCAAAAAAACCCGCGTATGCCGTTTATCGACCAGGTCTGCTGGCAACTGTATGACAACGCGCTGTTTTTAGAGGGATTTCCGCCGGATCCGCATGAAATGGTTCCACGCATGCAACAGATGTTGACCGAAATATCCAACCAATACGCGCCGGAACAATAATCCAGTGCTTTGACAATAGAGATGAAAAAAATCCCCGACATATCTAAGTCGGGGATTTTTTGTTTCCATCAGGTGAATTCTACAACCCTGTGAAAAATTTCTTATTCACCCATTTCTTCCGTCATCACCCGATAACACCGTCCGCAAATGGTCTGATGGTCGGGAAAACTCCCCACATCTTCGCTATATTGCCAGCAACGTTCGCATTTTTTACCGAGCGCGGATTGCACAAAAAATTCAGCATCTTCGTCGTCTAATAAGAAATCGGACGGGACTTTTTCATCCACAATTGCCGCTTGCGATGTGATAAACAGCATGGGCAACTCTTCCTGATATTCCTCCAAGAATTTTTTGAGATCGTCGCTTTTTGGGCGAATATAGACGATAGCGTCCAATGAATGACCGATTTTTTTCTTGGATCGAGCCTCTTCCAACACTTTGGTCACGCCAGCGCGCGCTTTGAGCAATCGTTCCCACCGCTCGCTCAGCTCTGGATTGATAAAAGATTTTCCAGGTTGCACAAACTCAAGAAAATGGACGCTTTCCGGGTCGGATTCGATCTTTGGGAAATAGCCCCAAGCCTCCTCCGAGGTGAAAACCAACACAGGCGCGATGACAGTTAAGAGCGACTTGCCGATCAAGTACATTGCAGTTTGAGCGGATCGCCGACTGATCGAACTCTTGCCGTCGCAATAGAGCCGATCTTTGACCATATCGAGATAGAGCGCAGACAGATCGATAGCGAAAAAGTTGTGGACATCCTGATAAAGCTCGTGGTAATCATAATTTTTGTATCGATCGACCTGTTTCTCCAAGAATTTCTGAGCGCGATGGAGTATCCATAAATCGAACTCCCGCATGTCCGAGGCTTTGACCTGATGGAGTGTTGGGTCAAAATCGGACAAGTTGCCAAGGATAAACCGAAAAGTGTTCCGGATGCGGCGATATGCGTCAGATACTCGCTTCATGTTTCTCTCCGAATAGCTCATGTCTGGTCGGAAATCCGTGGAAGCGATCCACAAGCGCAGTAGATCCGCGCCGAATTTATCGATCAATTTTAGGGGCGAAACCACGTTTCCATGAGATTTATGCATGGCTTTTCCCTTTTCGTCCAATGTCCATCCATGGGTGATCACTTGGCGATAAGGTGCCGCGTCTTTTGTCGCGACAGCGATCATCAACGAGGAGTTGAACCAACCGCGATGTTGATCCGATCCCTCAAAGTACACGTCGCAGGGCCAATCCAGCTCCTCTCTCTCCTCCAACACAGCCCGATGCGTGGACCCAGAGTCAAACCAGACGTCCAGAATATCGCTCTCTTTGCGGAAATTCTTACCGCCGCACTTGGAGCATACATAATCATGGGGCAGGAGGTCTTCCGGAGCTGCTTCAAACCAGATGTCCGATCCTTTTTCCGCCACCAAGTCCGCCGCGTGATCGATGCTCTTTTTTGTCATATTCATCTCGCCGCAATCGGTGCAATAAAACGCGGGAATACCCACGCCCCACATGCGTTGACGGGATAGGCACCAATCCGGTCGATTTTCGACCATTGCCGTAATGCGGTTAATCGAGGTTTTGGGGACCCAGGCAACCTTTTTGATCTCTTCGATCGATTTTTTTCGTAAACTATTGTGGTCAATAGACATAAACCATTGCGTTGTGGTGCGGAAAATGACCGGTTTATGACAACGCCAGCAATGGGGATAGGAATGGGTGATCCGCTCGTAATGGAGCAGAGAGCCATTGTCTTGCAGGTCCTTAATCACGACCTTGTTTCCGTCAAATACAGTCATACCCTCATATTTCTCGGCGTCTTTTGTGAAGCGACCAGATTCATCGACCGGGCAGAAGATCGAAATATTTTCCTTCATTCCGAGCTCAAAATCTTCCGCGCCATGACCGGGAGCCGTATGCACAACGCCAGTGCCGTCGCTTAATGTGACGTGATCGCCAAAAAGGATCGGGGACTCGCGATCAAAATAAGGATGCTTAAACACGAGGCTCTTTAACTCACGTCCGGGAACGCGTTTGATCTCATCCACCTCGTCGGTCTTGATCATCTCCATGACGGGTCCGACCCGGTCTGTCGCCAAAAGATAGACATCGCCGGCTTTGGTCTTGATTAGAGAATAATTGAACTCCCGATGCACCGCGACAGCCATATTTGCTGGAATAGTCCACGGGGTCGTTGTCCAGATCAAGACGTAGCATTTTTCCGGACTTTCGTCGCCGAATATCTGGTTCGGGTCTTTTATCAACGGGAATCGAACCACAATCGAGTGCGAGATTTTGTCACGATGTTCAATCTCCGCCTCTGCCAAAGCCGTGGTGCAGGATTTGCTGATACACCAGTGAATAGGACGCAACCCCCGACAGATAAATCCCTTGTCCACAAGCTCGCCAAAAACTCGCAAAATCTTGGATTCATAATCGTAAGACATTGTCAGATAAGGGTCTGACCAGGATCCCCAGCCGCCAAGCCGCATAAATTCTTCTCGCTGAATATCGATGAATTTTTTTGCATATTCTCGGCAACGCTCGCGCAGTTCCACTTTGGAAAAATCACGACGATGCCGTTTCAGTTCCCTGGTCACGTTGTTTTCAATAGGCATCCCGTGATTATCCCATCCTGGAACAAAAGGCGCGTCGTAACCCATCATGGAATGGGAACGGACTATGAAATCCTTGATAGTTTTGTTCACAGCCGTGCCGAGATGAATATGACCGTTGGAATACGGGGGACCGTCATGGAGAATGAATCGCTCTTTTCCGCGACGCAGCTCTCGTAGCTTTTGATACGCATCCATCCCGTCCCATTTTTTCAAAATTTCCGGCTCTCGAACCTTGAGGTTGCCCCGCATGGGGAATTTGGTCTTAGGCAGTTGCAGCGTCTTTTTATACTCCACAGAATTTGACTCCTTAAGTAAATGGATCTCGTCACCACGGAACTCGGTCCGCAGATTACGCAGATTATCGCAGATTACGCAGATTATCGCAGATTAAGAATTGATAATAAGGTTCATGGAACTTTTTTACGGAATTAGTCAAAGTTAGTAATAATCCTCAATCGAAAGTTATTGAAGTTTCGGAATCCAAATGCCATTCTTTTGATTCGTTTTA
>NBMB01000011.1 GCA_002084765.1 Candidatus Cloacimonetes bacterium 4572_55 | reverse complement strand
CCCGTTCTCGTCCACGTACACATTCAGAATCACCTTTCCTTCAATTCCTGCTTCCTGAGCCAATTCAGGATATTTCGGATTGACCTTCTTTATCGGAACCGGCGGGTCTTCATACGCGATAAAAACCGGGGCGTCCTCATTGTTAGTAGAAGTCGATGACGGCGGCGGCGGCGGCGGCGGCGCGTAAGGATTGAAATCAGTGTCCTCAATCGTCGCTTCCAACGATATTTCTGTATCATCGGTAGGTACTGGCATAGCCGGAGCCGCCACAGAAGGCGGTTCCGGCACTTTAGTCTTCACTTCCACAATATCTTCTGTCACCATGACCTTGATTTCCCGCTCCGCTCCCTTTGTCAACACATAAGAGGGACCGAGTGTAACAACGACATAATGAAAAACGATTGCAAATATAATTCCTGTCCCAAAAAGAGCATTGTAGCTATTTTTGAACTTAGAATTCGCAGGTTTCGCCAATAAAATTGCATCGCTGCTCATATTAACTCACCTCCTTTAATCTCTTCGGTGGGTCGCCAAAGCGATCTTCTTACCCGTTCTCGTCCACGTACACATTCAGAATCACCTTTCCTTCAATTCCTGCTTCCTGAGCCAATTCAGGATATTTCGGATTGACCTTCTTTATCGGAACCGGCGCGTCTTCATACGCGATAAAAACCGGGGCGTCCTCATTGTTAGTAGAAGTCGACGACGGCGGCGGCGGCGGCGGCGGCGCGTAAGGATTGAAATCAGTGTCCTCAATCGTCGCTTCCAATGATATTTCTGTATCATCGGTAGGTACTGGCATAGCCGGAGCCGCCACAGAAGGCGGTTCCGCCATTTCAATCTTCACTTCCACAATATCTTCTGTCACCATGATCTTGACTTCCCGCTCCGCTCCCTTTGTCAACACATAAGAGGGACCGAGTGTAACAACGGCATAATGAAAAACGATAGCAAATACAATCCCTGCCCAAAAAAGAGCATTGTAGCTATTTTTGAACTTAGAATTCGCAGTTTTCGTCAATAAAATTGCATCGCTGCTCATATTAACTCACCTCCTTTAATTTCTTCGGTGGGTCGCCAAAGCTATCTTCTTAGCGTCGGCTTTTTTCAGTTTGTCCAAAATGGTTACCATGTGCTGATATTGACCGTCTCGATCTACATGAATAACAAAAACATGCTCCTCGTTTAACGCCAATTTTTGCTTGGTAAGAGTGACGATCTCTTCTGCATTACCCAATACCTTGTCGTCAAACCTCATCCTTCCCGCGGGGTTCACAAACACATCGCTAATATTCTCTCGTCGGATTTGTATATCCTCTCCTTTTGGCGGTAACTGGAGATCAAGCCCCTTTTCCATATTAAAAGAGGTGGTCACCAGAAAAAACACCAGAAGCAGAAAGACGATATCCGACATGGAGCTTGTCGGAATATCCGGCATTTTTCTATTTTTTTTACGTATCGCCATAAAAACACCCTTTACTCTTATGCCGAGTTAATTATCAATTTTTTTTCAAAATCACATTTTATGAGAAGGTCAGCCTTGCACTTTTTTTGTCGTAAACTGGACATTCAAAGCGTTTATTTCTTTGAATTCTTCCAGAACGTCCTCAACAGTTCCATAAGGCGCGCCTTCATCGCAGCGCACGGCAATCAACAGTGTTGGCTCTTTTTCCATCTTTTTCCCGACCATAGCACTGACTTGATCAATACTCAGGGTATAATCATCGATACTCACATTCCCAGCTTTTCCGATCCAGACATGAGCCACTCGCTTCTGCTTTGGCACACGCTCCGCCATTTCAGCGACCGGAAGGGTAATTCTTAATCCTTTCTCAGTCTTAAATACCGTGGTGATCATAAAGAATAGCAACATGAGAAAGACAATATCAGACATTGAACCCGTAGGAACCGCGGCTTCCACCCCGAAACTTTTCTTAAATTTTTTCTTCTTGCGGGCCATGAATTAGGCTCCTTTTTTATCAATCTCAGTCAACGTCATCAACAAGCTCTCTGAACCTTCTTCCATATCAAGAACCATGCCATCGATTAATGATACGAAGAAGCTATAGATAATTTGAAACGGAATCGCCACAATCAAACCGGTCGCAGTGGTGATCAACGCCTCGGAAATACCGGATGCCACGATGCTTGGTTCGATTTCGCCATGCAGAGCGATGGACTCAAAAGCATTAATCATACCGCTCACAGTTCCGAGAAATCCGACCATCGGAGCAACGGTTACGGTTGTGGTCAAGATCGTCAGTCCTTTCTCCAGAAAGGCCATTTCTATACCGCCGGCATGCTCTACAGCGCGCTCTACCGCGTCAGGACCATGATCTACACGTCCTAAGCCTGCAGCCAAAATCGCCGCGACGGGACCGCTTTTCTTTTGGCAGAGTTCTTGAGCGGCTTGCACGCCTTGATCCTGCAAGACTCGGCTTACCTGAAGCATGGTTTTTTTAGATCCAGTACGAGCGAACATAAGCATAATGAATTTTGCAAATGAAACCCCTAAAGCGACCACCGACATGATAGCCAGGATATGCATTGCCCAGCCACCCTTCGTGTACAATTCGGTCAAATTTCGAACGATCGACTTGGGCGGCGCGGGGGCCGCGGCTACAGACTCGCCCGCTCCAGATGCGGCGTCGGTCACAGCCTTTGCTGTATCAGCGGCAGCCTGCATCGTATCGACAATGGCAGAAGTGTCTACTTGAAAAGGAAGAGATAAAATATCCATTAAAACGGTTGGTTCTAACACAGTTTGTCCTCCAGAAAAAAAAGAATAACAAAGGAAATGAATTCTCGAAAAAAAACAAAAATTTCTCTATGATTTTACAAAAAGCCCAAAAATAATACCAAAATCATATCGGCTTGTCAATATTTTTTTTATCGTATGATCATTTTTATCTTGATCCGCCTTGACTCGCTTATTTGATTAACTCATGTATCACTTGATTTTTTCTTATTTTCTGTTCGGAATATTTCCGGTAGATTCACAAACTCAAGATAGCCCGTCTGTCAACTGAACCTACCGGAAAATTTTCTTTATTTCAACAATACCATACGCTTACTCAAACGGATTTGATCTGCGTTCAACACGTAGAAATAAACTCCGCCGCCGATCTCCCGACCCTGCTCATTGGTTCCGTCCCATTCTACCATATAGAAACCGACCGGGTATTCGCCGTCAACAAGATTTTTGATCAGGCGACCGCCGATGTCGTAAACTTTCAGCGTTACCGGCGTATCCGAGGAGAGAGCAAAACGGATGGTCGTGTGATTAGAAGAATGAGAATAGCAGGGATTGGGGTAATTTTGATACAGTTTGGTCTGAGCTGGGAACGAGAGAGAACGAACCACAATCGGCTCATGCAGGAACGATTGACCGAAAATATCGATCTCTTCCAATTGATACTGATAGATCTGATCCGGCAGAATCGATTGATCTGTATATAAGAAACTCCCGTTGCCTGAGATCAACAAATTTTCTGTCAAGCGGATATTACCCTCTGGCGTTTCTGGCCTATCAACAACTCCGCTGGAAACAATTTTCCGCTGGATATGAAAACCCGCAACCTGCCCGATATGGATCGTCTCCCACGCCAGTCGAATCTCGTTGCCGACCGAGTTCGCAGTAAAAAACGCGAGATCGACCGGCAGCGCGTCGAACTGAGCTCCATCAGACCAGTTTGATGCGATGCTTTGGTCAAACGCCTGGACTTGAAAGAAATAGGTTCCGCCCTGTTCCAATTCTTGAATAATCTCCACAATGGGCAAATAGGTCTCGGTCAGGTCGTGCACTGTGAACAAAATATTGTTAAAATTCTGGTCAGGAGAGACGCGCAAATCGTAATGATCTATCTCGTCAAGCGGATCTGGATCGCGGCTCGGATTCCAATAAAGCGTATCGCTTTCCACTCGCAACCCGTCCGGTGGGAAAGGCGGCTCATTTTCCACATTGACTATGAACTGCCAGGTCTGGACGCTCCATGTCGAATCGTGATCCGCGTCTACCGCGACGACTCGCCAGTATATGCGGCTATTATCAGGCAGAAAGTCGTTTGCTGTCGGTTGATAGATGCTCTCGGACAAGTCTTGGACTGCCTGCGTAGAGTCCTCGTGATCTGGAAAATCCGGCGAAAGGCTGACATACAGATCATACAACGGATCTCCCTCGCAATCCGGATCGTCGGAATCTGTCCAGTCGAAAAGCGGGCGTCGGGTTTGCACAATATCGTTGTTCTCCGGCGACAGTAGAGCAAATTCGCTCGGCGGCTCATCCAAATAATTTATAACAAACCCACATGTCGCCGAAAAATCGCTGCTCCCGCCCTGTTCATCAATGGCTCGGGTGCGCCAGTAGTAGGGCGCGCAGTTCTGATCGTCGAGAGAAAAAGGAACTATCCAGGTGGTGTCCGTTGTGAAGCCGGACGCGATGGGTTCCTCAAAATCAGCGGTTGTGGCGATCTGAAATTCATAGCTTAATTCCTGGCTGTCCGGATCATATCCAGGGGAGATGGTCAGCGTCGGTTGATCCGTATTCGTCACGATTTCCCCGCAGGGATATATGAGATCAGGAGGATTTGGGGGATCGTTTTCCACGTTGAGCTCAAAGCTCTGCGCATAAGATGGAACCGACGGCTCGCCCTCATCGTCAATAGTAACCAGGCGGTATTGCCAAATACCGTCGTCCGCGCCGTTCTCATCAAAAGCCGCGACCAGGCAGGTATCCCCCGGGGATGACGTTTCCCTCTCACGAATATCCCCATCTTTTGTCAGGATAATCCGATAGCGGAGAGTTTCTGGCGGATCCCCAGGATCGATATCTGTCGCGGCGTTCCAACAGAAACGCACGTCCGATGTTTCAATCCTATCGCCGTTGGTTGGGCTGAACCCGGAGAGAACTGGATTAGGCGGATCATTTTCGCTGTTCAATGTAAAGCAGCCAGCGAGGGTGAAATCGGACTGAATTTCGCTCGCATCCATCGCGGCTACGCGCCAGTGATAGAGGCTATTTTCTTCCAAATTAGCAAATCCGTCCAGATCGCCAAGGGTTACGCAAGAGTCGAAAATCGTTTCGTCTATCACCGCGTTTATCTCCAAAGGACCTATGAAATCCGCTTGATCGTCAACTTGTAGGATGTAATGGTCGATTCCGTCGTTCGGATCCGGATCCACAGCGGTCAACCAACAGAGTTGCCCAGTTTCATCCAGTTCGATCTCGCAGTCTGCCGGATACATATCGTCGGAAATGATCGGTGGCTCCTCGACTTCGTTGATCCAAAAATTTTGCATCTCAGACGGCACTGAGTATGTATTGTCGTCATCCTTTGCAAAAACGCGGTAGTAGTATCGGGTATTCTCGATGAGCCCTCCGCCGACCCCTGCATAAGAGACAAAGGGCGGTGTCTCCAATACGCGATCGATCGTAAGAAAAGTTGGGTCAGATGTCAAATCGACTTGATAGGAGAGCGACTCCACACTGTCGCTGGAGTCGGGATCGTCGGTCGTAAGCCAGCGGATGACCAGCCCGCTTTGGTCGGAAATTTCCTCGCCGTCCGCGGGATCAAATCCCTCTGTGACCGGGTTGGGCGGATCATTTTCCTCATTGAATATAAACCAGCGGGTTTCATCCGAATACATCGACGTCAGGTCATAACTGTCCACAGCGTAAACTCTCCAGTAATAAACCTGATCGTCGTCCAAATATTGAGCCGCGTCGCCAATCACGTAGAAAGTGTCCACAATATCGGAAACAGCGAGTAAGGCTGGCTCGAATTGGTCGGTCAGAGAAAATTCCAGCGCATAACGCACTATATCGTCAATGTCCGGGTCGTAAGAAGCGGTCCAGCAGAGAATATCTTCCGGCTCGATCTCCACGCCGTTCGGAGGGCAAACGATCTGAGGCGAATCCGGAGGAGATACTTTTTGCAAGATAAAATTCGCAGCCTCACTGATAGAGTAGAGGGCGTCATTGTCCATAGCTGTGACCCGCCAATAGAGAAGTTGGTCTTCCGGCAGATCATCAAAATTTTCCAAATCGCCCACCAAAAATTCGGCTGGATCCAGGTCGGGATGGATGGAAATAGGATCTATAAATTGGTCGTTTTCAGCAACTTCCAGAGTATAGGAGACCGTATCGAAAGGGTCAGGGTCCACAGAGGGCGACCAGGTGAAATAGTCCTGAATCCGCGTCTCTGCTCCGTTATCCGGTTGGAGATTTTCCGGGGAGGACGGAGGCTGGTCCACCGCGTTGACCCAAAAATCCTGTGTCTCCGAGTAACCAGAGGGCGCGCCCTCATGATCCATTGCCCGGACGCGATAAAACCATTGTGCGTTTTCCGTCAGCGGGTTGTCCGGGACAAGTTGAGCCTGTCCAAATCCAGTAACCTGGAAATTTGAGAACAAGCCGCTGTCTGTTCCCCATTCCACGCGATACTGGATATTTGCTGGAGAATCGCTGCAATCTGGATCGTCCGAAGCGTCCCATTGGATGAGCGGTGTTCGGGTTGCAACCTCTTCACCGCCAGCTGGGTCGAATCCGGTCGTCACAAGATTCGGGGATGAGTTGGCATAATTGTAGCAGAACCGCGCGTCTGCCCATCCAGAGGACAAGTCGTGGTTATCCACCGCGTGCACGCGCCAGTAATAGGTCCGGTCGTCTGTCAGTTGATCCGCGTAGTCGCTCAAATTCACGCATGTTTGGGTCAGATCATGGATATTTGGGTCAGGCGATCCAAACGCGGGATCATCGTCGATTTGGAGCTGATAAACGATTGAGTCGTTGTTACAATCCGGATCAGACGACGCATTCCAACAGAGTTGAGTCTGCGGAGTCGCTTCCGGGATGTTTTCCGGATTGAAAGCGGGCGTGAGACCCGCAGGCGGGCTCGGATTTTCGTTTACGCTGTTGACACAAAAATATAAGCCCTGGCTCCATGCGCTGTAAAGCACCCCGTTGTGACTGCGCGCACGCCAGAAATAGGAGCTGTTTTCCTGCAACTCTATCGTGACAAGCGTGCAGGTAAAGCCCGCTATTTGATCCACGCCAGCCATTTGGAAGACCGTATCGCTGAAGTTCTCGTTTGTGGATACTTGATACTCATAAGTCAGAGGCAGCGGCGGATCGTTGGGATCCACGCCGTTGAGCAGGCAGAGTCTCGGATGCAGAGTCGCTACCTCTCCGACCGGCGTGTCGAGGACTGGCGTTGTGGGAGGTTCCGCGTCTATGCTCTTAAAAATAAAGGCTCTATTATCGCTATAATTAGATGGAGTTCCCGAACCGTCCCGCGCCAATACTCGCCATCGATAGGTGAGATTGTTCACCAGATCGTCAAAGCAGGAGAGCGCGTGGACCATGAATGAGGTGCCGCTCAGTGCTTCCTCAGTGCAAATCGAATTCATATTCGCGCTCAGAATCTGCAAAGTATATGTGATTGTTTGAGAGCCACAGGGATCGGGATCATGGGATTCGCTCCAGATAAAAGAATCTCCAGATATCAGAGTGTCGCCATGTTCCGGGGATATGAGATCGGGTCGAGTCGGAGGCGCGTTGTTGCTGTCCAAAGTAAAGGATTGCACGTCGGACCACCCGGAACGGTCCCCGGGAAAATCGATTGTTTGGATACGATAAAACCACTGCCCGTCCGATAGAGGCACGGTCACCGTGAAGGACGTCGCGCCTGCCGAGACGTTGAATACCTCGGGGCTACTCATAGCCGAGTTATTGTCCAACCACACCTCGTAAGCGAGCGTCTCAGGATGATACTCGCAATCGTTATCTTGAGCCGGATCCCAGGAAATTGTCGGCGTATTATCCGAGATACAATCGCCATTCGCTGGAGTAAATCCCTGTGTGACCGGATCAGGCGGATCGTTCTCAATGTTCAGACAGAAAGAACGATGGTCTGAATAGTTTGACATGCCGCTATTCTGATCCAGAGTTCTCACCCTCCAGAAATAGGTCGCGTCGTCCTGTAGCACTTCGTAGCCTTGAACCTGCTGCAATCGGATATTACTCGACGCGATGTCGGTCTGGGTGATCAGAGGATTGTCGAAAAAGGAAAAATCCTCTGCGATTTCCAGCAGATATTCGACCTGATCAAAGCAATCCGGATCGTCGCTGTCATTCCAATCCAGCAGGGTATTATTGACCGCCTCCGCGCCATCTTCCGGAGAAGTCAGTATCGGGTCCGACGGGTTATCATTGACCGTATTCAGACAAAAGGACGCCTGATCCCAATCCCCGGAACAGAGTCCGTTATCCGCCTGAACCCGCCAATAATAGATTGTATTATCCGCCAAAGACTGACCGATTGTCCACGCAGTCACGCCTCCGTTCCCTTCATTGATTTGGGCTTGATCGGATATGGAGCTGAAGTTAGACATCGTGGATATCTGAAATTGATAGGTCAATGCCAGGGGCGGTTGGTTCCCGTCAATAGCGTTCTGCACGATCAAGTTCGGAGTGCGATCCGTCACAACGCTGTTGTGGATCGGCTCAAAAATAGTCGGGGAACTGGGACACGCCGCGCTCACGACCTCAAAAAATTGGGTCTCTGACCAGATCGAAATTTCATTCTCGTCGTCCAGTGTCAAGATGCGATAATACCAGATTCCAGTTGCCAATTGAATCGGAATTTGGGCTTGGGTCTGACCCGGATTGGTGCTTAAACTGACGAGCGGATTGTTAAAATTGGTTCCCAGCTCAAATCGATAGCGCAAAGTCTCTGGCGTGTCATCGATATCCGGGTCCGTCGCGGGATTCCAACTGATCAGCGGCGAACTGTCGTCGGTTCCCATGCCGTTTGCCGGGCTAAATCCTGATACAACAGGGTTTGGCGGATTATTTTGACGGTTCAGATGAAAACGAGACACTTCCGGAGTCCCCACAGTGACAATCCCGTCCAGATGTTGGGGATCGTCGGACCCATAAGCGACCACGCTCCAGAAATAATCCAGATCGTCAGGAAGGTCCTGGGGGAGATAGGTCGGATCGGTCAAGCCGTATATGTCGATTAATGGGGAGACAAAATCAGCGTCTGTCGCCACGGCAAGTCGATAATAGATGGTGTCGCTGGGATCAGGATCGCTTGACTCAGACCACTGAAAAAGGACGTTGTCCACAACCGAATCATGGATCGGAGAGATCAGATCAAAGCCAATCGGCGCGGAATCCGCAGCGTCTATGGTAAAGCTCCACCGCTCTTGACTCAGGGTGATCTGTTCTCGATCATCCCTGGCAAATACTTGCCAATAATAGGTTTCATGCTCGGTCAGGTCTTGATCAAATATGAAAAGCGACGGCTCAATATATGGAACTTCCACATAAGTCGCCATGTCTGGATCGGACGAGTAGCGCAGCCCGTAGGAAGCGATCTCTCGGCTCACATCAGACGCGTCCTCCCAATCGAGAGCGGGACGAGCCGTGTTCAGAATCGCGCCGTCCTCTGGCGACAGCAGATGAAACGTCTCAGGAGGGAGGTCGATCTCAAAACGCCATGTCTCAATACTTTGCGTGGTCTCGCCGCCCTCATCCACGGCAAAAACTCGCCAGTAATAGGCCCGCCCCACCTCCAGATCGGTATCAAAATCGTAATGAGATTCAAATATGTCTTCAATCAGGATATATGGATCAAAAATAGAATTTCTGGCATATTGTAGTTTATATACCAAGGTCTCGCCGTCATCCTGAGCGTCCTCCCAGTCTATATGGGGGCGCGTTCCTGGCAGGATGCTTTGATTCGCTGGCGACAGCAGATGAAAAGGCTCCGGCGCGCTGTTTGACACGATTCTGAATTGCCATGATTCGACGCTGCGGGTGCGGGCGTTATATGTATCTATCGCGTAGACAAACCAGTAATACGCGACATCCTGAGACAGATCAAAATCGAAGTTGTAGTTCGAATCGGGGATATTCGTCACAGAATCCGCCTGGCTAAAATCCGAATTCAAGGAAAAATAGAGGATATAACCAACGATATCTCGTGACGGATCTTGCGCGTCTTCCCAATCCAATTGCGGGCGATATCCGGAAAGGATCGAGCCGTTTACAGGTGAAAGGAGATGGAAATCCTGCGGCGCATCGTTGTCGTTAAAGGTGAAAGTCGCTGTTTCACCGACAGCGGTCAGACCGTCGTCGTCAGTCGCGATAACCTGATAATAATAAACCATGTTATGCACCAAGAAAGATGCGTTTTGCAAGTCCTCTGCGTGGAAAGAATTCGCGCCGATATTCAAATTATTGGAGACGATGTTATTAAAATTTTCATCAATCGCTATAACCAATGTATAAGAAATCACGGCGATCGGATCGGGATCCACCGAGGCTGTCCAGGAGAAAGTTCCTTGGGGAGGTAGCAAGTCGCCGTTGTTGGGTTGAAAACCGGTTGGTGCTGATGGAGGTTCGGCTTGAGCGTCTATCCAGAAGCTCTGAGTCTCGGAATATTCAGAGCCGTCTTGGTAGTCCAGAGTTTGGATACGATAAAACAGATGGCTATTTTCCTGCAGCGGCGCGGGCATGGCGAACTGCGCGACCCCGTTTTCAGTCTCGCCAGTATTTGGAAAGGAGACACCGTTTGTTCCCCACTCCACGAGATAGTGAAGCGCATTCGGGGACGCGCCGCAATCCGGATCGTCCGCCGGGTTCCATGAAATAGTCGGGGTCAATTCTGCGATCACGACGTCGTTTGCCGGATCAAATCCAGACACAACTGGGTTCGGCGCGCTGTTTGCCTCGTCATAGCAAAAATAGGCTTGCCCATCGGTCTCGCCGGACGCGCCGCCCTGAGAATCGTTTGCCTGGACTTTCCAATAATAGACCGTATCGTCCGCGAGTTGGTTTTGATAATCGCTCAGGGTGATACAAGTCGCGGCCACATCGACTTGATCCACCTCTGGGGAGTCGAAACCCGCGCTGTCGTCGATCCATATATGATACATGATCGGATCGTCCCCGCAATCAAGGTCTGTGGATTCGGTCCAGCAGAGTTGGGATTGCAATCCAGCGACTTCGCCATTCGAGGGAGTGAGATTCGCGGGCAAACTGGGATTGGAATTGACCGCATTGACACAAAAAGAAAAGGCGTCGCTCCATTCGCTTGTCGTCCCTGGGCTTGAAGAAACCTTTGCACGCGCTCTCCAGAAATAGATACCATTTTCATCTAAATTGGCGGATACGGTCACGCAGGTGGACGTAACCGTTTGGTCCACGTCGTCTGTAAAAAAGATCGGGGAAAAATCGATATTGACGCTGACTTGAAATTCATAAATCAGCACTTCCGGCGGGACATTGGGGTCTATACTGTTCTGGACGCACAACGTGGGATGGGCAGTCGCAACCACGCTATTATCTGCCGGCGTCAGAGAAATCGGCGCGCCCGGAGCCTCTGTTCTCTCTAAGATAAAAGAGCGGTATTGCCCAAATCCAGAAGTGCCGCCCCGCTGATCCACTGCCTGAACCTGCCACCGGTATTGTCCCTCATGCGCCAATTGGTTGTAGCAACTCAGCTGATTTATCGGGAAACTGGAGCCGGAAACGGGAAGCTCTTCGCAGATCAATAAGTTTGTTAAGTCCAGAATCTGCAGGGTATAACTCGCTATTGCATCGCAGGGGTCCGGATCTGTGACGTCGCTCCAATCAAAAGACTGATTTCCCATGATCACGCCGTCATCTGATGGAAAAATCAAATCCGGCGCGGGCGGATTTTGGTTGCTTGCATCCAGGACAAAAGATTGGGTGGCGGACCATCCAGACTCCGCGTCCAGAGGATCGACAGCCTGAATCCTGTAAAACCATTGGCGGTCGCTCAGAGCCGGACTCACAGTAACGGCAGTCGCGCCAGCCGCGGTTTCGATAAGCCGCGTGTTGTCGTTGACCGTAAAACCGTTGTTGTCCGCCAGCTCGATCTCGTACGACAAATCGTCCGGATCATGTCCGCAATCAGGATCGTCGGATGGGAACCAAGCGATCGAGGGGGTATTGGAGTCGATGCAAATATTTCCCGTGGGGCTGAATCCGCTTGAGACAGTCTCGGGCGCGTCATTGGCTTTATCCAAGCAAAACGACCAGGTCTGGGAGTAGGGAGAGTCGTTTCCGGTCAAATCCTGCGCGAGAACTCGCCAGTAATAGGTCTGATCGTCCACCAGTTGGCTATAAAACTCCAATGACTGCAACGCCGTGCTATTAACGGAGATAACAGCCGTCTCAGAAGCACTGGGAGGCTGAAAATCGATCGATGGAGAGACCTCGATCAGGTATGTGATTTGTGAGCCACAATCCGGATCCACGCTCTCGCTCCATTGCAACAGAGTCGAGCCCGATGCGACAGAGCCGTCTGCCGGTGAGTTCAGAATAGGCGCGCTCGGACTCTCGCTTACCATATCCACACAAAAACTTTGGGTTTCAGACGGATCAGACTCAGCGTCGGAATCGTCGATAGCGATGATGCGATAATACCATATCTCGTTATCTGTCAAGGGCGTTACAATAGATGCCTGCGATATTCCCGCGGCTGTCGTAATCGGATAGATCACGCTGTTCCAGCTCGGATTCAGCGTATATTCCAATCGGTATCGCAGCGTCTCTGGAGGGTCGTCTTCATCCGGGTCCACCGCGGGGTCCCAAGAGATAACCGGCGTCTGATCCGATATGACGCTGCCGTCAACGGGATCAAAACCGCTATCCACCGGTTCTGGAGGAGAATTTAGAGGCGCGTCTCCAGTAATAAAAGAGCGAACCGGATCCATCCAATTTCCTGGCGAAATTCCGTCGTGCGCTCTGACTCGCCAATAATAGATTGCCTGTTCCGGCAGTTCCGGGGTCAACCAAGAGGTCACGCCCTGCGCGCCCTGAGCCACAAGGTCTTGACTCGCTATTGGGTTGTCAAATTCGATGTCGTCAAACCCAGCGACCTCAAACAAATACGTCAAGGTTTGGGGATAAACGTCGCTGTCAGTCGAATTAGTTATCACCAGATCGGCTTGAACTCCGGTCAAGCTCGCTCCCGGAGTCGGGCTGACAGGGAGAGGCTCGCTGGGTAAATTGTTCGCCTGATTCAATGCAAATTCCCATACCGAACTCACTTTCTCGTTGCCGCGAGTATCGTACGCCTCGACTTTCCAGTAATATATCGTATCCTCGGTCAGCGATCCCTGCATCTGATACAAAGGAGTTTCAATCTCTGTTACGGAGAAGCCGGAGCCAAACCCCGAGTCCGTATCCCAATGAAAAGTATAGCGAACCTGGTCGCCCAGGTCGTCGTTCTCCGCGGATTGCCAACTAAACTCCTGCGGCAACACGGAGACAGTGGATTGATCCAACGGGCTTGACAGATCAAAGTCAGACGGCAGATCGTCAAGGTCTATCGTAAAAGAGGGCGTAGAAGAGGACCAGACCGATGTTTCTGCTCCATTTCGGACGCGAGCGCGCCAGGTATATGCGGGAGCAAGTTGCTGCAGTTCCACATTGACTTGCCATGACGTGGTTGTCACGGTTTGGTTCACAGTCCCCCCGGAGGCATAGTTATCCGGATGGACGCTTCCCCGATACACCTCAAAATCGTAGACCGCGCTTTCTGTGGAATTGAAAGAATTGGCAACGGTCAACAGAGGCTGAAGCGTGTCAAAAATGATCGCCCCGTCGATTGGCAAAAGCGCGGTCGGAGGACGCAGATATGTGATGCTCCGATCCATCCACGGGGCATAATCTACACCGTCGGAAACTCCTTGTCCCAAACCCCCCGGATTTGTCCAGCTCCCGCAATCCACATTTGGATCACTGGGGTCCAAGGGACCGGAATTATCTCCCCACCAGTTGTTCTCAGCTGTCACGCATAAGGTCTCATAGCTGCTGTTGAGGATCGCAATATTGTCGTCATTTTCACTATTATTCAGCAGATCGTTGAACTCGATAATCGGCTGCGCGTTTTGACAAAAAATCGCCAGGCTGTTTCCGTCAAAAATATTGTCGCTGATTCGAGCGCGGACGATATTGCTCCCAGTTCCAGGACCGATCGCCTCGATGCCTCTGTCGAGATTATAACGAATTTTGTTCACGGAAATAATCGGCTGACCTTCCGTGACAGAGCTGACATTGATCTTCAAAGCCGGCACATTGGAACCGCCCGCGTATTCGATCACCGAGTATTGGATCACGCACCCTCTATCTGCATATTGGGTCATCTGGATCCCCTTCCAATCCCCAGGAGCGGGAGAATTTGCGCTCGATGTAAAGTAGATCTCGTTGTCTGGTTCGCCCTCGGCAACCAGTTTACCGGGCCATATAGCCGAGGACCCGACCGTCATTTTAATTCCAGATTGAAATCTCACAGCAGTTCCGGGCAAGACCGTAAGCGTGATAACTCCTTCGTCATTGATGAGACCACCGACAATAATGTCCTCGGCAATGATAAGCTCCGAGTCGTCGTATTGAGAAAATCCATACGCGCCCGCCCCAGGTCCCCAATAGGTATGTTCGATAATATTTCCATTCTGGATCGTCACCGTGGCGCCTGCCTCTCTGACCGTAATTATCAAAATTTGAAACCCAATTAAAAAAGCTAATAAAACAATCTCAGCCGCAAATCGTCTCGTCTTACGCATTCGTTTATCCATTCTCCAAGCCTCCCTACAAAAAAAAAATCGTAAGTTGAACCGCGCCTTTTTTACCCTAAAAGAGCTAATGACAAGGCGCACCGCACAAATAATATTAGGCATTATAATAGACGACCAGATAAATGTCAATCGAAAATTAAATTGGAAAAACCCTTAACTATAGTATATTATTAAAACTATAGGATTCTTTTAAAATTTTACTTTAAGAGATATTAAGCAATCAGCAATTGATCATTGATCATTGATAATTAATAACATAATTAATAATTATGGATTTAATGTAATATGATGCGTCTGAAAATATAAGAGGAAAAAAAACGACCCACAATTCCTATTGACATCCGTTATAAAGTTATCTATACTTTAATTAGATTAAAGTTATTTTCTAATAATTAATAATCCGATAGGAATTTGTGCCAGAAAGTTAATTAACAAACTCCCTAATGAGGCCACATCGCTTTGATATCTGAATTTTAAAGCAACCTTAACCCCAAGTAAATTATGAGCTTAAATGATCAGAAATCTGAAATTTTAGATAAGAGGTTCCGGTTAAGGTTTATCTGAGGGCTTTTTCGGGTCGCTTAAAAAACGGAGAGGATGACTAAGATGACGGGCAAAAGAAAAATTATCGCTATTACAGCTACATTTACCGCGGAACCACTTGAAAATTTTTTGGCATTCTGGATGAAAGAACTTGATATTGAATACCAAATTGAATTCTCGCCGTATAACCAGGTCTTCCAGCAGTTGCTTGATTCTTCAAGTTTGGTCTTGCAAAATAAAGATGGCGTCAATGTGATCCTGATTCGGATGGAAGATTGGTTTGGAACCATAGACGGTTCGCAAATTGATATAAAAGCCCGTAATTTTCGCGATCAGGTTACCCGAAATATGGCGGATTTATCGCAAGCACTACAATCTACTTCTATGCAATCATTATCAACAATAGTCTGTTTCTGCCCGCCATCGGTTCAAACGTCGGCAGACAAATCATTGGGTGCTTTTTTTGATCAGCAGGAAGAGTGGCTTTTGTCGCGATTATTTTCCAATAGCACCATATATGTGATAAAATCCTCCGAGTTGACGATTAGGTACCCAGTAAAAAAATATGACGATCCTTATCAAAATAAACTTGGGCACATTCCCTATACTCTAAGCTTTTTTGCCGCCCTGGGAACCATGATCGCGCGAAAAATTTATGCCATTCTCAGTCAAGCGTATAAAGTAATAGTTCTTGATTGCGATCAGACCTTATGGAAAGGCGTTTGCGGCGAGGATGGAGCACTTGGTATTGAAATTGACCCCCCTCATAAAGCTCTGCAAGAGTTTGTTGTTGCGCAACACAATGCCGGCATGCTTATTTGTCTGTGTAGCAAAAACGTCGAAGAAGATGTCGATGACGTGTTTGAGCGACGCCCTGAAATGGTATTGAAACGAGATCATATCGTGGCGAGGCGTATAAATTGGGGATTCAAATCAGCCAACATACGGTCGTTAGCAGAGGAGCTAAATTTAGGATTAAATAGCTTCATTTTCATTGACGACAATCCGTTAGAATGTGCGGAAGTCAAGATGAATTGCCCCGAGGTGTTTACAATTCAATTGCCATCGGAGACAGAAAATATCCCAAGATTCATTAGCCATATATGGGCTTTCGATCATATTAAAATCACTAAAGAAGATCAGAAACGAACCGCGCTATACCAGGAAAATATCAAGCGGGAGCAGTTCCGGTTTTCGACTGGAACTCTGGATAGTTTTATTGAGGGACTTGAGTTAAAGGTGCGAATAGACCCGATGAAACAGTCGCAACTCCCACGAGTATCCCAATTAACCCACCGCACAAACCAATTTAATTTTACCACCGTCAGGAGATCGGAAAGCGATATACAGCAAATGCTTCAATCCGGTCGTTATCAATGCCTGGTCGCCGATGTCAGCGATCGCTTTGGAGATTATGGTTTGGTTGGAGTTGTGATTTTCCGCACTGAGGCAAAATTGCTGTCGGTTGATACATTCTTGCTTAGCTGCCGCGCATTGGGCAGAGGGTGTGAGCATCAGTTGGTTGCCCGGTTAGGTCAAATCGCGGCGACTGACCATCTGGACTATGTTGAATTATCCTACCTGCCGACTAAAAAGAATCTACCGGCTATCGACTTTCTGAATAATATTGCGGCCCCTTACAAACACCAAACAGTTGATGGGGTTGCTTTTAAAATTCCGACCGCATTCGCGTGTGAGGTAAAATATAAACCTGGGGGGAACCTCGCGTCCGCCGATCAGAATCTGGCTTCCAAAAAAAATCAAAAATCATCCCAAACGCCGACTCTTCATAGCCGCCATGAGACCCTGGTTCGGATTGCGGCGGATTTATATTCGACCGACCTGATTGAGTCCGCAATGACCCGACATCGACAACGATCTCGACCCATGATGGATACTGAATACGAACCTCCGCGCACCACACTCGAGCGCATTTTGACAACAATTTGGCAAGATACGCTTGATATTGAACCGATTGGTCGTCAGGATAATTTTTTCACTTTGGGCGGTCATTCTTTATTGCTGACACAGTTGATTTCTCGAGTGCGTGACAATTTTCAGATAGAAGTGTCCATGACGCAGTTTTTTACCGCCCCCACTATAGACGGTTTAACCCAACTCCTGACCCACGGCAGCCACACCGCGGTTGATGTGAACCGGGTGGCGGACTTAATTGCCCATATCGGTCGCTTGTCCGAGCAGGAAGCCAAATCGCTATTGGAGAACGAAGCCGGTAACGATTTAGATAATCTGGCGGAGTTGTTGCGTCCATATAACGATGAAGCCATTAAACCCATTTCGACCGCCGTGAAACCGGGCGAGCACTATCGAGTCGCGTCTATTAGATCAATTGCATTATCGGAGTCATCTGTTTTAGCCTATTCTCGAATGAGCCGAATTAGCATGCAACTAACGAAAAATCAACGGGTTATACTTGATCTTTGCCAAGACTTTAAATCCGTTGTCGAGCATATTCAAACTTTACGGAAAACAGGCGTCACAGCCACTGAGTCTGTTTTAAATGAACAATTCAAAAAACTTGTCGATCAGGGATTTCTCATCTCTCAACGCGATCTGTTAAGCCGTTTTGATAAAACACAAGCCGATCCAAATCCTGAGATCGCCACAATGGGTATGCTCACATGCAATCGTCTGGATGATTTTCAGCAAAACCTGAGTACCTATATCGACAATAGCCGCGAATTTGAGAAGCAGATCGATTTTGTAGTTATGGACGACTCGGTTGCAACCAAAACACGGTCTCATTACCGGCAAATCTTGGAATCGATGAGAAAACAGAAGCAAACGCCAATCTATTATGCAGGTTTGGAGGAAAAGCAACAATTTGCGACCGATCTGGCAAAAGAGGGAAAAATCCCCCAAAAAGTGTTAGATTTTGCCTTATTTGGAGATGCTGATTCAAAAAAGACGCCCGGGGCGAATCGCAATGCCTTATTGCTACACACAGTTGCTGAAACTGCCTTTAGCGCGGATGATGATACGATATGTCAACCCACACTTGCCCCAAACTTGCGCAAAGGATTGCGTGTCGATAGTGGAACAGATCCTTCAGATTACTGGATTTATCCAGATATCGAATCTGCCTTGGATACCCAGAACACTGCGTCGATTGATCTGTTTGGCCAGCACGAGAACATGTTGGGTCAATCTTTAAGCCGGATATTTTTGAACTCCGATCAAGATATCCAGTTCGATACATTGACCGAAAACATGCTGGATCGGTTGCTCACAGGGTCTGGGAGGGTGTACGCCACATTTAACGGGCTGATAGGGGATTGCGGATGGGGCGCGCCATTTGGATTTTGGGGGTCTCCTATGGGCTATCTGTTATTCTCAGGCGATTCCCATAAACGCCTGGTTCAATCCGAGCAGACATATCGAGCCGCATTGACCAGCCGAAACATCCGACGCGTTGTAGATCGACCCGCAGTCACAGATCATTCTTTTGGTATGACCACATTTTTTGGTTTTGATAATCGAGATATATTACCGCCATTTGTACCGGTCAGCCGCGGTCAAGATCTGCTATTTGTGATGGCGATTCATACGTGTCTGCCGGATAGTTTTTTTGGACATTTGCCCTTTTCTCTGGGTCATAGACCAATCGAAAAACGGAGCTTTTGGACAAATGAAGTGTTCCGAACCGCATCCGGTTTTGACACAGCCAAGTTGCTGATCGAGTGTATAGACTCATGTCAATTTAGAGCGGATCAAAAAACCGGAATGGAGCGCATTCATACCCTGGGACGTCATCTCACATCACTCGGCACTTTGTCTCCCGATGATTTTGATGAATTTATACGCCTGCGTTATTGGCAGAGATCGCATATCTTTTCTCAACAGGCAATCCGCTATATGGAGAGCCGCCCGGACGCGCTCCCTGTTTGGAAAAAAGATGTGATGAAGTATATAGACTTGCTGACGCAGTCTATCGCCCGACCCGATTTTTTCATTCCGTTGGATTTGGTTGGCGATTCGGATATCGAATTGGCTCGACATCGGGCTCAACGGCTGGTGACGGAATATGGCGACTTATTAACATGGTGGCCTGATATTGTGCAGACTGCCAAGACATTGCGGGTGCGCGGAAAGCGGCTGGGTATCGCTGTTTGATAATCCATGGAGAGAGTAGAAATTTGTTGGGAGATCAGAAAATTTAATCAGACAACAAAATAAACCTGGAGGCACTAATGACCCCCAACGTAAAAGATATTAACAAATTTTCGCCAGCCAAACGGGCTCTATTTGAGATACTGCTTCGGAAAAAAGGCATTTTGCTAACCAAAATCCAACCGATTTCCAGAGGTGGGGGAGAGGTTTCGATCCCGTTGTCTTACTCCCAGCAACGGCTGTGGTTTTTAGCCCAAATGGATCCGGACAGCCCAGTCTATACGGTTCGTTCAATCCGCCGGATAACGGGCAATCTCAATGTCGAGACGCTCCGAAAATGCTTGCAAACTATTGTGGAGCGACATGAGACGCTACGCTCCATTTTTAGCACAGAAACGCCCAGCGTGGACTTTATATCTTATCAAATTGAATTGCCGATCGTTGATCTACAAAATATCCCCCCCAATGAGCGGCTGACAGAAGCGGAAAAACGCGCTGCCAATGAGTTGAACAGACCGTTTGATCTGGAAAGAGGACCGCTTTTTCGGGTCCGCTTATTCCGCCTGAGATCTGACGACCATATTTTAACCCTCTATATGCACCACATTATTTCAGACGGATGGTCAATTGGAGTTCTTTTTCAGGAATTGGCTCTCCTATATGACGCGGCATTAAAAAATCAAACGCCAAACCTTCCACAACTTCCTATTCAGTATAGCGATTATGCCGCCTGGGAACTATCCTGGCTGAAAGGCGATCTCTATCAACAGCAACTTGCATTTTGGACCCGACAGTTAAAAGACGTCCCAGCCCTGGAGTTCCCGCTGGATCGTTCTCGCCCTCCAACTCAGACCTATCGAGGAAATCGGCTTCTCTTATCTTTAACCCCAGAATTGACAAATAGATTGCGTATATTGAGCCAACGCACAGGCACAACCTTATTCATAGTATTACTAACTGGATTTTGCCTGATTTTGCACCGGTATTCAGGTCAGGACGACCTGGTTATCGGATCCCCTGTAGCCAATCGCAATCGGAAAAGCCTGGAAGGTATGGTCGGTCTGTTTCTGAATATGTTGGCATTGCGCGTCAATCTAAGCGGCAATCCGAGCTTTTTTGAAGCTCTGAGCCATGTCCAAAAAGTGGTTACCGACGCGTTGGAGAATAAAGACATCCCGTTTGAGAAGCTGTTGGAAGAACTCAATCCCAAACGAGACTTAAGCCAGACCCCCATCTTCCAAATCTTATTTAACATGCTCAATCTGGACTATGGGCAACGGTTGAGGTTTGACGGGATAACTATTGAAGAAATACAATTATCTCATGTCAATTCCAAATTTGATTTTACTATTTATATTTATGATACCAAAGAGCAATTGGAATTTAATGTCGTTTACAACTCTGATTTATTTGATAAAACGCGAATCGCGGAAATGATGGGACAATACCGTTATCTGTTAGAGCAGATTGTCGACAATCCGACCGGAAAAATCACGGATTATTCATTGGTAACCCCCGCGGCTCAAGAAATTCTGCCTGATCCGACCGCGCGTCTTGGCGACGAATGGCACGGCGCGATTCATCATCAATTTACGCGGCAGGCGCGCCAGAATCCACAGCAAATCTCGGTCTCGGATCATCGTGACTCGTGGACATATCAGGAACTGGATCGGCGCGGCAATCAACTCGCGCATTATCTGATTCGGAAAGGCGTCAAAAAAGGAGATGTTGTCGCAATATACGCGGATCGAAGCGCGTCACTCGTTTGGGCGATTCTGGGCATTCTTAAAAGCGGCGGCGCGTTCACCATTCTGGACCCCCTTTATCCGGAAGAACGGCTGATCAATTATCTGCGAGCTGCGCAACCGCGCGCCTTTCTACGGATTGAGACTGCCGGGGATTCTCGGTCAAAAGTTATTGATTTTTTATCCAATGAATGTCCGCGGGTGATAATTCCGACCAAATCCGCCGTGAAATCTCATTTTCTTTGCGAAGAACCCGACCATGACCCTGACGTTGCGTTATGCGCGGATGATCCGGCTTATATTTCCTTTACTTCTGGGTCAACCGGCAAGCCCAAAGGAATTTTGGGGCGTCACGGATCGCTTACGCATTTTATGCCCTGGCAGGAACAAAACTTCCACCTGCAGCCCGCAGATCGATTCAGCATGCTATCTGGACTCTCGCACGATCCGCTGCAACGGGATATTTTCACAGCGTTATGGGCGGGCGCGTCAATCCATATTCCAGATCCAGAAAACATATTGGCTCCCGGGTGGCTCGCAGATTGGTTGATTAACGAACAAATAACCATCTCCCATTTGACGCCTGCGTTGGCGCACATTGTAGCCGATCCGATCGACAAAAACAAGAGCCAAAAACAATCTCTCGGAATGCGGCTGGTCTTTTATCTCGGCGATAAGCTCATGAGGCATGATGTCCTCCAAATGCGATCTTATGCCCCAAACGCAACGATTGTCAACTGTTACGGATCTACAGAGACCCAACGTTCGATCGGATATTACCAGGTTCCGCCGGAAGTTCTCCATAATAAGTTGCGAGCCCTTATTCCGCTGGGAACCGGAATTCCAGATACCCAGATGCTTGTAATCAATAAAAATTTCCAATTAGCCGGAATCGGTGAATTCGGTGAAATTTATATCCGAAGTCCCCACCTGGCACTCGGGTACGTGGATGACGACGCGCTCACCCAGCAAAGTTTTATCGGCAATCCTTATTTTATCACATCTGGGGAAATACCTGGGGATCGTATGTACAAAACTGGCGATATGGGGCGCTATCTGCCGGATGGAACGGTCGAATTCGCCGGGAGAACCGACAATCAGGTGCAAATCCGCGGATTTCGTATTGAATTGGGAGAAATTGAGTCTATATTATCGCAGCATCCCGCTATCAAAGAAAGCGTAATCATTGTCAATGAAGACCCATCCGGAGATAAGCGATTGGCGGCTTATTTTATCCCGACAGGAGACTCTTCGCCATTCGATTTTGAGAGCCATGAACTGCGTGAATATTTGAAGAAAAAAGCACCCGACTATATGATACCGTCATTTTTCCTGCCTTTGGAAAAATTCCCTCTGACTCCAAATGGAAAAATAGATCGTCGATCCATGCCCACGCCTGATTTGACGCAATTAGAGTCTGATGATCAATTTGTATCGCCTCGAAATCCGATCGAAGAAGTTTTGGCTGATATCTGGGCTGATGTCCTGGGATTGAAAAAAGTTGGCGTCAAGGATAATTTTTTCGACCTGGGGGGGCATTCGCTTAAGATGACCCGGATAGCGTCTCGCCTGAAAAATATTTTTCAGCTATCGCTCCCGTTACGACAATTGTTTGAGTCGCCGACAATCGCGGAATTAGCTGTCGATATAAAATTGGCACTCTCAAGAACTCAAGGGGAGACTTGCCCAAATTTTGAAAAATCTACGGTTTCCGCATTGATGGAATTTATTCAAATTTCTCGGATTTCTTCGCAGAGATTCACAGACGGATCCACCGTGGATAATCGCGGTAATCGAGAAGAAGGGGAATTTTGATAAAACCCTTAAAGCCTCGCAAATTTTTAGAATTATATAGGTATTTCCAAAAAAAATATTTGGAGGAAAAGCAGGATGACGACATTAGAGCTTTTATCTTATTTGAACCGATTAGATATCCAACTTTGGACTGAAGATGGTCGCCTTCGATACAGTGCTCCAGAAGGCGCGCTCACCTCGGATTTAAAAAGCACTATCAAAGATCGGAAAACCGAGATCATTAAGCTGCTGGAGGATGCCAGACAGACTGAAAAAACTCTTCTGACAGCCTCTCCGACAACAAAAACTGATATCGAAGTCCGTCGGGTATCTCGAGATCAGAACCTGCCGATCTCGTTTTCACAACAGCGATTTTGGTTTTTGGATCGGTTGGAGCCAGGAAATCCTGCGTTTCATATTCCTCTGGTCTACCGGCTGAAGGGTCACGTCAACATTCCAGCTCTGGAAAGCGCGCTCAGCGAAATTGTGCGAAGACATGAATCGCTGCGCACCACCTTTGCCACCTATAACCGAGAACAAATTCAGGTTATCGCTCCGAAGATGAATATTACCGCGCATGTCGTTGACCTGAGAAGCAGTTCCCCCGAGAAACGAGAAGAAAAGGCGGCTCAGCTGGGGAGCGACGAGGCAAAACAGCAATTCGACTTGTTGCATGGTCCCCTTTTTCGGATCAAACTGCTCCGCATTGAAGATCAGGAACACCTGCTGCTCCTGACTATGCACCACATTATTTCAGACGGCTGGTCCTTGAGCATTTTTATCAAAGAACTTGCAATTTTGTATAAAGCATTTGTCGCTGGCAAGTCCTCGCCTCTGCCCGACTTGCCTATTCAATACGCGGATTATACAATATGGCAGCGGCAAACGCTCACCGGAGATCGGCTTCAATTTCTTTTGGATTACTGGAAAAAAAAGCTGGCTCCGCCCCTTCCCATACTTCAACTTCCCACAGATTTTCCCCGTCCACCAGTATTAGATTCTCAGGGAAGCCGCTACTATTTCCGGTTCTCTGAGACCTTATCGCAGCGGCTGAGCGAGCTGAGCAGGAAACAGGGCATCACCCTTTTTATGACCCTGATCTCACTGTTCAACGTTTTGCTCTATCGCTACTCCAACCAGACCGATTTGTCGGTCGGAGTCCCGATAGCAAACCGAAACCGGTCTGAGATCGAAGGATTGATCGGTCTATTTGTGAACACGTTGGTCATACGAGCGGATTTATCTCACAATCCCCGGTTCTCTGAATTTCTAGCGCAGATCAAAGAAACGGCTCTGGAAAGCTATGAATATCAAGACTTACCGTTCGAAAAGTTGGTGGAAGAGTTGTCTCCAGAGCGCGACTTAAGCCGATCCCCTATCTTCCAGGTTATGTTCGCGCTGCAAAATGCGCCGAGCAGCGATCTGAAGCTCCCGGGCGTGACCCTGAAACCAGAACGGATTGAGCGAGGAACGGTCATGTTTGATTTGGCTTTTGTCCTATATGAGTCGGACAAAGGTCTGCACGGTCGGATGGAATATAACACAGACCTTTTCACCAGGAAGACCATTCAGCGAATGACAGAACGCTTTGTGAGTTTGGCGGAAGCCGTAATCCAAGACCCTGATCAGCGACTCAGCCAACTGCCCATTCTGTCAGACCATGAGAGACGGCAAATTCTGGAGGAGTGGAACCGTACAGAAGCCGAGTTCCCCGATACCTGCTTTCACTACCTCTTTGAGGAGACTGTGACGAGACACGCGGACAAGCCTGCTGTGGTCTTTCAGGATCATGAACTGACATTCGATCAGCTCAATCGTCGGGCAAATCAGTTGGCGCATTATCTCCGAAAAATTTTGTATCAAGAACGTCAATTGCCGCAGGATTCGAAGCCGATTATTGGGGTATTTGCCGAGCGTTCTATCGATGTGATCGTCTCGTTTCTCGCTATCATGAAAGCCGGCGCGGCGTATCTGCCTCTGGATCCCGCTTATCCTAAAGAGCGCGTCGCGTATATGGCAAAAGACGCCGCGCTACCAATTATTCTGACCCAAAATCATCTCATAGACACGGTTAAAAGCCTGCCAGAATGGTCGGCGCGTATCCTCTGTCTTGACAGCGAACGGGAACGTATCGATCTGGAAAAGGATGAAAATCCGCCCCATACGCTTACCCCAACCAATTTGGCTTATGTGATCTACACATCTGGATCGACCGGGAAACCCAAGGGCGTGTTGGTGGAACATCGGGGCGTATGCAACATGAGCCAGGCTCAGATCGACTGCTTCGGGATACAACCGGGCGAGAATGTGCTTCAGTTCTCCTCGCTCAGCTTCGACGCAAGCATCTTCGATATGGTTATGACATTGCGAACCGGCGCGCGTCTCTGTCTCGGTTCTCAAGATGAGATCATGCCGGGACCGGATTTGATTCGTCTTATGAAAAATTATCATATCAACTTGTTGACAATACCGCCGTCAGCTTTGGGCGCGCTTCCTCCGACAAAGCCAGAAGAGCTTCCCGACCTCCATACGATCAACGTAGCCGGCGAGGCGTGTTCCAAAGAATTGATGATGGTTTGGAAGCCCGGGCGCCGCTTTTTTAATCTGTACGGACCCACGGAATCCACTATCTGGACCACGCAATTTCTATGTGAAAATATCGAAAGTCAGCCGCCTATTGGTCAGCCTATTGCCAACTTGCAGGTCTACGTGCTCAATCCGTATCTTCAGCCTACGCCGGTCGGCGTTCCGGGAGAACTGCACATCGGCGGGGTAGGGGTGGCGCGCGGTTATCTTGAATCTCAAGAAAGCACGAAAGGGTTGACCGCTCAAAAGTTTATCCCTGATCCTTTTACTAAAAATATTAAAGGCGGCAGATTATACAAAACCGGCGATCTGGCGCGCTATCTGCCAGACGGCAATCTTGAATTTTTGGGACGAATCGATCATCAGGTCAAGATCCGAGGATTTCGAATTGAGTTGAGCGAGATCGAAATCGCGCTGCAACAGCATTCGCAAGTAAAGGAGAGCCTGGTCGTCGCGCATGGGGACAAATCTGGAACCAGGCGGCTGGTCGGCTATGTCGCTAAAGGGGAAATAAACGATCTGTCCGGATCAGAACTTCGTCGATTTCTTCAACAATCGCTGCCAAATTATATGATTCCTGCGGTGATCATTTTGCTGGACTCTTTCCCTCTCACACCAAACGGAAAGATCGACCGACGCGCCCTCCCAACGCCCGAATTCAGTCGCCAGGATTCGACAAAGGGATTTGTTTCACCGTTAGACGATTTCGATCGACAACTTGCCCGGCTCTGGGAAGAGGTACTCGATGTCCGACCGATCGGCATGACAGATCATTTTTTCGAGCTGGGCGGTCATTCACTGCTTGCCACCCGTCTGATTTCCGGCATACAGGAGTCGTTTCGGATCAAGCTGCCCTTGCGTGAGTTGTTCGATAAACCGACAATATCGGAACTATCTCGGAAGATCAAATTGACGATTCAGGAACAAGAAGAGACCGGTGCTTCCGATGCGTCAGAACAGCGTTTTATCTCGATTGATCGGAAGGATAAGGAAGACCCCGATGGAATCGTCCGCTTTCCGCTCTCCCACGCTCAGGAACGACTTTGGTTTTTGGACAAATTGAGTCCGGGCGACCCCACATACAACATCCCAGCCGCGTATCGGATGCAAGGCACTTTTGATAGAGAAAAATTTGAGCAAAGCCTCCAGGAAATCGTGAATCGACATGAAATTTTGCGCGCTGTTTTTGAAGAAATAGACGGTCAACCCATGCAGGCGATCTGTCCGAAATCGACGTTGGATGTCCCGCTGGTCGACCTCCAGGACAAAGGAGAGGATCAGATATCGATCGCCAGGCAGCTGGTCAGCGAATTTGCCAGCCAGCCCTTTGATCTGGAAAAGGGGCAGGTGCTTCGGGTCAAGTTGCTGCGTTTGAGACCCGAGGAGCATATATTTTTGGGAGTGATGCACCATATCATCTCTGATGGCTGGTCATTTTTACTTTTTTTTCAGGAACTGAGCGAGATTTATGACGCGTTTTGTCAGGGTGCTACTGACTCGCCACTGCCTCCTTTATCCCTCCAATACGTCGATTATACGGTCTGGCAACGAGGCTGGCTGGAGGGCGAGGCACTGTCGCGTCAATTATCCTATTGGAAAAGGAAATTGGGAGGAGAAATTCCGGTCTTGGAGATACCGACCGACTTTGCTCGACCCACTGTGCAGACGCATCGGGGAGGACGAGAGTCGATCATCCTGCCTCCGGAACTGACCTCTTCTCTAACAAAGTTGAGTCAGACGCAAAATGTGACGCTGTTTATGACGCTGTTGGGGGCTTTTAAGACGCTTCTCTCCCGTTACACCGGTCAGACCGACATCCTGATCGGCTCTCCAATAGCCGGACGCAGCCACGCTCAGGTTGAAAAATTGATCGGCATGTTCTTGAATACATTGGTGTTGCGCACAGACCTATCTGGGAATCCCGATTTTATCGAAGTTTTGAACCGGATAAGAGAAACATCGCTGAACGCGTACGCGCACCAAGACCTTCCTTTTGAAAAGCTGTTGATCGAGCTTCGACCCGAACGCGACTTAAGTCGAACGCCTCTATTTCAGGTATTTTTCAATATGCTGAATATAGGCTCCAATCCGGATCGAATCGGCAATTTGCAGATCGAGCGGTTTTCTTCCGCGGATATCAATGCCAAATTTGACCTGACGTTATACGTTGCCGAGTCCGGAGATCATATCAATCTGACCGCAGTGTACAACACCGACTTGTTCTCCACAGACCGGATTCAGGAGATGATGAGGCAGTATAAATCTCTGCTGGAGAGCGTCTCGGCGGACCCCCAGCGACCTATCGACGAACATTCGTTGCGTGCCAGAAAATCGCTTCTGCCAGATCCGACGCAAGAGCTCCCCGGACTCCCCATTAACGCATGGCAAGGCTCAATTTACGATAGATTACACGATCAGGCTGAGAGGCATCCGCAACGATTTGCTGTGATTGACCAAAACGAGCAATGGAATTATCAGGAGCTGGAGCAATGGAGCAACCGTTTGGCTCAGTTTTTGATCGATCACGGCGTGGAAAAAGGGGACGCAGTCGCAATCTACGCAAACCGCTGCAGTTCTTTGGTATGGGCGATTATGGGCACTCTGGGAAGCGGCGGCGTGTTCACAATTCTGGACTCCACCTATCCATCGTCCCGTCTGATCGATTATATGGAAGCGACTCAACCGAACGCGTTTCTTCAGACGTCGTCTGAAATCGAGATTCCAGAAGCATTGGAAACATATCTTCAATCAAAAGAAAAATCCAGAAAATTTTGTCGCTTGATCCTTCCGGGTCGCTCGGAAGCCATAAGAAATAATTTTCTGTCCGAATGCAGCTTCTCGCCCCCAAAACTCAAGGTCAATGACGGGGATTCCGCCTGCATTTCCTTTACATCCGGCTCGACCGGTCGGCCCAAGGGAGTGGTCGGGAGCCATGGATCCCTGTCTCGCTTCATGCCCTGGATGCAAGAAAATTTTAACCTGTGGGAGACCGACCGATTTAGCATGTTTTCCGGTCTCTCACACGATCCCCTGCATCGGGATGTTTTCACCGCGCTTTGGGTCGGCGCATGCATCTGCATTCCAGACCCCAGCAAAATGTTGACGCCGGACTGGTTGATCAACTGGACGATCACGCAGCGGATCACCGTGGCGCATATCACTCCGGCTATGGGTCGCATCCTCACATGGTCACTTAAAAAAGAGGTGGATTATGAATACTTAGCGCAGTTGCGTTATGTCTTTTTTATCGGGGACAAACTGACGCGGGAGGATGTGAGACGTATGCAAAAAACCGCTCCCCACGCGACGTGCGTCAATATGTACGGATCCACAGAAACCCAACGCTCAGTCAGCTATCTGACACTGCCTCCCCACTTTTTCTCGATGGATCACGATCCGCAGCAAATTAAAGAGCAGCCAAAGCAGACCCTGGCTGTCGGCGTCGGCATTCCCGGCGTCCAGCTGCTGATTCTTAACAGAAGGCGTCAACTTGCCGGTATTGGAGAGCTGGGCGAAATCTGTATCCGTAGCCGCTATCTGGCAAAGGGCTATCTCAATGATCACGAGGCGACTGCAGCCCGTTTTATCCAAAATTCATGGAGCAAGGAGATTCCTGGTCAGCCAAATGAGGACAGGATATATTGCACCGGAGACCTGGGGCGGTATCTCCCAGATGGAATCGTCGAGGTTGTGGGTCGCGTAGACGGTCAGGTGAAAATCCGCGGATTCCGTATCGAGACGGGCGAGATTGAGACCATTCTGACCCACCATCCCGCATTGGAAAAAACAACGGTCACAGTCAGAGAAGATATGCCGGGAGGAAAGCAACTCATCGCATACTATACCTCAAATCTGGACTCCCCGCCGCCTACGGATCAACTGCGCCGGTATCTTCGGGATAAATTGCCAAATTATATGGTTCCGGGCATCTTTGTGCCGCTGCCGGAAATTCCGCTGACCGCAAACGGCAAGATCGATTATAAATCTCTCCCCAAACCAGATTTGTCCCAGATCGCCATGACCGACAGTTATATCGAGCCTCGCAATGCCGTGGAAAAAAAGCTGGCAGAGATATGGACCGACGCGCTCGGCGTGGACCGAGTCGGCATACGGGATAATTTCTTCGACCTGGGCGGACATTCGATGCTCGCTGTCAGCCTGTTCGCTAAAATTGAGAAACGATTGGGGAAAAAATTCCCGCTATCAACTCTGTTCCAATCGCCCACAGTAGAGCATCAAGCCTCGATTCTATTGGAAGAGGACTGGACAGGCAATTGGAAATCCTTAGTCTCCATTCAACCGAATGGCTCACGTCCTCCTTTCTTTTGCGTTCACGGCGCGGGGGGGAACGTGCTATTTTTCCGGTATCTCTCTCAGTATCTGGACCCAGACCAACCTTTTTATGGGTTGCAATCGTATGGGCTGGATGGAAAACAGAGACCATTGACTCGTATCGAGGATATGGCGACAAAATATATCAAAGAAATACGAACGATTCAGCCGGAAGGACCCTATTTTCTCGGCGGATTTTGTATGGGCGGGATGGTCGCTTTCGAGATGGCAAGACAGTTAGACAAACAGGGTCAAAAAATCGGTCTTGTCGCGTTGTTAGAGAGCCATGGCCCCCGCTATTTTGTCTTTCCTGGGGATACCATTGAATACTACTGGGATGATCGATCTCTTCTTGAGCGGCTGCAAGATACTTTCAAAAAACTCATCGTGCTGGAGCCGAAAAAACGGAAAGAGTTGATTCAGAAAAAAATAAATCTTGCCAAAAGAAAGGTCCACTTTTTCTTTAGAAAAACCTCTATCAGCGCGTCTCGGGTTTTAGACAAATCCAAAATGGATTCGCTCCAGGAATTGCGACGTTTGAACATCGAAGCACAGAAACACTACGAGCCAAGTAGCGTTTTCCCAGGGGAATTGCACCTTTTCCAGGCAACGAATCAACCTCGAGGCGATTATAAATTCGATCCTAATTTTGGCTGGAGTCCGTGGACAAAAAACGAGGTCAAGGTGCATAAAACGCCCGGATTTCACGGCACGATTATCCATGAGCCGAATGTCTCTGTGTTCATCGAAATGCTGAAAACCTGTCTCTATTCTGGAAATAAATAAATGGGGGGAGATAACCTTGAATCACACATTCTTGTTTAAAATATGCCGAATAGCCGCCCTATTCCTATCTTTTCTTCTGGCAACGAGTTCACCCTTATTTTCTGGAGAAATTGGTTCTCTGGGACTAAAGATCGGACTCAACATCACCGATTATTACGGCTCGGATATCACCGATAATGATCAAAGCACGAGAACCGGTCTGCTGGCAGGCGGATTTTTGACCTATAAAGTCAACTCGCTTTTTTCCATACAGCCCGAGATTTTTTTATCGATGAAGGGCGGCAGCCGACTGGCTTCGTATGAGGTCGAGTCCTATCGCCTATATTATTTGGAGATACCGATCTTAGCCAAGCTCACCGTGCCTACCGCGGGACCTGCGACCCCAAACTTTTTTGTGGGACCGGCTATCGCCTTGAAATTGGGCAGCCAGAGAAAAGAAGTCGATCCCTCCTCGATAAATAACGAGATAAAAAACGTGGATTACGGCTTTGTAATCGGCATGGGCATAGATTATGAGATCGGTTATCGCCAATTTTTATTCGAACTACGATACCACCTGGGCACGCGCTCGATTTACGAGAACATAGACCTGAAAAATCGGACAGTCTCTCTTATTATCGGCTATACGCTGTGATTTCCTCACTCTCCATGCCGCGCCGTCGATCTGGCGTGGATAGGAAGTACTCCTTACAATCCCAATTCCTTCATCACATCTTCATGCGTATGCAGTGAATTTATCCTTGACAGGGTATCTGTCGAGGATTATATCTTATTATGCCAATCAATTCGTCTAATAAATTTTGAAACGTACGAAAGTGAGATAAGTAGATGAAAGAAATCGTGCGATCTCCGCAAATCGCTTTGAGATACGATGTAAAAGCTGTCTGGGAAACTAAAGAGACCAACGAATGAAAAAACTCCACTATCTCAAGATCAACAATTTCAAAGTGTTTGGCGAAGAGGTCACCATCGACCTCGACCAACCCGCGGTTCTTATCGGCCCCAACAATTCCGGAAAAACCGCGATCATCCAGGCCATAACTCTGTGGAGTCTGGGCCTGAAAACCTGGTTTAAGCACAAGGGTGCCTCCAAAGCAAAGAGACATATTTCCACAGGTATAAACCGCTTAAATATTATTCAAGCCCCTATCCCCGAAACCCGATACTTCTGGAAAAATGCAGCGATCAGACAGGGTAACAGCCCTATTTTGATGAGCATCGAGATTGGTCTGGAATTTGATGGCGGCATCAACCCATGCGGCCTGGTTTTCAAGTATCAAAGTGCCGAAGTCATCTACTGTTATCCCGATGAAACCACGCGGAATACAGATGGCCTGATTGAATATGCCACGAAGCTAAATGTCGAGTTGCTCTATCCCATGTCCGGCATCGAGACCGAAGAGCCCCTCCTTCAAATGGGCCGGATCAATGTGTTGCTGGGACAGGGGCAAACTGCTCATGTTTTGCGAAATTTATGTTACATCATTACTGAGAATGACACGGCAAACCAAACAAAAGATTGGGGAAAAGTCACCGCCTTAATGAAAAAACTGTTTGGAATTCAATTGGAAAAGCCTACTCTTTATGAAACCCGCGGCTCGATCAATTTAAAGTATATCCCGGAACATTATAGGAGCAGATACCCGTTGGATAGGCTTATAAGGAATATTTGCAAACACCTCCTGAAATTCAGAAAATCAGCTTCAACAGCATTGGCGCGAATAAAAAACTGAGTCTGTTTCTTGAAAACATTCTCGATGATTTTAACCAACATAGTTATCGTTTGCCCCTGAACAAGGGCCAATTTTATGAGCTAATTTCCCATTGCGATGCTGATGATATTGACCCGGAAGTTGGAGAGAAGTTGGATATGATTGTCACGCAATTGACCCGGAACCTGAACCTTAATAAGCCTGAAACCGTTCAACTCGGGTAGGAGATAATGATGCACAAAATTTTAACCACTATACTACTGCTGGCACTCAACCCCACATCTTCGGCAATGGCGCGGGATATTGAGAGGGGACGCCAACATGACTCCGGCGAGTCGCTGATGCAGATTGAGCATGCGCTGAATCAGGGTGACCATTTGGTCGCGTGGGTTGGGTCGGTGAAGTCGATGGCGCGGATGGGGAGAGGCAATGATTTAGAATTTGTTAAATGAAGTGAGTCGTAACGTCTTTTTCTCTTTTTTGCTAATAACCTGTTCTTCAATGCATTCTTCACAAATAAATAAATAACGTTGGATATCAGTAGTTATCCCGCTTAATTTTAGAGTGTCATTTTTAACTTCACCACTGTATTTCTTGTCATCTTCTTCAGAAATTATCGTCCATTTCTTTCCGATTGTATCTACTTTACAAATTGTCCCAATTAGTTCTTTTGTTTCAATTCTCAGTTCTTCTCTTTTATTTAAAAAATTGTGTAATTCAATTGCAGAATTTCGAGAAATTTGGCGATGAGCCGGTGAAGTAGATTCTGGCGTAGTCCACGTATAAGATAGCGGCAAGTCATAATCGATGATTCGTTCTAAAAGAAGATTATACTGATTCACTAAATGACCTTTATTTTCTTTAAAAACAGCCATTGCTTCAGTTGACTCATTTTGATAGTGAGTTAATTCATCCAGTTTCTGTAAAGCCTTGGAAATTTCAACATGACCGACCAAATCAGCTTCAGTTTTTGATTGCATGTGGATTGTAAATGAACCCGGGGAAAAAGCAAATACTTCTGTCTCATAATTTATCTTATTATCCAATAATATTTTGGTTTTTCTTGCAACAGAAGATAGAGATTTTTTATACGCATACTTTAACAAAGATTGAAATATGGTAAGAGCATCGATCAAATGCTCAGCGCTGATTTTTGTTTCCTCTCGCGCTTCCGGCGGATTTAATGAAAAATGGATAATGGCTCGATTCTTTTCCCGTGCCTCTTCAACAATTGAGCTTTCGTCCACCTCCTTTTCAAAGAAAAAACCAGGCTCGGGAAGCCAAGCCTCAGTCAAGTTCTTGCTTTCAAAAGGATTGAGTGGAAAATTACCGTCGGTTGTCTCTATAAAGTCAATATAATACAATTCATCAACTTCAGGTTCTTTATAAATATTACGAAGATCAATATCTCCAGCTATAAATCTATTGTATCTCTTTTTGGAGACAGGCGCGCACAAATAGCGATCCGATTCGTCATTACATTCAACAAGTAAACAAAGATAGCGCACATCTACCTCATCAATTCCCAAAAGTAACTCAGGGGCGTCGTAATAGATGAGGGTTTCCGTAAGTTTAATATTTTTAATCATAATTTAGCCTGCAAAAGAAATAGAGTTTAATAAAGAATTAAAATTTCCTGCGAGCCACCAGGAATAGTGTGATTTATTGCGTCCGGTTTGCAAAATGGCACCACACTCAGAATGTAACACCAATTGTATCACCATTTTCTTTCTATGTCGTGGGAGCTTACGAATTTTTTCCAATTCTTTTCTATCCTTATGCACTGATAGGGAGCGGGCGCGACATTCATTCACACGGTATTTTCTTTTGGGGAATAACTTCCGATGTGAATAAAAATCCTTGTCAGATGGCGGAGAACTTTCCACTAAACGATAAAAGCTTTCATCTCTTGGTTTCAAGGCGTTCGGTGGTGGGCAATTTTCAGGCAGCTCTTCTGCCCAATTCGTATTTTCAAAGATCAAAATAACTCCCAGTGTTCCGGTTTTAATTCGTTTCTCCAGCTTTTATTTACTGAGCATATTTTAAATGAACTTTGATCCCAATGCAAGATATTTTTTTTTGAAAAACGATCACTCAACATAATTTTGTGACATCAATCACTGCCCTTCCACAATCTTTATTTCCTCATCCGTCAGATCATACAACTCATATACCAGCTTGTCGATCTGACGATCCGTAGCCGCGATCTGACGCTGGAGCATGGTTGTTGCCTGAGGGACTTTGGCTGCGGCGAGTCGCTGATTCAGATCAAGCATGCGCTGAACCAGCGTGACCATCTGATCATGACGGGCCATGTCGGTTGGGTCGGTGAAGTCTATGGCGCGGATGGGGAGTTCAACTAAATACTGATAAATAAATCGCAAATATCCGCCCCGAAAAACAGCCGAAAGATGTTCATAGAAGAAGGTGATCAACCGAGAATTAAGAATTCCAAACAAGAAAACATCTTCAGATGGTATAATATACGCAGTGTTCATGCAATATAAATTCCTTGTTTTATCAAGAATGAAATTACCCCGAGTTGAAATATCGGGCAATAAAAATTTAGATTTCTCAAATTCAGCATAATAATCACAAGCACGTAACTCCCACCAAAAATCACCCTTGTCATATCGCTTCTCAGCATCTTTGGCAAAAGGCACTAAATAGTTGGCAATCGCAGAATAATTTTTCTCAAGCCATGACCACCCGGATATTTTGCCGCGATTTTTGTTTGTCCATCCTTTTTGGATCAGGATTAAAAAACGCTCACTTGTCGGCGGTTGATAACGTTTAATATCCCGACCGACCAAAAGCGGTTTGATTAACTCTTCACTCCTGGCGTCTTCGGCGATTAGACGAGATCGAGTCTCAGCATTAATAACAAACGCTTTATTCAAACCTGTCTTGATTCCATAATAGATTTTGCCCGGCAAATAGTCACCCAAAGGAACGCCTTTGTCCCTGAGTTTAGCCAACAAATCTTTGACCGCCTCCGGTGCCAGCGACCAACCGGCATCCGCTAATCGGCTCATAGTCACTGGATGACTCCGCTCTTGAACATATTCTTTCAGATCATAAAAGTCCAACGATTCAATTTCTGACGTGAAAAATGCTTCATTTGTCGATCCTTTTTGGATGGTCATAACGCAGGGGTAGGTCGTCGCTTTTTTAAATACGGGCAAGTCGCCAAAGTCAAGAATTTCGATGAGTCCTTGTTGTTTGAGCCAACGCCGCAACGGTTCACCGTATTTAGCCCGCATCCATTTATTGGCTACAATGTAGGCGAACATGCCGCCTGACCGTAATAAAGAAATAGCCTTTTCGATGAAATACACATACAAATCAGCCATTCCTTTATAAACTTTGTAGGTTTTCTCAAAATAGGGCTTTAAATCTTTCAACATCTCCTGACGGACGTAAGGCGGATTCCCAATCACTGCGTCAAAGCCGCCATTGCCCATAATATCGGAAAAATCAATCTCCCAGTCAAAAACATTGATGCGATACATCTCCTCCTCGTCCAACAGGGACATCTGACCGTCGTAAAAATCCGAGCCGATGAGCGAGTTGCCACACTTAATATTATTGCCCAAATCCGGCAAAACACGCTGGTGAAAAAAAGCCATTTGCCGATTAATGCTCTGCTCGTTCTCATGTTCCAGAGCCTTGAGCAACAGGGAGAGCCTGGTCACTTCCACAGCCTGGCTGTCGATGTCCACGCCATATATATTGTTGAGCAGGATGCGCTTACGTTCATCGATGGTCAGCTTCCACTCGCCGCGAGATTGATAGATCGCGGGTCTGCGTCCGGTCGCCCATTTCTGCGGATCGTCTTTTGTATACTGATCTCGATGCCAGTCTAACAGAAATTGATACGCGCCGAGAAGGAACGATCCAGAACCGCAGGCAGGGTCTAATATCCGCAACTTGCTCACGGATCCGCGCGGACCAGGTTTCTTGCCCTCCACCAGTTTACCGACGGTCTGTTTGACGATGTAATCCACGATATAGGTCGGGGTATAATAGACACCGCCAGCCTTTTTGACCTCAGGCTTGTCCTCCACCACAGCCCTGTGAGCGGGTGTCAGACGGATGACTTTTCCCAGAAACTGCTCGTAAACCTGACCCAGAATATCCGCGGGTAACACGGAGAATTCATAAGGACTGTTGGGATAATAAAGATTGTTTAAAATATCCTTGAGGACTTTGTCGTCAATAATCAAACCGCGTGTAAGGCTATCCGGCAGTCCCGATCGCCCCTTCTCGTTCCGAAAATGAAACAAGCCCGAGTTGTAGCGATCATCCGCCTGATCAAAGAGATGGGCCAACCGTTTATAAACTTGATTCCCGTTTTGCAGAGCCATCAATCGACCATAATCTTCAATGCCGCGATCCTCGACAATGCGCAGAAAAATGATCCGGTCAATAGTCCGCTGGACGGAAAAATTGAGCTGGCGTTGCGTCAAATCTGGGTTGCGTAGCGCGATATTTCGAGCAAGCAAATTGCGCCATCGCTCGATTTCTTGCAGGAACGTGGCATCCACTTCCGCCGTGCCTCTTTTCGCCTTTTTGGACGCCACATATTTGTCAAAAGAGCCTTTGAGAATCGCATCGCGGGAAAATTTCCCATAGAGATCATCCCACTGATCCACATAATCTTTGTAGGTCAGATACATGATCCGGCTATGAGATGCCTTGTCAGTCATCACCGGGCGGACCCGGCAGTCGTACACCGCGAACTCCTCAAAATCGGTCAGGATGCTGAGCGGCAATTTTGCGCTCCACGCGTAACGCCGCAGTTGATACGCGGGATGGATATCGCGCTTGATATTCACCGAAGGTTTCTTTGCCTCCAGAAAGAATTTGCGCTGACCCCCGATGCGAAATCCGTAATCTGGAGCCTTTGTAGAACGACCCACTTTGACCGCATCCTCATGCACAACATCTTTATATGACTCAGCATAGCCCTTTCTATTGCTCACGTCCCATCCCAGGGCCTCGAACATGGGATCAATGAATTCTCGGCGCGCTTGGGTCTCGTTATACTTGCCGGATTTGTATGCGTCGATATTGCGATCAAAGCGCTCGGTCAGCTCGTGAATTATGGTCGGGGTTGGCATATTTTCTCCTCTGAGTTATTGTAACAACACCATGCGACGAACAGCCTCTTGTCGCTCGGTTTTTAAACGATAAAAATAAACGCCGCTTCCGACAGGGATTTCCTTTCCATTTTTTCCGTCCCAGACCGCTTGATGATAGCCAGATTGGAAAATTTCGTTGTCAATCAGAGAGCGTATCAATCGCCCAGCCGAGTCATAAATCCGCAATTGAATCCTGCTCTCTTTCGGCAGTTCAAAGGAAATGGTCGTGGTTGGGTTAAAGGGATTCGGCGAATTTTGAAGCAGAGAGAATTTAGCCGGAATCTGTCGGATCTCCTCGGACTCCGCAATCGTCAGATTCGACGCGTTGATCACATCGCCAAACTCTGTCCACACCAACGGAGTCGAGTCGAAAATCTCCCCATCCAGCAGATAGAATCGCAGATAGAAGCTCTGACCTATCGAGGGTCCTTCTCTCGTCTCGGTCGTGGGATCGTCGCCGTAAATTGGCATAAGTCCGAATTGCCCCGATGTTGCGGTCAAAAATCGACCGCACACAGATCCTTGCTGATCCAGAGCCGCGACTTTTGTTCCGACCGGAATCCGCTCGCCGGCAAGATGAAAGTTATCCGCATATACATCAACCCATTGTCTTGTGGGAATCGGGTTTTTTTCTGTGGGATCACTCTGGACAGAGGCGATCCAATTTCTCTCTGTGGGTTCTCCGCAGCCTGTCTGATCTTCGGGATAAATCAACGTGTCCGGGTTTATCATTCCGAACCAGTATCCAAACCCGGGACGCAGGCAGTTCAGCGTGGTAAATATGGGATACAGATCCGGATCATAGCTTTGGGGATAGCGGTCGAATCCAAAAATAACCCGCACATTTCCCGAAATAGAACCGATACCGTGCAGAATCGAATCCGGCTCATCCGGGATATAGCTGACCAAATGCCAGGAATGATCCAGAGGGATCGGGGTCTGCGCGTACACAGCCGTTCCAGTGAGAGAAAGGGTGCCGGATTGGCTCATTTTGACCCAGTATCCGTGGAGGTGGTCCGCTATTCGCAAGTTGTTAAACGCAGGCGGGATATCGGGACGGTAAGAGAGC
This sequence comes from Candidatus Cloacimonetes bacterium 4572_55, assembly GCA_002084765.1. Classification (GTDB taxonomy): domain Bacteria; phylum 4572-55; class 4572-55; order 4572-55; family 4572-55; genus 4572-55. Next base: position 7,271 of record NBMB01000011.1, on the reverse strand, counting down.
GCGCCGTTGTCGTAGCTCAAAATTGCCATGACGTTTTCCATAATGTCCGCGAATAGCACATGTACAGAATCGTTTGGCGTGTCCACATTCCAAGAAATCAGGTTCCATCCATTAGAGCCGTCGTTTTCTCCGATCAGGGGAATCGCCATTGTTTTCGCCCCACCCGCTCGTAAGCAGACCGACTTTGCCCCCATACTCTGAAAATTCGGGTCGCCGCTCACCGTTTCCGCTTGATAGCCGTTGATATAAAACGTGATCAATTCATTATCAAGTGGTCCCTCCTGCACGTCGTCGGTATAAGGATCGTCGCCATATACGAACATAGCATACCCGCCGCCGCCGACATAGTCCGACATGCCGCAGATTGTGCCTCTTGGATCTTGGGCTGTGATAATATCGCCGTCCACAAGGTCATATCCATTGAACTGTGTGCCGGTTTCGCAGGAGAAATGACATAAATTGATGTTTGGAGCGATCGTGGGAGTCGGTTCCAGATAGAAATTGACCGCGTCTGTGGGCGGTGACGCGCCCTCATATACGCCAGGGAAATAGGGGTAATTTTCCTCTTCCAGACTGTGCGCCCGGATATCGTATTCTTGGTCCTCCTGAAAGCCCATGAGGCGATAATATCCAGCCGCGTTCGTCGTATCCGACGTGAGGATCACACCATCCGGGTAGCTATCCCAACCCTGCACCAAAATATTATCAATCGGCGTGACCGTGCCGTGAATGTAAATATATCCGCCAATATAATTTGGATCCGGGCTTGTCTGGCTCTGAACTATATTGGAGAGAGGCGACTCGTTTCCGGATTCATCATACGCCTTTGCGGCAATATATATCACTGTTGAGGGAAACAGGTCGCTGATCGTATAATTCTGAACCGTTTGCGGCGCGGCTGGTTGGGGCTGAGGATCGACTGGCTCGGCTTGATCCCAATTTGCCTCGTCAATCGGCTCCAAACTCCACCGAAAATCGTAACTGGATATCCACCCATATCCATTATTTTCTCCCGGCGCGTTCCATTGAATCGTGATCGTACGAGGGGTGGTCTCGATCGCTTCCAATGTGATCGGACTCGGCGGCGTTTCATCGACCTCATAGATATTCATGGTCTGATTTATCGCTTGGTTGGTCATCACGATATGACTGCCGCCCGGGAATTGCACCTCAAGCGTATCCACGATCTCAGCAAATCCGATCCCGAATTCCACTGGCAAGGAGTGTTGCGACAAATGCCCCGATCCACCGTCCACTTCTCGAATCTGATTCTGCGCTCCAGCCACAATCCGAACTCTCGCTCCGATCCCGGAAGCGTTCCCGCCGTCTCCATGCAGACGCACATGGAACCAACTGTTTTCATTGCCGGAATTCTGGTATAAAAAGTTCTGCGACAAAGTGCTTGCATAGAGATCGAGGAATCCGTTATTGTCAAAATCCGCGCACGCCACGCCATTTGTGGACATGGTGTTGTTGATGTCGAAAAGCGAGGTCCCTTGATTGCTAAATTGACCATTATCGTTTATATAGAGCCGGTCGGATTCACTTTGGGTGCCGATATAGATATCTAAATCGCCGTCGTTATCTACATCCACCCAAACAGGCGATTTGCAACTGCTCAGGCTAATTCCAGAAGCGTTGGTTACGTCCGTAAATGTCTCATCGGGCAGATCGTTTCGATATAGCTTGCCCTCGTAAATATTCGCCACAAACATATCTAAGTCCCCGTCATTATCATAATCGCCCCAAGCGCATCCTTGACTATAGCTGGAACCGTCGGATATGTTCATGGATACCGCGACGTCGGTAAACGACCCATTGCCGTTGTTCCGGTAGAGACGGTTGGGCTGGCTCCTATTCGCCAAATAGAGATCAGGGTCTCCGTCGTTGTCAAAATCGCCCCACGCGCACGCCTCAGTATACGCATTCGTGTCAGCCACGCTCTTTATATCTTTTGATTCTGGATCTATCCGCAGATTACGCAGATTACGCGGATTATTTTGATTACGCGGATTATTTTGATTGCGGGACGCCGCGGAGACTTCTGTGAAGATGCCGTTGTCGTTGCGATAGAGATGGTTCGCTTGTCCATACGGGTGGCAGAGATAGAGATCGATGTCGCCGTCCAGATCATAATCCGCCCATGCCGCGTTATTTGACTTTCCGAATACGTCGCCCAATCCCACTGCTTCGGTGATCTCGGTAAAATGAGAGACATCATTGCGATAGAGATGATTTTCCAGATCGTTGATCCCCAGAAACAGATCCAGATCGTTGTCATTATCAAAGTCTCCCCACAATGCGCATTGGTTACTTTCCGAAGCATTGGCCAGTTGATAAAGCGCGGCTCGGCTGATGAATTGACCCGAAAAGCTGTCGTAAAGAAAGTAGGAATTGCTGTCGTGATGCGCGGTGACGAACAGGTCTTCATCTCCGTCGTTATCACTGTCCACCCATGTCGCGGCATAGGTAGGTCCGCTGGATTGTGCGCCCAGACTTTGGATCACATCGGTAAATTGGATGGGCGTCACGCTGGTCGCGTCGCAGGCGATATTTGTATAATCCGAGGGACCGCTATCGTTATAAGCCAAAACCCGATAGCAATATTGGACTCCCGGCTCCAATCCCAGATCGGAATAGTTGGCTTGATTCTCGCCGGTTTGCGCGATCTGAACGAAATCGCCCTCCTGACCCAGTCGCCGCTCCACATTAAATCCAGCCTCAATAACGGAATTGTCAGTCCAGGTCAAATTGATCTGCACATTGGAGACCGCAAGTGCCTGGAGATTTGTCCCTGACAAAGGCGTATCGCAGCCGTTTGGAATAGCGTCGTGGTCCTCATCCAGGCTATCGTCAAAACCGACGCACAGATCGCAACTGTCTCCCACGCCGTCGTCGTCGCTATCCGATTGATCGAGATTCTCAATATTGGGACAGTTATCGTTTGGCGTGCATATTTTGTCATCATCCGGATCGATCGTATCCTCGCTCAATGGCGATATTGCCGACACATTCCCGCCGATCAGATCGCAACCAGGGCTCCCAGGACCTGCCGCGCATCCCCACCAGTTCTCATCTGCATTCAAGTACACTGCATCGTCGTTTTTCACGCCGTAAAAAACATTGCCGCTGATACGATTGTTGTGGATTGCCACGTGATCCGCGTCGATAAGGGTATGAAAACCGATCCGATTTCCGGTCACAATATTATGGTCGCTATCTATCGAGGTGAGGTTCTGTCCATTGGCTCGACCTATGCGGACCCCGTCGGAGAATCCTTTGTCTCCGGAGCCGGAAATGTGATTGCATGAGAGCGATATATCCTCTTGATCCCGTCCGTCTGGTTCCTCGATCAGTACGCCAATATTGTCCCATCCGTTGATAAATTCGACTTCCGATTCCATTTGGTTCCCAATGATTTCCACATGAGAGTACTCTACAGAAATCGCTCGCCAGATCAGACCGCTAAAGCTGTTGTTTTCGATCACAATCGGGTTGCTTGGGTCTCCGAATCCCTCCTCGATATGTTGCAGAACGATACCATAATAGCCCTTTCCCGTCGCTCCGTCAAAGGAGTTGTCGTGGACATGCAAACCACTGTAATCATAGATGTTATCCTTAAATGTTCGGATCATCATATTTGTGCGCCCATCGTTTCCGTTAGGAAAATCTCCGGTGGGAATCGTGTCCTCAGAATATGAAATGAACCGGTTATGATCAATCTCGATATCCCGCCCATGCAGGAAGATAACGGTGGCATACTCGCCAGCCCCCGCGCTCGGACTTTCAATCGTGAAGTCGTGGATGCGTACGTCCCGAGCCTGCAGATCGATGTTCGGATAAGCCGCAGGAAAATCCGCTTGATTCTGAGTTGCGGTTCCTATTATGATCGTGTTCTCGATATTTTCTCCGGCAAGCTCCAGCCCGTTTTTGCCGATTGAGATATTCTCAACATAAGAGCCTGCAGAGACTTGGACAAGACCATTGTCTAACGCGGCGTCGATCCCTCCCTGAATCATGTCGGCTAACGCGATCAGACCCGAGTTGTGCATCACAGAGACAAATTCGTTAGCTGGATCTGTGGTTTGGGTCGCGTACCAGGGGATAAAATTCACGTTGTCGATAGCCGAATCGCCTTCTTCGATGAGATGGGGATTGTTAGGATGATCCGGTCCATTCGCGGCTCCCCACCAATTCCTAAGCGCGTTCAGCCCTGTGATTCCCGCGTTTTTTACGCCGATTGTATTATCGCTGATCTTGTTATAATTAATAAAAATCGAGTCAGGATCGGATATCACATCCACGCCGATTCCATGACGAGAAATCACGTTGCGGAGGATCGATATCTCCATCAAATCGCGACCGCTGCCGCCGATCGAGATAGCCGAAGCAAATCCAAACTCCGGATGATTCGGATCAGACTCGATCACATTGCCCTCGACCGTCACCCGACGTTGCTCTTGGGGGGACCAGCCCGGTATTCGAACGCCAGTGTGATCCCATCCAGAATCTGAGCCGATCTCGGTCGCAATCTGGTTAATGGTGATACGCGTATCGGATTGTTCCGTGGCTACAGCTTGCCAGATCCTTCCCTCAAAGCTGTTGTCATTGATGATGATAGGATTGATCGGGTTATCGATAGTATGGCTCACGATAACGCCGTAATATCCTTTCGCTGGACCGCCCTGGAATGTGTTGCTATAAATATTCAGCCCCCCCGCGCTTTGAGTTTGGATAGCGACATTGGTTTTGCCGTCGTGCTGAGCCGGCGGGGTTCCAGTCATCATAGAAACAAACACGTTGTCATAAACTTCGATACCGATTCCGACAAGCGCGATACTCGTCGCATAATCCACGCCCACTGCCGTTGTCGGACTTTCGATAGTAAATCCATGCAACCTGACGCTGTCCGCCCTGACGTCGATATTGGGCGCGATAGCGGGAAAACTGTCCATGGGCGAGGTTGTCACGCCTTGAATAATCGCGCCGGTTCCTCCCACAATATCGAGATTGTCTGTCTGGATCGTCAGGTCTTCGGTGTATGTGCGAGAACTCGCTATGACCAATCCGCGGATCAGCGCAGCGTTGATCCCGCTCTGAAGCGAATCAGAAAAAGCGATCTCAGGGTCGTTGATCTGAACAAATTCCCGATCCTGCGCGGTGGTCGGAGTGGCATACCAAGGAATCACTTCAGCGGAGCCGTTCACCGCGTCGCCGAGAGCCGCGTCGCCATGAGGATTATCGACATGCGCGGGACCATTCGCGCGTCCCCACCAATTTCGCTCAGCATCGACGGCGTCCCTGCGCGAACCTGTGGGGCAATCCAGACCCGCGGTACTATTCTCATATATTTGATTGTAACGGATCGAGATATCCGCTTGCCCCGACTCGACCCTGATTCCATATCGCTGCCCCTGAATCTGATTTTCAAACACCTCGATATCACTAAGATTCTGACCCGCCGAGCCGATCAACAGACCATTGGCAAAACCCGTTCCTGTCCCGCCGTGAGTCACAATATTGCCCAGAACCTCGATACGATCTTGACTGCGCCCCGCATTGTCCCGGACTGACAGAGCCGAGTTATTCCACCCGGACAAAAAGCCGGTATGGGTCGAAATCTCGTTGTTTTCGATCTTTGTATACGAGCGGGCTGTGACAATCCCCTGCCATACCGTCCCTTCAAAGTGGTTATCCGCCACCCGCGCGGGATTATCGGGATCGTTGACGTCGTCCTCTGTATAATTGATCTCGATCCCGATATAACCTTTTGCCGGCGTCCCGCTAAAATGGTTGTGATGGATATGAAGACCGTCGATGTCGATCTCGGATCCGATATCGGTTCGGATCATGGCGTTCGTCAAGCCATCATTGCCGTGTGGGAAAGTTCCGCCTGGCGAAATTCCTTGCATATACGAGACGAAATTGTTGTGGTCGATCTCGATATTGACGCCGTCCAGGAGAATTCCAACTGCATAATTTCCCTCGATCACGTCAGGGCTTTCGATCCGGAAATTACGGATTCGCACACTATCGGCTTGAATCCGAATATTGGGAGTCCCTGTCTCGCCCTGCGCCGAAGTCGAGACACCCTTGATGATCGTCGAGTCTGGGTTTGCGCCTATCAGCACAAGACCCGCTTTGTCAATCACCAAGTCCTCGATATAGAGCTGCCGCGCGCCGTCAATGACCACGATCGTATCGCCGACTCCAGCCCCGTCAATCGCTGACTGCAGCGTCAGATGATGGCTGTCCGAGCTGATATTATGAATGGGCGGCGGATTGAGGACCAACGTCAAGGAATCTGCCTGAACTGTATGAGAGACCGAATCGGAATCGATCAGAAGGATATTTTGGTCGTCGAATCGGATCACAGTTTGTCCCAAGGGCGCGCCCTCTTTTATCTGAAAGCGAAGCTGATACGCTATTTGACTTTGGCCCAGAGCCCATCCCGGTCCCACCGAGGTGCGCTTATGATACTGCACGCCCCATATACCGCCGGTCTCGTCAAATCCAGAGTCGACATCGCTGACCTCCCAGCCAAAGTCAGGACTAATGAGACTGTCGATCAGCGTCGGCGGATGAAAAAATGTGGGTTCATACTGGGCGTATGCTTTGATCTCATACACGTCTAACCCGATTTCGGGATCGATAATGACGTCAACCGTCAACTCGTCGCCTTGATAGATGGTTTCCGTCTCGCTTGAAAATCGAAAATCCACTGCCTGCGCAAAAACGGAAACAGGGAAAAGAATAGCGACTAAAAATTTTACCAGACCTCTTAACATCATATTCACCTCGTTGTTTGTCCACAGATTTATCCGCAAATTACGCGGATGAGCTATCCAAATAGGTTCTATTATGCAAAAAAAATCTCTTAATGACCATAATTTTATTAATCCGCTGCAGAATTTCTTATACTCCCCATGAATATGAAAAAAACTCCCAAAGACGCGCGCCTCTGGGAGTTTGATCCGCTGATTACGCGGATTATCTCAAATTAAGAATTGTTTTAAACCCTAAGAATCTTTGAAGATCCTTAGAATTTGCGTCCATAGGTCATATCACCGGATAAGAACCATCTTTCTTGTCGCCTCATCCGATCCAGCCTTGACCACATAGAAATACGTCCCGCTACTCACATGACTACCTTGCTCATTCCGCCCATCCCAAACCGTCGAATAATAACCGGCTTCCTGCGGCTCATTGACCAAAGTCTTGACCCGTTGACCGGTTATGTTGTAGACTCGAATCTCCACTTGCCCGGTTTG
>NBMB01000010.1 GCA_002084765.1 Candidatus Cloacimonetes bacterium 4572_55 | reverse complement strand
CATATTTCTTGGGCTTCTTTACTCCTCATTTTTTATTCCTCCTATATTTTTTACTCGATTTCCGCCATCAATTTCTCATTGTCAGTAAACTTTCAGCGCGTCGCCAGTGATTTTGATAAGTTCTAGTGCAAAAATAATCAGGTATTTAAAGTGTTGCTTTATGTATTAGTTTTATATTATATTATAAGTTTTAATTAGGCAATTCCTATTTTTAAAAGGACATTTATAATGAAATTTGTCAATTCACTTTCTGAGATAGAGAAGGCGCGCTTTCACAATTTGTATCACAGCAGTCCAATAGCTCGAGTTCGCCAGCGTTCTCATGCGATTCTTTTAAGTGACAAACGGTATACCATTAATTAACTCTCCGATATTTTTGAAGTTGATCGTGATACAGTCAGTCAATGGATTGACCAATGGGATCAGCATCGGTATGATGGCTTAAAAGACAAATCCAAGCCGGGGCGTCCGACCACATTGGATTCCGAGGCTCAAAACATGGCATTATCGTTTGCTAAAGAGTCACCTCGTCAGATCAAATTAGTGGTCCGAATCAGCTGCAACACCATGAAGATCAAGGTTTTATTAATCTATATTATTTTGACCAATCTGGCTTTTCTTTGATCCCAACTGTGCCGTATGCTTGGCAGAAAAAAGGTGAACATCTTCTGTTGCCGGCAGCAAAAGGAAAACGCGTGAATGTGTTAGGATTTCTGACTCGTAAAAATCAATTCTCCTCGTTCACTTACGAAGGGTCGATCACAGCAGAGGTTGTTATTGCACGTATGAATAATTTTGCAAAATCAATTACAAAACCAACCTATGTCGTGATCGATAATGCCCCAATCCACACCAGCAAGCTGTTTCAAGAATGTATACTCAAGCGGAAAAAAAAGGGCTTGATTATCAAAAATGTTCCAACATATTCACCTGAACTTAATCTCATTGAAATCCTATGGCGAAAAATTAAATACTATTGGCTGCCATTTGCGGCATACACCGACTTTGAAAATCTTAAAAATGAACTCGAAAACATACTCGTTAACATTGGATCAAAATACCGGATTACTTTTGCGTGAGAACTTAGAATGTATTTGGGTGCTCCAACTCTTATTCATGCTGCTTAGCGTGCCGATTACATACTTTCTGCTGAGATGAATCCGCACCAGGAATAAGGCTCAGGATTAAATTCGGGATGACAGAGCGTCTCAGGGAGAAGAACAAAACTCCCGAAAATTGCAATGATCGCATATTTTCGTGTGACTGATTGCGAAAAATATATCTTTATCTTTGGGGATATTATACTTGATGTTCCGGCAATACTCGTACATCTCTTGGGTTTCTTTCTTCACAGATTCCGGAAACGTTTGAAGATAGGACGGATACATCCGGATCGGTATTTCCGAGTATTCAGGCGAAAGATAGGCGATAATCGGCATGATTTTTTCGATGTCCCAATTGTGATGGGAATGCGCCCAAAATGCGTATCCTTCCAATTGGCGAGTATGTTTACCGAGATTCCCTTTGCCTGTTTTCCAGTCGATGATATAGAGGCGGTCTTGCACCGGGAAGAGGAAATCGACTTTGCAATACGCCTTCAGGTCGTTGATGCGAGTCTCCCCATATCCAGCCGACTCGATCTGCCACAAGTCTTTTTCTGGAGCCGCAAATTCGATCAGCCATTTCAGCCGATCGCTCTCCAGAAAAGCCGTGAGCAACGCGTTAATTGCATCGATCAGGTCTCTTGCCTCGATTTTGTCTGTCTCATTATAATAAACTTCGGCAAACGTTTTTCTCTGACAGTATGTTTCCGTTTTTTCTAAAGCGTATTTAAAGAACCGATCCCTATTGATTTCCTTTGTTGTGCGCTGCAACCGTTTCAGCAGGTCGCGCATCATGTCATGCACAATATTGCCGATCTCAAGCGGCTTGGTCGTCATTTTTTTTAGCTTTAAGACCTTGAAGCTGGAATAGTCCGGGTCAAATTTTGGATAGTACGTATAAAAGTATTTCCGCTTGCACATTTTGAATGTCCCATAGCGGGTGATTGACCAGCCCAGGATTGGCGTAAAAGGAAATTCTTCTCTTATATTCATAAGCCCGCGCTCCTCATTTATTCTCTATGTTTTTATCGCTTCTATCAACTCGGTGATATTAAACGGCTTGGAAAGATATCCCTTGACGACGTGATAGCACTCGGCAATCGCTTTCATCTTTTCCTGCGGTTGCGCGCTGCAAAGGATCACACGGGTATCCGGGGAACTTTGAGTCACCTCGTCCAGAATTTTTTCTCCAGTCATATCAGGGAGTTGGATATCCAGAATTACGCTGTCCACTTTCCTCTTTCGGATCGCGTCAATCGCAGAACGTCCGTCAAAGAGATAGAGAACCTGAAATCCGATATTCTCCAATAACAGCGTGATAAAATTGCCATTTTCTTTATCGTCTTCGATCACCAACGCCAATTTTTTTTTCTTTGGAGGCTTGGAGTGAGCAACGATCGGCAGGGTGAAAAAGAAACAACTTCCATCTCCCACAGCACTCTCCACGCCGATCTCGCCCCCATGAGCCTCGACATAACGCTTGGTGATGCTCAGCCCCTGACCGATTCCGTCCGAGACGTCATAAGCCCGTCTTCGGATCTGATAAAAAGGCTTGAAGATATTACCCTGCTCAGACGTTGGAATGCCCTCTCCTTTATCTCTCACTTTGACAATCAGGCAGTCGCCTTGTTCGTTATCGGGGGTTAGGCCGACTGTCAGCGTGATCTTCAATCTATCTGGAAATGAAAATTTGACAGCGTTGGACAATAGATTTTCCACAACCTGCTGAATCCGACGGGAATCGACATTGACGATCACATTTTTCAGAGAAAGATCCAGTTCATAATCAAATTGATAATTGTCGGTCTCATACCGCTCCTCGACAATTTTTTGCACCAACATGTGGTTGTTCGTCGCCATATTTTGGAAAAGGGAATAGACGTTGATCTCCATAAATTGATACTGCTCTTTATCGCTTTCCAACCGAGCCACAGCCAAAAGCTCATCGACCAACTCGCGCTCACGCTGCACCGAATTGATGATCTGATGGAGAAATATTTTCTGTTGCTCACGCTCCAATTCTGTACTCAGCATCATCTCCGCGTATCCGAGAATGGGCGTCAGGGGCGTCCGTAGCTCATGGCTGATCGCGTTGATAAAATTTTCTTTTGCCTGTTCCAGACGCCGAGATTCTGTCATCTCTCGGAATACGAGTGCTACGCCGATCACCTGTTGGGAGCTGTCATAAATCAGCGCGCCTCGGCTTGATATGGGATGCGTCCGCCCCTCTTTGGAAACCAACATGATGCGATCCACCATGCCCACGACTCCGTTTTTCAAGATAGACGGAACTGGATTTTCTATAGGCAGTCGGGTCTGCTCGTCTACAATATGGAACACATCGGTTATTTTGCCGCCCCATGCCTCGGACTGGGTCCACCCGGTCAGCTCCTCAGCGACCCGGTTCAACATCACCACTTTCCCGTTCACATCGGTGGCGATGACGCCGTCGGCAATACAACGCAGCGTCACGGAGAGCCGTTCTCGCTCCGTTGCCAACTCTTCCGCCATCCTTTTCTCTTCAGTGACATTATCAAACACCGCGACAATTTCGCCAGTGGGAAGCTTGTAGATAAAATTTTCATACCAGCCAACTCTTTCTTCATCTTTATATAAATTAACAGGATAGCGTTCCGATTTCCCGGTCCTCCATACCCGACGAAAGACGTCGATCAAACCGAATTTTTCGACCGAGGGTCTCGTCTCAAAGATGCTGCGACCGATCAACTCCTCCCGGCTTTGATTATCAATCCGTTCTCCGGCTTTATTAAAATCTCTAAAAATGAAATCCTCAGCGTCGCCGATCACCTCGTAAACAGCCACGCCACTGCTCATATTATCAAACAATTCTCGATACCGCTTCTCGCTTTCTCGCAGCTTTTTTCCCATCTGATACTTATATAGAGCCATTTCTACAATGATCTCTAAACTCTTATATTTAAAAGGCTTAAGCAAATATCCATATGGAGATGTTTTTTTTACTCGTTTCAACGTATCCGGATCGCTATAAGCGGTAATATAAATAACCGGAACATTGGTCTGCAAGCAAATTACCTCGGCAGTTTCCACACCATCCATATTTCCGGGCAAACCAATATCCATTAGTATCAAGTCCGGTTGGATTTTTGGCGTGAGGTCGATCGCCCCCTCGCCTGTAGTGACCATACCGGCAACCTCATAACCCAGTTTTTCTAAGCGAAATTTTAGGTCGCGAGCGATAATTCGTTCATCTTCGACAATGAGAATCTTGGTATTTGGCATAATATTTTTCCTATAACGTTACGAATTTTCAGGACAACGCGCCGTCCCAGCGCATCCCTATTTTTCAAAAGATGACGGAAGAATAATGCGCATATATTTGGGAAATCCATGAGCTTGAGTCAGATCATTTTCCAGAATAGCGATATTTTCCCGCTGATCGATCTCTCTGAAATGGGCAAATTTATACGAGATATACATCATCCTGTTGCGATCTGTGGAAAGAAATTCTGCCTGTAAGCGAACGCCTTGATTGCCCGCTTCTTGGCGCAGATAGTTGAGCATAACGGATCCCACCCCGCGAGACATCACTCGGCAGGACATCAACAGCAATTTGATGGTCCATACATCTGGAGAACGCTCCAAAAGGGTCAAGCCAATTCTGCCATAACTGCCGAATTTATCTTCGAGAGTGGAGATCAACAGCGTATGTCGGTCGGATTGCCGAAAAATATTCAGCTCTTCATAAGAATAGGCGTAACCGGTAGAATTCAATTGGTGGGTGCGGACAGTCAGCTCTTCTGCTCGCTTGAGGTCTTTCTCTTTTGCCTGCGCAATGGACAAGGTCATCTCCAGCGTGGACAGAAATTCTTCTTTTGGACCCTGAAATTCTTCTTCTGATCGGTTTCTACGAATATCGTCGAGATATATCAGACGCCGATTTTTTGTGAATTCCGTCACAAATTTGGGATTAAATTCTGGCATATCTGGCAATGGATCCAGATTTGTCCCGTCGATGCACAACACTTGCGGATGGCTAAAATTCACCTCTTCCCGCTCAAAAGGCTGATCGTCGATAAAAGCGACGGTATCGATTCCGATATTGATCAAGTCAGTGATTTTTTTAACCGATTCCGCCTTTGAACCCCAATTGATTTGTGGGAAGAGAAAGTAGTTGTCTATGCCGAATTCCCGAAGTTTTTTCATCGCCGGCTCATGGTCGTTTTTGCTAGCGATCGATTGGAGGATGCCTCGACTATCAAGCAATCGAATGAAATTCAGCGCGTCTGCGCGCGGCTCCACTTGATCCGTCTCCGACAATATTCCCTTCCAAAGGGTGTTGTCCAAATCCCAAACCACGCACTTAATATATCTCTCAGAACCATGGCGCATTTTTTTTCTCCTTTTAAATATGCTCTATTTTCTCAATTAATCAAATTAATTCAAATTGATGCGCATACCGAGAAATAATGATTTGTTGAATCTGAGAACTTCCCTCGATAATTTCCATTATTTTGGCGTCTCGCAGATAACGTTGCACCGGATATTGATCGCAACATCCATTTGCGCCGTGAATCTGCACAGCGTCAAGCGCGGATTGCATTGCTGCGGTCGATGCAAAATATTTGGCGATAGAGGTCTCCATGATCAACTCAGGATCCCCGGACTCTTGCAGTTCCGCAGCGCGTTGACACAGGAGCCGAGCCGCTTTCACTCGGACAACCATATCCGCGATAAATCTTTGAATCAGTTGATGTTCCTTCAGAAATGAGCCAAATTGTTTCCGCTCGGAACTATATTTCAGGCTCGCGTCCAGGCATGCTTGCGCCAGACCCGTGCATCCCCAGCCGATACAGAACCGTCCGTGATCCAACGCGGTCCCCGCAATATGAGAAAAACCAAATCCGATACGACCGACAAGATTGCCCTTCGGGATCAGGCAGTTCTCAAACTGGAGTTCAGCCAATTGCGCGGACCGGAACCCAAGCAGTCCTGACATGGGCTTAATCGAAAATCCTTCTGTCTCCCGAGGCACAAAAAACGCGGCTGGCTTGCCTTCACATAGAGCGAGGATCAGAAAAAGGTCGGCGATCTGTCCGAACGACGTCCATTTTTTTTTGCCATTAAGGATATACCCTTTCTCTGTCGCACGCGCTTCGGTCTCGATATGACGGGCGTCGGTGCCGATATTCGGTTCTGTCAGCCCAAATGCGCTGATGATTTCTCCGCTTGCCAATCTCGGCAGCCAGCGTGTGTTTTGCTCCTTTGTTCCCCATTTCAACAAAACGTATGAAACCATTCCATGCACTGTAAAAAGGCTGAGCAAAGACGCGTTCCCGCGCCCGATCTGCTCGCACAATAACCCGTACGTGGTCATATCCATCCCAGCACCGCCATATTCTGGGGAAATAAATCCGGCTATATAGCCTTTATCAAACAAAGTCTTGATCAATTCGGGCGGGATGCGTTCCTCACGGTCAAATTGATCCGAATGCGGCATAATCTCCTTATCGACAAATAGACGAAAATCGGGTTGCGTTGTCATAGTCTAAATTTCTCCAGAATTTATTTCAAAGGGTAACTCTTTACTATATAAGGCGTTACGCTGTATATATCGATCAGATATTCGCGATAACAGACAAAACCCCCCACGACATAACGCCAATGGAGGGTTTTCATCGAAAAGCTATATGATTTTTAACTATTTGTCAAGTTTTTTTATCCCCGAGATAATTTCGGAAACAAGGAATTTCCTCAAAAATGATATGAACTGGTGACGAAAACACGGTTCGATTTCGTCTCTTCTTGATATTCGTATTCGGTATTCACACGTTCCCAAGAACCGCTGACATAAGCCAGATCAATTGTAAAAACACGATCTAACAAGACGCCTATCCCGCCGGTGAAATAGACCCGATCCCGATCAATTTTTGTCCCCTGATACGGCAACGGATCGGAGCACACACCGGCTCTTAGTCGAATTGGACTGTTGGGTAGCAAAAATTCTCCTCCGATACGCAATTTTAAGACCTCGTCATAGAGGTGCTTATTTTCCAAATTGTCTATATCGAAAACATTTTCCGTCTCTGACCAATCCATATAAGTCACATCCGCCGCCAATTTGAACATCTTATGCGTATAGGCACTTCCCAAATTGAACATCCAGGGAATTTCGGCATCCTCGAATCCGTAATAAGATACCTTCTCAGACATTAGCTCGTCATCGTCCACGTAGATTTTTTCCTCCCTCTGTTCCCCGTCAAATTCCAGATTCACCTTTGAATTCAATGAAAATCCGAATGTGAGTTGGCGGTTGGCGCGATAAACGCCGCCAAAACCGACGCTGTAACCGTCCAGATCAAAGTCGTCCTCTTGGGTCAGAGTGTTCTCATGAAACGTCCAGACGTCTTCCGTATCGGTATCGACTAATTCGAACACGCCCTCATAATCGCCGCTCCAGATGTGGAGCGCGATTCCCAAAGAAAGTTGCTCTGAAATATCCATCGCGCCGCAAAACGACCAATTGTAGAGTCCGCCGGCTGATATTTGCGTCTCTTTTTCATAGCTATCCCCAGAAACGACCTCATTTTGGTCGTTATAAGCGAGGATATCGTTATAGCCTTCCCGAGCATAAATTCGGTCAAAGCTATGAACCCGATTGATCGCCATGCCGAACACCAGACTGCCTCGTAAAGTTGGGATTGGATATGCCAGACCCAGAGAATTCAGCCGGGTTTTTTTCTTGGTGCGATCCGATGCAGTATTAAAAAAAGAAGTTTTGATCTCATATTCTTCCCGAGTTAAAGTCGCGCTGAGTTCGATGCGACGCACGAAAACCAATCCAGCGGGGTTCCAATACATTGCGCTCACGTCGGAAGCCGCGGCTACATGCGCCCCGCCCATACCCATGGATCGGGCACCTACGCCAAAATCGCTATTGATCGTGATCCCCTCACGAAGGATACCTTGAGAATGGCTCACGCCGACCCATACTGTCAGAAAAAGGATTGTCGGAAAAAGAAACCATACAGAGGATAGAATTGTCAAACGTTTTTTCATAAAAACTCCTTTTTATGAGCTTGTCTGAAGGTTATTTAGATATCTCATCCTCTGGATCCGACTTTGGAGAACGAATTTCAGGCGGGGTATCTTTATCATCATTTCTTTCAGAACGACTTTCGGATGGTTCCGGGGTATCATCATCATCTTTTTCAGGACGACTTTTGGATGGTTCCGGGGTATCATCATCATCTTTTTCAAGACGACTTTTGGATGGTTCCGGCGTATCATCATCATCAGGAACCCGACTCTCTTCGGTTTTGCGCTCTCGAACATTCGGTACAACGGTATCTCGTTGTTCCCGAGCCGCCTTTGTCGCGGGAGGGCTATGGCTCGGTGCTAAGGGCGTAGTCCCGAATCCGCCGATCTGACCTCGATCGTCACGTGGATTCTTTATTCCGTCCGTATAACCGCCTGCCTGATCGTCATAATACCAGTTGTCGCTCCAATAGGCGTCCCACCACCAGGGCCGACCGTAATAGTCTAACAAAGGTTGATAGTATCCGTAATATTCTCCATTTTGATATTGAAAAACCGCCTCGTCCACATGGCACCGGCTGCACCCGTTCGGGTCTTCATAGCTCTCTTCTAATGCCGCGTCGCCCGCGCTTGTGGGATGCTTCAGCACCGTGTAGCAACCTGTCAGGGCAATAATCATAAAAAGAGAGGGAATAATCAATAACCAACGTTTCATTTGACAATCTCCTTATTAAATTAAAGTAAATGTAAATTAAAATAACAAAAAATCGAGTGAAATCAATCATGAGATACGTTAATTCTCAATCGATTTCTTGTCAATATATTTTATACTGGATTGTTCTGCGAACAGCACTTCTATGATCCTTAATTCACATAGATTACAACGCCGACACCCGTGGTCGTCAAACCAATAAAGGTTGTAGACAGCTTATCCTCGGTTAGACCTTCTGTCTTTTCATTGGTGTAACCGATCCCAATTTCTCCGGTTATACCGACATGCTTACTCAGCGAATATTGTAGCCCAAATAAACCGTTAATAATTGTGCCGTTATTCTCTTTTATGAAATTACTATTGAGAAACAGGTTGCTAATTTCCCCCGATCGGTCGTCTGAACTCACCTCATTTTTATAGAATGACACCCCGCGCCAAGGTAAGGTCTTAGGTCGCCACCTTGATTTAGATAAAACAAGCCGTCCAATCCTCCTCCATATCTGGTCGTTTCCCTATCGAGAATCACATACTTTTGCGTTTGATCGTCAAGCGCATCAAACTCTTCGGAGCTTTTGCTGAAGCTAAAAGTGGGTCGTATTGCCAATCTGTCGGTTACATGAAAAGTCACGCCAATCTTCGAACTTGAGAATCCGCCAACCTCAAAGTTGAAGCCGATTTGCCCTGCTTTTTGAGCAAGACTGATCGCGGGTACAAAAACAAGAATTATGAAAACGATTAAAACTCTTTTCATCGGGCAATCTCCTTATTAAAGTAACAAAAAATTGGGTGAAGTCAATTATGAGGATAGAAGATACACACGCTATCTCAATATAGTTCTTTTTTTTTGACCGTCAATAAAAAAGATATTCCCTCGCCGCCGCCGGATTGATTCTGCCGAATAATATTTCCGGAGATATAAGATGCACAGAAGCATTCAATATACACTCTGTTTTACAGCGATAAAATATATCAAGGCTCAAACATGTCGAGAAAATTCTGATAACTTCCTTTGGAATCGATCAGTGCCTGGCTGATTTTACTCATCTGAATGCCTAACAAAAATCTCCGGCATTGCCCCCCGCCTCTGTATTCAATTTCCTTTAGGATCGTGCGTTGCAAGAGATCGGGCAGGATGTTGTCGATAAATCTGTTTGCGCTCAGCCCAAGGCGGCGGCGAAAAACCACATCAGTGACTCCGGTGGTTCGGGAAAATGGGCGGAGTGCTCGGGTCAAAATCGTCAGATCCTCATCTTGTTCTCGGGCTTCTTCTTGCTCATCTTTTTCCTCCTCTTCCTCTGGGAGGGAAAATCCGCTTATCTTCAGAGTTCTTACAATTTCTTCGGGTTCATATATGGCGGCGATATCATCAGGCTTTTGGAGACTGTGTATCTCACAATCTTCAATGTGACAATCGACGATTTTGGTGTTTTTGAAAAGTTCGATTGTCTCAAATCGGCAGGAACGAAAATTGCATCCCTCCAGAGTTGCGCCTTCCAGGCATAGGGTGCGAAAGTGGCATTTATAGAAAACGATATTTTTGAATGCGCTACCGACAAAGAGCTCCGAGCCCATAGCGACATGTTCGACTTTTCGGCTTTTTACTTCCACGTCTCGCAGTATCCTGACGATCAGCCCGCCGCAATTTTCCCGAGAATAGGATGACGACGCGCCCCTCAGAGCTATATCCGACAAGAGTTTAATCGATTTTTCTGGATCAAAATTATTATTCGATAGAAAGCTATATACGCTATCCAAAGATTGGGCAGAAATTGCCTCTTTACGAAACAGCATCTTCAGCTCGTACGTGTCTTCTTCCAGAATAATCCGAGCGATTCCCTCTCCAAGAAAATATTCCTTAAATTCCTCGTGATCAAAGGCATAGCTGTTTGTGTGCTTTTCGGGCTTGACCAAAAGCGGGTGGTCGAATATCCTGTTCTGAACCTGACGGCTGACTCCTGTCGGTAGATTTTTCATCTCGCAGAACAGTTCGCCCACAAACTGCATAAGGTCCTGTCCCAACAGAGACGTTTTCCCGTTCAACATCTCCAGAGCGATGAGCGACAATAATTCATGGTGTTCTTGCAGCGTGATTAGAGGCTTACGCGGACCATCCCCAGAACGATCCAGCCATTTATTTTCGATCTCCCGCTCGATGATTGAGTCGACCAGGTCGCTGAAATAGTGGGATGTGCCGGAATCCAGCTTTTTCAAAAGATTCTCGAACCGGTCCGTATCCGCGGCAAGTTCCGTCAATTTTTTGACCAGAACCGCCCGGGTCAATAAGGGATGATCCTCGCTGAATTTTTTGCACAGGGTGTCGTATCTCTTTTTTCCATCTTTCAAACCCCTTTTTTTCCAATAGTCGAGAAAATGCTTTTTTGTCCAGCGCTTGATCTGCAATCGGGAAAAGGAGACGGAGCAGTCTTGCATGGAGTCGATCAATCGAGATTGCGCCTCAAAGTCTCGGATTTCATAATATGCTTTGCGAGCCGCAACCATCACATTTCCAGATGAGTTCAGTTTCGAGATCAGATTGCCCAGAGAGGAAACCGCTTCTCCGGATGCGCCCACGACAAACATTTCCTCGAATCCGTCAAATCCGGGAACAATAAACCCCAGTTTCACCAGTTCGATAAAGTTGTCATAATAGAGATGCAAAAATCGGAGTCTGTTGGCGATTGATCCGACAATGACGTCGTCTAACCTCAAAAAATGACGCCCCCCGAGGGGAATAGGAGCCAATAGCCATTCAGATCGCTTATCTTTGTACGCGCGAGCCTGTATCCGAGCTAAGCGATTAATAACAGTCGTTTTTCCTTCGCCCGCATCCGAGGTGAGGTATAGAACCGATGTGGAGATGCCCAGTTGCCTGCTGAGAACATCCAGCGTGGTCCTGGCAACGCCGCTCACATCTTTATCCGGAGAATCGTCAAATTCGCCGGACAACAGTCCGTAAGGATCGATAAAATTCGGATTTTCCGGGATATAAGTCAATATCCTGTCGGCAAGAAGCGGCAGTTTTGCCAGCCGATCCGCAATCCATCTCTCCGCAGTAAACTCACAGTCGCTTTCTATGACATGGATCGAACCCGCGACAAGTTTTGTCCGGAAATCGATCACCTGATTTTGGATTTGGATCACAGCCTGATCTTTATTGAAATCCATGTCGTCGGGTCTATCGACAAATTTGGAAAGGATCCTTTTAAATTCGGGAAATTTCATCAATTTTCTCCGCAAAGTTTATAGGTGGAAAACTCTCTTCAAGAAAAATATCGAATTATGACACTTTTGCAATAGCTATTTTTTCAGAATGACCGAACCGCTTGGAAATTTCTTAAAAGAACTGCACAGTGCGTATACTTAGAAACTTGACATATTGAGAGATAAGCATTATCTTTTCAACTCTGAAAATAGAAGGCTAATTAATTTTTTACAGACCGGATCGTTGAAACTAAAAACGGTTGAAGAATTTTCTAACTATTAACTCCTAAGCTGGAGAGAGAAATGAAGTTGTATAAGACGAAGAAAAAAGAGCTGTTATTGCCGAAATATGTAGTTAATTGTCTACAAGACATTGAATGGATAGAATCGGATGATAAAAATATTACTTTTTACTCCGGCGATTTTATTTTAATCCATTATGGGGTGAGGGGAAGCTCCAGTTTTTCTGGATATGAGTTGATTAGATATGGAAGCAACACAACTTGCTGGCAGATTTTTTTCGCCAAAATTGCCGATAAATTATCTCTATATCGGAGATGGCGGCTCCGGAATACTTGAGTTGAATTCGGTCATGCCCGCGTGAAGAAGATGATCATCAAGTTTACGCATTATCATTATGACCATTTTCATACCGGCGCGCCGCTATCTCCTATCTTTCACAACAACAACATTGTTAAGCAAGTTATCGGGTACAGCAATCCGAGAAAATTTTTTCAACACAGCTTTAAGCACCCAGTTTTCCCGAGAGATTTCAATGAAATCTCCTCTGCGTTCGAGTTCAAACGGATCAAGGATATCCGGTCCACGGTGATTATTTTTCTCCCAAACGGAAGCTGCTATTTTACAGGTACCAGCCAGTTTGAGAGTTTGCTATCGAGAGAAAATCCGCAGATTCGAGTCAACCGAAACAGCTATTATATCGAGGATTGCCTTGTAATCAAATGCTACGATTCGGATCACCCAGACGTTTGTATCTCATATCGATATGAAAATTATGATGCGAAAGGGAATCTGATGACTTCCGCAGTTATTCTGACCGACCATGAAATACGGGAGGAAGATCCTGATAATATTTACTTCAAAAGGCACTTACAAGGCTCGAATTATACCTATTTTGACGGTCAATATACTGAAAAAAATTATGTTTCTGGATTCGGTCACGGGCGGGTCGAGGTTATTGCAAGCGTTGCCGCAAAAATGGGCTTGGAAAATTTGTCTATAGGTCATCATGATCCCACTCGGACAGACCAGGCAATCGATAAAATGCTCGATACAGCGAATAAAGTCTATGACGAAAAGTTGAACGAGCATAATAAAAAAAAGACGGAAAGGGGAAATATTTTCGGATCAATGGACAGAATGATGATTTTTATCCCGGATAAAAGAAAAAATCGGAAAGGAGTTGTTGTCGGAAGGATGAACATCTCTATGGGAAACAAAATCAACGATTTTATCGGAGAACAGAATACTTTGGGTCAATCCTATGATAAATATGACCTTACCAGGCCGCATCATTCAGAAGATCAAACGGAATAGAATATCTCGCCACAAGAAACCGCAGATCGAAAGATATGTAAAGAGTCTTTTTGAGCGGATAGCTAAAAAAGACGTCGGGTCAGCCGTTGCAAACCGATCAGCGTCAACATGGGCTCGATCTTGGTGATTGTTGTCGAATACTTGGCGATCAGCCTGGCATGTCCACCAGTGGCAATCACTTTCGGTTTCCTGCCCCATTCCTTGCAGATGCGGACGATTAACCCGTCGATTTGATCGATCGCTCCGAAAATCAACCCGGACTGAATACATGCGCGCGTGGACTTTCCGATCACGGTTGGGGGCGGAACGAGTTCTGTTGTGAACAATTGCGCGGTTTTTGCGGTGAGGGATTCCGCCGCCATTTCTATACCGGGCAAGATCACGCCGCCGATATATTCCCGCTGATTGGTCACTGTATCCAGCGTGGTCGCTGTGCCGATATCGACTATCAGGCAATCGGCTCGGTATAACTCAACCGCGGCAAAAGCGTTCACCAAACGATCTATGCCCAATGTGTCCGGCGTTTCGTAGGAGATGGAAATTCCCATGTCAGACCTATAGTCCACGATTTCAATATTTCCTGTCAGATAACGACTTAGCCCCATTTTCAGCATCAGCGTGACGCGCGGAGACACCGAGCAGATGATAATCCGATCCGGGATTTCGATATGATTGACCCGCGTCAGTTGGTAAAAAAGGAGTCCCAACTCGTCTGCAGTATAGAGCCGGGTGCGCAACCGCCATTGGTCGATCAGCTCGTCCCCTTTAAATATTCCTACCGTGATATTGCTGTTTCCGACGTCAATCGCCATGATCAGCAGTTGTTTTTTCTCGGACGATTCCATGTTTTTTCATCTTTTTTTGTAGCGTGCGCCGCTCGATTTGTAATTTATCGGATACCTCAGGAATATTCCATTCATATTGACGCAGCTTTTTATAGAGATATTTCCGCTCGAATTCCTCTACAGCGCGCTTTAATGAAATTTCGGTTCCCCATTTCCAAAGTCGAGCGGATTTTTTTGTCGCAGACTCGATCAGCTCGCTCGATAGATCGTCGATTGTGAGACGGTCCCCATCTGCCAGGACGGTCATGCGCTCGACAGCTTGCTCCAGTTCTCGAATATTACCGGGCCAGGGATATGAGAGAAACGCAGCCATCACGCCTTGAGTGATGGTAAAGGGCTTTTCCGCCGTCGATTTTTTACTAAGGGAATATTCGACCAACAGAGGGATATCCTCCTTCCGATCACGCAAAGCCGGAACGTGAATCGGGATCACATTCAGTCGATGAAAGAGGTCTTCTCGAAAGTGATTGTTTTTCACTTCTTCCAAAAGGTCTTTATTCGTGGCGGCAACGAGACGGATATCGACATGTATATTTTTTGTTCCGCCAACTCGGCGGAACTCTCTCTGCTGGATCGCTCGCAGGATTTTTGCCTGCATATTTATAGGCATATCGCCAATTTCATCCAGAAATAGGGTGCCGTGGTGGGCAAGCTCAAACTTGCCGATCCGTCGGGAAACCGCGCTGGTAAACGAGCCTTTTTCATGACCAAATAGCTCGCTCTCGATCAATTCGCTCGGGATCGCCGCGCAATTGACAATCACCAAAGCTCCTTTTTTTCGGGGGCTATTATAATGAACCGCACGGGCGATCAGCTCTTTCCCGACGCCGCTTTCTCCAGTGATTAAAATATTGGAATCGAACCGCGCGGCGCGGTCCACTTTTTGCAAAATTTGCAACAAGGAACCGCTTTTCCCGATAATTTGATTATAGTCGCCCTTCAACTGGTCGTATCCCGACGGCTTTTTCGATGTGGAAAAGATAAATTTTTTTGCCACCCCTTTCATTATCTCCAATTTTTCCGAGAGCGCACTCTTTTCATTGACCAGATTATGATGCTCGTCCGAGAGCGCGTCCCGTTCCTGCCGAAGCCGGTCGATCTCATCATTTAGACTGATCTTTTCCTCTTCTTCCATAGATTTGATGAGACCGTCCATTTCCTCTGATTTTTTTGACAGTGCTGCCTCGACTTGATATATCTGCCTATCCTTTTTCCGCAATTGTTCGATGATCACGCTTAGCCTGTTCCTCAGTCGTTCTCTGCTTATTCTTTCTAATCGGAACAGGTAGACGTTGATCACAGAAAATGCCAACACAATAGCAATGAGGGGCAATAAGGTGTTGATATATAAGCCTGTCGATGTGATAACAACGAAGTGACCGACTCCGACAGTGATTAATAGAAGGATGCTCAATAAAAGATTGAAATAGGATCGGAACATTACCAAAAAACATGTCAAGATCAACATAAGGACAATCATCTCCAGTGCGAGTGCCCATGACGGAGCTGTACGGAGATAATTTTCGGTCAGAATATTGGAGATAATAGTCGCTTGCGCGCCCACCAATGGGTAGAGAGCAGAGACCGGTGTGGGGTTCAGGTCTGTTCCACCAGTCGCGGTCATCCCGATCAAGACGATTTTATCTTTAAAACTTTCCGGAGCGATAAAGGGCGTTTCTCCATTGCTATATTGTTTATAAGATTGAAACAGTTGTAGCATAGAATAGTTTTCAAATTGGGTCAATTCTTTATTAAAATTGATCAGCATATTTCCGTTATCATCGACAGGAATCCGATGTGCATTGTCCAATTGGATGAAATTATCGGAAATGATCTGCACCTCCTGGCTAGAAATATCGAGATAATCGGAAGCGACCACCATGCCCAAAGAGGGAAATAAAACATCGTTGAAATTGATAAAAAGCGGATGTCTTCGGATAATGCCGTCCGGATCCAGAGAGACGTTGCTGTGTCCCAATCCTTGGCAGGCGGCTTTCAAATTTTCAAATGGGAAGATACAATCAAAGGCGACCGGGAATCGAATCCGGCGAGTGGCGATCGGCTCTCCCCCCTCTGGCTGAGCCGGGGATTCCTCTGTGGAATTAAAATTTGGGAAGGGTCTGACGTTTCCGGTCAACATATAATAGGGGAGGTATACGTTTCCGGCGCGCTGGGTTTCCTCGACCAATGCCTGATTAAATTCTCCTTTGGCGTCTTCTTCGGAAAAAAGGAGATCAAAGACGATCTGCTTTGCGCCGAATTCGTTCAGGATGTGAATAAGCGTGGCGTAATAATCCCTGGTCAGAGGCCAGCTCCCTAACGTAGCGACCGTATCGTCGCCGATGAATACAATAATCACTTCGCTCGAGACTACAGGATCGGTCCGAGATCGCAGAAAAAAGTCATAAATCCGATTCTCGATATAGTCGGATAGCGGCGAAAAAGAGGCAATGAAGAGAGCAATTCCGATTGATAAGGCGATGGCAAAAGAAGTGGTTCTAATTCTTTTCGGATATTTATGTTTTATTCGCATATTTCCTCAAAATTAAGAAAAAATTAAAAATCAATACCGTTTCCATCTTGTAAAAAAGCCCTGATCCGTCGAGGGACTATCGCGAATATCCCTTCTGTTCATGTTATACATATTTTTTGTTAATCCAATAAAAATGCATGAGGTGTTTCCAAAGAATATAGCACCCTGTTTTAACATGCAATCTATTTTTCGAAAAAGAGGAAAAAAATCTTGCTTTTTTTTCATCTAATTTATATAGTTTAAATTCGTTTTGACCTGCATTATTCATAACCACTAAGGACCTGCGTAAAGCATTGAGGACACTAAAATTTTATTCTACAAGATGTTATCGATATTTATGCGATTTCATATTAGAAAAGATGTGTTTCTTCAAATCTTCGTGAAATTCTGTGTTCTTAGCCCCTTAGCGGTTTTCTTGAATTATTCAGGCTAAATCGTTGGTCTTCTTATTTTCTCTGGTTTGTCTATGTTTCGTTTCAGCGAAACAATTATTTCACCTCAATGGATTGGAGGTTGTGTTATGGTTCCATTTTTTAAACTGGTTAATTCTACGGTTGGCAGGAAGTTTATCATGGGATTGACCGCTCTTTCTCTATGTGGCTTTGTTGTTGTGCATCTGGTGGGCAACCTGACTCTATTTGCCGGCAAGGATTCGCAACTCTTTAATGAATACGCCCATCACTTAATAAGTTTGGGCGTATTGCTTTATGTAGCCGAGGTTGGCTTGGCTCTTCTGTTTTTGGTTCATATCGTGATCGGCATATCGATATGGCTACAAAAACGGCAGGCTCGTCCTCAGAACTACATCAAGCAGACCCCGGCTGGCGGTACTAGCGAGATGACCTTCTACTCGAAAAATATGATCTGGACGGGTTTGATCGTCATCACTTTGGCGGTCATGATTGTTCTCGGTTTTCACCTGCGTCATGGATTTTGGAGTGCCTTTCAATCGTTAGGTCTTCAGCATCCGCGCTATTCACCGATCATTTTTGCGATCGGCATTTTGTTTGCAATCGCTATGGCGGCAGGATTTCTTGTGATTCCAATCTGGATTTTCTTAATGTCTTAACGGGAGGCGCTCAGTGAAGCTCGATTCTAAAATTCCTAGTGGTCCCTTATCTGAAAAATGGGACAAGCATAAATTTGATATTAATGTAGTGAATCCGAAGAACAAACGTAAATTCACTATCATCGTTGTCGGGACCGGTCTGGGAGGCGCTTCTGCCGCGGCTTCCTTAGGCGAACTCGGTTATCGCGTAAAAAACTTCTGCATCCAAGATTCACCTCGGCGGGCACATAGCATTGGCGCGCAGGGGGGGATCAACGCGGCAAAAAATTACCAAAACGACGGCGATAGCGTGTGGCGCCTTTTTTATGATACGATCAAGGGAGGCGATTATCGCGCCCGTGAGGCGAATGTGTATCGGCTGGCGCAGAATAGCAACAACATTATCGATCAAGCAGTAGCGCAAGGCGTCCCATTTGCTCGTGAATACGGGGGTCTATTTGCTAACCGCTCATTCGGCGGCGCTTTGGTTTCTCGGACATTTTACGCTCGCGGTCAAACGGGTCAGCAGTTGCTACTCGGGGCTTACAGTTCTCTGATGGCGCAAGTCCACGCGGGTTCTGTGCAGATCTTCCCACGCGAGGAGATGGTAGACCTGGTGCTGATCCAGGGCAAGGCTCGTGGAATTATCACCCGCAACCTGAGAACCGGCGAATTTAACGCGCACACCGCAGACGCTGTGGTATTGGCAACCGGCGGATACGGCACAGCTTATTATCTCTCAACTCTCGCCATGAATTCCAACGCTTCCGCTATTTGGCGGGCGCACAAAAAAGGTGCTTTTTTCGGAAATCCCTGCTATGTGCAGATTCATCCGACCTGCATCCCTCGTTCTGGCGACTATCAATCTAAGCTCACTCTGATGAGCGAAAGCCTGCGAAACGATGGACGGGTTTGGGTTCCGAAAAATAAAGGCGATAAACGTCCACCGAGCCAAATTCCAGAAGGAGATCGGGATTATTATCTCGAGCGTAAATATCCGACATTTGGCAACATGGTGCCTCGGGATGTGGCTTCCAGAAACGCAAAGGAAGTCTGCGACGATGGACGAGGCATCGGCGATACGGGTCTGGCTGTCTATCTGGATTTCAAAAATGCAATCGCAGATTTCGGACGCAAAACTATCGAGGAACGATACGGAAATCTTTTTGAGATGTATCATCTGATCACCGACGAGGACGCCTATAAAACGCCGATGCGCATTTTCCCAGCGGTTCATTATTCAATGGGAGGATTATGGGTCGATTATAATCTGATGACTACTGTTCCGGGTCTGCATGTGATTGGAGAGGCGAATTTTTCTGATCATGGCGCAAACCGACTGGGTGCCAGCGCGCTGATGCAGGGTCTATCAGATGGGTATTTTGTTATTCCTTATACTATCGGCGGTTATTTGGGAGGCGCGTCTTTAGAAAAAATATCCAGCGAAGACGACGCGTTTAAAAACGCGTTGGCAAGCTCAAAGGGGAAGTTTGAAAAGTTGCTCTCGATAAAAGGCAACAAGACTGTCAAGGAATTTCATCGGGACTTGGGCCAAATTTTGTGGGATAAAGTCGGTATGGCTCGCAATGAGAAAGGTCTGAAAGAGGCGATCAAGGAGATTCCAAAACTCCGGGAGGAGTTCTGGCAAAATGTCAAGGTCGCAGGTGAAGCCGAGACTTTGAATAAAAATCTTGAGTTTGCCGCTCGCGTCGGGGACTATTTGGAACTGGGCGAGCTGATGGCGCGCGATGCTCTGAATCGAAGAGAGTCCTGCGGCGGTCACTTCCGAATAGAAAGCCAAACCGAAGAAGGCGAGGCGTTACGGAACGATGAGAAGTTCACATACGTTTCGGCTTGGGAATTCAAAAAAGCGAGTAATTGGGAACTGCATAAAGAGCCATTAATTTTCGAGAACGTCACCCTGACCCAGCGCAGCTACAAATAAGG
Organism: Candidatus Cloacimonetes bacterium 4572_55; assembly: GCA_002084765.1. Classification (GTDB taxonomy): domain Bacteria; phylum 4572-55; class 4572-55; order 4572-55; family 4572-55; genus 4572-55. The sequence goes on along the minus strand of NBMB01000010.1, from coordinate 81,653 downwards.
AGGCATCGCCATTATGAAGAAGAATATATCGATTCATTTAAAAGTCTGGCGTCAGAAAGACGCCAATTCGAAAGGAAAGATGGTCTCTCATACGGTCAACGGCGTCAACCCTGATATGTCTTTTTTGGAGATGCTGGATACGCTTAACGAGGATTTGATTAAAAAAGGGGAAGAGCCTCTCGAGTTTGATAACGACTGTCGAGAAGGTATCTGCGGCATGTGCGGGCTGGTGATTAACGGAACCGCTCACGGTCCGAATAGCGGCACAACGACCTGTGAGCTACGGATGCGCGAGTTTCAAAACGGGGATACAATTATTGTCGAACCCTGGCGGGCAAAAGCATTCCCGATCATTAAAGACCTTGTAGTGGACCGCCAATCGTTTGACCGCATTATATCAAAAGGCGGGTATATCAGCATCCGGGTCGGAAACGCGCCGGAGGCAACATCAATCCTGGTGGCAAAAGAGAACGCTGATCTGGCAATGGACGCGGCGGCTTGTATCGGCTGTGGCGCGTGCGTCGCAGCATGTCCAAATTCATCCGCGTCTCTGTTTACCAGCGCGAAAATCTCTCAATTGAGACTGTTGCCACAGGGAGAGCCGGAACGGAATAGACGGGCTTTGAACATGGTTTTCCAAATGGATGAGGAGCTTTTCGGAAACTGCTCTAATCACGCGGAATGCCAAGCAGTTTGTCCCAAATCGGTTTCGATCACCCATATTGCCCGTATGAGACGGGAATATTTGAAAGCCGCGATCAAGTATGTCGATTAATGAATCCATGAAACGAAAATAGGACCCACGAAAAAACGGGAAATAATTCTTTGTTTCCCGTTTTTTTGTGATGATATGGCGACTGGACGCCAGAATTAATTGGATAAGGGGCTTGTTCAATATGTGGAAAAGATATAAAAAAATGCTTTTTCTTAAGTGGCGTCGGTTCAAGAAACCCTTGCTGCAATCTGCAAAAAAGTTGTCGCTACAGATAAAGATCACCGGCTCGTTTACCATCGTCCTATTCATCACGCTATTCATCCTGGTCTCCATACTGACATTCCGGATTGACGGTCAATTACGGAGTGTTTTGTTGGATTATGGAAAAGATTTGCACAGGGACGCGTGCCACGCGACATGCTACGGGCTATTATTCGAGAATACCTACTTTGTTTTACCATTCCTGAACGGTATAGTCCAAGATCCAAAAATTCTGGCAATCGAATTATATAATCTGGAGGGCAAATTGTTTATCCAAAAAACCACCCTGGACAGCCTCGCCTCAATGGATTCGACAGCCGAAATATTCCAGACCGCAGAAGAGATCATTTTGGAAGAGGTGCATGAGAACTGGGTGGAAATTATCGGTCCCAGCTTCTACTATCAGCCTGACGTGGACAAGGAGCATATCGGATATATCCGCATTCTCTTAGACAAATCAACGCTTTATGAATTTCGCAAAAATCTGATATTGACATCGACTTTCATCAGTCTGATCGCTTTTTTATTTGGAGCCGTCATCGCCTATTATCTCGGCAGGAGAATTATCCTCCCTCTACGCGAGATGACTGACAAAATGAAACTGATTTCTACTGGCGAGGGCGACTTGACCCAACATCTCTCCGTCTCTTCGGAAGACGAGATCGGCGTGATGGCTGATTCTTTCAATGAATTTCTAAAAAAGCTGAATCGCTTGATAATCGAGATCATCAAAACCTCCAAGGAGATCGGAAAGCAGACAGTTGAAAGCGCGATTTTAGTATCCGAAATCACAAAGAGAGCCTCAAGTCAAGCCCATTTTGTGAATGCCACATCCAGCTCGGTCAAACAACTGTCCAATACAGCGAATTCGATTGCGGACGATTCCAGAATGGTGTTGAGGATTGCCAACGCTTCCCATTCGTCGGCTATTGCCGGGGTGGGATTAGGGAAGAAATCGCGTGAAATTCAACGAATCATGCACATCATTCACGGCATTTCTGTGCAATCTAAGATGATCGCGTTTAACGCGGCGATAGAGGCGTCTATAAGCGGCAGCATCGGCAAGCGGTTCGGCGTGGTCGCGACTCAGATCAGGGAGCTGGCGAATTCTGTCTTTGATTCGACAGAAGAGATCAAACGGATTGTGCAAGAGGTGCAGCAGGCGGTGCAGGAATTGCTAAACGAATTTAAGAACGAGCAGGAGAGCATCCAAGAAGGCGCGCAGACTATTGAGTCCGCTATGGCGGTTTTAAATCATATCGCTGAGGAATCCGACCGGACTGTGATTATGATGCGGCAAATCAGTCGCTCCACCAAGCAACACACCAACGCCAGCGGTCAGGTCGTCTTCAGTCTCCAGGAGATATTGGACGAGGCAAATCAATTTCGGATAAGTAGTGGAGATATTCAAGAAAGGATTGAAAAAATCAATAGCTTTTCGCAGACATTGTTGCAAGAAATCGGTCGATTTAAGGTCAATTGATACCAGCCAAATTTTTTTCCGGTATCGAATCGGTCGACTGATTCGATATGATTTCCAATATTCTAATATGATGACCAGAGGAGCTACTTTTTTTTTTACTCGCAATTTAGGCGTGGGAATTCGACATAGAAAGTCGCGCCTTTGTTTTTACCCTTGCTTTCCGCCCAAATTCTGCAGTTCATCCCATCAACCAGCTTCCTGGCAATCGACAATCCCAAGCCAGTCGAATGCTCATTCCCGGTGGGCGTCGCGCTTAATCGGGAAAATTTGACAAATAATCCGTCCATATCCTGTTTGGTCAGCCCCTGCCCCTCATCTTTCACTTGGAAGCGCACCGTGCCATTTTTTTTATCCAGTCGGATATGTATTTTTTTATGAGACGGAGAAAATTTGATCGCATTAGAAATGAGATTATCCAGCACCTGTATTGTGGCTTTATGATCGCCGTAAGCCCATATTTTTTCCGACAACGAATAGGGATAATTAAATTGGATAGATTTGATCTGGGCTCTAGGTTGATATTGATTGATCAAATCATTGACGATTTGATTCAAATCAAAACAGGTGAGATTAAATTGCATCTTGCCAGATTCTAAACGATTCACATCCAAAAGATTAGTGACCAGGTCCACCATACGTTCGCTGTGAATCTCGATTTCCGCCAGATACTGCTCGATCTCTTTCGGAGAAAAGTCGTCGATATTATAAGTCTTCAGCAGGTCGACAATACCTAAAATAGAGGTCAGCGGATTCTTTAGATCATGGGAAACGATACCCATCAATTCATTTTTTTCATTATTCAATTTTTCTAAATAGGAAAGCATATGCGCCAATTCTTTATTTTTTTTTCTTAGCTGTTTCTCCGCATTTTTTCGTTTGGTAATATCCTCGCAGACCGTGACCATCCCTATAGGAGTGCCATCGAAATCCGTGACAGCGCTGGAGATAAGCTGAACGGGAAACATGCTGCCGTCCTTGCGCACATTTATTGTCTCTCTCAACCATGTATTTGGACGCTTAAACTCCGATTTTTTCATTTTCCGACGCGCTCTGGGTCTTCCGAAAATACTGGATGGTTTGCCAATAACTTCTTCTACCAGAAATCCGTGCATTTTTGCCTCTGCAGGATTGGTAAAGATAATCTTGTTGTTCGTGTCGATAATAGTCACGCCCACCTCAACCGTCTCAATCGCTTTTTTCAGCTTCCGCAGCGTCTTTTCTTCTATATGTCTATTTTCTTTGATCCGCGCTCTTAATTTTTCATTCTCGGACTGATACTTTCTCATTTCCTTTTGAGCTTCTTCCATTTTGAGCATCACCTGTGAACTCTGACGCGTTACAGAATTCTCATCAGAAAAAGCAAGATGTTTTTCAAGATGAAAAAAAGCCGCTTCAAAATTACGTTTTTGTTTATAGACGTCGGCAAGCAATTTGTGGATGCTTGAAATTTTGAGCTTTTGATCGGACGGATGTTCAGCGAGGCGCCTGATCTGCAATTTTTGAAGCAGATATTCAAGAGCTTCCTCATCTTTGCCCTGCACAATCAAGGCATTGGTTCGCTTCTGATCGTCTATCGTCAAATCTAATTTGGCTTTCAGGTCTTCGATCGAAATAGGCATAATAAAATTCCAAATAATTTCTAACCTGCATTATTCATAATCATTAATAATCCAGGTTAGGGGTTTTCTTGAAGAAAATCGGGCAAAAAAAGATATAATTTTTTAACCATCAATTCTTAATTTGTGATAATCTGCGGATTGATCTCTGTGATGACGAATTAAATTTTTTATTTTTTTTCAATATTCTTTTGACATATTGACTGAGTTTGCTTAAATTTCGTTGACAGTCCATTTTTTTATCGAATTTAGAATCATCAGATTAATAATTCCGGATTTGGGCTACGCGTCTCTTAATTCTGATCTTTAAACTTAGGATATTTTGAAAATTGCAATGAAGAAAAAAATATTAATTGTTGCCGGCGAAGCTTCCGGCGACCTCCACGGAGGCAATCTTATCAAATCAATGCGTCGGCGCGCGTCAGACTTAGAGTTTATCGGCATTGCCGGAGATTCGATGCGGAAGGCAGGTGCCCACCCTGTATATCACAGTTCCGAAGTCGCATTTATGGGTTATATCGAAGTGATCAAGCACCTGCCTTTTATTCGGCGGATGATGCGAGATATGATTGATATTGTCCAGAACCAGACGCTTGATCTCATTATTCTGATTGATTACCCCGGTTTTAACCTCCGCTTTGCCAAGAAAGTCAGAAAATTTAATCAAGACATACCAATTTTTTACTACATCAGTCCCCAGGTATGGGCTTGGAACAAAAGCAGAGCGTCGAAAATGGCAAAATGGATCGATCGTATCGCAGTTATTTTCCCCTTTGAGGTAGATATCTACAAACGAGTCGGATTAGACGCGCACTTTGTGGGTCATCCTTTGTTGGAGATTTTGGATGCGTCGAACGCGTCGTCGTCGGCTACCCAAGATCGAGAATTATTTTGTCAGACTTACGGGCTGGACCCGTCCCGTCCCATCCTGGGCATGCTACCGGGAAGCCGACGCCAGGAAATCAGGCGGCTGCTTCCGGTCATGCTGGAGTCTGCGCTTGCAGTAAAGCGGGAAATCCCGGATTTACAATTTACGCTCAGTGTCGCGCCAACTCTATCTCCCGAATTTATCAAATCTTACCTGATTGATTCTCATCTTGACGCGCTGTATCTGAAAGGCTGTAATTACGACCTGATTCGTTCGGCGGATGTGATGCTGGTCAAATCTGGCACATCTACGTTAGAGACCGGCATTATCGGCAAGCCCATGGTGATCATTTACAAGATAAATTGGCTCTCATATCTACTGGCTCGGCTGTTGGTTAAAGTGGATCATATTGGTATGGTGAACGTGGTCGCGGGTAGACGGATCGCTCCGGAGTTGATTCAGCATGAAGCCGCGCCGGAGAAAATTGCTCCCTTGATATGCGATCTGCTGACCCGCCCTGATAAAAGAGAGGCGATGAAAAAGGACCTCCAGTCAGTCAGAAAGCGGCTCGGGACCCCTGGGGCTTCCGAGAGAGCCGCCTCTCTTGCTCTCGAATTAATCCGCTAAAAAAACGCCCCGAATCGGTTCGATCGGGGCGACGTATCGATCATTTATCGGTTGCTGTGGCTTCCCGCAGAATCGATCTCCCGATTACCAGCCGTTGAATCTGATTTGTCCCCTCGTATATCTGCGTTATTTTGGCGTCCCGCATATATTTTTCAATCGGGTAATCTCGGCAGTAACCGTAACCGCCGAATACTTGCACCGCCTCGGTTGTCACCCACATAGCCGTATCAGTTGCGAAGACCTTGCACATAGCCGCCAGTTTGGAAGCATCTTTTGTGCCCGCGTCCACGGATCTTGCGGCATGATAGACCAATCCTCGAGCCGCTTCGATACGGGTGCCCATGTCCGCGAACAGAAACTGAATCGCCTGATTGTTGATGATGGGCTGACCAAATTGCTCCCGTTTGCGGGCGTAATTGAGAGCCAATTCAAACGCGCCTTGCGCCAGCCCCACAGCCTGCGCGGCGACGCCGGGACGACCGCGATCCAGCGTCATCATTGCATGTTTGAAGCCGGAATTTTCTCTTCCGCCGATCAGCCTATCTGCAGGAATGCGACAATTTCGGAAGTGCGTCTCGTTTACCGGCACGCAACGAATACCCATGAGGTCTTCCCTTTTCCCGACCTCAAACCCTTCTTCGTCCCGTTCTATTAGAAAAGCACTGATTCCGCGTGTGCCCCGATCAGGGTTTGTCGTAGCAAATACGGAAAATATCGAAGCAACGCCGCCGTTGGTCGTCCATTTTTTATCGCCGTTGATAATATAGTCTGCATTCTCTTTTCGAGCGGTTGTTTTTAACGACCCGGCATCGCTGCCCGCCTCTTTCTCGGATAAACAAAAGGAGGCATATTTTTCACCAGTCGAGACCATAGGCAGATATTTTTTCTTTTGCGCTTCTGTTCCGCCCATCAAAATCGGCAATGTGCCTAAGGCATTGACAGCGTAGGAAACGCCGACTCCGCCGCAAGTTCTGGACAACTCCTCGACCACAATGCAAAGATTCAGGCTTCCGGCGTTTTGTCCCCCATATTCTTTGGGAACCCACAGTCCTGTGATGCCGTTTTCCCGAAGCACTTCCATCACTTTCCACGGATATTCCCCAGTGCGATCCAGTTCAGCGGCAACAGGACGCACATACTCCTCGGCAATTGCTCGGGTTTTTTCTCGCCACTCCACGTTTTCTTTCGATAATAGACTTTCCATATATTCGAAACTCCTCATCCGAATTGTTTTGTAACTACACAGCTATATAAAAATAGCCGTAGCTAATTGAATTTATTTGAGTTAATTTATTTTTTTAAAACAGAATATTTCAACGTTTTGAAACAGGGTAGATTTGTATTTGCCATCGTGGGCGTCGATGAAAACGCGCATCCTTTTATTGGACACAGACGCCATCTCTTCAAAAAGATGGCGTCTGTGATCGATAACAATATATAAAATAATATAGAATAATATAGTAAGGGGGTCGCCTGGTCGCTGGTTAGACAAAAAAATCAAAAATATTGATACGGCGAGACAGGTTGGATGTCGCTTCCGTAGAATGTATTGATTTCTTCAATAAATTGATTGGCAAGAATCACACTTCCTAACTTTGTCAAGTGGATACCGTCCAGACTGAAAGCACCGCCGGAAATATAATCGCTTGTCAATACAATATCGTTCCATATTTCGACGCCGTCATCGCCGAGCTGATCCGCCAGAGCATTCGAATCTACAACAGGAAAACCATATTGGTTAGCAATAGCCTCAATCGACTCATTATAGGCTTGAACAGCGGCTTGCATCTCCAAGACTTCTCCGCCATCCAAGACCAATGAGCTGGGCAGAGGAGCGGTAGGATCGAATCCGATCGGCACGCCTTCTGGTCCATAAGTTCCAGAAACATCGCCGATTATGGAACTTGCCGCTAATAGAATCAGCGCATTGTCATCAGCTTGTTGCACGGATCCGTCGTGCATCTGCACAAACAGGTCTACAGGCCCGACACTCGGCACATCGACACTTTTCGGGACTGTGGTAAAATGGGGAATGACAGTGACATCAGGGATATTCACCCCAGCCAGTTTTAAGTCGGGCAGAGCTGTGGTCAGGCTTTGGATAATCCCGGCGTACGCCTGTTCAAATTGATCTGGCGGCACGGGCATACCCGGTATTGTATGACCCGACAGAGCCGCTCCCAGGACGTCATTCCCGAGCAAACCGACAATCATAAAAGTCGGGTCCAAGGCGATCGCCTGCTCCACTGCGGTGCGGTGCGTTTCAGGGTCGCTAGTGGGATCGTTGCGCAGGATTGCGTCAAAAAGAGGGTTCCCAGTGAGCGAGTTCTCGCTGGTGGTAGTGAAGAGAACCTCACCGGCGAGTGCTCCTGGCACTGCAAGATTGTTGTAGGGCAACGGATAATCGATATTGACCGGAATCCCGGAGACCGGCGTTATCTCAAGAATCGGGCTAGCGCCGTCGAATCCTGTCAGCTCGAATTTTGTGCCGGCTCCTGGATCTCCAAAATAGGGCGTGACAAAATCTGCGTCCTCGCTATCAACGGTCAAATTCATCTGACGGGCGATCATTGTCGGGTAGCTGTGCAGCTCGTTTTCGCCGATCAGATAGCCGTCTATAACTCCAGCCTCATAGCTGGCTCCGATCACAGCAAATCGGGAAAAATCCGCGTTGCCGGAATTGACAATGGGCAGAGCCTCAGTCGGTTGATCCGGGCTGCAACCCACATAAAACAGCGCAAAGCTGAGAAATAATACCAAACTTATCAAAGAAATTTTATTTTTTTTCATTTCGTTATCCTCCTCAAGGTCTGACCGAAAAATTTAGAACGAATAACCCAAGCCCAAAGTGTATATGTGCGCTATAGATTGATATGTGCCATTGTAATTATCATTACTCTTGCCGTTGGTGGAGCGCTCTTTGAAATCGACCAACATATAGCCAAGATCAAGGTCATAAGCACCTATTTTGTAACCCACCCCAAAGGAGAAATCATTGCGGTCAGCGTCTGGAAGCAAAACGCTGACTGATTTGTCCGGCACAGGCGATTCGTCATAGACATATCCCGCGCGGACAGCCAGTTTTTCTGTCGCTAAATATTCCATGCCGAAGCGGAGTTGGATGGAGTCCTCATAATCCTCTACAGTCAGCGCGTTGTCCGGCGTATTGACGTCGCCCTCTTCCTTTTCGCCCTGGAAATCGAATGGCAATTCATCAAACTCGGACCATCCCCAAAAAATAACGTCAAATTCAAGAAATAATTTGTCATTAGGCTGAAACATAAGACCCCCGGTTATTTGCCAGGGAAAGGTCACTTCGGTTCCGATCCCTATCGTATGTTTTCCGTCCGTATTGCGAGGGAGACCGTTTGCAACAGCCATGTCCAGCGCGCTTATTCCGGTCAAGATTTGGGTGAATTTGGCTTCGCCGCCTTCGTATGTATTCGTCACTTTATGACGGTACACGAGACCGGCTCGGACTTTCGGATGCAACTGGGCTCGAGCGCTGACGTCAAAGCTTACCGCAACACCGTTGTCTCCTGTAATCTTAAGGTCTGCCACATCCCAAACGTGATCGTTAAAGGTCTGCGTTTGGACTCGTCTCAATTCCAAAACCGAGTGCACGAAATTGATGGAGCCGCCTACAGAAAATCGGTCGTTGATTTTCACGCCAATAGCGGGTGTAAAGTAGATGCCGGCCAACTCGGTCAATTTGGAGATATAGCGCCCGCTGAAGTCGTCGCCATCCCATTCCGTTCCAATGGCAAATGGAGCGTACAAACCCGCTCCAACTCCGATGCGGTCGTTGACGCGTTTGGCAAGATAAAATGCAGGCGGGAAAAACATCCGAGTTGCGGTCTCCTCTTCCACTCCGTAGCCGGGGAAAGAGTCCGTTCCAGCGAATTTGACTGCCGGCATGATCAGAGAGCCGCCGACATAGATGTTCCATCCTTCCAGATGCGCCAAAGAAGCCGCGTTAAAAAAGACCGCTGACGCGTCGTCGGATCGAGCCGTAAACGCGCCGCCCATGGACGTCCCCTTAGCACCATGCTCATACAGATTAAACCCGCTTCCACACACGGTTGTTGTTGTGAACAGCAAGCATAAAGAGAGAGCTGTTAATAGAATTTTTTTCATAATCTTACTTCACCTCCGGGAAAATTAACAGAGAAAACTAAAAAAAACAGAGCATATTCAAAGTATGGGAATCGCGATGTATTGTCAAGGTTTTTGATTAGAATTTTCTGAAAGCCAAAAAAATAGCCGCGCATCCCCCATTATTTTGATTGGGGCGTTAGCAAGCAAACTGATCGTGGATATCCATTTTTTTTACACTATTTTTAAATTTGACGGTTGACAAAATAGATGGTTTTTCGTAATATTTTCTGTCGGGTTTTTGAGCCTGACTTTTTTTTGTATCCGGGCAAGCGTCCGAGATATTCACTTTATCATGGGTCATCACAAAGTAAGAGGAGTATGTAGAACATGGTTACGAAAAAATTATTTCTTTTCCTATTAGCCTTTACGATTTTATTGTCGCAAACTGCCCTGGCTATCCAAACAGAGCGGATTGTCACGGATCGGGAAACCGGTTTTCACATCCTGAACAGCGAGGGTCAAGCACTCCCGATAGGCGATTCGATTATCGAGAGCCGCGACCAACGGACTGAAATTGTCTGGGAGATCGCGGAGCCTTCCGCGATTTCTGGAGAGATCAGCCTGTCCGGCGAATCGGGAAATACGTTCATGCTCTGGCATCTCAATGACGAGCGGGTATCTTTATATCATGACAGTGCCGCGCCGTTATGGGAATACCCGGCTGGCGAGGTTCCTTTCTTTTTTTCTGTGGACATGACGCCGGACGGCAGCCGGATGGTTTATGTCGCGGATCATTATGTCCGGGTATTTGAGCCAGACTCAGGCGAGCCGATTTGGGAACAAAACTTCAGCGGCGAATTAAAGACGGTCAAAATCGATCCGAACGGGTCTCAAGTCTATATTTGCGAGAAGGATCGGGACGGCCAGGGCGTCTCATACATAAGCTGCTACCAGATCGGTCAGTCAGACCCGATCTGGGAAAGAGGTTTTGAGGGAGGCGCAGAATCCATCATACTCAGTGGCAACGGCAGAACTCTGGTTTTTACACAATACACTGGCGGCAACAGTGCTATGTGGGTTATGAGAAGCGTCGACGGTTCGGTTATATTCGAAGGACCGCAAATGAATCAAAATCCACCGGCAATTTCAGACAACGGCAACCTGATCGTCAACGGCGATTATGGCGGCTATGTGTACCTCTATGAATACGACGCGGACGACGATACCTACTACGAGACCTGGAATTATCGCGTAGGCGGAGCCTCTGCCTGGATTAGCGGTATGGCTATCTCGGGCGACGGCGGAACCATCGCGATTGGCACTTTAATTTTTACCGATACCGGGTATGACGGTGAAATCTACCTATTTAATTCATATTCGCCCGAGCCCATCTGGGTCTATGAAAACTGCGGCGATTCCGTGACCGATATCGACCTATCGCAAGACGGATCCCTGATAGCCGTGGCTGGTTATGGACCGGATAGCAACAACTCCCCAGATTTCTGGATTTTCCGCCGTAATAGCAACATTCCCGCGTTCACAATCAATTCGCCAGGATCCATGTTTTATTTAGATTTATCAGCAGACGGAGCTTTATGCACGGTCGGCGGAAAAGCGGTTCACGCCCGGGTCATGGGTAGCGGCGGCTTATTGTATCATATCGATTGCGATCTGGGCGGCGGCGTTCTTCAGGGAGCTGTCGATCTTGAGGAAAGCGACGACAACTCCGGAGCCAAAGTTGAGATTCTCGGTTTGATCGATTATTTCGATTATAGCGACGCAGACGGCTCTTATATGATCTCCAATATTCCGGCTGGAACTTACATTGTTCAATCGACAAAAGTGGGATACAACTCTGGGATGGAAAGCGCGGAAATCGAGGAAGAGGTCACGACCACGATCGATTTTAGCTTGCAGCAAGTGGGCAGTCCGCCCCGCAATCTTTTTGCGACTCAGGGAGCCGATCTCAGCGTGACTCTGCAGTGGGATCCGCCGGATGGCGATGCGCCTCTGGGGTATCATATCTATCGCAAGAGGATTGCCGCGGACCCCTACCCGGAAACGCCAATGGCAACTGTGGGCGCGACTGAGCTGAACTATGAAGACAGCAGCGCGCTACCCCTGAGAAATTATTACTATGCTGTGACATCCATGTTGGAAAATAATCTGCAAAGCCCCTATTCTAACGAAGTTGCGGGGCAGGCAAGTTCTGGGTTCGTCATCCACGAGGTGAGCGTGTATCACGGAACTACGCCGCAGATCGATGGCACAATATCCGAAGGCGAATGGGATGACGCGTTTGTCGCGGATTTCTCCGACTTTCTGGGTACTTATGACACAATGGAGGACCCGATCGGCTCTGTAATCTGCTATTATAAAACCAACGACGCGGAAACCGAACTCTATGTGGCTTGTACAAATACGAACGATACTGTCCTGGAAGACCACGACGAAGTCGCCCTCTATATTGACGATAACAACGACGGCGTGTATCCTGAAAACGGCGGCGGCGATGATTCGGAAGGCAATTATTGGGCTGCGTATTATGCCAGCGGCGCAGTGATCAAATACCGTCCGCTTTACAGCCCATCCGGTTCCGGAGAAGTGTTGTACCTGGATAATCCCCAGATCGCTGTATCTGACGCGACTGGCTATATTGTGTATGAATTTGTTATTCCCATCGGCGATGAGTCCTGGGAGCTTACTCCAAATAATCAGGGACAATCGGGCATGTTCTGTTTTGTGCTGGACGACCCCGACGATTTTAACGGGTATTGGCCCGCTACGAATCAGCAGATATTCGATCCGGCCAACTACGGAACCCTGACTTTCGGGGCGAGCGATGATGAGCCATCGCCACCGACAAATCTTTCTGTCAACGGAAACGGTCTTGACATAATCCTGAGCTGGGATATGCCGGACATGAACGACTTTGCCTATTTCGATATTTACCTGTCTCTTACTGGGGATGATCCTTCTCATCTCGGTAGCGCGGTCGGGGTTCAACATCTTTATACCTTGCCTGCTCACGGGCTATGGGAGTTTTACGTGGTGACGGTCGATAATTCCGGTCAAATTTCTGAGGAATCGGAAACGATCCTGTATGACAGCACGGTCGCTGTGGAAGATGACATCCCCTCCGCGTTGGTGGTTACTGAACTGGGTCAAAACTCTCCCAATCCATTTAATCCAGCTACGACAATCGCTTTTTCGCTGCATGAAAAGGGTCGCGTGGAGCTTGAGGTTTACAATATCGCAGGGCAGAAGGTCAAAACGTTGCTTGATAACAAAATGAATCCTGGCGTTCACTCGGTCAGCTGGCAGGGGGAAAATGACAACGGCTTAGCGGTTTCCAGCGGAGTCTATTTCTATCGACTCAAGACGGAATTTGGATTTGAGCGGTCGAAACGTATGGTTTTGCTTAAGTAATCCGCGAAAGAGTCCACAGATTACGCTGATAAAAGAGTCCACAGATTACGCTGATAATGGATATGTTTATTTTAATTCCGCCAGTCGGATCCTTCGAGGTTCGCGCTGGCGGAATTTTTTTTGGGAAAGGAAGAATTTTGCGGATCATCCAGGTTTGGTTGGGGATTCGCGGTGCCCAGCAAGGAAACGAGTTTTTGGTAATCGGTGGGGCTGAGATTTTCCTCTAACTGGATCAGCGTTTCCTCCTGTTTTCGATTCAACTGATACGCGGCGACACGGCTCAAGGAAGCAAAAGAAAGGGCTTTTCCTACGGCAAATTTGCGCACCAGGTTATTCAGCAAAGGGACTTTTGAAGCGATTTTCGTCAAGAATCCGAGAGCACCGCTGTCCACCTTCAGATAAAGTGCCATGTCTCGGGCAATGTACATGGAATCCAACTCCGTGAAAAAAATGTCGATAATGGCGCGTCCCTTTATGTTGAATATCCATTTTTTGTTGAACTTGCCGTCGCCATAATAAATATGACGATGCGCGGATCGATGCGACAGGATAAATTCCCCTTTTAACCCCTTATGATCATCGGCAATAAACAGACTGTCCTTTAATATAAGCTCATAATTCCGATCATATAGAATATTCACGATATTCGCAGATAGTTGGATATCGTCCATCAATCCCTCATAAAGTATTTTCTGACAAAGGATTGTGTCCTGCTTTGTGTAGTGCAATGTATTTCCATGAATCACCGGAAGAACTTTATCTGGAACCGTTGTATCGGGAAAAGGAGGCATGATAGCGTTGTCGGAACGGCTCGCCCCGGTCCATAATAGGAATACAGATATAAGTAAAAAAAGCACTTTCTCGAGTATCTGTCTCACGTAACGCGTCCTTTTGATTTATTTTATTTATTTTATTTATTTTATTTATTTTATTTATTTTATTTATTTTATTTATTTTATTTATTTTATTTTTATTTTATTTATTTTATTTATTTTATTTATTTTATTTATTTTATTTATTTTATTTATTTTATTTATTTTATTTAGTAGGGTTGATTTGAATTAGATAGCGAATTTTTGTCTAATCCACAATAATTTCGATCTTTTCGCCCAGAAATTTCGGCTGCTTGTGCAATATATAAAGATCAAGGATCGTCTTCACCCGTGCCAAAAGCTCCCGCACCCTGACTTTCATCGACAGATATGAACGAGTGGGAGGGACATCATTCGCACAATAGGCGATCGCGTCGATCTCATAACGCAGGCCGATGAAAACCGCCCGGTAGTTGTGAAATCTCTGCGAAATAATGGTGATTTTGTTCTGACAAAAAACTTTATTGGAACGCACCACAGAATCCAAAGTGCGAAATCCCGCGTAATCCAGAGTCACCAGGCTGTCTGGAACGCCCAGATCTACCAGAGCGTTTTTCATATCAATAGGCTCATTATAATTTCGGAACCGGTTATCCCCGCTGACCAACAAATGCTTGACTTTCCCTGCGTGATAAAGATCCGCGGCAGCGCACATTCGATAATGAAAGTAGAGGTTCGGCTCGCCAGTGGTGAGTCTTTTGCTCGTTCCCAGAACCAGACCCACGTCATTTTCAGGAACTTGTTCTATATTGCTATAAATTCGGTCTCCTACACCGTATATAATTAAAAAATTACAAACAACAATGGTTAAAGCCAAGAGAATCGGCGTCAAAAGTATCAAATTTTTTATCTTTTTGGTTACTTTCATTACTTATCGTAACTCCCGTTCAAGTTCGAGTTTCAACAAGAAAGGCTTTTTAATAACTCGCAGGGGTTGGCTGCGCGGATGTATGGCAACTTACACGAATTATAGGGTTACCCGATCTAATGCCCGATGTTTCGGAAGCCCGCCCGTGGGATTTTTTTTACTCTCGCACAGGCGCGAGGGATTCCGACGCAGCCACGGGACCATAAGTCATAGAGTGACGCAAGAAATCTCAAATTTATAAAATAATAATTGACTACGCAACCAAATCAATTACTTTGATAAAAATTAGTAACTGCTCAGCCGCTCACACAACGGGAATAGTTGGTTGGTCGTTTTATGGGATCAATTATGGGATCAATTATGGGATCAATAAGGTAATCGAAAAGTTGGAGGAGTTGGGGGGAAATCCGGAATAATGCAGTGGGGAACCACATGTTTATCAGACCCTTTTATTTTCTTGCACGCGCCCAGATTGATTTTATAATTGATTTTGAAAATTTATGACAGATTTTTGTTGCAAACTTAGATATGATGTGTAAATTTAGGACGGAATTTCCATCGGAATATTTCAGAGAGGGATTTTGTTCATTTATCAAATTAAAATTTAAAAATTGAAACTTGGTTCCATAAGCAGATGGGAGAATAGATTGGGATGGCAATTCGACTAATAATCAAAAGAGAGGTTCGATCTGGAGCGGAATTGATCCGTGACTTTCCGACAAGCCAAGATCTGATTCAGATCGGGCGGAAGGTTTCCGACGAGGAAGGGGTTTGCTTAAACAGCGAATATGTCAGCAGCATTCACACAATGATAATTCAGGTGCACGCGCAATATTTTCTGATCGACACCAGTCGCAATGGCACATGGCTTGGCAAGGAAAAATTGGGCGTTGGCAAGCTGTATCCCTTGTCTCACAAGGAAAAGATTCGAGTCGCCGACTATGTGATCCAATTTTTAAATGACAACGCGTCTCCTCCTTTTGAGGCGAATCTTCCGGAGTTTTCTGCATCGGATCAAAAAAATCTGGTGGGGATTTTCAAAAATTTATACGAAAAATCCCCGACTCTCTCTTTGGAAGCGCGTCGCAACGCAGTGATCCACGCGGTGGACGTCGCCTTTGACGAACTAAATCTCCCCAAAATTCGATCTGAAAAAAAACCGCCTTTGCCCCCCAAACCGCCGCGCCGCGCCGCGCCGAGTCGGCATTATCAAACCCACGTATCCGGGGATCAAATAGAGTCATTACTAGACCTTGTTCTGGGGTTTATATTGGAAGAATCGCATACGATTTCCCATTTTCGAGAAGAGTTCCAGCCTGCAACTGTTATCAGATGCAACGCGCAACATCCTTTTCCCCTGCACATTCGGACATCCGAGGATCTGAAGGCGTATCTGTTCGATATAAAGGACGAATCCCAACGCAAGCAGAGGATGGAAACGCTGAATCAGGTGGTTCGAGGTCTCAAGTCGCAAAGCGAGGCGTTTCTAAAAGGATATTATAGTTGCATTGATACCGGATTAAAAGAATTTTTAGAAAAATATTACGAACCAAGTCGGTTAAAAGAGACACTAAATTCTATTGAAAAAATAGGTTTTATATTTTTAAAAGGAAATTTGGATAACTTGTTTGTCAATCTTATCGATCAACGAAGTACGACTATTGAAAGAAATATTTTTCGTCACGCGTTTTGGAAAGGGTATTATGAAACAATTCTACAAAAGGAGAAAGAAGATGGGTGCTAAAGGGTTTAAAATACTGGGGTTTGTCGGTTTATTTATGGGGCTTATTTTTCTGGCGAGCTGCGCGAAGACTCCCAAAGTTCATCTGGGTTTTCATTGTCTCGACGGGTGCAACAATGGACGAGAGGTGATCGAGATCGGCGTCTATGAGCTGGCGGACGCGGAGAAGATCAACAAGGTCACTTACGACGATTTTGTTAATTACCAAGAAGATCCTGCAGAGTATTTGGGCGACGATCTTCTTAACATCCTCAACACGTTTCCGCTTAATGAAACGGAGACTAAGGATTTTGAATTCAAGGACTTGGATCAACGGGCGCAATATATTGCGATTGTCGGTTTTTTCTATCAAGCCGATTTGACCGATTGGAAAATTGTCATCGATAGGAGCAAATTCGAGAAAAATCCGGTAAAAATCGAGATAAGCGAAAATAAGTTAATCCTAAAATAGCACGGACTTATGTAAATCAACTAACGAGAGTTATATTTCAGAAAACGGAGTAATTATGGCAAAGAATCAAAAAATCATTTGGTTTGAGGGGATGACTCTTGACCCGCATCATTTTCAGCAATGGGATCGTTACAACCAATGGATGATCCACTTTCGGAGCCGCTCGCTGGTTCCGTTTTGCGTCGGATTTTCCGAGCTGCGGATCGATTCGGAAGCGGTCAACAACGGGCGCTTTTTGTTGAATCGATGTTCGGGCGTGACTCCAGGGGGTCTGGCTTTTGATATGCCCGAGATCGATCTGATACCGGAGGAGAGGAGTTTTCGCGAGCTATACAAACCAACGGCAGAGAGTATTTCTGTATTTTTGACGATCCCACCAGATCGTTTTGGCGGAAACAACTGCACGTTGCGGGAGAATCTGAAAAGACGCGCCACCCGTTTTGTCTCAGAAGATACAAAATTTTCGGACGAGGTGAATCTGGTCAGCATCAGCGACGGGGAAAGGGAGCGGAGTCTGAAGATCGGTCGAAAGAATTTTTCGGTCAAATTTGATACAGAGGACGACTTTGATGAATACGAAACTCTGAAGCTCGCCGAGATTGTCCGCACTGACGAGGGATTTGCTCTAAAGAAAGATTTTATCCCGATGTGCATCTCTATAGACGCGTCTCGGAGTCTGATGGTCAAGATTCGTAGCATTCTGGAGCAGCTTGTCACAAAAAGCGACTCTCTGTGGAATCGTCGTCGGGAGCAGAGTTCTGGTCAGATCGAGTTTACCGGCAGCGAGTTGACGATCCTCGGTATCCTGCAGACGACAAATAGCTTTATCCCGATCTTAAATCATTTCAATGAGTTACAGAACGCGCATCCCGAAGAGGTTTATAAAACCTTTCTTTCCCTCGCCGCGCAACTGACGACTTTTGCCAGAGGGAGCCAAATCCGACCGAGAAAATTGCCGATCTATGATCATGACAATCTGTCCGAATGTTTCAACCAACTCTATGAAGATATTATGATCCTTCTGAGCGAGGTTGTTCCCGACAATTGCGTGGTCATTCCTCTGGAAAAGGAGGGATATTTTTATCGGGGCAAAGTCTCGGACGAGTCGCTTTTCTATGACGCGCGCTTCTATTTTGTGGCAAGCAGCGAGACGATTGAGGAGCGGCGGATCATGGACGAAGTTCCGGGTATTGTCAAAGTGGCGGCTCCGAACGTGATCCATAAATTGACCGGAGCTTATGTAAAGGCGATCCACCTGACATACGTCAGCCGACCGCCTGCTGGCGCGCCGGCAAAGCCTGGTCTTTTCTATTTTCGTTGGGATCAACAAGGACCCTTCTGGGAGGCGATTCGGAATAATCGAGAGTTGGCTGTTTTTGTGCCGGACAAATTGAAGGGATTAAAGGTAGAAATCTATGCGATTAAACAAGATACGTAATTTCGTATGATATCAAGGAGAAAAAGATGGCTCATTCCAAGCGCGGTCGTTCCGATCAAAAGCGCGAAGGTGAAAAGAAACGACTTGCTGAGCTTTGCGACGAGATTTTCACCGTCATGGTTCAGTTAGAGAAATTGCGGGAAACAGAGGATTTTGATTTTTTGAGGATGAAATTAAACAGTATTTTGCGAAATTTTGAGAATGACGCAAAAGACGTTAGCTATGAGCATGAAGAGATAGAGAATGCGAAATTTGCTTTGATCTCTATGATGGATGAGAAAGTGAATTGGACGCAACAGCCCCTCCAATTGGAACATTTCAACACCCCTAACGCGGGCGAGGAATTTTTTGAGCGCATGGAAAAAGTTCGGGGAAATTCTCAGGTCTTGGAGGTGTTTTATCTCTGCCTCTCTCTGGGATTTAAGGGTAAATATCAAATATATGAGCAAGAAAAGCTGAAGTATATCATATCGGACGCGTATCGAGACCTGCGCCGGATGTTGCCGGAACGCATGCGAGATCGATCTGCAGACCTGTCCACCCACGCCTACCCGGACGAGAGTTCCCCGACAGAATCTATCCGATCGATTCCATTTTGGCCGCTTTTTGCGTCAATTTTGGTGATCGGATTATTGTTCTATATCGGATTTTTCATGGTAGCCAGCAACGCGGCGAATAGTGCTGCTGAGTTTATCCGAAACATCCCTTTAAATTGATTTTCCATAACAAATTTGGTAACAGAAAGGTAAAAAACCATGCGTGAAATGATGATGCTCCTCAGTCGAATGACTACGGTTTTCCGACTGATCGGAAAAGCTTTTAAAAGCAAATTTTTCTGGTTTATATTGGTGATGTTGACCTCTTTCTTAGTCTGGAAAGGCGGAGGGATGGTCGGAATTCCGGAAATAGTCCGAATTGTTATCATTGTCGCGATTGTCCTCCTGGCGTTGGTCATTTTTGTGATGAAAAAAGTCAAAGCCAAGAAGAACGCGGGCAATGTGGAAAGTTTTTTTCAGAAGCAAGCCAGTGCCCAACAGTTGAATGTCAAGCCGAGTCAGCGGGGCGAGTACGACGAAATCAATAAAAAATTTATGGAAGCCCTTCAGGTGTTGAAGAGCAAAACCAATCGAGACGCGCTGGCAACATTACCCTGGTTCGTGTTCATTGGGCCCCCTTCCGCGGGTAAAACAACCGCGATCGAACATTCTGGGCTGAAATTTCCAGTGGGCAAGAGCGATTATCGGGGCATTGGCGGCACTCGAAATTGCGAATTTTATTTTGCCAATCAAGGTATTTTTTTGGATACCGCTGGACGCTGGATGACCGAAGAAGACGATAAAGAGGAATGGAATACGTTCCTCGATATGCTGAGCAAACATCGCAAAAATAGACCGGTGAACGGAATTCTGCTTGGCGTGAGCATCGAGGATTTTTTGGACGCGGATCGGGAGGAGATTGAGGAACTGGCAAAGGATTTACGGCATCGTATTGTCGAGTTGATTGAAAAATTACAGTTTCTGGTTCCTGTTTATGTCCTTTTTACCAAGTGCGATTTGATCGGCGGATTCAATAGATTCTTTGAGTCTCTGACAATTGAACAGCGAAATCAGGTATGGGGTTATACGCTTCCCATCGACGTGGTGCAAAACGAAGAGTTTCAGCCGCAAGATGTTTTTAATCGTGAATTTGACAATCTTATACAGACGCTGGAATTTTCCCGATTGGAACGTCTCAGCACACAAATGAGAGCAAAAGAGAGTAGCAGCGTCTATATTTTTCCCTTCCAGTTTTCCATTCTAAAGGATGGGATGAGCTACTTTATCGAGCGATTGTTCGAGGTGAATGTCTATGAGAAGACTCCATATTTCCGAGGACTTTATTTCACCAGCGGGACGCAAGAAGGCATTCCGATTCTGAATATTATCGATAGGGTTCAGGGGAAATATGGCTTCAGTCAGGCTGTGGAGGACGCTTTCGAGATCAAAAGTTCTCACACGGACACCCGCCCCTATTTCATCCGTGACCTGTTTATGCGCATCATCATACCGGATAAAGATATTTCTCGACCGTTGACGGCTCGATCCGTTTTTGAGATGCGCTTTAAGGTCGGCGCGGTGTTGAGCGCGCTCATTATTATGGTTTTTTCTCTTTTCTGGACATTCCAGGCGGGTCTGCAAAGCGGTAACATCACCGGAAATGCCAAAGAGATATCGGAAGAACTCAAGGACGTCTCTACGGAGAGCAAACTGACTTCCTCGTACAGGGAGATATCCAATCTTCGGGAGCGTTATAGTAACAATTTTTTCATGTGGGGACTGGGCAGGGAAGCACCAATCTCTGCGGTCGAGGAGATGTATAATAAAAAGTTAATAGCAATTGTCATAAAGGGCATTTATAAAGGCGAGATCGAGAAGAAATTACGAGCGTACCGCCAGTCTCAAAAAAACGTCACGTTTTCGCCATACGACTATTTGAAGGCATATCTGCTGATGGGCACAGAGGAATATCATCGTCTCGAAGAGAGCCCGGATGCGTCCTTTCTGGAAGAACAGTTGTGGAGTCTCTATCAAGCCAAGCAGGGTCTGACTGAGCCAGAGGAGGAACCGGATGTCGCGCCAGAAGATAGCGCGACGGTAATACCCGAAGCAAAGCCTGAATCTATTACTCAGGAGGTCTTCCAACGATATATTCAGGAATTGTATGCAGGCAATATCGATCCGTTTGAGAATGATCTGGATTTGGTCAAAGAGGTTCGGAAAATTTTGGTCTCGGAGCTAACAATAGATAATATGTATACGAATTTAATCAACTCCACTCCGAGTGCGTTTAAAAACTTTACGTTATGGGACGGGTTGGGCGACCGGTATTCCGCGATTTTTCAGGGAACAGACGAGGCTCTGGGCGCGTTCACAAAAAGAGCATGGGAGGAGCATGTCGAAAAAGCGATTGAAAGACTTAGCGAGGCTCAGGGGAGCGATTGGGTTCTTGCTTTGGATAAAGATTCGTTGCCCAAAGGAATCCCTAAGGACCCCGAGCAGTTGGCTGAAAAACTTGTCGAGAAATATTTCTCGGACTATATCAAGGAATGGCAAGATTATCTTAAAGGTGTGAAATATAAGAGTGCTCGATCTATTTCCACAGTTGCTGAAAATTTAAACGTTTTGGGCGATACTGGCACGCCATTGGTCACGTTGTTGAGAAATGTGGCGAATCAGACCACGTTTGATCCGGATCTGCCCACCATTCCTTATCTGGAAAAATATATGAAGCGCAAAGAACATCCAGTGAATCGATCCTTTGGGGATCTGCATAAACTTGTCGAAGAAAAGTCGAAATTGGCGGACGCCTGCTTTAAATTATATGAGTTGGGCGGGGAGTTGGACGGCTTGTCCGGCGATGCGGCAAAGGAATTTGCTTTGAGTGCTATCCAAAACAACGGTCCTTTGCCCGAGACGTTTAAGACCGTTAACCGACTGAAGTTTTATTCTAATGGACGCAAAGCGATTTTTGAGAATCCGCTGACAGACATTGTGTGGCCCACAGTGCGCGGCGCGGCAACTTCTCATCTGAACGATATATGGCACCAGGATGTGTACAGCGAATTCAAAAATTCTTTGAGCGATAAATATCCTTTTAATCCAGAAGGCGACGACGCGATCATCAGCGACGTGGAACGATTTCTCGGCAAAGATGGCGTGTTACGGAAGTTTTATGACGATGAGATTGGGGCGTTCGTCCGCTGGGGATCGTGGAAGTCCAACATCAGTAAAAGCCGATGGGGAGGCCTGGGCCTTCCGAGTCGATCCAAAAAAGCACTTGGTCAAGTGAGCGCGATCCAAACGGATTTCTTTAAGAACCGCGATTTTGGGATAGAATTCACTATCCAAGAGAAAACGGATAAGCATGAGAATCTGTCAGAGGGGCAAGGAAAGCCGATCTTTAATCTGACTTTTTTGTCCATTGACGGTACGTCGCTTAAACGGGCTTATGAGGGACCAGTCAAACGAAAATCCTTTAATTGGCCAGGAGAAGGAGACGCTTCTGCCAGGCTCGAGATTAAGGTGAAACAAGAGAATACCTCAAACGTGATCAGTAAGGAATTGACGCATACAGGGCAATGGGCGTGGATAAGACTGATGCGGGAAGCTCGCTATGAACAAGAGCCATATACGGATAGGAAGGGCAATCGTAAGATGCGAGATATTTCGACCAAAATCCGCTGGTATTTTGATCTGGATTATACAACTGTGATCATCACCTATGATATTTCACCGAGCAATCCTTTTTATCAGGGGAGCAGGCTGTATGGATTTCAATGTCCGAAATCCATATTTTAAGACTGAGAAAAACTATGCAAAATAAGAACTTTCCAATATTTTGTTTCGGCAAACTGCCGACATTTAGCGATTTCATCCGTTACAACGCTAATGTGCCGGAAGTCGCCAACTTAGATCAATGGATTCGTAAGGGGCTCTATTTCAGCAAAAACGGTCTGCGTCGCCAATTGGGCGATTACTGGCTTCAAGCTCCGATATATTGCTCGGTTTTTTTCCCTGACGGCTCGAGTCGCGCTGTTGTCGCCGCGTTTCGGATGAGCCATGACAGAAGTGGGCGCAGGTATCCTTTTATGATCGCCGCGTTGGTGGACCCGGGGCAATTCGGCTATCATCGGTTGCCTTTTATCCCAATAATTTTCCGCTCTTTTTTTGATCAATCTGCGAAATTTATACAAGACGCGTTTGATCACGGAACAGATATGGGCGCAATAGCGAACTTCGCAAACAGCTTGAAAGTGCCGTTAGATCCCGACTACTCGTCTCTTTTGCGACCCTACCACGAACACACTCAACAGCGACGGGTAGCCGATCTCTTTTTAGATCGGGGTGAGTCCGAGGATTTTTATAGGTATCTGCTCTTCAGGAACTTAACCGAGATTCTAATTCCTCTCCAATTAAGAGACAGTCCCTCGCAAACCACATTGGGACTTAAATTTCCGATCGGATCGCCTTCGGACCACAGCCACTCGGACGCGGCATCCTGGATCGATATGAGCTACCGACTCCTCGGCAATCCAGAGGCAAAATCCTATTACTTCTGGGCGGCGACAGCGGATCAACCATACAGCAATCTGTTTCTTTTTTTTCGTCGTCCGTCGCCCTCTTTCTTCGTCCACCTGTTAAAGTCGGATACAAGTAGCGAAAGTATCTGCGATCTCGCTTATGAGGGACCGAGAAAAATCGAATCGTTGGTTAGTTATATTCCACCGGTACTTCATCCGCTGTTGCGAAGAGACGAGACCACTTTCGCCGATTTTCTAAAAGAAGCATGGAAATTGAAAGTCACATAAAGCCAAAATTTTTAAGGATATTCAAAAATAAAAGGAGTATGTTCATGTCAAACATGGCAAAAATGATGCGGAGACCGATTTCGTCCGCTCATCCTGGAGGTCAATATAATAGGGATGACAACGATCTGTTTGATCTCAAATCAGCGATGAAATCCAGGCAACGAGACTATGATAAAATTATCGATCTCTGCATGACCATCTCGACAAAAAAGTGGAAAGACCTTTCTGCCGCTGTCTATCTGACTGTCGGTTTGTACAACCAAAGTCGTCTATCTGGGTTGGCTGACGGCTTAAGCGCGATTCATGTGCTCTTCAATAGCTATTGGGAAAATTTTTTTCCAGGAGAGCTATCCAAAAGAGCAAAAATCATCAAGTTTCTGGATAAAGAAATCTCCAAACGACTTCCCAAACAGGAAGTGTCGCCTTCTGACCGAGCAGTGTTGTCGGAGATTCTTCAGTCCATCGACGACATGAAAGAGTTGTTTGCAAAAAAAGCAAATCAACAAATGCCGGTCCAGCTCTTACGAAATAGAATCCAAGCACTTTTGGATAAATTGCCGCGTCTGGAAGATTCAACGAGAGAAAAATCTCAGGAGTCCGTTTCCGATAAAATTCCCACTGCTTCGGAAACTCTATCCGAAACTTTATCGGAAACCTCAGAGACCGCGTCTGATACAAAGCCGGTCGATTCCGAACCGAAAAAGCTGGAGCGATCCATCTCTCATTTTGTAAAGAGCGTTATCCGACCGATTTCTGGAGGCAGTCCAACTGGGGCGGATATTTCCAAAAGCGATGCATTTTTCGAGTTAAAAACAATCTGGGGGAGTCGGAAAAGAGATTATGATAAAATTATCGATCTGTCCATGGAAATCCTCGGTAAAAAATCAAAAAATCTGATGGTTGCAAGTTGGCTCACATTCAGTTTGTATCAACAGAGGAAGTTGCCCGGATTGGCGGATGGTTTGATGGCAATCGAGAAGTTGATCGAAACTTTTTGGGAAAATCTCTATCCGGAAAAGATGAAGCAGAAGATATCGTGTCTGGGAAACATAAATAAACTTGCCCTTTTGATCAGCCGGCAAGAGGTCAGCGTCGGGGATGAGCTGGATGTCCGCCACAGTTTGGAGTCGATCGAGAATATCTCCCGGATGGTTCAAGAAAAATCGAGTAAGACCGCTCCTTTGTCTCAAATTTCCGAAAAGCTGAAGGAAAAGTTGATCCGGATCGAAGAGATAAAGCCTAAAAAATTGGAACCAAAGCCGAAATCGAAGCCGCCTAAAAAAGAGGTTTCTACACCACTATCTTCAGATCCCGCTCCATCGGTTTCCTCCGCGTCCGCGCCTAACGATCTTGAACTGACTTCTCCGGCAAAGGCAAAGGGTGCTATCCTCGAGGCACTGAAATATATGCAGCACCAAACGCCGAAGGATCCTTTTTCCTACCGCGTGACCCGGTTTATTCAATGGAACCAATTGGTTAAGACGCCGTCAGATGCGGGGAAGGCTCCTAATAAAATAAAGGTGAAGTTTTTGAACGGGTTGGTTGATAAAAAAGATTGGAAAAATCTCTTGCTAAAATCAGAGGAATCTTTCCCGGATTTCCCCTTTTGGCTTGATCTGCAGCGATTAACCGCGACCGCGTTGGAGGAACTTGGAGACAGCTATAAAAAGGCTCTCGAAGGCGTTTTGAAGGAAACAGCCGGATTGCTAAGCCGATTGCCGGATTTGCCGTCGATTTGTTTCAAAAATAAGATGGGGGTTGCAGACGAAAAGACATTGAGTTGGATCGACGATCAGGTTTCCTCTTTTGTCCAGACGCCGGTTTCTGGCGGCGCGTCTCCCATCCCGGCGGGCATTGATGACGAGGCGTTGAAGCAATCATACGAAGAAGCAAAAAAGCTGATGAAAAAGTCCGATCTGGCTCAGGCATTGACTTTACTCTCCAACGGAAAACAAGACGCGTCGCGTCGCCAACGATTTCAGCGTCGTTTATACATGGCGAATTTGTGTTTGCAGGCGACGAAAACGCTTTCAGCTTGGTCGATTTTGGAGGAACTGGATCAGGAAATCGTTCGATTTTCATTGGTGGATTGGGAGCCTGAATTGGCGTTGGAAGTATGGACGAAGCTCTATAAATGCGTCAAGGCTCTGATGAATCAGAAGGAAATTGCGGATAAAGGGAAATTTGCGCAAAAATCGTATGATCTCCTGG
Source organism: Candidatus Cloacimonetes bacterium 4572_55 (assembly GCA_002084765.1). GTDB lineage: Bacteria > 4572-55 > 4572-55 > 4572-55 > 4572-55 > 4572-55. Next base: position 55,628 of record NBMB01000010.1, on the reverse strand, counting down.
CGCGTATCAGCTCAATTGATCCGCAGACTGCATTGGCTTTGATCGAAAAAAAAAGATAAGTGAATTATAACCGCTAATTTTTGATGAACGGATATTTATAACCAATAGCGGCTTTGAGCCGCGCTTCCCAAAAACAAGGAGTTGGAATTATGGGAAAGAGTTTTCAGCATGAGAAACCGCCGTCACGGATCAACTTGACAATTGACGTGGAAGACGGGGGCGCAATTAAAAAAGTGGAACTGCCGTTGCGTCTGTTGGTGATGGGCGATTTCGGCTCTGAGAAATCAGATGTGGACTTGGAAGATCGTGAGCCAGAACGCATTGACAAACATAATTTTGAAGGCGTCATGGCAGACAAAAATTTGAAGTTAGACTATACGGTCAAAAATCGGTTGACCGGAAAAGAAGGCGATGAGCTACGAGTGAATCTGAACGTTGATAGCATGAGTTCCTTCCGCCCGGAAGAGGTGGCTAAGCAGGTGCCGGAGTTGAACGCCATGCTTGCCGCGCGCGGTTTGCTGCAAGATTATCGAGACCGGTTGGTGAATGATAAGCAGTTGACGAAGGAATTGGAAAAAATCGTCAAAGATGATCAACTGCGAAATCGCATGCTGGGTGAGTTGAATAAAATGATTAAGGATGAATCGAATACATAAGAGCATTCATTATTTTTATACTTAAAGGAGGCTGGATATTATGGCTGGTCAGAATATGGAATCAACGGCAAGCGGAAAGGAAACGCAAGTTCTTGAGGAGACTAAGGAGACCCTGCTGGACGATATATTCGATAAGCTGGATATTGAGAAGACTGCGGACTCGTTCGAGATCGATAATTTTAGCGATCCCGAAGCGATGGTCAAGAATCCAAACCAGACTCGGATTGCCCAAACCAAAGTGTTGCTGGATTGGATATCCCAAATTGGCGAGCCGTTAAAGCGGTTGGATCGGAGTGTATTGGACGATTTGATCTCTATGATTGATCAGAAACTCAGCAGTCAACTGGATGAAATTATTCATCATGCGGAATTCCAGAAACTGGAGTCAAGCTGGCGCGGTTTGGAGTTTTTGGTCAAGCGCACCGATTTTCGGCAGGGCGTCATCATCGAGGTGCTCGATGTGGATAAAGAGGAGCTGATTGAGTCCTTTGAAGACGCTATGGATACTACCGAATCCGAGCTTTACGACCTTGTTTATAATCGGGCACTGGATCGATTCGGCGATCATCCATATAGCTCGATGATTTCTAATTTTGAATTTACCAAATCCGCGCAGGATATGGCGTTGCTGCGGGATGTTTCAAAAGTCGCGGCAGCGGCTCACTGTCCCTTTATCGGATCGGTCAATCCGAAGTTTTTCGGGGTCAATTCGATGGACGATTTACTGAAAATCAAAGACATTAACGCCCGATTGCGCACAGCGGACTATATCAAATGGAATAGTTTTCGGGAATCATCCGACTCCCGTTTTGTGGGTTTGGCATTTCCTCGTTTTATGCTGCGTCTTCCCTACGGTCCAGAGACCAGTAAGGTGAAGGGATTTAATTATATAGAGGATGTCAAGGCAAAGGATCATGATAAATATCTATGGGGCAACGCATCTTTTGCGTTTGCGAGTAACTTAACCCGAGCCTTTGTGGACGATGGGTGGACGATCCAAATTCGTGGATTAGAGTCCGGCGGAAGAGTGGAAGACCTCTGCATCCATAACTATGAGACTTCAAAAGGTACGCAGACAAAAATTTCTACCGAAGTTTGTATATCGGAGCGAATGGAGCTTGAATTAGCTAACTTGGGATTCATTCCCTTTGTGCATGAACATGCCAAGGACTTTGCTACTTTCTATTCAGCGAGTTCGACGCAGAAGCCTCAGGAATATCATAACAATCCAGAGGCAAACAAAAATTCCAAGATTAACGCCCGATTGCCGTATCTCTTTTTAGCCGCCAGAATTTCGCATTATCTAAAGACGCTCCAACGTCGGAATATCGGCAGCTCGAAGTCGGGTAGTGTGATCCAAAGTGAGCTGAACGAATGGCTTAGCGCTTATGTGACCAAGGTGCCGAACCCGGGACCCAAGGAGATCGCAAAGTATCCGTTGAAAGAGGCGAAAGTGACGGTCGTTGAAAAAGAAGATGATCCTGGCTATTTCACGACTGACATTTTTCTCAGACCGCATTTTCAGGTGGAAGGTCTGGACATCAGCTTAAAGTTGGTCGGCGACATCCCAGGTTAGAATTTACGCATAATTTTTCATTTTTTGTAACTGCTCGGGCAGGCTCAGACCCTAAGGATTTTCAAAAATCCTTAGGGTCTTGTCACAACAAAAATAACCTGAACCGTCACCTCAGCTTTTTGATCTTTGTAATCCACCTCAAATTTTTGACGATTCGCCTCGTCGATACGCTCCACGAAAAAAAGCAGATATATGGTATCCAGATTCAGTTGGTCGCCGTAACGAGCCGCGGCGACCAAAGCCTTCCGATAAGCCGCTGTGTTCCGGTAGGACTTCAGTTCCAGAGCGTACAAACGTCCTCCGTGGCGAATCAGCAGATCAATCTTGCCGTTGCCCGTTGGAAATTCTGGGAAAATCTGTGAATTCCACGTCTTCAGAAAATCAAACAGATAGCGATAGAGATTAAAATGATAAGCCGCCTCGAATATCTGCATGTCCTTGCGGCGAGGCGCGTCCTGAAATAACCAGCCGCTGTTTTTTTTCAGATAAAGACAATACAAGTCTATGATCTTCGGAATGTTCAGAGCACTTTCTGTTACCGTGCCGCTCAAATCCGTAAAAGGATCCATAGTCACGCCCACATAGTCGAAAATTTCGTCGCTGAAGCGTTCAAACAGACATTTCTGAACAAATGGAGAGGAAAATCTGATCTTCTTCTGATCGTCGTAAGAGATGATCCCGTTCATATAGAGATAGTTATGCTCCACCTTGCGAAAGCTGAAGTCGGTTTTTTCGTCGGTCCGATATAGCTCTAACACATTTCCCTTATACTTGGGATGAGAGGCTTTGCTAATCAGATTCAAAATCGTGTTGTTCGGCTCGGTGAAAAGTGCCCGTTTATAGGTCTCCCCCCACTCTTCCATCGTGATCGATTTGTTCTTATTCCGGTTGAACTTTTCAGTCAAAAGCTCGCCGAACCAGGAGACCAATCCGGGCTGTCCATAAGTCTCGGTGAACAAGCGATCGACCACATCTTGATCGATTTTCTGCCCGCTCTCCTGTATATACGAATGAAACATGGCGTTCACTTCGTCATAGGTCAGGTTCGGAATATGCACGCTCCGCTGCACATTGAAGGGGGACCCTTTCACATTCTCGATACCCAATACGCTCCGAATCCCGATCAATGCCAACCCATGAAGCATATAAGAGGCACCGCCCCCTGATCGAGAACGAATCTTGTTATAGATACTTCGAAAGACCGAGGCAAATTTATTGATAACTTTTTCGTCAAGCGCGTCAAACTCGTCGATAATCAAAATAACCGGTTTTTTAAAAAATTTATCCGTGAATATATCCGCTAACTCTATCCATTTCGTTATCTCAAAAGATGAAATATCCAAATAATCTGACAAGATATGGACAAATCCTTGTAAAACGCTTTGGCTGTTTTCAGAATCCTTCAGGATTTCGACGTTAATCATAAGCAGATCAAACTCTTTTTCCTCGAAAATCCTATCAGCGACTTGCATCAATGCCCACGTCTTTCCGGTCTGACGAGGTGCCCAGATCGTGATGTAATGACCCCCCCCCTCTTCAACCCCGATCAGATCTCGGTATATCTGATCAACCAATTCCTCTCTCGGAGCAAAATAATTCGTCTTAACGCTTATGGGACCGTAAGATGAAAATGTGCGCATCCGGTTATCTCCTTTGGGTGATCTTTTCTATATGACCCAAGATTTACCTCGTTCATCGGGCTGTTCCTCATAACGATATTCGTGGTTCGCTGATACGATTTTCAGCCGGACAAATGAGTTGACGGTCGCATATAGAGAAAAAAAATGGCTGAGTACCAAGCCAAAAAGAAAAAGATCGCCTTCTTCGGCAAAGTGATCTTCCTTGACATTCACCGTGACCTCAACGCCTCGAATCACTGTACCGCGGTGGATGCGGTCCACTGGTTTCCATGAGACGCGAGTCACGCTCTCGATGCAACGCTGATTATCCCCGCTCTTTACCCAATCGTAGAGCTTAAGCAGGCTGACCATCGCGTCTGGATGCGCAAGGGTCATAAAATTCAGCGATAAATGAGAGATCAATTGCCAAAAATAATTCTTGATCGTATCCTGATAGCCGCCTTTTTCTTTATAAAGCGGGGGGTGATAATCCCGAGTCGGTTTGGTCAAGTTTGAAAAAGTGACCAAATTAGGGAAATCCGGACCCGGGTGTTGAATTCTCCCTGGACCCAGATACTCGGAGGGAAGAGAGCCATTGGTGCAGAGCGCGTCGAGAGAAATAGTCTCGCTTTTTACATCCGTGTAATCGAATCCGAAGAGAGAGATAAATGTGTCATAACGCCCGCTGGGACTGCGTTCGATCGCAGTAGTGAAATACCGCTGTTTTTTATTGCCCTGGCTCAACCGATGATGCGTCTCAAATGAGAAAAATGGCAAATATTCATAGCGTTTCCCAGTTGTCCGGTCAAAACCAGAAACCTTCTCCGTCCGGTAAATTTCGATATGATCTCTCGACCGGCTACGGGGACTAATCCGATATTGCGACAACTTATGATCTAGATTTATCGGATCAGTCGGAGAATGAAACAGGTTGACAATCGGAGTGCAATGGAGCCGGATGTCGTTTCGCCCAAAACTTTGACTGTTGGGATATTCACGATCAAAGAAAAAGACAATCTGGAATTGGTCGCACCCCTTCGGGGGTCTAAGCTGATCTAAGCCATGTATGTCTATGCACCAGAATTTTTCCCGAAATGAAAAGTATTCCTGAAGATAGCGAAATCCAGAAAAAGAATGGTCGGAATAGGGCAACAATCCTTCGTTTTGGCTCGGATCGTCCTGGTCAGAGCCAAACCCGCCCGGCTGAATATCTTTTTTCCTAAGAGTCAATATCGTTTGGGAAGGTTCCTCCTTTTCGGATACCATCACGTTCGCTTTGACAAGATGGTGGATGAAGAAAAGAAGCATGGTAGAAGAGACGCTTCGATCCGCGGTAAAATGCAACCGGAGAGGATTCAGGCGCAACTTATCAAAGTTTCCATTTCGCTTGAGTTCAAATTTTATAATCGCCCTGCTTTTTCCGACCCGATCCGCCTTCCATTCCAAATACGCGTCGGTCAATGTCAAGGGATGCACCGTCACGGATCGAGTCGTGACAAACCGATACTCACTCGGCTCCTCTCGTCTCTTACCGCGAGCCCATATCTCGGCACCTTTATGGATCGTCAAACTCTCCTGAAGCGTATCCTTTGGCGTAAATTCCAGCATGGCTAAGGACGGAATCGGCCGAAGAAAGTGGGGCCAAAGAAGATTGAACAGACCCTCCGTATGCTGTGGGATCTCATTGTCCAATGTTTGATGAATTCGCGCGGCGAGAAAGGAAAAGCCTTCCAACATGCGTTCGACAAAAGGATCCGCATCCTGGGAATCGCCGAGACTCAGGAAACGGGCTTTGTCAGGGTAACGCTCAGCAAACTCTCTGCCGACTTCGTGCAAATACCGTTTCTCTCTTTCGTAATATTGTTCGATCATATTTACCTATCTTCCGCTTATTTTAGATTTAGTTTTCAGAATTGACATCATTATTATTTTCATGGTCGAAACGATTCATTTTTTCATAAATTCAGGAAAGAAGCCTCGTTCATATTGAATATTGCGAAAAACGAAACTTTCCTTCAGTTCTAATGATAAGCGATTTTAATTCTTTGTCAAGGGAAACCATCATAGCTGCCGAGAACAAACTATTGGATCAGACCCGTGACCCGCGAAAACAAAAAATCCCCTCCACGCACGAGATCGCCGCGCGAGCGAGGGGATTTTCGATATCTGCTGGGCATTTCAACCTATCATCTTGTCACAGCTGATTCGCTACAATATTATTTCAGCAAAACCATCTTCCGCATCGCCTCATCCGATCCAGCCTTGACCACATAGAAATACGTCCCGCTGCCGACCTGACTTCCCCGCTCATTGCGACCGTCCCAAATTACTGAATAATACCCGGTCTCCTGCTGTTTATCAACCAGCGTTTTGACCCGCTGACCGGAAATATTATAGACTCGGATCTCCACATCGCCAGCCCTGGGAATGGCATAGCGAATCGTCGTGATCGGGTTAAAGGGATTTGGATAGTTCTGATCCACTGCGAACTTCAGCGGGGTCAGGGCGACGCGGATCAATAATAAGTGGGTTATTTCAGAGCCGGAAATCATGATCTCCTCGCCCTCGACGAGCGGGTGGCGACGCATTTCCTCATGGTCCATCATCTCGCAGATCGCATAGCCCACGCCATATTCATCCAAGAGATTATCCGGGCTGATTGTGAGAGGATAGTCCACGCCCTGGATGTGAATGACAGTTTCGTCAGCCGTGGTCAGGCGGGTATCGCCGCTAAATCGGATATCAAACGCGCGGGGCATGGGAGCCGGGGGGAGGCTGAATTGATCGCGAGATAGACCTCTCATATCGGGCGTAACATAAAGAATTTGCTCGCTTTGATTCGAATCTGACAGAATCAGTCGGGGCATATCGTCGAGGAGAGCATTATGGTCATTGCCAGCAATCGCGGCCGCGGGCTGACCGCAATTCATACAGAGCTGACCATTCGCAGTGACCCGAATCCAGTAGCCCTCGCCCTGTTCGATGGTTGTGGTTGATTGATACGATCCAGAAAAACGATAGAGTGTGTTGTCGATAATAATATCTCCCGCATCTTGAATATTTCCCAATGGCACATCGCAGGAGGGTCCGGCGATCATGTTCCATCCGGTTTGCACGTCAATGCAGACCGTGTCTATCGCCGCGCCGGCGATGTGTTTTGCGGTGTCAGATTGGTTACGGATGTGTATAATGGGTCCACATTCAATGAATGACTATCCTGCCCGGTCCAGGTCTGCCATGCTGTGAGATCGCAGTTATTGACCGGCGGTTGATATACAGTGACGTCGTCGATTGCCATATCGCTATAAGAACTATCTCCGCGAATTCCTCTGAACCGAAACCGGGTGCTGTTCATGCCCCCGACGTCGATCAGATCGACCGTTCGTTCCAGCCACGCCTCATCGGATCCGGATTGCTGCTGCCCGGATATGGCAGCCGTGACGTCATTATGCCACGAACCGGCATAATAGAGGTCAATGTGCAATTCACCCATACTGGCACCGTACATGTGATACCAAAAAGACATCCGGGGGGCGGATGAAGTCGTAAAATCGAAATAGGGACTGACCAGATGCGCTTCATCATTTTCAGTACACCCGGAGGCCTCGGTGTATAAATAAATACCGTCGCCGCTTCCTGGGTTATGATCCTGGGACGGACCCGTGGTATTGCTCTGTGTTCCGTCCGAATCGATACGCCAATTCGTATCATCGTTATAAGCGTCGTTTTGCCAATCATTCGCCATCTCATCGATGCAGGTCGAGTTATTGAGACACACCGTTCCTCCGCACGGGGTAAATGTTTCAAAATCTTCTGTCCACGGAAATATCGATATCGACTCTACCACACCCACATGCACAATGGTCGTGTCATTGCTATGATCTGCATCGCCGGGAAGTTGGGTAAAGAACTCCAGAGTATAGGTTCCCGCGGTGGACGGCGCGGTCCAGGCTGAAAATGCCAGGGTGTCCGCTTCAAACAACGCCAGGGATGCGGTTGTTGCCGAGCCGCTCACGCCATGATCGCCTGCCTGCCGCCAACCGACGTCGCTGCTCTGGGCATTTGTCCCAAAATTTTTTGCCACAATATACAGATCGATCTCAGAGCCAGCCAGGACAAACGCGGTGTCGGACATGGAGGCGCTGTTCCGGGCATGGGATAATACGCCAAAGTCGTCGTCGACAATTTCCTGGACCTGAAAATCATCGAAGTGGATGTCCATGTCTGGCGATTCTCCGGCTCCGACAGTAAAAAAAGCAAATCGGGCATATCCTGTGTACGCCGATAGACTGAAGCTCTGGATCAGGCCGCTATTGGGCGGGGAATTCGTATTCGTATACAAGGTAATGCGTTGATTTTTATCCCAAGTAATTCCGCCATCCGTAGAAATAAGCACAAAAACTGTATCCTCGGCAGCCATTGTCTCAGGATCGCTGTCATAATCATCCGTCACAGCAACTTTGTACGTCAATTTACAGGCACTGCTTCCCAGGTTGATGAGGGGTGATATTAACCAGTCCCGATCCGTGCCATAGACGTTCATTACCGCGCCCGGGCTGCTGATCCCGTCATTTGCAAAATTATTGGATTTTGCCCAGGAACTCGAGCCAGGTACCGGGGGAGGCGGGTTGCCAATTGCTTCATACCAATCAGTCGGCGGATACGAGTCGTCAAAATTTTGGGTATATGGCGTCGGATAGGATTGGACGACCGTAATCTGTACTGTGGTCGTATCATTCGAGGGGTCTTCATCTGTTCCCAGGGCAGTAAAAAATTTGACCGTATATTCTCCGGGCGTGCCAGGAGCGATCCAGTCCGGCGCGAATATATGGTACTCCGTATCATTCGGAGCCAAAGACGGGGTGTTTTCATCCGAATCCGATGTGGGGGTTCCGGTGCTGCATGTCCATTGGATGGGGCTGGATTCCGTGGTCATACCCCCGTTAAGTGCCACAATACGGAATGTGACTGCGCTGCCGGTTGCCACCGTGGTATCGGGCATGGAACGGCTGTCCAGGGCATTGGAGAGTGTGGCATAGTCATGTTGAGTAACGACCGTGCATATCGAAATATCATCCATGAACATACTATACGCATCTCCGCTAAGATTGCTGAAGCAATGCCAGCCAAAGTAATAGACGCCGCTTGCCGCGGGTCTGAAACGCACGTCAGTCTCGTTGTAATCCGTATTGGTAATTGCTGATACCACAGGCTGTCACCGGTGGTCATGACCGCTGCGCTGGAGGCTGTTCCGACCCAGAGGGATAAATCCTGAACAGCACTTCCGTGGCTCGGTTTGTAATAGAACCCGACTTTATACGTGGAATCCGCGGATAATATGACAGGCAGGCTATACAACCAGCCATCGGCTGGAAAAGACTCGCTGCCGAACCGCATCCGCACGGATTGATCTCCTGTGTGAGCACCTTAAATAGAGGTTGCCCAGGTCTGGCTGTCCTGATTCACGTTTTCCAGAGTCCAACACCCCGGCAAGTCAGAGACTCCCTCAAAGCCTTGCGTGATACATGGCGTCTCAGGAGCGCATACGATAACCTGCACTGTGGTCGTATCATTGCTCGTATCCCCGTCATTAGGGAGTTCGCTAAAAAACTCGAGGGCTATAGACTCCGCCGGCAGTCGGGGTCCAGGGCGAGAATGATAGCGTGTCCATCTCATTCTTAGCCAAATTTGCAGTTGTTGCCGTGCCGGTCGTGCCATGATCATCCGCGAGCCACCACCCGACCTGACTGGTTTGCGCGGTTGTCCCCAGGTTCTGAACCACAATACGCAGATTAACCGGAGTGTTCGCCGCAACTGTGGTATCGGGCATGGAGGCACTGTTCTGGTCGTGAGATAAGGCGGAAAAATCGTTTGCAAGCGGTTCTGCGATGCGGACGTCGTCTATTGCCATGTCGCTATAGCTGTCGCCGGTCAGACCGCAAAATCTGATTTGGGCATTACTATCGTTAGCGGCTGCCGAGATGTCTGTTGTCGCTTTATGCCATACATTTCCCTGGTTGCCGGAGAGACTATCGCCGAGCGCGCCATTCCAATTGGTGGTCATACCGTTATGCCAGGCACCATTGTAATAGAAATCGACGCGTAAGCGACCCATACCGCTTCCGGACAAATCGTACATGTGATACCAAAATGTCAATTCAATCGCTGTTTGGCCGCTAAAGTCAAATGGGGGACTCAGCAGATTGGCGGTATGATCATGACAAGATGACGCTTCGGTGTATACGTAATTTTCGCCGCCGGTGTGATCATCTGGGGGCCCGGTGCCGGAGGAGGATGTACTGCCGGTCCGCGGGATCCAGTCATTATCATCCGAACTGTCATTGGTCCAACAGTCACTGACCGGTATCGATGTTTGACATCCTGAAATACTTCCTGTCATATCAGCCCATCCGTCAAAATTTTGGATATAAGGAAATGACGAGATGGCAGTCAGCGCCCCGGTTGCAATATAGGTGCTGTCAGATACGGACTCGTCACTTTGAGACACTGCCTTGAATTTCACTGTATCCGCTTCACTGCACGACGCACCGCCGGGAACCGTGACTTTCACAATAGCCGTATCTTTATCGCCGGAATTGAGTGCTATTGTGGCTATGTCAGCCGTATCACCCTTATTGCGGATCGCATAAGTCCAACTGCCGCCGGTTAGGCTCAGATCAAAGACGTCGCCAGCACCGGTATTGACGATTTCCATAAAATAGTTGAACGATTGACCGGCAAGGACCGTGGCGTCCGCGGTGAGTTGGTTGACATAAGGTCGCGGAGTAAAAGCATAAACCTGGCCGGTTGCCGGTTTGGACGTCTCGTTAGTCGAGCTTGCATTAGGGGATGTTCCGGCACTGTCCAGAGATATAAAATTACCATTCCCTGTGCCTGCGCTTGTTATCCCAATAGATGCGGAGCCGTTAGACACATAATCAGATTCCTGACGGTAGATAAACTCGATTTTCCCATCAGCCTCGTATAATTTTACCTGAAAGGATAGTACGCCGTCGCCTGAATTATATCCCCATTCCCAGTTCAGCCATTCCATTGTAAAGACCCGGCTACCGGGAGTGCCGTCAGTTATATAAGACGCAGTTGAAATCGACGATGCCCGTCCATCAAGGTCGTCCCATAATGGTGCTACGAGCGGTCTGATAGAGGTGGTACTGAAATCGAGATTATTGCTGTTCTCGTTTCCGCTGGCACCTGTGTTAAAGGTTAGCCAGCCGTTGGAAGAGACTTTTACATTGGAATAACTCGATCTGTCATAGACAAAAGTAAAGCCGATCGGTATTGCGGCGGATAGCTCGTCATCGTCTTCGATAGCATCCAAAGCGGTTGCCCCGCTTAATGGGGTAAATGTTCCCCCGGAAGCCGAAAATGTATAATCGCTAACCGCGCTGAACGCCAAATTTGCCGCCAAACTTATGATAACGCAAATAATAAAAGAAACCAACTTTCTCATAGCAACCCTCCCAATTCTTAATCTGCGATAATCTGCGTAATCTGCGGACCGATAATCTGCCCCAGACCCGCGCTTAGATAACCCAATAACCCGGATCGCTTACTTCTCCAACCTCCTTGCTTTCAAAATCAGCTCCGTTTTCATATCAAAGAGCGATTTTTCTATTCCGACAGGATATTGATGCGGGTTATGAAACCGTTTTATTCCGCTATGAAACCGGCAGAGGTTTGTCGAGGTGTGCCCTCGGATCTCATGGATTGAAGGAGAGTCATAGACCCGCTTTCCTTTTCGGTAAATTGGCACCAGCAAGTCCGTCCATTTAGTATCCTTTGGGATGCTTTTGCGCCGAGTCATATTCAACTGATCCACCATGACGCAGCCCTGACTTAAGTCCGTATGGACGTCGTATATAACATCCGCAATATTTTCGCTCTCATCATAATAGCGCCGCACCTGCTGTATGCCCGGATTCGATACCTTGATGTACTGTTCGGACAACTTGACTTTTTGATGCCATTCGGTTTCAGACGAGCGGATCGCAGACAGCTTATACACTCCGCCGAGCGCGGGTTGTTCATAAGCCGTTATCAGCTTTGTGCCGATCCCCCACAGATCGATTTTGGCACCTTGATTCTTCAGACTCTCTGCCAATTGTTCATCAAGATCATTGCTTGCGACAATCTTGGCGTCTGGGAATCCCGCGTGATCCAGCAGCTTGCGAGCCTCTATGCTCAGGTATGCCAAGTCCCCGGAGTCCAGCCGAATCCCCACCATCTCAAAGCCCTGTTCCCGCAATTCTCTGCCCACAACAATCGCATTTTTGACGCCCTCCAGCGTGTGATAGGTATCAACCAAAAAGACGCAATTGTTGGGCATGACGTCGGCATAAGCGCGAAAGGAGTCGATCTCTCGGTCGAAACATAAGACCCAACTGTGGGCGTGCGTACCTCTTACCGGAATATCGTATATCTTGCCAGCCAGCACGTTCGAGGTCGAGGAACATCCGCCAATATACGCGGCTCTCGCGGCAGTGATCCCGCCGTCGATTCCCTGCGCCCGACGCAAGCCAAATTCCAAAACGGGCTGACTCTGTGTGGCGATGCAGACGCGAGCCGCCTTTGTGGCAATGAGCGTCTGAAAATTGATCATGTTTAACAAAGCTGTTTCCAGAAGTTGGCACTGGATCAAGGGACCTTGGACGCGGATAAGCGGTTCGTGGGGAAAGACAACAGCACCTTCTGGAATCGCGTCTATATCGCAGGCAAAACAGAGTTTTTTCAAATAATTCAAAAAACCGTCGTCAAATAGCTTCCTGGTATCGTTGCCGGTCAATGTCGCGAGATACTCCAAATCCGATTGAGCAAATTGGAAATGATCCAGATAGTCGATAACCGTTTCCAATCCGCAAGCAACACTAAATCCCCCTTTGAAAGGATTTTTGCGAAAAAAGAGATGAAATACGCTTTCTCTCTCGGACATGCCGGTCTTCCAATAACCGTAAGCCATTGTGATTTGGTAGAGATCGGTCAATAAAGCGAGAGATTGGTTATAAAGCAGTCGATTGAATTTTGCGCCAGTCGCGGACAAAGTGTCATAATTACTTGGCGGCATGTGGACTCCTTTTTTAGAGAAACGTGTGAATAAGGATATGTCGCGGCTTTCTCTGAATAGATACGAAATCTATTGCATCGACGCTGTAAATGCAAGTGTAATCATCCCGATTCGCCATGCTGGGGCATCTTTTTGAGGTTACATAAAAAAAAATTCCAAAATCAACATATTTTTTTTAGCAATTTTCCGTGTCGTCCGTTTTGATAAAATAGGAACAGCGAATTAACTAACCTGTACGTAGCTTGAATATTTTCAAGAAAGATGAGGAGAAAATGTTCGCGTATTCAAAATCTTTGGCAAATTCTTTTCTGACATTATTTCACATCCTGATTATTTTTGGTTTGGTTATTCTTGAATACGGGATAGAATCTGTTGGAAAATACCTAAGCGTTTCGACTCGAATCAAGATATGATTTTTTTAAAAAAAGGAGGAAGGGATGTCTGCTTATTTGAAATTTTTGATCAATTTTTGTTTGGCTTTTACCTACATTCTGGTTATTTCCAGTTTGGTGGCACTCGAATATGGAATGGAGACTATCAGAAAACGCTTTGCTTCGCTTGAAGTTGACGACGATTTCAAGCGATTTCAAGCGATTTCGATAGGTTAAAACGAATCAATCGCAAAATCGTGAGTGCTGTGATAGAAACGTTAATTTTGATTTTAAATTGATATTAATATTAATATCAAACCAATATCTTATAAAAATAAAAGGGAAATCATAATAAAAAGGAAATCATAAAGATGAGCAATGCAATTCTTTATAAAATGGAAGCACCTCAACCCAAAGAAGTCATCGCACATGACGATGCGGACGGCTCTAATTGGAGAATGGTTGTTATCAAAGAAGGCGCATCCTATTTGAAGAGTTCTCCCGCAAAAAATTATTCGTGGCATAAGGGTTCCAATAGCTCACGCGTGATCCGTCTCTATTTGAGCCAAGATCCTGACCGCCATCGACTTGAGAAGGCGGTACAGGAGCAGACCGAAAAACTCCAGAGGCAAAATGAGGACTTGATGAATCAAGTCGAAGAGTTAACGCGTGAAAATCAAAACAAAAAAGATTTGATCGGACTCATGGGGCATGACCTTCAGAATCCGTTGACTGCTGTGATGATTTATACCGAACTGATTCAAGATATTTTGAAAAAAGATGCGCGTGACGCCCTGAAAAAAGTCGACAATCTTCTCAAAGAAGTCAAGGTAAGCTCAGACCAGATACATCACCTGATTATCAACATTTTGAATGCAAGCCAGCTTGATCAAGGAAAAAATATATTTCAGATCAATCCTGTTGATTTGTCCCAGATTGCGCAAAAAGCAGTAGCGAAAAATATGCCGATGGCGGAACAAAAGCACATGTCTTTGGAATATTCCAGCTCGGCAGTCAGTTACCGAATGCAGGCTGATTCCAACTGGTTGCTTCAGATTTTGGATAATCTTATCTCAAACGCGATCAAATACTCGCCTTGCGGAAAGCAGGTTTTTGTCCGTGTGATGAAAAAGGGCGATTTCATCCGTTGTGAGGTAGAAGATCAAGGTCCGGGTTTGACCAATAAAGACAAGGAAAAACTGTTCGGTAAGCATTGTCGCCTCAGCGCGACTCCCACTGGCGGTGAGCGTTCCTCAGGTCTGGGTCTCTATTTTGCAAAAAAATTTACCACAGCTATGGAGGGAAAAGTATGGTGTGAAAGCTCCCTGAAAAATGGAGCGAAATTTATTGTTGAATTTCCGATAGATATTGATTAGATTGGGGCTTTGGTAATCACTTTTCCAAAGTCCTTAATTTTAGGAGCCAAGGAGAAAGTATGTGGAAACGGATATTCATTCTGAGTTGTTACATCTGGCTGACCTCAGTTATGAACGCTTTTGCCCAGACACCCTGCTTTGAGTTTGCTCAAACAGGCATTCCTTACCCGATCGTGATAGGCGGCGTTGACGTGAACAACTGTCCGATTTCTGTCGGGGATGTGATCGCAGTATTCGACGATACCCTGTGCGTTGGAGCCGTTGCATACGATGGGGAATATAACCTCTCGTTGACCGCTTGGGAGGGCGATCCTCCGGTAGATCTTCCCGGCTTTACGCCTGGAAATCCCATGACTTTTAAGATTTGCGACACGGGCTGCGACGAAATTTTTGACGCGGCGGCAACGTATGAGATCGGAGACAGCACATTCGGATTCGGGATTTATACAAAAATTTATCTGAACGCTGAATTCGAGCCAAACTGCCCTCCCACAAACATCTATCTGATCAATCTGGAGCTGAACGGAGATTCCCCGATCGGGACAATTGTCGGCTCTTTTATCACGATAGACCCAGATGGATGCGAGACCTTTGCCTATAGTCTTGCCCACGGCGAGGGAGACCACGACAACGACTTGTTCCAAATTGTGGGCGATGAACTGACAACCGCCCAGGTCATCGGATTCGACTCCCAAACTCTCTCGATCCGGGTGCAGACCGCGGACAGTTTTGAACAAACGTATGAAAAAACATTTACAATCGATGTGCTTAGTATTGAGGAATCAATATCTATTCAGGAAAATCAAAATGTATTATGGCAAAATTATCCCAATCCGTTTTGTAAACAAACCGCAATCCGCTTCCAGATAGCCCAATCCGCGCCTGTAAAAATCGATATATTCGATATCACGGGTCGCCAGATCCACACACTCGCCAATAGTCAATTCAGTGCTGGCTTGCACAACATTCCGTGGAACGGAGAAAATCGATTCGGTCAGATCGCTGGAAAAGGCGTCTATCTCCTGCGGCTTACCGCTCCCGGCTTCACGGACTGCAAGCAGTTGATACGTCGATAGTTCTCTAAAAATAGCCTGAATAATCCATCTTCTTTGTAATCTGTGGATCGAACTGTAATCAAATTTAGGGGGTAATTATGAGATCGATACATTTTCGTGGGATATCCGCTCCTCATATCTTTCTGCTTATTTCTATATTCACCGCGTCTCTCATCTTTTTTTCGGGCGCGCAGGCTGAGGAACCTTCGAAATTTTCCTTCTCGATTCCGCCGGGTATAAGCCCTGAATTGCTGGAAATAGAGGATGTGAGAGAACTCTTAGACGGCTCTTACGCGGATCGATATGGTGTCTCGTCGGAAACAGAGTCTGGAACATTGCGGGATAATGTCGGATGTTTCAGCTTCACATCAGGCACAGGAACGACCTATCCCGTCATTGTGATTGATCCCACTTTGAACGACGAATCCTTGGAGATCGGAGATGTGATAGCGGTTTATGACGGCACTCTGTGCGTGGGAGCAAAACGATACGCAGGTCGCGACACACTGGCAATAGCGGCGTGGAGAGAAATAACTAGTCCGATCATTCTGCCTGGTTATACCGTAGGCGATACCATGAGTTTTGCGATTTGCGACAGCAGTTGCAATGAGATTATTGAGAACGCGACGCCGACTTATATGCCAAATGGAACTGGAAATATGGAAATATTCGAGGGATATTTTTACTCCAAACTCATGCTGGACGCGACTCGATTCAATACCCCGCCGATCCCTGACTCCCTGTTCGTGGAATTGCCGGAAGATACTTCTGATGTTGAAATCATCCTCACCGCGTCGGACCCACAAAACGACGCTATAGGATTTTGGCTTGTGACATCTCCCGGATATGGCACTCTATCTGGAGAAGTTCCAAATCTTTCATACACACCGACTTCGGGTTTTTTCGGACGAGATTTTCTCACCTTTTTTGTCTGGGACTGTCGAGACACATCCGCCATTGACACGGTGATAATCCAGGTCGGCTCGGTTAATGACCCGCCAGAATTTGAAATGGGGAATACTAATCTGGTAAGCTACGAAGACGAGGGTGAGCAGACATTCGCGGGTTGGGCGATGAACATCTCCGCTAACGAATCGGACCAGGAGTTGACCTTCGAGTTGACTGGAAACTATGCAGGACTTTTCTCCGTTCAGCCCGCAATCGAAATCACTGAAACAACCGGCGATTTCACATACACATCCGCGCAAAACTTCCACGGAATCGTCACGGTTTCTGTGGTGTTACGCGACAACGGTGGGACTGAGCATGGAGGGGTGGATTCGACAGAGACTCAGTATGTCACGATCACAGTTGTTTCCATAAACGATCCCCCGGTCGCTAATTCGCAGCAAGTGAGCACAGATGAGGATACGGGTCTGGATATTCAACTGACGGCTTCAGATATCGACAGCGATAGCTTCTCTTATGAAATTATCGATCAGTCAAATTCGGGGACGACGACAATAACCAACGCATCAGGCGAGGCGACATATAGTCCAGGTTCTGAGTTTTTCGGCGAAGATCAGTTCCTATTTCGTGTGTGCGACGATAGCAGCGCGTGCGATACTGCGATGGTTTCCATTACGGTCAATCCGATCAATGATCCGCCGGTCGCTGATTCGCAGCAAGTGAGCACAGACGAAGATACGTATCTGAATATTCAACTGACGGTCTCAGATATTGACAGCGATAGCTTCTCTTATGAAATTATCGATCCGCCGGATTCCGGGACGACGACAATAACCAATGCATCGACCGGCATGGCGACATATACTCCGAGTCCCGATTATTTTGGTCAGGATGAATTCTTATTTCTCGTGTGCGACGATAGCAGCGCGTGCGATACTGCGACGGTTTCCATTACGGTCAATCCGATCAATGATCCGCCAGTCGCTAATTCACAGCAAGTGAGCACAGATGAGGATACAGATCTGGATATTCAACTGACGGCTTCAGATATCGACAGCGATAGCTTCTCTTATGAAATTATCGATCAGTCAAATTCGGGGACGACGACAATAACCAACACATCGACCGGCATGGCGACATATACTCCGAGTCCCGATTATTTTGGTCAGGATGAATTCTTATTTCTCGTGTGCGACGATAGCAGCGCGTGCGATATTGATACGATTTCTATCACTGTCGATCCGGTTAACGACCCGCCGGTCGCTAATTCACAGCAAGTGAGCACAGATGAGGATACGGATCTGGAGATTCAACTGACGGCTTCGGATATCGATAGCGAGATACTCTCATATCAATGGGAGTCGCCGAATCTCGGACAACTGAATGGCGATACTTTTGATAACTTGACCTATATTCCGAATGAAAATTTTCGCGGATCAGACAACTTTCTTTTTTATGCCTGCGACGATAGCGGGTCGTGCGATACTGCGACGGTTTCCATCACTGTCAATCCGGTTAACGACCCGCCGGTAGCGGAGGATCAGGACGTCAGCGTTCTTGAGGACAATAGCCGGATGATCACGCTTTACGTTTCCGATATCGACAGCGACAGCATTCGATTGACACAAAATATTGTCGGACCTCCGCCCGTCCTCGGCTCCTTGTCAAGTTTGATCGGGATCCCGTCTCGAACCACCTATAGCCCGGAAGCCAATACTTACGGGACAGATCAATTTATGTTCGAGGTGTGCGACGACCACAACGCGTGTGATACAGCGACGGTTTCTATTACAGTCAATCCGATCAATGACCCGCCGATCGCCCTGTTGTTGCAAGTGACAACGGATGAAGATACTCCGGTTTCGGATACTCTTTTTGCCAGCGACATCGACAGCGATTTTCTGTCATATCAGATTGTCGATCTACCAGACTCGGGGAGTGTCGATGTTTCCGCGCTCCCCATATTCACCTACACGCCGAGCGAAAATTTCCCACACATCCCTTTTGGACAACCTGCCGCGCAAGACATATTCAGATTCAGCGCGTGCGACGATAGCAGCGCGTGCGATACCACAGTGGTTACGGTTCGGATCTATCCAGATAACGACCCGCCGATAGCTGATTCGCAAGCTGTTGTAACAAATGAGGATGCGATTTTATCCATCACGCTGTCCGGCTCTGATCCAGATGGCAATAGCCTTTCCTATAGCATTGTCCGGGACGCCGCGCCTGAATTCGGGACATTGAGTCGCGAGCCGGGCGAATCATCTGAAAATTGGATATATACGCCAGAATCCCACTTTTTGGATACAGGCGAAGAGCAGATCGACGATTTTCTTTTTCAAGTATGCGATTATTCTATTAGTTGCGATACAGCAGAGGTGCACATCGTCATAACCGGCGTCAATGATCCTCCTGTGGCTGAGGGTCAGAGTATCAACATGGTAGAGGACACGACCATAGCGATCACATTGACCGCTTTTGACTCTGAAGACGACTTGCTTACTTATGTGATTCAGGATAGTACAACACATGGAGCGTTGACCGGAACCTCGCCCAATATCGTCTATACGCCAGATCAGAACTATTCGGGACTTGATCAGTTCAGCTTTGTCGCAAACGATGGCGATCTGAACAGTGATCCGGCACTCATCACGATCAATATCAGCGAAGGCGGCAACCAACAGCCAATCGCGCAGGATACTACGATCACATTGGATGAAGATGGAACCGCTCAATTTTCTCTGACTGCCCACGACGGCGACGGCGATTCGCTGACCTTTTTTCTGCACACGCCCCACCCGCAACATGGAGAGGTGGATATCAATAGCCTGACTGGCGTCGCAACCTATACCCCGGATGACAATTATGACGGGACTGACAGCTTTCGTTTCCGCGCCCGGGATCATATATTTGACAGCGATCCAGCTACGGTGACGATTCTTATAAATCCGATCAACGATCCGCCGGTCGTTAATTCACAGCAAGTGAGCACAGATGAAGATACCTATCTGGAGATTCAACTAGCGGCTTTAGATATCGACAGCGATACTCTCTTTTATGAGATGATCGACCCGCCGGACTCGGGGCAAGTGGAGATCAACAACTCGACTGGTCAGGCGACATATACCCCGAATCCCAACTATTTTGGACAGGATCAATTCCTATTTCGTGTGTGCGACGATAGCGGCGCGTGCGATATTGATACGGTTTCTATCACTGTCGATCCGGTTAATGACCCTCCAGTCTCTGATGCGCAATCTATTGAGACCGGTGAGGATATCGATCTGGAGGTTCAACTGACGGCTTCGGACGCTGATAGCGAGACACTCTCATATCAATGGGAGTCGCCGAATTTCGGACAACTGAATGGCGATACTTTTGATAACCTGGTCTATACTCCGAATGAAAATTTTCACGGACTGGACAACTTTCTTTTTTATGCCTGCGACGATAGCGGCGCATGCGATACTGCGATGGTTTCCATTACTGTGAATTCGATAAACGATCCGCCGGTCGCGAATTCACAGGAAGTGAGCATAGATGAGGATACGGATCTGGATATTCAACTGACGGCTTCAGATATCGACAGCGACGTCCTTGTTTACGAAATAGTCAATCCCACGCGCGGACAGGCGGTGATATTCAACGCATCGACCGGTATGGCGACATATACTCCGAATCCCGACTTTTTTGGTCAGGATCAGTTCCTATTTCGTGTGTGCGATGATAGCGGCGCGTGCGATATTGATACGGTTTCTATCACTGTCGATCCGGTTAACGACCCGCCGGTCGCTAATTCACAGCAAGTGAGCACACATGAGGATATCGATCTGGAGATTCAACTGACGGCTTCAGATATCGACAGCGAGACACTCTCATATCAATGGGAGTCGCCGAGTTTCGGACAACTAAATGGCGATACTTTTGATAACTTGATCTATATTCCGAATGAAAATTTTCACGGACCGGACAACTTTCTTTTTTATGCCTGCGACGATAGCGGCGCATGCGATATTGATACGGTTTCCATTACCGTCAATCCGGTCAACGATTTTCCCACAGCCCACGCGGGCCGCGATAGTACGGTGAGAAACGTCAATCTGATCATCGAGCTTGACGGGCAAGATGTAGACGGCGATCCGCTTGCCTATACGGTCACACAGCCGCAGCACGGCGCGCTCACGCAGAACGGCTCGCCGAATCGCTTTCTGTATGATCCAGACGTGGATTATGTGGGGCTGGACAGTTTCACCTTTTTTGTCAGCGATCTTCTTGAGGACAGCGATCCCGCGCAATTTGATTTGCTGGTGATCTTGGGAGATATTCCGCCTATTGCGCATGACTCCAGCTACACTGCGCTTGAAGACGGCTCCATCCCCCTGATGTTGACCGGACATGATCCGAACGGAAATCCGGTCGAATTTGCTGTGATCCATCCTCCAAACCACGGAGTGTTGACCGGCGACGCGCCTGATCTGATCTATACGCCTACAGAAAATTTCCCATACGAACAGACAGTCGGCATGGATTCTCTCATGTTTACTGTAAACGACGGTCTCTATACGAGTCAGCCCGCAACCGTCGCCATTGGGGTGCAGAACCTCAACGATCCACCGGTTGCCTCTGGCGGAGCTTTTGATACCGATGAGCATGAGTCGGTAAATATCACTCTGGACGCGAGCGATATAGATGGAGATATCCTCATCTATACAATAATCACTTCTCCCGAACATGGCGCGATACATGGCGATTCGCCTGACAATTTGTCCTACACGCCGACCCAAGATTATCCATACGAACAGCCCGAGGGAGTGGATCAATTTGAGTTTA
This sequence comes from Candidatus Cloacimonetes bacterium 4572_55, assembly GCA_002084765.1. Classification (GTDB taxonomy): domain Bacteria; phylum 4572-55; class 4572-55; order 4572-55; family 4572-55; genus 4572-55. The sequence continues at coordinate 34,151 of NBMB01000010.1, read as the reverse complement.
CCGCGTGCGACGGAAGCGAGTGCGATACCGCTGTCGTGATCGTTACCGTCCATAATGTGAACGATCCGCCGGTCGCTAATTCACAGCAAGTGAGCACAGATGAGGATACGGTTCTGAATATTCAACTGACGGCTTCGGACATTGACGGGGATGAACTGGCCTATCGGATCGTTGACGGCCCTGATTATGGGGGGCTCGAATCCGATCCGCGCGACGAGTCCATTATATATCGACCAGATCCCAATTATCACGGCTTCGATGAATTTCGTTTCGTGGCAAACGACGGGCAGATCGATAGCCAACCGGCAACTGTTTCTTTGACAGTCAGATCGATCAACGATCCGCCGGTCGCTAATTCACAGCAAGTGATCACAAATGAGGATACGGTTCTGAATATTCAACTAACGGCTTCGGATATTGACAGCGACGCGCTTCTTTTTGAGATGATCGACCCGCCGGATTCGGGACAGGTGGAGATCGAAAATTCAACCGGCTTGGCAGAATATACGCCCAACCTTGAGTTTTCCGGTCAAGACGCGTTCCTCTTTCTCGTGTGCGACGATAGCAGCGCGTGCGATACTGCGGCGGTCTATGTAACGGTCAGATTTGTGAATGATTCGCCGATTGCGCATCCCCAAGACCTCGTAACAGATCGGGGTATCTCCGTTGAGATTACTCTGACCGGAGAAGATCCGGAAGGCGCGGATATCACGTTTATTATCACATCGCTCCCTCATAATGACGAGGTTAACGCTGGCGGTGAATTGCGCTGTCAAGATGGCAGTGAGTTAAATTCCTGCGAGGGGTCGCCCGAACTTTCCTACATCCCGCCACAGGGATTTACCGGACTCGTCTGGTTCGATTTCAAGGTCAACGACGGATCGTTGGACAGCCAAGAGACTCGGGTGACAATCCGTGTCAATGATCCTGGAAACCATGCTCCGGTTGCGGGGGACACGAGCGTTGTCATTGACGAGGACGCCGAGCTGGAGATTCAACTGCCGGCCTCTGACGTTGATGGGGATGAGCTGACCTATCAGATGGTTATACTTCCAGACTCTGGGCAGGCGACGATAGATACGCAGACTGGTCGGGTCGTCTATACTCCGAACCCGAATTTTTGGGGCGCGGACAGCTTTATTTTTGTGGTGTCAGACGATATCCTCGACAGTCCTCCAGCCATGGTGCGGATCGTTGTAAATCCGATCCCGGATTGTCCGATTGCTATAAGTCAAGCTCTTGATATAGACGAGGACAATTCGCAGAATATCATTCTGAGTGCTGATGATCCAGATGGCGATCCGCTCATATTCAGCATAATAGAGGGGCCGGATCAGGGCGTGTATAACGGCGATCTACCAAATATTGTTTATACCCCGAATCAGAATTTTCCATATAATCAAGAGGTCGGAGCCGATGCGATACGATACTCCGTGTGCGACGAGACATGCTGCGACACTGCCGACGTGGTTATCGAAGTAACCAATATCAACGACGCGCCAGTTGCCTATGCCCTGACCGGAGCCACCATGCAAGACAGGGCGGTCGAACTGACCCTCACCGGTTTTGATGTAGATGAGGATATCCTTACTTTTGCCATCTATGGTCATCCACAGCATGGAAATATGAGTCCTGTGAACGTCACCTCCTCTACTTCTGCAAAGGTAACCTATACCCCTGATACAGGATATTCTGGATCCGACTTTTTCACCTTTCGTGTAAGCGACGGCGATTTGATAAGTCAGCCGGCTCAGGTGGATATATTAGTCTCATCATCCGCGCCGGTGTGTGCCGATATCCCAGACACCATGTTTTATCTCGGCGATACACTTGAGATCGATCTGACGAATTATGTCGCGGACGAGAATCATTCGATCGATGAACTGAGCTGGTCGGTTACCGGAAATAACAACCTGGTTATCGATCTGTCCGAGCCGAGTCGGTGCCGCATCTCAGCGATTACGGAATACATCGAACTGACTCACTGCGCTGGTTCCCTCAATGCGGCATGGTGGACAGGAGAGGAAGAGTTGACCTTTACCGTGACCGATCCCGGCGGGCTTTTCGATTCGGATGTCGTGACTGTTCTCGTAGAGCGTCGGGAAGGAGACGTGGATGGCGACGGCATTGCTAACAACCTGGATGTCTGTCTGCTGCAAGACTATATCCTTGAGGATACGCTATTACCAGATTCAGTACAATTTATTGCTTCTGATATAAATGGCGACGGCGCTTTAGATATTCAGGACGTAGTTGATTTGATCGATATGATCAGTGAGGGGACGCTTCGTTAAACACGTCAAATACACGCGGAAAGATGAGGATCCCTCTCTTTTCGGCTTGTCAAGCACTTGTTGATTATAATGTTTGTCGAATATTCTCATAATTTTTCCACAAAGGTTTCAAGGGAATCGGCTTTAAGCGCGTCCTTGCGTAATTGTTTCAGCCGAGTCACGTCGCTCATAGCGTTAATCCCGGTCAAAACAGATTCGGGAACATCGTCGAAGCGGGATGCCAAATTATCGATAACAGCTTCCCGAGCTTCGTACAGCATGCCTTGCTCAATACCTACCTCAATTCCTTCTTTCCGCCCATCAATATAAACGCCCGCTTCATACCGTCGAACCTCTGACCAATATTCATCCTCATCCTCGATATAACGGAGGTCTTCTTCTGTCAAAGCAGAGCGCATTAAGCGGCGAATCATTTCTTCAAATATCTCGTCATTCTTAAAGCCGCTGAAATCGGTTTCCACATTTTTCCGGTTGCGCGTTTTTGCGGCAAATTGAAACCAGCGCCGATATGGAGCCAGTTTCTCGTTTCCGACTATGTTTTTCTGCAGCATGAAAACCAAACGATTCTTGGGCAAAAAGTCCAAATGACGCGCGCTTTTGTCCATCGTGCGCAGAACGCGCTCGCGCTCTTGGAGCAGCTTGACAATGTCGGCGCGACGCCACAACTGTTTGCTGCGGATAAACTCCATGACACATTCGGGAGCCATGGCATAAGCCGCATAGTCCTCTTTAAAACGCAGCGCGTCGTCAACAAGCCAGATCAGCGTAATAACAGGATCTAATATTCGGTAATCACGAATTTTTCGCATTTTGCCAGGTTTCCCTTTTATAGGGGTACTGATCTTTGGCATATTTTCTAATTGCAGAGCACTGTTCAGGGCATGATACAGATAAAACCGCTGCGTGATGTCCGGCTTATACCACTGCTGCATATCGATAATCACATAGTTGCCGGAAATTTTACAGCGAAAGTCAAACTCAACTGTGACCGATTCATCGGTAAAATTGCGGATCTTATCCTGCATTAGCTCGATTTTGTCAATGGTAACTCCAAGAAAATCTTCCAGGAATGCTTTGGAAATCCGTGGATCTGAAAAGACCTTCCGGAAAAAACGATCATAATTTAAAGGAGCAAGAAACATAATCAGACCTCTCTTTCTTAGTTCGAAAATATCAGATTCCAATTGCCTAAAATATGTACGCCGTTACTGCCGCTTCACATCTCTGCATATGTTACAAATTTTGTTCTGGCTTGTCAACAAGAATTTTCCTTGCTCTATGTGAACGAATATTTGCTTTTTTATGGTCGCTGCCCAGTGCTGATATTCGCGTAATCTCGATTGATTCAGTAGCTAAATTCTTGACATTTTGAGGAGGATTCGTTATCTTTCCGAGAGGTGTCGTTATTTTTTGATACGAGTCGGATTCCCAATCCGAAATCCTGAAAAACGCATAATCGAGGGCGGCGATTCGCGTGAGACTTTCATTTATCCCCATAATTTTTTTGATACTCTCTATTTTTACGCCGAGATCGGTTCTGGCGCAGTTTGATCATCAGATCGTGATTGTCAAATCCGGCGATACACTGTGGAATTTGGCAAACCATTATCTGAATAATCCCCATCTATGGCCGGAATTGATGGAATACAACGGCTATATAGAAGACCCCGACCTGATTTTTCCGGGACAAACTATCCGCATTCCGATCTTTAGCGAGGAGACCGCGCGTAAGGTTCTGGAAGAGTTGGAATATCTGGAAAAAGAAGGTTCCTCAGATCAGCGGGAAAAGTATCAAGCCGCGCTGAACGCTTTAAACTCGGGCGACTACGGAATGGCTCCGATCTTGGCGCAAAAAGCGGTTCCAGAGAAAAGCATTCTGAGCGGCTCCTCATCCGCGGTTGAGCATGAAGATATCGACCGGATCGCTCAAATCTCCGCAACAACCGGAAAGGTGACGGTCAGGAGGTCCGGGAAGCTGAAATGGGTTCCGGCAAGTCCGGGATATCAACTATCCAGCGGCGACCTGATTCGTACCTACACAGACGCGACGGCAGAGCTACATTTTAACGACGGCAACCGTTTGACCATGCGCCCCAACGCGCTTATTGAAATTGGGATCGGGCGGACTGTCGGATCATCCGTTTCAGAAAAAAAAGTACAACGCTCTTCAGTAACGGTTTATGTAAATGAAGTCGAGGCGTTAACCGCGTCTAAGGAAGAAAACGGCGCGGGAATGAGCGTGATCACTACCGCGTTTTCCACAAACTTGGAGCCGAACACTAAGGCGCACATCGCTGTTTCTCCTCCCCTTTCTCCAAAAGGAACCTCCAATTTGACGGTATACAAGGGAAAAGCCGAGGTGAGCGCGCCCCATCAAAAGGTGACGGTTCATCAACAAAAAGCCTTCTCCTTGGGAGTGGGTCAGGGAGAAGTGCAGATCAAAAACATTTTGCCCGCTCCGGAACCAATTGATCCGAAAAACGACTCCTATTTCTATTTTCGTAGCTTGAAAAATGTCAAGATAACATTCCATTGGCAGCCGGTTAACGGCGCAAAATATTATCAGTTGGAACTCTCACCTAGCAGTCTTTTCGGCTTCTTAGTCGAGGAAGTAACCCGGATTGAAGATACCGAATATACGCTGACTTCTCTGTTAAACGGCAGCTATTTTTGGCGAGTAATTGCCATCTCCGAAGACGGGATCAAAGGCAATCCCAGTCAAGGTCGCTTTCTGGAGCTAATTGTTGGAATTCCGCCCTCTGCAAGCGAGGACAAAGAGCCGCCTTTTTTAGATGTGGATGAACTGAAGATTGATGGAACAACGATCCTGGTCACCGGTCGCACAGAGAAGAACGTCTCAGTTTTCATCAACAAAACGCGTGTATATCCGGAAACTAATGGGAATTTTATGCTCCAAGTTCGAAATCAGAAATTGGGACGCCATATTATTAATATCAAATCAATTGATTTAGCCGGTAATATAAATTTTGTGCAGAAAGAAGTGATCCTAACTGGCAATAATTGAAACAAATGAGATTGATATATGCTGCTTGAATTATCGATCAAAAATTATGCCTTGATCCCGTCGCTCCAACTGAAATTTAGTTCGGGCTTTATCGTCTTCACGGGGGAGACTGGGGCTGGCAAGTCCATAATTATTGGAGCGTTATCTCTATTACTCGGAGAACGAGCATCAGCCGGTCATATCCGAAAAGGAAAAAAGTCTGCAGTTATCCAGGGTATTTTTTCCATTCCGGAAACGCGTGAGTTGCTTCAATTTTTAGAAAAAATCGACATCGAAATCGACGAGGGTACGTTGATAATTCGTCGAAGTATTTCCAAATCTGGCAGGAGCCGGGCTTTTGTCAATGGGGTGATGGTCACGCTGAATGTCTTGCAAACGATCGGTGGCTTTCTAGTCGATCTGCACGGTCAACACGCGCACCAATCCCTGTTCCGCATCGACGAGCATCTGAATATTTTGGACAGATTCGCAGGGATTGATATCCGCTCGGCATCGGCGTTCTATCAAAAATTTATCCGGAACGCGAGACAGCTTAAGGATCGGAAACGCCGACAGCGAGAAATCCAAGAAAAGCTGGAGTTGTCTCAGTTTCAGCTTTCCGAGATCGAGCTGATTGACCCCCAGCCAGGCGAGTTAGATGCAGCAGAGGCGGAGTTGAAGTTGCTTGAAAATTCGGAAAAATTGTTGGCGTTTGCCCATCAGGCGGGACGCGTGATCAAAGAGGACGACGCTTCTCTGATTGATCGCTTGAATCTCTTGATCCGGGAATGCGAGCCCCTAACTGAAGCGGACGGGCGGCTATCCGCTATCTTGGAGCGGCTGACCGCCGCATGGATCGATCTGGATGATCTGGATAATGAGCTGAATCGATACGCGAGCAATGTCGAATATGAGCCAGCTCGCATCCAAGTGATTCGAAAACGGCTGGACGATTTGAATCTCCTTTGCCGAAAATATGGCAACTCGTTGGATGATGTATTGAAAAAGCGAGACCTTCTGCGGGCTCAACTGGAGGAGATCGAAAGCGGGGACTATGAACTGGGTCTACTGGAAAAAAATCTGGAGCGCATGCAGCACCAATTATCCGACATATTCAACAAACTCTCCTTAAAACGGCGGGTCGCCGCGAAAAAGCTGGATCAAGAGGTCGAGCAACAACTGGCTGATTTGGGTATGGAAAATACTCGATTCAAGACAGATGTGCGACAGAAACTGGACAAAAAGGGCGCGGTTCAACTAAACGGATCCACCTATCGAGCTATGGAAAAGGGGATCGATCTTGCCGAATTTCGTATTGCGCCCAATGTGGGGGAGGATCCGAAACCCCTTGCAAAAATTGCGTCTGGAGGCGAATTGTCCCGGGTCATGCTGTCGATCAAGACGGTTCTATCTGATGTAGACGCAGTTCCGACTCTGATATTTGACGAGGCTGACGCAGGTATCGGCGGATCTATTGCGGAAAAGTTGGGACAAAAGATGAGGAGTCTGGGACAAAAACATCAGGTGATCTGCATCACACATTTGCCGATTATCGCCACAATGGGCGACGAGCATTTCGTTATCCACAAGGAAGAGCATGAGGGGCGGACTGTGACTCACGCTGTGGCTCTGAACGAGAGAGAACGGAAGCGGGAGATTGCCCGTATGCTGGGAGGAAATGAGACCAGCCCCATCATCCAGACCCATGCTCGCGAGCTGTTACGGAAAAATCGGTCGCCAAAAAGACAATTGAAATTACTCTGATCACGCTTTAAAAAAAGGGAAAATCAAATGCTACGATTTGAAGGGACCATTCAAGAAGGAACAGTTGCTGAAGTTCTAAAATTTTTTCAAAAGGAGAAGCGCAAAGGCTGCTTGATGTTAAAGGGAAAACCAGGGCAAGCCGGGGTTCTCTACATCAACGACGATAAAATCGTCTATGTGAACAGTTCAATCGATCGCCGTCGATTGGGAGAAATTTTGATCGAGAAAAGGTTGATTCGCGGCTCGGTTCTGAAACGCATACTGAAGAAGATGGAGGAAGAGCGTCATAGTCAGTCCCTGGCGGCTATGCTGCGGTCAGAAGAACTTGTATCCGAGAATAACATGTCCAGGTCTATCCAGGAGGAGATGGGACGGATTGTCCGAGAATTTTTTACTTGGAAATATGGCGTTTTTCGATTTATCGGTGGGCAGGATATTGTGAAAAAACATCTCCCCTGCGAAATCAAAATCGAGGATGTGTTTCGCCGACGCCATCAAAAACTGGAGAGCGATCTGCCTGATTACAACAACGAATGGCTGAGCATTAATATACCGGCAGCCAAATCGCGGCAACCGAAAAAGGATATTGAGCTTCCCGTAGCGACATTCCATCAAATTGAGCAGCGATCGTTAGACCTCATGGTCCCTCGGCAGGTGGAGTTCACTAAGAAGCAAAATGCGCTGCTTCGTAATATTTGGGAACAGATCGCCGATAGGATCAAAAAAGAGCTGATTCCAACCGTCGAAAATCTCAATCAGGTTCTCTTTTCTTCATTCCATGAAATGAGCTATCATAAATATCTAACCGCTATCGCGCCGGACTATCTGCATCATGTCGCTGGAGTTATAGTTGAATCCCAGCCTTCTTTTCAATTTGGATTCATCAGTCTATCGCGGGATTTGATCTCGCAATTTTTGGATGGCTGGTTCAACGTACCCAAATATCCAGAAAGAAAGGATAGGTCGTCTCTGGACCTATCAGATGTCGAAAATCGACTGATCGACTCGGCTATACTCCACATCAGCGTAGGCGTGAACCAGGTGATCTCGGATCGACTTTGGTTTGCGCTCCATCCCTATACCCGCTATCGGACCGAGATACATCAGCACTTTTCCGCCTCGACCCGCAGTATGCTGGTGGGCGATTTCGAGTGGAAAATCGGCAATTCGACGGCAAAAGGATACATCGCCTTTCCTCGATCCATCGCGCAACGCTCCCTTCTTTCTATCGATTCCTGAGCAGATTTTAATCCGAGCGGAGTCTCCATAAAACAAATATCCAATCAGTAGAATTCAAGAAAAATATCTTCCAGTTCCGGTTCTGGAAAGATGATGTCCTGGATCGGTAGAGGAGCCAACCCTTGCAGCAACTGGCTGACTTCTCCATTGAACTGATATTCCGCGGACGTGGAGTCCATCCGCTTGAGCCGAAGATGAGGCAGTTTCGATATTTGGCTCAAAACAATCGATTCAGCAAATACGGTTAAGCGGCGGACCATCTTTTGTTTTAAGACCGCAATATTTTCCACAGTTTGAATTCTCCCCTTGCGAATAATCGCCACGCGGTCGCACATTTTCTCCACCTCTGCTAATATGTGGGAAGAGAGAAAGATGGTACACCCCTCTTTTTTTAGCTCTTGCAGTGTGGTGTACAGAGCTTGTTGCATGAGAGGGTCCAGCGCCTCGGACGGCTCGTCCAAAATCAGCAGGCGAGGGCGACGCTGCATGGCTTGAATAAGCCCGATCTTCTGCTTCATACCTTTGGAGTAATATTTGATTTTTTTATCAAGAGCGGCTTGATCCAGCTTAAATCGCTCGCACAACCTTCCCTGATTATCCTCAAACCCCATTGGATGATACCGAAGGAAATAACCCAAAAATTCTTTTCCAGTCATGTTGGGATAAAAGCCGATCTCCCCTGGCAGATTGCCTATCTCCTCTCGGATCGTCGGGTCTCGGTGAGGTTTTTCTTTTCCAAAAATGCGATACGATCCTGAAGTAGGGCGGATTAAGTCCAAAAGAAGCCGAATGGTCGTGGTTTTCCCTGCGCCATTCGGTCCTAAAAAACCAAATATCTCACCCTTTTCAACGCTTAAATCAATGCCGTCAACACTGCAAAACGAGCCGTAATATTTGGTCAATCCCATTGTTTCTAATGTGATAACGGTCATTGCGCCGCCCTATAAAGTAGATAAAACAAAAATAGCGATTCACCCGCGACAAGACCCTAAAATTTTTTTTAAACCGCCATATAACTCTTTAACTATCAATTCTTAATCTGCGATAATCCGCGTAATCTGCGGATCGAATTCCGTGACGCTGAATCTACAAGTCGAGATCACTGAAAGCGGATGAAGGCTTGGTAATACAGATACGAAAACCCAATAGGTCCAGCCGATAAGCAGGCGAGTCGCAGAATCGATCCGAGCAACGGATAAAATCCGGTGGATACGCATAAGAACCGCCGCGCAGGATATGCGCTCCCGGCTTCCTCAAATTTTCCCGTCCATCATCTGGGTTGTATGGGTAATCCCGATATAGGCTGCGAGTCCATTCCCATACATTCCCGCTCATCTCCTCGCACCCGTACGGGCTTGCGCCAGTGGGAAAACAACCGACTGCGTTGGTGTCATGTATATCGGATCGGTTGTAGTTGGCTCTGTTGGGATCAATCGTATCTCCCCAAGGAAATCGACGGGAGAACAAATCCGCTTTCTTTAACATTGGCGACATTTTTACGTTGATTTGATGAACCGTAGCGATAATTGGTTTGACTAAAATTTCCATCCCGCCACGAGCCGCTTTTTCCCATTCCGCTTCAGATGGTAAGCAGACGCTGTAACCGCTCGGAAGCAGCAGCCGCTTTTGCCAAACGCCAGTCAGCCAATGACAAAAATGGAGCGCGTCGTAACGAGTGATGTGCCGAATCGGTCGATTGGGTTCATCTTCCAGGCAACTTTTATCCTGAGGCGGGTAGCCCGTTATATTCACAAATTCTTTAAATTGTTGTACTGTGATAGGATAGCGCCCCATCCAATAATTATAATTTAATTTATCGTTGCGGTGCTCGGACTCCTCATTATTCTCCGAACTTCCCATCCAAAAAGCACCTGCCGGAATATAACAAAAGTGCATATATTCGATTGTCGAGACCTCTAATCGGGGATCGCCGATCTTGCTGATTTTATCGAACATAAGTGCCCGATCTTTCAAAAACAGCCGACCCAACACGTTTTGAATGTCCTCTGCAAACGAACCGACATATCGGAAATAAAGCCCTACCAAACGAGGTTTTTTTACCAACTCCGTGGGTCGTGGAAAAAGCTCCTTCAAAAAATATAACATGCGCGCGGTAAGTGCTTCTTTGCGCTCCATTACCTTTTTCACCGCATCCTCTTTATAGACCAATCGGCGAATAAAAAGATATTCCAGAATGGTGCGATGAACAAAACGATAATAACCCTCCAGATCTCGCGTAATCAGAGACCTTTCCGAAAAAGTCCAGCCTTCCAACGGAATACCAAACTCTATCGCCAACGGCTCCAAATCCTCCGGCGATATCCTTTCTGCGCCTCGGGATTTGCGATTTAAATACAAATTTATGGCTAAATTTTCGCAAAACAACAAAAGAGACTCTCGATCTTTGTTCAGAAGACTCTCTTCATCCAACCACCTATTGACAATATCTTCATAAATCTGATATGGTCTTTCCACTCCCACATCGGATTGCAAATGGTCGTTTAAATGCGCCAATAATATCGGTCTGGCAGTAATTTGTGGAATACGTTCCACGATCTCCTCGGCCATCTTTCTCCGCTCGGTCTCTTTGATCGATCGTTTAAGATAGGTTCGAATCTGTTTATTTGAAAAAGGCGAAAGATAGAGTTTATAAAAGCAGTACTCGTGATAATTACCATCGATTTTCACCCTGATGTCAATAAAACCGCCCCGTTCTTGAATAATGGCCGCACCTTGAAAAAAGAAATGCGTCCGACAGGTCAAAAAAACATGCCGAAAGGGGTTGCATAGCTCCATAAGTTGGTGGATTCGGAACTGATAATCTGAGGAAGCACCGGTATCTTCATCCAGACCGTCTAAGAAAACCACCGTATTTCTCTTATCGACAACCGATTCGATATGCGTATTCACATCAGGGATACCCAGAGGAAGCAATATCAAATTGAACTTCTTGCGCCGCCAATTCATGTAGTGGTACGCGTAATAATTCAGGGCAAAAGAGGACTTTCCCATATCGGAATCGCCCAATAATATCGTTTGATGATGTCCGTCTGTCGCCTCCAGAATACGGTTCATCTCTTTGAAAAGATTGATACGCACACTGTTAATCTTATAGAATTCCTCTTCATTGGACTGCATAACGCTTTGGCATTCGGGCGGAATGTAGTTGGTTGTCGCGCGGATAATAATCTCCTTAGGATAAAATTCCGTATCAAGTCGTTGTAGAAGAGATTGTTGATCAATCCACATCCGTAAACGCGGCCAACCCACCGCTCTCAAAAAACGAAAAACGCCATCCGGAAGGTTAAGTGTTTGCGTAAAATCTTTCATCATTTTTATTCCTCTGTTTACACCGGTAGCAGGTCCGTCCAAATGATCTCTCAGTTCCATGGCAAATCATTCAGGTTCGGAAAATAATACGAAAATATTCGTTTTGAGTCAGGACGCACAAATGGAATTTTTGTTTAATCTGTTTGCACGTTACGCGTCGGTCTCTGAAATATAATAAAATAGATGAAAAAAGTCGATAATAATACGAGACATGTGCCTCTCAGAGACCTGAGAACTAAAGGGTTACATTTAAATTTCATTCTATTCGCATCAAAAACCCAAATTTTTCAGATTGGTTTCAAAACTCTTTTATTATCCTTCTCCAAGATATCAGCGTCTTCAAGGCGAATTATTCAGGATAAAAATTTTAATAAGATTTTGGTTGACAATTCTAAGAATACGCCATATTTTAAAAACTCCAAAACGAAAGGATAGATTTTGTCCGACAAACGCTGGATGCAAGAGGCTCTGAAAGAAGCTGAGAAGGCTTTCCGTCTCGGGGAGGTTCCGGTCGGGGCGATCATCACCCATAGTGATGATCCAGATAAATTGCCAGGTGAATTGGTTGTCCGAGCGCACAATTTAGTTGAGACATTAGGCGACCCAACCGCTCATGCAGAGATCATCGCTATCCGGCTTGCGGTTGATATATTACAAACAAAATGGTTATCCGGGTGTCGCATATACGTCACGTTAGAACCGTGCGCTATGTGTGCCGGAGCCATTCTTCAGGTCAGATTGAGTCGATTGATCTATAGCGTGTCAGATCCCAAAGCGGGTGCTTGCGGAACGCTTGAGAATCTGGTTCAAGACGCTCGTCGCAATCATCAAGTCGATATGACGTTTGGAGTTTTGGCGGACAGGTCTCGGGAATTACTGAGATCATTCTTTCGTCATCGTCGGAGAGGTGCCAGAGTGGTTGATCGGGGCGGTCTCGAAAACCGTTGTGCCTTTGCGGGCACCGAGGGTTCGAATCCCTCCCTCTCCGCCACGAAGCAGTAGTTAAATTTTTTTGTAAAACGGAGAGATGACCGAGCGGCTGAAGGTGCACGATTGGAAATCGTGTGTAGGGTTTATAGCTCTACCGAGGGTTCGAATCCCTCTCTCTCCGCCAGATTTTAAGAGTTTAAATATAGATATGTGGGGCAGTAGCTCAGTCGGGAGAGCGGTACGTTCGCAACGTATAGGTCAGCGGTTCAATCCCGCTCTGCTCCACCACTATTTTTGCCGTGCTAGATGGGGAGGTAGCGGTGCCCTGTTACCCGCAACCCGCTGTAGCGGGGTTGAATTCCCATCCGAGGTATTGTGCCTTTTCCGAGAAATATAAATAAGTGGCGCTGAACGCCAGATCTTGCGCGACGTAACATTACGAACCAGGTCAGGACCGGGAGGTAGCAGCCTTAAGTAACCCGTTACGGGTGCCGCAAGGCAATCTGGTGGGAGCTAACTGGTATATTTTTCTTTAAAGATAGATATCGAAGATGGGTGCACGGCTTTTCGCATTGCCAATCCTCAAAATCCTCAATAAGCCCGAAAATCTGATTTAGAGAATATTCCCCCGTGTAATTCGAGGTATCTATATGTCATATCTGGTCATGGCTCGTAAATGGCGACCCCAGACTTATGATGAAGTGATCGGGCAAGAGCATGTCACAACCACGCTAAAGAATGCGATCCAATCCGGTCGAATCCACCATGCATATCTGTTTACCGGCACAAGAGGCGTCGGCAAAACCACATCTGCAAGAATCCTGTAAACATTGCACACGCGTCACAGCCGGAAACCATATCGATGTCTTTGAGATCGACGGTGCTTCCAATCGCGGTATCGATGAAATACGAAATCTTCGAGAACAGGTAAAATACACTCCCTCGTCGGCTCGTTATAAAATATACATTATCGACGAGGTTCACATGTTGACAAATGAGGCGTTTAACGCGCTTCTGAAGACTCTGGAAGAGCCGCCGAGTCATGTGGTTTTTATTTTCGCGACCACAGAAGTTCACAAGATCCCCGCGACAATTTTATCCCGCTGCCAAAAGTTCGATTTCCGACGAATTTCCTTAGAAGAGATACAACACCGGCTGAAAAAAATCTCGCTTGCCGAAAATGCTGAAATCGACGACCAAGCAATCTATCTCATCGCTCAAAAGGCAGACGGCAGTTTGCGGGACGGCGAAAGTCTTTTAGACCAGATTCTCTCTTTCAGCGTCGGGCGAGTGACGGAAAAAGAGGCGCGGAAGATATTGGGTGCTGTGGATCAGGAGATATATTTTCGTATTACTGATGCGATTCTTTCTCAAGATATTGAAAGCGGATTGAAAATTGTCGATGCTATTTTTAGTCAAGGATACGACTTACACGAATTTTCTATGGGATTTATCGAGCATCTTCGTAATCTTTTGATCATCAAAAATATAAAAAAACAAGCCAACTCGTTGGGTATCCCAGATAATTATCTGACGCAATACAAAAAGATAGGGCGTTATTTTGAAAGTACGGATGTGTTGCGTCTGCTCAATATCGCCTTGAAAATGGAAGCGGAATCTCGCAAAAATGTCCACTCCCGTTCTCAATTCGAACTGCGGTTGATCGCTATGATCAATCTGGAATCCACGGTCGCACTCTCAGATATTCTCAAATTTTTAAACGGATACCAAGCACTGCCAGCGTCGGACGCGACGTCTCGACATCCCGATAAAAACGCGTCTCAAGTAAAGGAAAGTCCTGTTGATGGTCCCTCTGTAGATTCATCTTCCGACAAATCGGATTCGGAAGAGATCAAAGACTTGCTGATCAAAAAACTGTCTCAAAAAAATAAACATCTATCACTGCCGTTTTACCGATCAGACTTGATTCGAGAGGGAAACCAGTTTTCTCTCTGTTTGGATGCCGAGCAGGATGAGACTTATTATTATCAGGAGATAAGCGACCCTGTGAATCGGCAGCATATTAAATTGGTCTTAAGCGAGATTGTCGGCAAAAAGGTTGAGTTCACATGTTATTTGAACTCACCGGAAAAGAAAAAAATTCTATCGTCGCAGCCTATTTTTTTGAAAGAGGATCCGACGCCGTATCAACTTCTCTCGGAACAGCTGACTCGAAGAAATCCGGGATTGAAATCGGTAGTCGAGTTATTTAACGGAAAATTTGTCACATAGGGTAGAATGACTTTATGAATTATAGCGGAGCATTACGAACGGTTTCGTTTCCAGACTTACTACAATGGCTGGGTAAAGGGAACAAAACAGGTTGCTTAACAGTTTCCAACGGGATTCATACCAAGCACATCTATTTTCGGAATGGCGAGATCATATACGCCACGTCGATTCGGGACGAGGATCGATTCGGCGGTTTTTTAGTTCGTACCGAAGTGATTACTGAAGAACAGCTTGCGGAAGCTCTGGAGAGACACGAGAAAAGCGGAAGAATGATCGGCGAAACATTGGTGGATATGCGCTTATTAAAAGAAGAAGAGCTGTCCAGGCAGTTAAAGAGGCTTAACAAGCAGATTATTTTTGATGTTTTCACCTGGGAAGATGGAGATTTTGAATTTTTTGACGGTCATAAACCACCGATCGAGGTCGAATTTCAGGTCTTGAATGTCAGTCAAATTGTAGAAGAAGGCGAGAAAAAAGTAGAGGAGTGGGCAGATATCCGCAAACTCATTCCTTCTATGAATGCTGTTCTTCAAATTCATGAAGATGAGAGTATGAGAAATGTGGTACTCTCATCCATTGAGTTTCAATTATTGGCGTTATGCGACGGGGTCAAGACTGTGGTTGATATTTGTGACGAAACCACATTAAGCGACTTTGAGACCTGTCGATTGTTGGCGGGAATGATCTCCACCGATTTTTTAGAGATTCGTGCCGTTGAAAAAAAGAGTACAACCGATCATACAGTGAATCGGCAAATTGTTCGTCTTATCGAGATTTATCAAGTTCCCCAAAGGATAATAGTGGAAAAATTGGAGATTGATGGGGGTCCTTTGACTCGGCTTCGTGTCGATGAGATTTATGAGGAAACCACCTATCGCTTTCCCGATCTTTTAGCCGATACGGAGCTGAGAGGCAACGGAACGTTTCAGAAATCAGCGTTAATCCAGAGGCTTTCTCACATTCCTCAAAAAAAACGAATGCCTATTTTGAAAGAAACTCTCGGATATATCTTAACTCAAGAGCTGAAGTTAGCTCGAGCAGAGCTTGGACGATGGAAAACAAAGTCGTTGATCAAGGAAGTGCGAGCGGAATTGAAGCCGATTTTTAGCAAAGAGGACTCGATCGCCTCCACCAATGCAAAAGAAGAACTGGAGCAAGTCATTCGTTAATCTCAAAAAATATTGATCTTAAATTTAAAGTAGGAAAAGGCGATATGGCGCAGAATTTGACATCTTTGGAACATTTGATCCAAATTTTGGAGAAATTTCCGGGTATCGGTCGAAAAACCGCCCAGCGGATGGCGTTTTATATTTTACAGATGGACAGCGAGGGGATATACGCGTTGGCTCAATCGATCAAGGATGTCCATGAGAAGATAGTGCATTGCTCGGTCTGTTGCAATATTACCGAAACAGATACTTGTCCAATTTGCTCGGACGAAAAACGGAAGAGCTCGCCTATTATCGTGGTGGAAGATCCGATTGATGTGATGGCGTTACAAAAAATTAAAGAAATGAAATATCGTTATCATATTCTTCACGGTCGGCTTTCGCCATTAGACGGAATCGGTCCCAAGGATATCCGCATCAAGGAATTGTTTGCGCGAATAACGGAAAACAACGACATTCCCGAGATCATTTTGGCTACCAATCCAAATGTAGAGGGAGAGGCGACAGCTGTTTATCTACACAAAATTTTGAAACCGTTTGAGATTCCCGTGACCAGGATCGCTCGCGGTTTACCGGTGGGCGGAGATCTGGAATTTTCAGATGAGATTACCTTATCGGAATCGATACGTGGCAGACGGGCGATCCGTTAATAAATTCCGTGACACGATCATTTTTTACTTGACGTTTAGATCGAACTGTATTACTATTTACGACAAAAGCTGGTAGGATGCTTTAAATCGTGAAGGTGTTGTAAATACGTTGATCATTATATCGACCTATATTGTGCTAAAGGGATAAGGAAAAATATGGCTAGTGGAAATTGGGCTCTCTTCGAGGAAGACTTTCTTGTTATTAATCAGCATTTGGGTAAATTATTACAAAATTCAAATGCTCGAAGCGTTATGCTGATTGATAAAACTGGACAATTAATTACCAGCGCTGGAGACGCGCCGACATTTGATACAACATCCTTTGCATCGTTATCAGCGGCTGATTTTGCTGCAAATAGCCAGTTAGCAGAGTTGATCGGCGAGAAAGAGTTTTCGACCCTGGTTCATCAGGGCGTAAACGATAGTATGTATCTATCAATGATTCAACAGCGAGTTATTTTGGTAGTTCTATTTGATAAGCGGACAACACTCGGCTTGGTTCGTTTGCGCGTGAAAAAAACGGTTGAGGATATCTCAATAATATTTGTGGAGTTGCTCAAGAAATTAGAGGACCCGAACGATTCTTCAATGTTAGGCGGTGCATTTGCCTCCGACGCAGAAGATGAAATTGATAATCTCTTCCAAGACTGAGGTATTGCTGTGTCTCTTATAAATTATGCATCTCGAGAAATTAATTGTAAAATTGTTTTTTATGGACCCGGTCTTTGTGGGAAGACGACCAATCTGCAATACGTTTACAATAAAATGAATCCTGATTCAAGAGGAAAGCTGATCTCCTTAGCCACGGAAATGGATCGAACTCTCTTTTTTGACTTCCTTCCTCTTGAACTCGGAAAAATTCGAGGATTTCAGACGCGATTTCATCTATATACTGTACCGGGGCAGGTCTATTATAATGCCAGCCGGAAGCTGATCCTAAAAGGAGTCGATGGGCTTGTATTTGTGGCGGATTCTCAAGAAGAGCGTATGGACGCTAACTTGGAAAGTATAGACAACTTAGACATAAATCTTCTTGAGCAGGGAATTCAACCCGGATCAAAGCCTTTTGTCATTCAATATAATAAGCGAGACCTTCCCAATGCGATGTCGTTGGACGTTCTTCAAAGAGAATTGAATCCGAAAAACATCCCACATTATGAAGCTGTCGCCACTACTGGCGTCGGTGTTTTTGATACGTTAAAAGCAGTTAGTAAATTAATCCTTCGAGATCTGAGTTAAAAACGTGTGCGTCTGTTTAAACATTGGCAAAAACGCTATCGATCTTTAGATCCGCGCTTAAATTTGCCCACTAAACTCACAATATTAAGAATAGGGCTTTGCCCTATTTTTTTTATTTTGCTCATGGTCGATCATTTAAGCGCGCGCCTCGCTGCATTCATTTTGTTCGTTGTTGCGGCAATATCCGACGCATACGACGGCTATCTGGCTCGAAAAGAGGGTCAAGTCACCGAATTCGGGAAAATTATTGACCCGATAGCCGACAAATTGCTTACTACCGTCGCGTTTATAGGTTTCTATCTGCTGGGATATGTTCCTATATGGATCGTGGCAGTGATCCTCGTTCGGGAATATTTCATCACCCTATTGCGGACTGTCGGTATATTTAAAGGAGTGATCATCGCCGCGGATCAATGGGGAAAATATAAAACCATCGCCCAGATGACATATATCATCACGCAATTGGTCTATATAAATTTGATTTTGATTTTGCACGAGCTGAATTGGACTGCGTCCCCTGAGTTTGATTATTCCGTTATGATATTGCTGACTGTCATGCTCTATTCCGCGTTGATCCTCACCTTAGGCTCCGGGTTAAATTACCTGATTCATAACCGACATTTGGTCAGAGAGTTGTTTCATGGATAAAATCAGAGAGATTATTATAAAAGCTCTTGCAACAGGATTTGGCACAGGATATTCCCCTTTTGCGCCAGGAACAGCGGGAACCATATTAGCATTCCTTTTATTCCCCTTTCTGACCTTCAACCATCTGCTCGATTCCGCATCGATCCCTTTTCTCCTCATAACCGCCGGATCATTTTTTATCGGGGTGTGGGTCTCGACAAAAGCGGAGATTTATTATGGACATGACGGATCCCAAATTGTGATCGATGAAATTGTCGGGTATATGATCTCCATTGCATGGCTGCCCCACCTGAATTGGTCGATCGCGCTTATCGCATTTTTCCTCTTCCGCATCTTCGATATATTCAAACCCGAACCGGCAGATAAAGCGCAGGAGCTCCCCAAAGGGTGGGGAATTATGACAGATGATCTGGTCGCTGGAATCTATTGTAATATCCTGCTCCAGATTGGTATACGAGTCCTGCAATAAGAGATCGTCTATAATCCGTGTTATCTGTGGTGAGCTATTCTGGATAGATCAAAGTTGCAGACGATGAGACGCGGATCCAATAGCCAAATCCTGGTTTCATCAATTTCAAATTGGAGAACTCGGCCAGGTTGGGACGATAGCTCATCCCCTCCCCATCGAATCCAATGACCACCGCGGTTTGATCAAGAACCGAGCCAATAGCATGATGCGTGGAATCGGATTCGATTGGTAAATAACTCAATAGATTCCAACCGTCTATCAAATCTAAAGGCGTCTGCGGATCCACCGTCTCTCCGGTCACATATAGGGTGTCGTCCTGCGTAACTTTGACCCAATAACCGCGCAGATGGTTCGCAGTGAACATGTTGCTGAAACTTGGACTCATATTGGGTCGATACACTAACGATCCATCCTCATCATGGCTCAAAATCACCACAATATTCTCCATGACGTCCTCGAATATGACCGAGATCGAGTCGTTAGGCGCGTCCACATTCCACGAGATCAGATTCCACCCTCCCCCTTCGCCGCTGAGCGGAATACTCACTGTGCGGTTAATTCCGTTGCCAATACAGATTTCCAATAGGCTTAAATCTTGCCATATAGCTTCGCCGGATAAAACGTCGACCCGCTCTCCGTTGATAAAAAAATCGATCAATTCGCCGTTTACCGCGCCCTCTTTGATCTGGGTCGTAGTCGGATCGTCTCCGTATACAAACATGCTGTATCCGCCGCTGTCGGTTACTGTATTGGATTGACCACAAACCGTTCCTTGCGGATCAGCTGCTGTGACCACATCGCCCTCTTGAATCGGGTAGCCTCGATAGAAAGAACCGCTCAGGCAATAGACCTGACAGAACCCGTTCGTCGGCGTGATAAAAGGCGTGGGAGTCAAGTATAGATTTTCCTCTTCCGCGGGTGTGGAGATCGAATAGAGCGTCTGTGGAAGATAGGGATGATCAGGCGGCTGGCTATATGCTCGAATGTCATAGGGCTGTCCAAAAACGAGATTATCCAGGTTATAGAAACCGTTTGATTCGGTGGTAGTCGTCGCCGCGACCTGACCGCCTGGATAAGAAGACCAGGCTTGCACCGTTATGCCCGGGAGAGGGTCGTCTCGGGAAATCACGTAGAGATAGCCCGATATGGACCCGATTTCTGGAAATGCCGTAGAAAAATTCCAAACCGGACCGACTGCGCGCTCCCCTTGGCTATCGGTCGCGATAATTTGCCAAAAATAATTTGTGCCGACAATCAATCCGTCCGGGTCATACATAGTTCCGGTCTGTCCTGAGATGATCGGTTCCGTAGGCAGAGTTCCCGCGCCGAAATAGAGATCATAAAAGACCGCATCCCCATAATCCGGGTCTCCGCCAAGCCAGGAAAGATAGCGATCTATCGCCACGTCCTGTTCTCCGTTTTCTGGAGTCGGTTCCTGGGGAGTAAGAGGCGGTCGATTGGGATTTGACATAGTGGAAAAACTCCAGATCGGTCCAGGACTTACCGCGCCGGGATCGTCGGTAGCCACGATTCTCCAGTAATATGTCAGATCATACGCCAGTTCCCCGGGATCAAAGCTCAGGGGAGACTGATCATTGCCGACGAGTTGGACAGGAATATCGTCGATGCCGAAGTAGACGTCATAAGTCACTTGATCGCCCGGATTCGGATCCCCGCCGGTCCAGGACAATTGCGTCGTGATCGGCATATATACAGCCGCGTTCGTAGGACTGGGAGACCTCGGAGTATAAGGAGGCATGTTTTGATTCTGACCTGTGGTAAAACTCCACACGGGACCGGTCGTTACGAGGCTCTGATTATCCGACGCGCGGATCTGCCAGTAATACGTCACGCCGAAATCCAGCGTACCAGGATCGTAAACAGTCTCGCTTTGGTTATCGCTGACCGGCGTATCCGGCGTATCGGTTGTCCCAAAGAAAACTCGATATGAAACCTCGTCGCCCGCGTCCGGATCCCCGCCGATCCAAAAAATATCCGCATGCACGGTCACGCCAACCGCGCCGTCTTCAGGATTGGGCTGCGTCGGTTCATAAGGAGGCTGATTGGGGAGCAGTTCGGTGACAAAATTCCATATCGGTCCGGAGACGCTCTCGCCTCTGTTATCTGTGGAGACAACTTGCCAATAATACGTGGTCGAGTAATCCAATCCTGAGAGCGCGTAAGAATTGTCGCTCTGACCCGCGCTCGCCTGCATCAATGGTGGACTGGCCGTATCGACATAGAGATCGTAGGCAACGCTCTGACCCAAATCCGGATCTCCGCCTCGCCATGACAGCGTCACATCACGCACGATATGGGTCGATGAATCTTCGGGACTCGGTTCCCATGGCGTATAGGGAGGATCATTCGGAGGGAGTTCCGTAAAAAATTCCCACACATCGCCTGTTGTTGTTCGCCCATGATTGTCTGTCGCGACGATCCGCCAGTAATAGAGCGTCTCATATTGCAAACTGATCTGGCTAAACGAGGTGTCGCTCTGCGCCATAGCGACCCTTGTTACGGGCGGAGTAACTGTGTCGAAATAAACGTCGTAAGAGACTGCGTCGCCTGCGTCTGGATCGCCGCTGGACCATGACAGACCGCTCTGGATCGAGAGAGAGGAATCTTGATCCGAAGGATATGGATTTGAGGGCGCATAAGGCGGATGATTCACAATCGTGATAAAACTCCAAATGTCGCCGTTTCTGACCGCTCCATGATTATCAGTCGCGATAATTTGCCAATAATAAGCGGTATCATAATTCAATTGCGGGAGGTTCTGCGTCGTGCCGCTCAGATTTTCGCTATACAGAGTTTCGGGCGGATTTTCTTCGCCAAAATAGAGATCATAGCTGACAATATCCCCTGGGTCTGGGTCGCCTCCGGTCCATGAGAGATTGGTTTGGATCGAAGCGGAGTTCACCCCGTTTGCCGGATCGGGATTCGACGGTTGATTTGGCGGATGATTCGGATCAGTCTCCGTAGTGAAGCTCCAAATCGCGCCGTTTCTGACCTCTCCATGATCATCCGTCGCGACGATTTTCCAATAATAAGCGGTCTCATAATTCAATTGCGGGGGATTCTGCGTCGTGCCGCTCAGATCCTCGCCATGCAGAGTTTCGGGCGGATACTCATCGTCAAAATAGAGATTATAGGTAACAGAATCCCCGTCAGGATCGCCCCCTGTCCAGGATAGATCGGTCAGGATGGGGACTGAGGGCGCCTGATCCGCAGGATTTGGATTTGAAGGCGCATAAGGAGGACTGTTGGGATCAGCTTCAGTCGTGAAGCTCCAAACAGGTCCCGACATCGCAATATGATACCTATCCACAGCCGTCACTTGCCAATAGTAGGTTGTCAGAAAAGAGAGACTCCCCGGATTGTATGTGGTATCCGCGGAGACAACAGGTCCCGCAGGTGGGTTCTCCGTGCCAAAATAGATATTATAACTCACTGTGTCGCCCACATCGGGATCGCCGCCGCTCCATGAGAGACTAACCAGAGTCGATATGTCGATCTCCCCGTCCTCTGGAGATGGTTGCGATGGTGTGTGCGGAGGATAATTCACAATAGTGGAAAAATTCCAAATTGGTCCCGCCTCGCTGAGACCGTGACTGTCCGTCGCGACAATCTGCCAGAAATAAATCTCGTTAAAATTCAGCGGACTCATTTCGTAGGTCGTATCGCTTTGCGAGACGCTCACCTCGGTCATTGCCAGGAAATCATCGCCGAACCAGACGTTGTATAGAACCGTATCGCCATCTGGGTCTCCCCCACTCCATTGCAACGTGGGAGGAGCGACATCGATATCAACGGCTTCATGCGCTGGCGTAGGTGCTGTAGGGGGGAAAGGCGGAAGATTGGGATCGGATCGGGTCGTGAAGCACCAAATCGGACCATCAATGCTTACGTCGTGATTATCCGTCGCAACAATTCGCCAAAAATAAAGCGTCTCGAAATACAGAACGTCCGGAGTAAATGAGATAGCGGATTGATCGTCTGCAACTAAATCCATGGAAAGAGAATCAACGCCGAGATATACCTCATAAGTCACTACATCCAAAGGATTTGGGTCTCCACCAATCCACGAGAGCGTCGGATACTCATTGACGTCGATTCCAGAGTCAGCCGGGTCCGGGTTGCGAGGAATATTGGGCGGGTTGTTCGGATCAGACATGACCGTGAAACACCAGATCGGACCCGGAGTCTGAGCTTGATGATTGTCCATTGCGACAATGCGCCAGAAATATTCGGTTTCATATTCTAGGGTTTCC
Organism: Candidatus Cloacimonetes bacterium 4572_55; assembly: GCA_002084765.1. GTDB lineage: Bacteria > 4572-55 > 4572-55 > 4572-55 > 4572-55 > 4572-55. Next base: position 10,909 of record NBMB01000010.1, on the reverse strand, counting down.
GGATCGTATAAAGTTTCAGTCAGACCCTGGCTCACCCTTGTCATTGAGAGAGCATCCACGCTGAGATAGACATCGTAGCTTAGCGTATCCCCAGAGTCTGAATCGATACAATCCCATGACAGGACAGAAGTTGCAGAAACACCAAGCTCCTCATCTTCCGGACCGGGGTCAAATGGAATTTGTGGCGCGTTGTTCGCCGAAGGTCCGGTCGTAAATCTCCAAATCAATCCCGGGGAGCTTTCTCCGTGATTATCTGACGCCACAATCTTCCAATAATACGTCGTGCCATACAGCAATAATCCAGGATCGAACATCGTAGGTGATTGATTTTGGATCACCAGAGTGAGACCATTGATGTTGGAGCCAAAATAGACATTATAACTCACTGTGTCGCCCACATCGGGATCCCCGCCGCTCCAATAAAGGTCAGTCGAAATCGAGGCGTTCGATATAAAATCCTCAGGAAAAGGATCATAAGGAATATAAGGGGGATCGTTACTCATCGTGGTGAAGCTCCAGACCGGTCCCTCCGCGATATCTCCATGATTATCCGACGCCGCTATTTTCCAATAATAGCCCGTGTTATAATTCAGACCTGACGGGGTGAATGCACTGCCGTTTTGATCGTCTGATACCAAAGTTGCGGGCGGATTCACAGTACCGAGATAGACGTCGTATGTCAATGTGTCGCCAGCGTCGGGATCGCTGCACAACCAGGTCAGATCGATCGAGAGAGACACGTCTGACGCGCTGTCCCCAGGATTGGGCGCGCTCGGGAGGTTTGGGGGATTATTTATATTATCCATCGTAGTGAAGCTCCAGACCGGTCCCTCGGCAGTACCTCCATGATTATCCGACGCCGCTATTTTCCAATAATAGCCCGTGTTATGATTCAGACCTGACGGGGTGAATGCACTGCCGTTTTGATCGTTTGATACCAAAGTTGCGGGCGTGTCCACAGTATCGATATAGACGTCGTATGTCAGTATGTCGCCAGCGTCGGGATCGCTGCATGACCAGGTTAGGTCGATCGAGACAGACACGTCTGACGCGCCGTTCGCGGGACTTGGGTCCGCCGGCGTCTCGGGCAGACGGTTCAGCACATTGACCTCAATCTGTTGGTTACAAGAGAACATAAGAACATCCTGGACCGTAACCGTAGCCGAGTAAGAGCCAACAGCCAACCCAGAAAATGTCGGATTGGAATCGTCCGCGTCGGTGATAGTCAATTCTTCGTCGCCTGTCCAGCTATAGGTAAGCGGCGATACCCCGTCAACCGGTCCACCGGACACGGATTCTGATCCACCAGCAAAAAACTCAAGCGGAGAATTCCATTGGCAGGTCAGCGAGACGACCGGGTCTCCAACTGTAAGTTCTCCTATATAATAGATACCGTCGTCGAACACAGCCGCGGGATTCGGAACCGCATAATACTCCTGATTTTGATCAGCGTCCCAGTATCGAAAAAGAATCGTATGACCCGTTTCATAGCCCGGTCTCACCTCGGGCTCGATAATTCCCTGATGCGCAGGAAAACCGATGTTGAACGTCCCGTTATAGACAGCGGCTCCCACGCATAAAAGAGAGTCAAAAACCGCTATTTCATCTCCGTTCCCCAACGTGATACCTCCAATGCTGGTAATGATAATTGGATAGCTAAACCCAGTCGGGTCAACCGGCTGAAAATGTGTTTGCGATTTTGCTGAAGTCGATATACAGGCTGATATGATGAAAATAAAAACAATGATCCGCAGCTTGTGATTCATTACCCACCTCCAAAGATTGAAAAGACTTAACCTGTGATTCACGAAGACACAGAGTTCACAGAGAACTAAGGGACTATACGCTATTTTTGCGTGTACCCCAATCCACTTCCCCATGCTCTCTGAGTCTTGTTCAGGCTAAAATACTGATTGATTTACGCTACCTGGATACTCGGATTACTCAGTTACGAAACCATAGACAACATGCGATCCAGAGCGACCCTCGCCGCTTTTGCCGTATCAACCGGCACGGTAATCTGATTGACAATTTTACCCTGAACCAGATTCACAAGACAGTCCCTCAAATTTAAAGGATTGATCTTATACATGGTTTCGCATTTACAAACAAACGACGCCAGGCTCACAATATCCAGGTCAGGATGATCGTTTCTCAGCCGGTTGACCAAATGATGCTCTGTGCCGATAGCGATTTTTGTTCCTGGCTCCGCCTGTTTCACAGCATTGATAATGCCGCCGGTCGAGCTGACCAAATCTGCCTTTTGGCAGACATTAAAGTTGCACTCTGGATGAACGAAGATACGTATATCAGGATGTTTTTCTCGGATCGTTTCGACGAAACTTTCCTGAAATTCGTGATGCACATCGCAGTGACCTTTCCAGAGGATTACACGCGCCTGTCGAATCGCCCGCTTATCGTTGCCCCCGTTCTCAAGCTCGGGGTCCCAGACGATCATCTCCTCTAACGGCACGCCCATTTGATACGCAGTATTTCTACCCAGGTGTTGGTCAGGAAAGAAAAAAACCTTCCCACTACCTTCAAAGCCCCATTGAATCACCCCGCGAGCGTTCGACGAAGTGCAGACCGCGCCTCCTCTTTCCCCGCAGAAAGCCTTTAAGGCCGCCTCAGAATTGACATAAGTGATTGGCGTGATCTTTTCATCCGTCACAGAAGAAAGTGTATCCCAAGCCGCGCAGACCTGATTGATATTGGCTTGATCTGCAAGGAAGCAACCAGCTCCAAGATCCGGTAAGATCACGACCTGGCGATCCTCTGTCAGTATATCCGCGGTCTCCGCCATAAAATGAACCCCGCAAAAAACAATATATTTTGCGATCCGATTTTGCGCGGCTTGCCTCGCCAGTTGCAAAGAGTCGCCCTTTTGATCCGCATGACGGATCACATCATCCTGTTGATAGTGATGACCCAGAATCAACAAATCAGCTCCCAATTTGGATTTTGCTTCCGCAATTTGTTCATGGACGCCACCATCTGCTCTCGTTTCATCATAAACGCGCATACTCAGTTCCTCCGTTTCAGATTAATACTTAACAAATTCTATAAGAGTTAAACCCTATCCACCGCCAATAAGAGACAAACCGGAACATTCCGATCCACAGAAAATTACTCAGACTACAAGTTCTGATTTTATCTTCGGCTTTATATTCCGACCGTAAGTTTCGGACAATTCCTTCAACCGAGAGGAAATAAATTCATTTATATCCCCCTCTTTGAACCGCCACGACCAATTCCCGCCCGAGTTACCCGGCAAATTCATACGAGCCTCTCCCCCTAAGTTGAGCAAATCCTGTATAGTCACGATCGCCGCGTTCGCTATCGACATAAACGCAAGGCGGATCAGATCCCAACAGATGTCATGTCCATCCACTCCCAAATAACGACGCACATAGTCCCGTTCCTCCTCTGTCGCTGTTTTTTCATACCAACCTCGAGTTGTATCGTTATCATGCGTGCCCGTATAAACCACGCATCCGCGAGTTGAATAATTATGGGGCAAATCCGTGCAGGTTGCGCCGTCGCCAAAAGCGAATTGCAGGATCTTCATGCCAGGGAATTGGAATTGGTCGCGTAATTTTCTCACCGGCTCGGTAATCACCCCCAGGTCCTCCGCAATGATAGGCAGTTCCGAGCCAAATTCATTAATCAGGGCATGGAACAGATCGGCACCAGGACCTTTCACCCATTTCCCGTTGATCGCTGTCTCCTCGTCAGCCGGGACTTCCCAATATGCTTCAAAACCCCGGAAATGATCCAACCGAATCACGTCAAACAACCTAAGAGAAATTCGGATGCGCTCGATCCACCACTGATAGTCTGCGTCTTTTTTCTTCCAACGATATAGCGGATTTCCCCACAACTGACCGGTTTCGCTGAAATAGTCTGGTGGAACCCCAGCCACAGCAGTTGGACATCCGCTCCTGTCCAAATAAAATAAATTTCGATTTGCCCACACATCCGCGCTATCGTACGCCACAAAAATCGGAATATCTCCAACAATTTTTATTTTTTTATTATTGGCGTATTTCCGAAGAGCCTTCCATTGCTCAAAAAAAAGATGTTGGTAAAATGTATGCGCTTGAATCGTATCAGCGAGTTTTTTGCGCCATTTTTTCTTTGCTCTCGCATGGCTTAGGGTGATCTCTTTACCCCATTTTCTCCATGATTCGCCTTCATGCGCGTCCTTCAAAGCCATAAACAGGGTAAAGTCTTCGATCCAAAACGCGTTCTCTTTTTTAAACTGCAAAATCGCTTCATGCGCTTTGCCGTCCGCTTTCTCCTTGAAGTTGTGATAAGCCGATTTCAACATGTCCATCTTATATTCGATCACCGGACCGTAATCGACCCTATCCACTGGGAAGTCGGGAACGTCGCTTAAGCTGCCCTCGGACAACCACCCATCCTCGACCAATTGATCCAAGTTGATGAGATAGGGGTTGCCCGCGAAAGCGGAAAATCCTTGATATGGAGAATCGCCGTAACCTGTGGGACATAAAGGCATAACTTGCCACAGAGTTTGCCCGGACTGTTCCAAAAAGTCAACAAATCGATAGGCGGCTTGCCCAAGATCGCCGATCCCGAAGCGACCAGGTAAGGATGTCGGATGCATCAGCACGCCGCTTGATCGTTTTAATATCATATTTTGCCTCCGTATGAATTTTTCGTAAAAAAAAAACGCCGAAGCGCGATATTTCCTCTTTTGATAGAGCCAAACGCGCGCGCTTGAGATTTACAATGCGGATAATTCGGAGATATATTTATATCACTGCTATCAAATCAGAGTATATCCAAAATATAGCCTGGCTATAGCAGTGATAATAAGGGAGATAAAAAAAAGTCGGGGAGTAAAATGAAGAAAAGTCGGAAAGGAGAGCGTCGTTAAGCGATTTGGTCAGTCCAGTAGCTCATTTATTTTTGCCAGAACTTGACGGGGACTGGCACTGGCTTTTTCCAGGAACGCGTCGGCTATCACACTGTCCAAGTCGTTTCGAGCACTGACGCTGGCGGAATGCAATATAATCGGCAAGGAGGGGTTCCCCCGTTTCAACGCGTGCAATACATCCAATCCGTTGATGCCTGGCATCATAATATCCAACAGGACCAATTCAGGGTCATCTTCTTCCGCTATCTGCAAGGCTTTATTGCCGTCGCTTGCCAACAAGACCTGAAAACCTTCCCGCTCAAGCATGTATTTATACAAAGTCAAAATATTTTCGTGATCATCTACAATCAAAATTTTCCGACCGATTTTATCTAATTTCTGCTTTCGTCTAAAGAACTTCATAATTCTCTCCGATCTAAATCCAATTAGCCTAAGAAACTTTCTTAAGATTCTCATTTTTCCATTTCCTGTCAAGTAAAAAGTAAAAATTTTCGATAAAATCTTACGAAATCAAAAAAATACCCCGAACAGGGAATCAATAGGTCGTTATTTATGTTGACAAACTTCCGAAAATTGTCTAACCTCTTGAATATTTGAAGATCAATGGCAATCGAATGTTCAAAAGAATGAATTGATTGATGTGGAATATATTTCGAATATGTATTTTCCCGATTAAAGGCGATGCAAAATGTTTGACGCTATTATTTATCAAGTGGGCGAATTGACCGATCATATTAAAAAGCTGTTGCAGACGCGGATCGGCTCGGTTTGGGTGGAGGGAGAGATATCGAATTATAAGCGACACTCTTCCGGTCATCTTTACTTTTCTCTGAAAGATCACAAGAGCCGGATTCAAGCGGTTATGTTTCGATCGGATAGCAATAGGCTCGAGTCTGAACCGGAGGACGGTCTCAAGGTGATCGCGCAGGGGGAGTTGAACGTCTACGAACGGAGCGGTTTGTATCAGATTATTGTGCGTCGGATGCAACCGGTCGGCGTTGGGGAATTGCAGTTGGCTTTTGAACAGCTCAAAGCCAAATTGGCGAGCCAAGGCTTGTTTAATAAAGATCGAAAAAAACCGATCCCGCGTTATCCCAAGCGAATCGGCGTAGTCACTTCTCCGACCGGCGCGGCGATCCGGGATATCGTCCATGTGGTCTCTCGCCGCTGGCCCAGAGCCGCCATTTTACTGGCTCCGGTTCAGGTGCAGGGTATCGGAGCGGCTTCGGAGATCGCCAGGGCGATCCAAATGCTGAATCAAAGAGACGACGTGGATGTGATAATTGTAGGCAGAGGCGGCGGGTCAATCGAAGATCTGTGGGCGTTCAATGAAGAGGCGGTCTGTCGCGCCTTATTTGAGTCGGATATTCCCACAATTTCCGCGGTAGGACATGAGATCGACTTTACGCTGTCCGACTTCACTGCGGACTTACGAGCACCTACGCCTTCGGCAGCCGCTGAGTCCGTTGTGCCAGACCGAGAGGAAACGCTTGATGTCGTAAACGGATTTCATCTCCGGTTGAAAGGGGCAATACGCGGGTATCTGCTTACATTGCGCTATGAGCAAAGCCGGCTGGTCAATAGTCGCGGTTTCCGCAGACCGATCGACCTGATACGGCAGAACTCACAGAATCTGGATCATTTGACGCAGCGGCTCCGGCAAAGTATGACCTCCGGTCTAAAAGCGCGCGCTCACTTTTTGGATGTGACCTCAGGGAAATTAGAGGGGATGAATCCCGATAAAATCTTGAGGCGAGGGTACGCGGTCTGCCGAAAATTGCCAGAAAAAAATGTGATCACGGACTCGGATCAGTTGAATATAGGAGACATGGTCGAGTTGACGTTTGCTACCGGAAAAACGGTTTGTCAAACAACGTCCACAATAGTTCAGCCTACGGGGTAAAAAATGGCTTATAACGACGGCAATTATATCAATTTTGGCTTTTTGATAACGCCTGTAGTCAAAAAACTTTTAATGATCAATCTTATCGCTTTCGTCTTACAACTCGGACTCAAAATAATCGGTCTGGACTACTGGCTTATGCTCGCGCCATACTATACAATTCGAGGCTGTTTTTGGCAACCACTCACCTATATGTTTCTACACGCTGATCTTTCGCATCTTTTTTTTAACATGCTCGGGCTTTTTATATTTGGACCGTCATTAGAGGAGCATCGAGGCAGCAGTTGGTTCCTGCGCTACTATCTCATCTCTGGCGTGGGAGCGGGATTGATCATCTTCTTGTATCATTTCGGCTCTCAACGACCCACTCTCGGAGCATCCGGAGCCATATTCGCAATCCTTGGCGCATTCGCCTATTATTGGCCCATGAGACCCATCTATCTATGGGGAATTCTTCCGGTTCCCGCGATTATTTTGGTCGGGATTTACGCGATCATCGAGATCAGTTCTATTAACAGTCTAAGCGGTGTGAGCCATATCGGTCATGCTGGGGGGCTGGTTATCGGTCTGGCGTACCTGTTTATTACTGAGAATACCAACTTGGAAAATCGATTCAGTCGAGCATGGTTCCAATGGAAAAAAAAGCAAAATCGACCGAAAATTCGGATCGTCCCTTCCCCTCCAAAGCCTTCGCCAAAACACAGTGATCCGCAAGAAGATAGACGTCGTATGGACAAGATATTGGAAAAAGTCGCAACCCACGGCATGAATTCCTTGACTGATAAAGAACGCGAATTCTTAGATTCGATCAGACATCAACTGTAACTGATCGAGAACGGTCTCGGTCTCACGCTTTAATTAAACTTATACGAAACCCTAATAAAACCGCTTGACCGTCCTTTCAATCTTGAATGGGGGTCGGGAACGCACCTTTTGTTTAAATGATGAAGCAGTCGCCAAAAAACACATCAATAAATTCAGAAGATAACAATCTGATGAGGAACTGGCTTTGTGCTGGGTTCACAAGGGCAGACACTATAAAAAGCTGCAAATTTTAAAGTTGTTCAACCGATGTTTCTTATTAGAATATAAATGAAATATAAATATAATTAAGTATTAATTAATGGATAAAGGTGTGTGGTTTGTGAACAAAATTGGTATGCCAAAAACGGCGATAACAGCGTCTAATATCTATAAATCTTATGAAGATAACCTTGCTGTCTCGGGCGTCGGGTTTACTGTGCCCGGAGCGACATGCTTTGGTTTTTTGGGACCAAATGGGGCTGGGAAATCGACGTTGATGAAAATAATTTATGGGCGAACTCGACGAGACGCCTATCCAAAGGGCAATCTTTCCGTGTTGGGATGGGATCCTCAGCAGAATGAACTTGCCATCAAATACCGCGCGGGCGTCGTGTCGCAGGACAACAATCTTGATCAGGAGCTCAATGTGGTCCAGAATCTCGAAATCTACTCACGGTTCTATGACATAGCCCCCGATGAAGCCGGCAAACGTATCGACGAACTCCTTGATTTTATGGAGCTTACAGAAAAAAGAAATGCTCCTATCCGGTCGCTTTCCGGCGGCATGATGCGACGGCTTGTTATGGTCAGAGCCTTGCTGAATCGTCCCCAGTTACTGATCCTTGACGAGCCGACGACCGGTTTGGATCCACAGGTTCGCCACGTTATTTGGGACAAACTTCGGAAGCTGAAAAAGGATGGGATAACCATTCTTTTGACGACCCACTATATGGAAGAGGCTTATCAAATATGCGACCATGTTTTTATCATGGATAAGGGAAAAAAAGTGATGGAGGGAAAACCACAGGAACTCATCAATCAGAACATCGAGCCATACGTTCTGGAGATCATCCACCCTGAACTGGTCGATTCGCTGTTTGAGATCGTTGATTCCACATCGATTCGCAAGGATCGCTCAGCCGGAGTTGGGCGGCTTTATGCCGATAGCATCAAAGAATTGGAGACGGTCTTAAACCACCTGAATCCCGGAGATTTTTACCTTAGACAATCGAATCTTGAAGACCTTTTCTTTAAGGCAACAGGAAGAAATCTTAATGAAAAGCAATAGCATGCGTTATCCCCCGGCGCATCGCCGAATATTGTCTGTCTGGAACCGCCATTTCAGAGTATATACACGCAATCTTTTCAGCAACGGTCTCCCTCCTTTTCTGGAGCCGCTGATATTTCTGGCTGGTGTGGGACTGGGTCTCGGCAAGTATATCGACGAGATGGACGGAATCCCATATCTCATGTTTCTGGCGACTGGACTGCCGCTCACTGCCGCGATGTATACCTCGGCGTTTGAGGCGACTTATGGGACTTTTATCAGGCTTGAATTTGACAAAGTATACGACGGTATGCTCGGAGCTCCCTTAACTGCACAGGATTTGCTGATAGGCGAAATTTTTTGGTGCGGAACCAAGGGATTTTTTTTCTCCTGCGCTGTCATCATCGTTATGAGCCTGTTTGGAGTCGTGCCGCTTCCAACTGCCTTTTTAGCGGCAATCTCTGGATTTATGACCGGATTGATGTTTGCCACCCTGGGATTTTTGGTCACATCGTATGTGAAAACGATCAACCATTTCAACTTCTTTATGACTGGGGCTCTTTCGCCCATGTTTTTCTTTTCAGGGGTGATCTTTCCGATTGCCGACTTGCCGCCGTACCTGCGACCAGCCGCTGAGTTATTCCCACTCACCCATTCGGTCAGGCTTGGTCGAGCACTAGCGTTTTGGCAATTTGAGACCATCCATATTTTCAGCCTCCTTTATGCAATTGGCTTTATAATCCTATTCGGATGGTGGTCGATCCGCCGACTCAGCGAGAGGCTGCTCAGTTAAACGGCGATCTTTTCCGACTGGGCTATATGTCAGCCGGCGCGATTCTGGTCACAACGCCGGCGGTGATCTTTCTCTTAGCGGGCGCGCCGCTTATTTTCCCAAAGTCGCTACCATAACCGCTTTGATGGTATGCACCCGATTTTCAGCTTCATCGAATACTCGCGAATGTTTCCCCTCAAACACCTCGTCGGTTACCTCGCAAATATCGGGATATTTTGCGGATACCTCAGTATCTGTGTTGTGGAAGGCGGGCAGGCAGTGCAGAAAAATAACCTTGTCATTGCCGGTCTTCTCGATCATCTGCTGATTGACCTGGTAAGGCGTGAGCAGCTGGATACGTTCCGGAATTTTTTCCTCTTCGCCCATCGAAGCCCACACGTCGGCATAAACAGCGTCCGCGTTTTTTACCCCCTGGTCAACAGAAGTGGTCAGGGCAATCTTTCCACCAGTTTCCGCCGCCCAATTCCGGCTCTCTCGAACTAAAGACTCTTCCGGGAAAAGAGACTCCGGCGCAACAATTCGAAAATCCATGCCCAATTTTGCCGCGCCAACCATCAAGGAGCTCGCTACATTATTACGCCCGTCGCCGACATAAGCCAGTTTAATCCCGGAAAGTTTTCCAAAATCTTCTCGAATAGTCAGAAAATCCGCTAGTACTTGCGTCGGGTGATAGCTGTCTGTCAAGCCATTCCAGACCGGAATTCCAGAATATTTCGCCAAGGTCTCGACCGTTTTATGGGAGAATCCGCGAAATTGAATCCCGTCAAACATACGCCCCAAAACTCTGGCAGAATCCGCGACAGTCTCCTTTTTCCCAAATTGAATGTCCCCCTTACCCAGATATTCCGGATGCGCTCCTTCATCCACACAGGCTACAACAAAAGCGCATCGAGTCCGCGTCGAAGGCTTTTCAAAAATCAAAGCAATGTTTTTTCCAGCCAAATTATGGCCGAAAATACCGGTGTATTTATCCGCTTTCAATTTTGCCGACAGATCAATCAGAAATCGGATATCCTGAGAAGAAAAATCCTTTAGGGTCAATAAACTACGCCCTTTTAAATTAAACGCCATTCTTACGCCTCCTTATAGATAATTAGATAATTCCGATTAATTAAAGTAGGATATTAACAAAATATGTATCCACTCAATAATCTCTGTTTAAGCAGTTTTCATTTGGATTATTTTATGTAACGGCATCATATTGAATTTTTGACTGATCCGGTCTTTGATATAGTTAAA
>NBMB01000109.1 GCA_002084765.1 Candidatus Cloacimonetes bacterium 4572_55 | reverse complement strand
TGCAAGCAGTTTGCTCACATCCGGATACTTCTCGTCCGTAGAAATCGGACGACGAAGCCACTGCGGCAACCGTTGCACTTTTGGGCGGAGTTTTTTAGATGGAGTTGAATCGGTCATAGTGTAGTAAAGTTCCTAAAACTCGTTGATGTTTTCTAATTCTCGGAACGAACGTTGTACTCTGCGGACTCTTCCGCAACTCTCAACAACTCCGGCTCACTTTGCACCTGCGAAACACCGTCCTGATATAAAACCTCTGGATCCAAATCCAGGTGGTTGTCCCACTCAATCGTATCGAAACAAACCCTTGCCGTTCGGAACAACGTCACATCTTTCAACTCCTGAAATCTTCCCAGCGTCAAATACGGCTTCACGTCAAACGTCTTTTCCTCCCCGTTCTCAAACGTCAACCACAGGACATAATCATCAAGCGGCTTCACATCTATGACTGATAAATACATCCCAACCTCCTATTTAACTGGGTCAATCTTGAAAGGCAACTCGCCATTCTGCGCCAATGACCAATCCGCCAACAGCTCCTCTTTCCGGAGCTCCACCCATCCGAGAAGAACCCGCAACTTATTTTTTGGGAGATGCCCCTCTAACACTGTTCCTGTTCTTATCTCAACAACGGCTTTATCATCCTGATAGTAAACGTGTATATGCGGCGGATTATGCTCTTTGGGAGCACAATACATTCGAACGATAATCCCGTAAAACATTGAAATTGTTGGCATATTCTTCCTCGGCTTTATTAATGATGTAACAGAAAAACAATCAGAATCATTTCTGGAAATCAGGAATCACCCGTTTCATTTCCAGCTTCAACCCCTCACAAGCCTCCTTACATAATGTGTCTACATTCGGAAACAGACTATCCCTCGAAACCCCTTTGGTTTTTAAATAGTCCATCACCTCTGAACGAAGGCTCACAGGCAAAGTAGCTTTTAAACACGTACAGGGGAGCGCTAAAGATGCTTTTCCAAAAGACTGCTCGAAGGGGACAGGAATATCTCCCAAAAACTTTTTGGACGCATGAAATCCCAGGAGTTCGGTTTAAAATGAAACTTCTTTTTCAGCAGCCACAAGAGCACTTGATCTGGGAGGATATTTCTTTCTTTCAGTTGAGCCAACAATTCTGTTGGTGTCCACCTATCATCTACCGTCCACTCATCATCTACTGAGGGATAATGAACGTCGTATATATAGTCGGAAAGATACACTTTCCCCAGATCAACAGGAAAAAGAGCAACAGTTTTGCTTTCTTCAGGAATGCGCTCAAATGCGAAAAATAAAGCGATGTCCAAACTCTCCGTCCAATCTAATAGCCTTGTGGGGAATCCGTAATGCTGAGCAAACAAAAGCTTCTGTTCTGGCGACGGTGTCTTCATGCTATTGGGAATGAGAGAAAACAACTCATCTACTTCCTTATAGTCATCTGAATTCACATCCCCTGACCCATCTTCACAATAAAAGCCATATTTTTTATACAAACGAACCAACGAGGAATTTAACTCCCACTCAGCATTCGCCTGCCCCCGAAAAACCAAGCCGTGGTGATTTTTACTATCGCCAAAAAAATCAAACATTTGACGAAGTGTAGAAAAACTCTTTTCTGCAAAAGACTCGCCGCAAGAGTATTTCCGAAGGCTGTTCAAAGAATCGTTAGCAACATCCAACATTTCGAGGCTTAGGTCTAAGCTCCCTGGATAATGAAACGCCTCAAGTTCATCATGACTCTTTTTCTCTATTTTCCCTACCTCATCAAAAAATCTTTTTTTTATCCCGCACATAATGCCTCCTCGATTTTTTGAATAACCGACAAGGGCGTTTGAAAAACCTCTTTGGCAGGAAATCGAAGTGGTTCATACCCATGATTTCTCAAGGCAACATCTCTCGCATCATCCATTTCAGGAAGATGTATCCATTCCCCGTCTGTTCCGACCTTCCCGTCAACCTCAATAGCGAAGCGGTCTCCGTTCTCGGCTTTCAAACAAAAATCCACTTGCATTTCAGCTACTGAGTGCTGAACAACAGGATTCCACCCTTTAATCATCATCCAGCTAAAGAGATATAACTCCGCCGGACTCGTTTCCCGAAGCAACTCGATCGTTTCACAATACTCAATTAACTTTCCGAGAATCCCTGGAAGACTCCTACAAGTTTCAAAATCTCCCACAATAAAATTGGCATCCCGAGCACGGGTCAAAGCAACATTAATACGATTGTGAGGATCTTCAAGCCATCGAACCGCTCCCTGATTATTCTCCATCCCATGGGAGACAACCGGACTGAAAATCATAATGTCCCGCTCGTCTCCCTGAAAAGTATCTGCCGTTCCAACCAGCACTTCAGCTTGTCCGTTTGTTTCCAGCAATTGAGCAATTAATTCTTTCTGCGCTTTAAAAGGTGTCACGACCCCTATGCTTTTATGTGTTAGGGACGGGTGGATTCTAAGTGCCACAATCTTTGCAAGCACAGCTTCAGCCTCTGGTTTATTCATCCAACTTTTCCCATTCGAACCACGCCGTGCAATGCCAGCTACGTGAACCTTATACATTCCAGACGTCAACCGCAGTGGAATAAACGTTTTTTCCATAATGCCCGAGAGTGGACAGATACCCCTCTACATTATGGTGACGAGCCACAACCTCCTGATCATATTTCCCAACTCCAAAAATTGGCGGAAGCTGATGCTCATCACCCAACACCACCAATGTTTTCCCACGATAAATTAAAGGCAAAAGGTTTGTAAGAGTACACTGCGTTGCCTCGTCAATCATTACGATATCGAACAAGCCCGCCTCTAACGGAATAGACTGCGAAGATTGGGCGGTCGAAATCCATATCGGAGCAAGAGAGAGAGCCTTCCGGAATATAGGAAAATCTTTAGGTCTAATTTTTAAGTGTTGGAACGCACCCTGAAGGCTAGCCACCGCCTGACACGCCTCATCATCCCCATGAAGACGAGAAAGCCACAAACCGCGCGCATATTTTAAAGATAAATCCTGAAGTTGAGCTTCCAAACCACTTAATGTCGAATGGATACGATCAGAGCCAAAGTTTTTCAGAATTTCTCTAATTTCTGCCACAGGCCACGCGGATTCTTCCGCCAACTTTTCAAGAATGGATGCCATTGTTGTTTTTTGTTCGCCATCAGGAAGCGCACCCAACGCACTCTTCAGATTCTCAAAAGCTTCCTCATAACTTTGATTTGACACGGATTCAAGTTCTGGCAACCCAACAGACAAAAACTCCTTTTTCCGGCCAAGCCAATTGGAAATTCCAGTCAGCCAAACATGTAAATCATCTTCTTGAGGCCACTCATCTACACTCAATCTTTGCAGAGAAAAAGCATCTGGAGATTTTTCAGAAAGCCAATCATTTAAGCGACTGGTTACTGTTGGGATTCCGTCCCTTTGCTCCCTGAGCGTTTCCAGCTGACCTTGTTGAAGAACAGCTTGATTCCAATTCGCTGCCAAATCAGAAAACTCACGATCAAAAAAGACTCGCCTTGCCTCCTGAACGTTTTCTTTGTTGGGCTGAACGGAAATGGCTGTCATCAAGCTATGAAATTTTGCACCACGACCTGCAGACCAACGATTCAAAAGAGGAATCGATACAACAACTTTTTGCCACTCTCCAGCCAGCTCTCGGCACGCAGCTTCAAAAGATTGCTTTTCCTCAAGACGTGTTCGTTGCCGCCCATCTTCGTCCAACTGCACCAGCCATTCATGACATTTTTCAGCAAAGCTTTCCCATGCAGAAGGAATGAGTGTTTGTGGAACATAAGCCGACGCAAAAGAAAATGACTCAGCAATATTTTTAGTCTCCCTATGCTCGGAATCTAAGACTGCTCCTTTTTCGAGCATTTCCATCGCTCGGCTTTTCAACTCCATCCAAGAAATCGCAACCTTAATGATAGGAGACAATAGTTCCCGATCAGTTCGCGGGGAAACTCCAAAATATTTTGCTGGAAAACTTTTTCGAAAGGCTCGCTCTAAAACAGATAGTTTTCTGTCCAGTTTCTTTCTTTGCGAGAACGGAAAAACATCGAACCATCGTCGAGGCATGGACTCATACTCATTGAAGGTATCAACCCAGTCGATCAGCTCAGAAATCTTACAGCGAATAGATTCTAAGGGTACGCCATACGAAGCCATTCGCTGCCGACTTTCCTCAAAACCCCTATTAAACTCCGAGCGCTCATCTAACCGACCCTGCAATCCAACGACCCAATCGTTTAAGTCATCCAAAAAAGACTGCATTTTTGTTTTCAGATGCTGCACATCGCCAGATGTGTAAAGTTCGGGAAACTGGAATCGATATGAAGTTTCTGTAAAAATTCGATTTAGATCCCCACCCAAGAGAGGTTCGAGTTTTTGCTTCCAATCAAATAGCCAAGCAGGTTGAAGCCCATCAATTAGCCAATGACAATCATCAGACGGCTCGACATGAACTCCCAACGTTTTCACCGCTTTATTGCGGAGGCTCTCACAATCCTTTACTCCCTGCTCTAAAACATCCCGTTGCGCATCATCTTGCTCGCGAAGCCGTAGCGCATCCGAGAACAGGTCGACCCAAATCTGCGTAGCTTTAAAAGCCGTTTCCGCATCCGACAAACTGGAGCCTGTTTCACCCCCCAGAGAAATTAATTCATCATCAAGCACACGTTTTTCATTTTGGATATTTTCCAAAGAAAGTTTGTACTCCTGATAAGCTTCAAATGTCGCTTTTCGCAAATCATCTATTTTCTTTCCGCGCCGATCTTCAAGAAAGGCCACCAATTCATCACGTTCCTTTTCTAACGGAACAATATTTTCTCTTAAAGGTTCTGTCTCGGCGGCACCGCCTGTTCCCGCAAGAAGCGTTAAAATACGAGTAAGGTCTGGAATTATCGTATTCTCTCTAGAACTTCCTGCACGCACAACAACAGGAGTTCCCCCTTGAAGTGCTCGCAACCGCTCATTAACCACATTGACAGCTTTGTTGTTATTGCTAACAAACAAGCATTTCTTTCCCTGCGCCCATGCGTTAAGTAGCACGGAAACAGCCACCTGACTCTTCCCGGTTCCGGGCGGCCCGCTAATGACGGTGACAGGTTTCCCACGAAAGACTGCTTCCGCC
>NBMB01000043.1 GCA_002084765.1 Candidatus Cloacimonetes bacterium 4572_55 | reverse complement strand
GTATCGTCTCCCCAGATCGCGTCGCCAAACGAGCCGGTACCAAGAAATCGTCCCCCAGTCCATGAATTGTCGGGTCGATTATTGTCCACATACCAGAAAAAGATATCGTCGCCTCCGCCGCCCATGACTCGGTTATCAAGCCAGTTGCCGTCCGCGACAATGATGTCGTCCCCGTCATGCGGATCGATACTGTCGGTGCGTCCATCATCTCCATTTCCCAGATCGACCATAGATCGCGTCATATCTTTCATAAATACGAGATCGTTTCCGGGACCGGTATGCACTCCGGAGGTCTGGATCGGAAATTCCCCAGGCGACTGTATAGGCTCATATCCAGCGATCACCAGGTCGTTGTCGTTTTCATAACCGTCGATATCCGAGCCGGTGCGCCATCCGATAGACCAGCTTCGGGCATAGCGGACCATATCGGGTCCGTCCTGAAACTGAATGCTCGCGGTCGAATGCAAAGAGCCGTCTTCACCAAAATCAAAAATATCCAAACCGTCCGATCCTTCGTAAGATGTCGAGGTCATCTCCACCTCGTCCGGATTATTCGCGATCAAACGCCATCCAAATTGATTTCCCTGACCGTCAATCAAGGGATCGAAATAGCCCACATTATTACGAAATCCTCGCCAGGTAGCGAGTTCCGCGGTATTCCAGTCCCAAGCCCCTGGAGGCAGGATCGGAGAAGGTTCGCCGTCCACAATATGACCGTCGTTATAGACGTCGTCGAAGAGTTCATCGGGCGGAATATCTCCGGAACTGGGATTCCAGCTCCCATCCCATGAATAGGTATTTGGTGCTCCGGGCCACCCGAGAGAAGAGCCGGATTCTATTGTCACACCTTGATTTAAGATAAGCTGTCCATCGGTATTCGTTGTGACAAAAACGTCCCATTGTCCCGTATCCGCGTCCTCCGGTATAGCCAAGCTCCCTGTCAGGGACTCATCGGAGTTCGCATGGACGTTGTCCGCGTCTATGTCGGATCCACCACGGCTCAAGGAGAGTTGGGGCGAGTCCTGAAAGTGTGTGTTGCTTCCAGCCACAGTCAGAGTCACAGTTTGTCCCTGGCTTGCCGACCCGGGAGTCACAGAGACAAGTTCCGGCGTTGTGGACGTCTCGGTTGTCGCGCAGCTCTCATCCGAATAGTCCGAGAGATTGCCGCTGTCCTCCGCGATGAGCCGATAGCAGTATTGGACGCCGTCGCTTAAATTTGCGTCTTGGTAGTCGGTACGCGATCCACTGATGCGGGCGATCTGGCTAAAGCTCCCGCTCTGCTTCCGTTCAATACGGATATGGGTCTGAGACCCAGATTGATTTGTCCAACTGAGATCGATCTCGTCCACGTCAATCCCTGTCGCGTCAAGTCCGGTAATCGCGGCGGTATTGACGGTAAAATTATTGCCAGCAGTGAGATCGCCGTCGGTACCAGTCGTCACGCCCGCGTCCCAATCCCCGGTCTCCGCATTCGCGGGAATGGAGAGTTCCACGCTCATACTCGTCTCGCTATCGACATCGATGGACGTCGCGGAAATGGTCTGCTGTCCGTTGATAAGATCAAATTCACTATTGCCGTCAAAATGCGTATTTTGACCCGTTACCATGATAGTGATTTGCTCATTCTGATCCCCTTGGGTGGGGGAAATAGAGAAACTTGGCTCCGCATCGCCCTCGGTATATTCGACATGAAGAATCGGGGCATGGTTGGAGTTTCCATTATGGGAGACAGCGGTTCGCTTACCTGTTCCGCTGATAATAATCGCCAGAGCATTTCCTGTATCCCACCCGGATCGGCTGACAATCTCCTGAATGATCGCGCTCAGGTTCGGCGTGCGTTGATCAGACCCGGACTCGCCGTCGGTCCATGCGGGCGGTTCCCATGAGACAGAAGCCGTTGTGGCATCTCGATCAGATATGTCATGACTGTTGGTTCGGAATCCTGACGCGCTATTTGTCGCCTCTCCATGAATAGTCAACTCCACAGCACCTGACCCGGACTCGTCAACGAAAAACTGGATATACGCGTTTTGAATCGTCGCGTTTTGCGGTATGGTCACATTACGGAACCGCATCCCCACAATTTGATCCCCGCGGCTGCCATCCTCCACCAATTCCAGGTCTGAACTGGTGCGACTGACCGATCCGCTCTCGGACTCTTCCGCGTCGTCGTTGTCCTGGCTGACTTGAATTTCCAAAGATTGCATATCATCGTCGGCGATCACGACTGTGGCGGACGCCAGCGATCCCAGATCCGCGCCCACATTGTTGGAGAGAGCGACCGTAAACTCCTCGCTTCCCTCCGCTGTATTATCTTGTAAAATCGAAACTTGGAGCGACTGCGCGCCGGACTGTCCATCTATCCAACTCAGTGTGCCGGAACTTTCTGTATAATCCGCTCCGGCTTCCGCGGTTTCATCGTTTGTAGAATAATAGACCGACGCGGCTCCGTCGCTACCGCCGGATCGCGCTACAGAGATTGAGATGGTTCCGCCACCTTCGTCCACGCTATAATCAGCGGAGACAAATTGCAGCCTGCCAGAATTGGTTGTTCCGCCCTCTCCACATGGAGAATCGCTCGGAAGTTGGAGCGGGTGATTCATGTAATCTTCCAGCCGATCTCGCATATCCGAGGCGGTCCCACCAGTATTATGGCAAGGCGAAGACTGGCTGTACCCAGTAAAATCGTCGGGATCCCCGCTACCGAGATGCTCGAACATCATTCCAGCCGCGCCTGCGTTCGCAAGACGAGTCAGATTATCCTGGCTGTCTGGCCAATCGCCGAAATAGTGATAATCTTCGCCGATAAAAGTTTGCCAGATCAAGATTGGCAGACCCGTGTTCTCGCTGACCGTCTCAAACCAATTCAGATTGGTCTCCACCCGTCCTCCAGGCGACTCGTCCCACGCCTCGCACCAACTATCTCCTTCTGATACCATGTGCGGTGGCTCAGTGAAAATCACGTCCCAATCGCCCATATTAGAAAAAAATTCGGTCACCACATCGGGCTGAGTACCGACGCGAAAATTGGACGCGTGCCATCCCATCGGTACATTGGGCGCGTATCGATCTCGCATGAAAATCAACGCCTGTCCCAACCCTCCAGCATGGTTAGAGAATCCGTCTGCATCCGGGTGATGGCTGGCGTCCACATCCACCGAGATAGAGGTCGCGTCGTCATTGCCCTCCACGTCCATTGCCCACATCATAAATCCCCATGAATCCGGCTCGATATGGAGAATCCCCGGATTCTGCCTTTGGTTCATAACCAGCAAAACTTGCTTAAAATTCTCGAAATAGTCATACATCACATCATGGTCCTGAAGACCGAGTTGGACGCGTTCCGCCTCTGTTCCAGAGGTATATCCCCCGACCTCCTCTGACAAATTCAGCAAGCGATAGAAGGTGACTACCGGAATCGCGCCCGCCTCTTCGGCAGTGTCCATACGCAAATTCATAATATAGCTCAATCCGCTGAGATTGTCCAAATTGACATCCGAGATATAAAAATAGCCATATTGCCAGTCAATATCATAATCCTCGTGCGCTTCAACGATCCAGTCGCCAGCCGTAGAAAAGATGGAAAGACCCATCCCGAAATCATTGCTAATGAGATTGCAAATATCTGTGTTGGCACCGCCGCCTTGTGGCTCCCAACCTGCGATGCGAGCAAAAAGCCACCACATTGCGCGCGCCATACGTCGTTGTCCGGTACTGTTCAGATGGCCGTTATCCGACGCGTATCCGCTCCACAGTGCTTCCACGCCGTATCGATCGATCGGATTTCCGTCTGGATCATGGCTCTCGATATCGGCAATGTCAAACAGGATTTTGTTGTTCGACACGCAGTAATCCCGCACCAACTCGTTATAAGCGGCTCTGACCGTCCCGCCGCTGGTCAAAATCGGCATGGTAAACCAGACAAAAGTCACCTCGGAATAATCTTGTTCCAAAGATTCCATGACCGGGCGATACGCGTTCCAGATCGTCTCCGCGTCCGGCTCGTCATCCACAAAGCAAAATTTTTGAAAAGCGACGTCCACAGCGTCTCCGAACTCACTCCAACCGACGTTTCCACGAATAATATTGTCAAACGCCTCGATTTTCTCGTCTGGATGACCGTTGGAACCCTCTCGAAAGTCGCCAAAACCATTGTTATAAAGATACCAATCAGTACTCGGAACTTGACTGTCGGTACCAGAATGAAGATTGACTTCATATCGATCCGGCAGAGAGTTGTCCAGATACTCAAATCCTTCCAGAATGTTATTTCCCACGGATTGGTGATTGAAAAGAATGTCCATATCTCGAACCAAATCAAGATATTGCTCTGGTATCACATTGTCGTTCACATCGACGCAGGTATGGTCGATCACATAACCTTGAGACCAAACAAAAGTCGCAGGGAAAAAAAATATAAAAAATACCGCAATCCCTGTAAACGTACGCATCATTTCATGACTCGTGTTCTTCGATTCAGAATTCATTCATACCTCCTTAATTTTACAGATTTGAACCTCTCAATAATGATTTTTATAAATAACTACTCGCGCTTCCTACGAACGTATGAGCGAGTGAATAGTTTTACATTACTCTATCGAAATCAACTGTTCCATGGCGCGCTTCCGTCGTCGTATAATGTATAGGTCTCAAACAACGGGATAGTTCTTTCCAATTTATGCCATTTTTTTTGATTCAAGACATAATGAATGGATGATTTCAGGGTTGTGCTGTCGATAATATGAGAGCTGTATCCTCTCATCCATCCGAATTCCTCAGGGCAATTTGGGACCTCGTAATTTATGAAATAAGCGCAACTGCTTTTGATCTCTTTGACCAATTTTAATATTGGAATATCCAGGGGACTCGAAATCAAAAGATGCAAATGGTCAGACGTTCCGCCGATTGCATGCGCGATACAACGCAGCGTTTCCGCTTTCTCTATTATATGTCCGTACAACTTAGGCTCGATCTTTAAAGTGATCAAAGGCAAGGATTTTTTTGTTGCCCAAACTAAGTGGTGATATAACGGCTGTGACAGCATAAGAATCCCTAAAAGTCATTGATTTTAACGGTTTTAACGATTAATAGATGTGAGAATAGTGATCTATGAATGCTATTATCCCGATTATTGATCATTTTGCCAAAAGGTGTTTGGTTGCCAGCCGAGATAATAAAAAAGCGACGCACATTTTTTATTCGTCGCAACATATTGATATTTATTGAATTATAAAAAATATCGAAATTTTATAAAATTTTTAATAAAAATCAAAAAAAATCTTGACAATATCCAAAAAAAATGATAGGATTAGCACGTTCATTTTGGGAAGATGGACGTTGTATACCTCCTTTTTGTGGAAGGGACATGGGAGAAGCCCTGCCGAGTAACTCAGCAGGGCTTTTTTTGTTTATTCCGCTTTCAATACCCGAATAGCCCCCGACACGTTTTCCTTCCCAGAAAATTTGATTCGATATTCATGCCGACCCGCGGGTGCCTCAATAATCAAGGTTTTTGCAACCCCCGGCACAATATCTTTATGCTCCGAATAGACATTTTTCTTCGACTTGACGGTTGCGAACGGAGAATCTTTCTTCTTTCCATCCTCTTCCACGGTCAGCGTATAACGCTGGCTGCCAACCATTGACGAAGTAAAATTCAAACGACTCAGTATCTTCAACTTTGTCGGACCCGTCACAGTAAAAACCACGAGCTGATCCTTTCCCGTCATGTAATATTTATACGCCTTGCTTTTCTGAATGATAAAAACCTCCTCGCCTGTAGATATCTCCAGCGGATGCCAGACGATCTTTTTCTTCATCTGGCGTTGATAAAAGCGAGCCAATACCTTTGCATTGCCGGTAGTCTTGAAATAATAGGTATGCTTGCCTGCCGGAACGTCAAATTGATAGATCATGCTACTACCGACCGCGCTTTTCTTGCCGGGTAGCTTCACCCTGACCGCGCGATGCGTGGTTTCTGTAAACGAGTGTTCCTTTTTATTTTCATCCTTAAAAATAATTTTATAAGAACGCTTGCTTTTTTCGTCATGAGGCATGACCAATCGGGTGCGAATCAGCACTTGCATTGGTCCTTCTAATGTAAATGAAGACTTATAATTCGATTTTAATTCGTAATATGTGCGTTTTTTTCCCTTTACCAAAGCTACCACTGGATCCCCGTCCGAAATTTCCTTGATAAAATTCCAACTCGATTTCTTTTTTGCTCCATCCTTTTTCGCAAAAGACGTCCCTATCAAAGACGCTGATAAAAAAATCAAAACAGTCGTAAAAACAAAGATTCTACTCCATCTCATCGATTCATTTCTCCTTTCTATTAGAAATTTTAGAAATCTATTCAAATCCGATAAAACCTTGTTTAGAAAGATACCCGATCAAATCCACCGCCTCGCGACCGAACATGTCCTCAATCTCCCACAATTTTTTCTCGCCGTCGATTGCATCTAAAATCGGTTTTGCATCAAACGAGACCGGTGTCGACCAATTGTATCGAGCTAAGATATAACCAAAAGGCTCTTTTTGCAATGCAAAATTAGAAAATGGCGTCCATCCTGGATTCAATTTGACGATTTCATCCTCTTTTTCTAAGATAGATCGTGTGATTAGTGGGTCTTGGGTAATCTCCCCATTATTCGTGATCGTCCGATGTCCCCCTCGACAGCGGCAGAGTTCCAGACATCCCCGGCAAATTTCTGGGATATTCTCGCGATAATAGACCGCATCCTCCGACGCCCATATTTCCTCGATGGATTGGCGGAAAATATTGCCGAACACGCGGCTGCTCACATTATCGGGACGCACATCTCCGGTCGGCGAGATCGCGCAATGTTCGATCCCTGAGTTCCCCCCTTCAGTAGAATTCGGCGTGAAACAGGGTGGGACGCAGTTTCCGATCCGACAGCGCACGCCTTGATCCCGAAGTTTTTCGATCTGCATGACTGCCTGACGCAACTCCTGTTCGGAAGGCTTCAGCGAATCATATTTGCCCAATAGGCGATTGAACAGGGCGAAACTGGCACCCAATTTTTGTGAGAGCGCGATCACTTCCTCGATTCGTCGGTAGTTTTGATTGGTTAAGACCGTATTGGTGAACAGCTCGATCCCCGCGTCCGCAGCCATCCTGATGTGGCGACAGGTTTCCTCGAACGCGCCGTCGATATTTTCAATAAAAAAGTTGTGATCTTCCGAGCGACTTCCGTGCAGGCTGACCAGCATACCGAGAGAGTTTTGACATTCTTGATATAAACGGACGATCTTGTCCGGTTGGGACCAACGCCCGTTGGTGAACAGGGCATGCGCAACGCCTAATCCGTCGATATGCCGAATAATGTCGCTGAAATTGGGATGCAGGGTGGGTTCGCCCCCAGTGATGCGGATCAATTGGGCGTACTGACGCCTCTTGTCTAAAGGGGAGATTCTGTCGAACAGCGTTTCCCAATCCCGCAACGTCAATTGTTTTTGGGAACGCCATGAATTGGCGCAACCCGGACAACGGTTGTTGCAGGCATAGGTTATCTCAACTGCATAGGAGATGGGCGTAGATGGGAAAAGCATAGGTGCGCGCTTGCAAAAATTTGGGTGATGTAACGCAGATAAATGATCTGCATATTATTGGTTCACGCAGAACGGCATTCTGCGTTACGGTCTTAATCTGTAGTCCACCAGATCATCAATCTCCACATCGTCAGGGCGATGAGTATCGTGGCGATAAACTGCACGCCCAATTGCTTCAATCTCACGATGTCCGTACATGCCGGAGCGGTGAAAATATCCAGAATCGCGCTTGCCGCGTCCGCGTCGATAATTTGAGTTGCGGCAAGCGCGGTACCGATCACTGCAATCCATGCCATAATTCGGTTTTCTCGTTGCTCCTGCCTTATGTTCTGATCTGCTTGAACCAGCTCAATGGCTGTGTGGATCGCACCCAAAAAATTTCTGCCCTTCCGAATCTGCAAACCCAGTTCTTTGTCTCCCATATCCATGTGCCAATTATGATAACGCAGAGTGTCCAGAGAAACCGACTTCACCCACCATTTATAATTTTGAATCTGCTGAGAAATCGAAATTTGGAGTTTTTCCAGATACGTTGTCGCGCTCAAAAGCCGCATGTAATCCTCTTTCAGATCATCCAAATTTTTTTTGGCAACCCAAGCGGTTACGCGCTTTTGCACCCCTATCTTTTGCGACAATATCTCCTCCGCCATCCATCGGGTCAACTTGCTATTCACCATCTGGAGAATAGAAGGTTTTACAGCGGGGTCAGATAAAAAATCCTCCGACTCATGGACCCTGGATAGCATCGGTTCCATAGCCTTTTCTAATTTCTGCAGATGCGATCCGTAAAGTTTAAGCGGCTCGCCTCGGTACTCTCGCTTCTGATGATATGCCTTATGAGCGATCAGATCAGGGATTAGCAACTTCGCTTGGTTGCCGAGGAGATACCCCTCTGTCATCTCCGAATCCTTGTCTGCGAGACTCAAAGCCATATACACAATCGCGGACTCTCGCCCATGGTTTTGGTTGGGAATATCCATCAGCCAAAGATGACCCACCAAAGGCAAAGAGGAGTATACCAAAGTATGGTCCGTGTTGTCCGTGACCGGCTTCAGATCGGGACGACGGGCAAGGGATCTCAAAGATGCGGTTTCCTTGTTGAAATGAGAGGAATCTCCAAGTCCCTCGGCGAGAAGTTCCGCGCTGTAGATCACGCTGTATCCCCACAGCGATTCCTTCTCGGCAAACTTGTCTAATAGGCTCGGAAGTTTTGCCTTTTGCAGCAATTGGATCAGCTCTGGCCAATCTCCAGCCGCGTCGCCGCTTTTTCCCTCGATCGCCATCTGCACGATTGTGCTGTCCGGCTGAATTGAAGGTAGCCTAAATGTATGAATAAGAAATTTGTTATGAATCTCTGGAAATCGCGAGAGTATTTGACGAAGCTCGCCTTCTAACGGCTCCTCTCGTCCTCTTTTTTTATAAAATGTGAGGATTATCCCCGCTTTTTTAGTCCGCATCTTGATCCCTCATTTTTACAAGCATTGAGTTTCTTCCGTGAATTCATTTGAACAGGAGACACTCTCTGCGATGTGTGATTCAACGCAGATAAATGGTAACATCTTTCTCAAAATAGGACTGGGCTGACTCTGCGCTCTCTGTGACTCTGTTGCGAATATAGTGAAATGCGCGCAAAAGCTCCGTTTTCCTGAAGAAAATTTGGCAAAAAAGATATAATTCTTTCAATTATCAATTCTTGATCTGCGATAATCTGCGTAATCTGCGGACCGATAATCTGCGTAATCTGCGGACCGATAATCTGCGTAATCTGCGGACCGATTTTCGTGATGACGAATAATCCAGGCGGGACAGTGCATGGGAGAATAGGAAGATAATTTTCTCCCCTCTCACAACGAAAGCCGCGCCCGAGAACATCAAAAATTGGGCGCGGCTTTAGAAACAAACGAAATCGGATGAAAGCTCTTATTAAGATATAAAAATCAATGGCTTCCAAGAGTAAACGCTTCACTCTTCTGATTTTGTTTTTCGGTCGATTCCTCCTGGAAATACTCTACCCTCATCTTTTTACCTTTTGCAAAAAGAGCTTTTTGCGAGGAGGAATCGAAGTATGATAACAGATATGTCGGTCTATTTGTTTTCATCGGACAGGGTGATCCTCCTTAAATTCGTATACATAATCAATATTTCCAATTCATCTTTTTTATTCTGAAGATTCTTTTTTTCAGCCCAGGCTTCGGGAAGCCCGTCGACAATAATAGAGAGCGAATCCACATCTGGAATCAGCTCGATCCGACGTTGCAAGACGCGAACGCCCGCGGCAAAATCATCCGGATTGAATAGAATCTTGTGATTACACGCGTCGATATAACATTCGAGCATTTCACGCAGTTTGATCACATCCGGTTCTTCGTATCGTAATCGATTCATATCTTTCCTTATTCGGATCGGATTCGAGACTTGAATCGATCAACATTTCGTACTCTTTTCGGATACTTTTATAATCTTCATCATTATATTTACCGGCAAAATAAAGACCATTCAGATAACTTTGAGCCGCGTCATGTTTACGATAGGAGTAATCGCACTTTTTTGCCGTATCCACTGCCAGTTTGAGATAAGCGAGAGATCCCTCTTCTCCATCGTAGCTCTCTTCAAGCATGACTAACTCGCCAAGTCGAAAATAGGCGTTGGTCAATACTTTTCGATAAAAGCGAATGCGTTTAATTTCTCCACCGGTTTTTTGCCAGTGATATATCGTCTTTTTCAATTTCTCAACGCTCTTTTTTAGAAGCCCTCTCGCCTTGTCTATAGAGCCGGGAAACTGAATTTCGAATTTTTTTCTGGCAAATTCAAGCTCGCCGAAGATGTAAAACTCAAGCATTTTTCCGTATTCCCCGCGCCGATACTCCAATTCTCCTTTATTAAGCAAGATACTACTCTCAAGAGCGGTTTTTAGAATATGGTCCTGTATGGAAAAACGCTTTACTTTTTGCTCCGCTAACCAGATAAAGCGTCTGCTCCGATACTTCCCACCCAGAACTCGATAATAATTGGCATGACTTAACCGGGCTAACACAACTTTTTCCAGATAACGCTCATTAGAAGGATCCATGTCGCTCAAAGAGCGCAAGAGATCGATCCGGCATCCGTTCAATAACACGATCTGTTGAAACAGCCCCTCCTTCAACTTACCGTCGATTTCTTTTTCTAATAGATCGATCTTCTCCACGAGTTTTTCTATCTTCTTTTCTTGCTTCTATCAAATCGAATGCAATTTTATACATGTGTTCTTTGGGAGATAGACATTCGAACAATGAATGTAGACGGTTGTACAGAATTCGCAATATCAAATAGTATCTACCAATATGGAATCGCTCCATGAGCCGAACCGCTTCGACATAATGCCCAAACGATTTCTTTAAGGCTTGTGCAATGGAATCCAAATTCGAGTTGGGATGCTCGACCAACTTAAGCGCGCGGTCAAATTCCATATCGCCCAGGGTGATCTCGTATTTTCCGAAAAGATTGGGATAGTTTTTTTTGCCTCTTCCCTCCATCTCTTTTTTATTATACGCATCAAACTTCTTCTGGTAATGCGTGATATTTTCTCTATTCTTCTCTTTTTGATCAGGAGTGCTATCGGGAGTGCTGTTCCAGAAATAATAGAGAGTGATCAAACTTTCGAGCGAATCAACCACACGATATTTGAATTTACTTTTTTCGCCCCATTGATACGCTTGAACTAAGGCGGCTTCCGCTTTCTTCCATTTGGCGTTAGCTCGTGTGACCGGCTTTTTTAATGGCAATGGAAATTTTGCGTCTAATCCCGCCTCTTGCTGAGCCACCATGAAAAGTTCGCCCAGAGTAAAGTACGCGTCCGCTAACTCTTTTTTGATAACCGGTTCCTGGCTCAACAACTCAATCGCCTCATTTGCCAGATCGACAGCTTTATAAAACCGCTCTCTTTTAATAATAAAACCGCTCTCTCCTTCAATTAATCTGAGAAGCTCACCCCCTCGGTAATATTCCAACAGATAGGCGAAGTCTCGGGTTCGATATTTCAGCCAGCATTGGTTGGTTTTTAATCTCCCATGGAGAACTCGGTCGCCAATACCCTGGATGGATTTTTCCGCTTCGTCAAAATGATGACGGGCGTCGATCTCATACTCGGCAAACGCCATGGCGTGACCCACCGTCGTGCGTACCCGTGCAATCTCTTTCCGATTCCGATGGAGTTGTCTGACGATCCCCAAAGCAATTTCTCCATAACGGATTGCGCTATCAAACTGTCCGAGTGTGCGATAAATTATCGCCAGATTACCCAAATCATACTGGATGTAATGCCGATGTTTGCGCGTGAGATTTTGGAAACCCTTTGTCTTGATCAACTCATAGAGTCCATCCAGACTTTTTTGTATCCAATGCTCGGCTTGGGCAAATTCTCCTTGTCTCATATAGACATACCCCATCCAGTGATTTGCCCAGTAATGGTCGTCGTCCATTCCCGCGAGATACAGAACGCGCTTAGCCTTTGTAAGCGCATTGATGGATTCATCGAATTCCTCCAACCAAAAATGGGCGCGCCCCTGCTGTAACAAAAAATGCCCATATAGATCGCTTGTGAGCCAATCCGGTTTATCCATATAATTTGAAAAAACCTTATTGATCTCCTTAAGAGCCAATTCATAGTTCCTATTCGTGTCGATATAATATTGGACTTGGCAGAGGGAAATACGGAGAAAACCGGGAAAATCAAAATCTTCTTTGTTTTTTTGGAAGTAATCGTCCGCTTCCCGAATGATCAGATCCACATAATCAGGCCGCCCACCGCTCATCCCATGATCAAACTCTTCCTGAAACCGCTCCAACCCTTTCTCTGAATCCGCGAGAAATTTGTATTCGATCAGCTCGGACATATAGGTCTCAAGCTCTTCGAGGGGAAGTTCTTTTTCTTTTCCCTCGCTCAGATACTCCTCTTTATAATAATCGACCAGGTCCTGCGCTATTTTTTTCCGGATTACCCTATCCAAATCCTGCTCATCCCACCAATGCTCTATAATCAAACGTTGCATTTCATCATGCAGGAGAACGATCCCATTCCCCTTATATTTAATAAATGATAGGGGTCTCAACTTTTTTAATAACGCGTTTTGGCAATCGACTAAGGGATATTTGGTCAAATTATGCAGCATTTCCGGCGTCATACGCTTATACGCGATCGCCATATAGGTGACTGCGATGCGTTCCATGGGGTCAATTTGTCGGAAACGTTCGACAAGTGCCTTCTCAAATCGTCGTTTTTGGTCAGGAGACGCCTCCTTCCCTATCTCGCCTTGCTCTTCTTCAATCGCGCTCAGCCACTGATATGGCAAGATCGGGCGGTGATATTTCACCCAGTCCACAAACAGTGCCAATAGGATAGGACGACCGTCGGCTAAAGTATGGAATTTATACATACCGGTCTCTTCAAGAGATAGCCTATCCAGCAGCCCCTGCTTGTCGTTCTGATCAAAGCACTTCAGCCAGAATCTGATAGTATCCTCATATTTGAATTTTTTTAGCTTGGTCGTCACAGCCAGCTTTCCATCAAGATCATTCAGGGGATACCGACCTGCGACAATCAGGCGTGTGTGAGAAGCGATTTTTGGAAACAAGTCCTTCTCTAACCACTTTGTAAAACTGGTTGCCTCTGCCTTTAGCGTTCCATTTTCATACGCCCGCAGTTGGATCGCTTCATACGTGTCAAATAAAAGAACGATGATTTTGCCTTTTTTTCGCACCTTATGGGCAAACTCCTGATACTCCTCAAAGAAATATTCTTCGATCTGAGGCAGGTAAGTCTCTCGTTCGCTGGCATCTTCCGTGCTTTCATAGAGATTGATCCTCTTTTTTGTCTCCAGGAAAAAACCGTCGTAACTCAAATTTTTCATCACCTGCTGAATCAAGCCGATTTTAGAGCAGCTTTCGACGCTATAAAAATCGATCATGGACTGGCAGTTCACAATTCGGTCGGACTCGTTACATTGATGGAGTATTTGAAAAAGAAGCTGGGTCTTGCCAATGCCGCCATCGCCGTCCGTGTGGATGCACCAGATCGGAGTCGAAAAATGCTCCTGGATCATCTCTTGAAATTTTCTTAACTCCTCCTCTCTTCCCACAAAAAGATTGGAATAGACAGACTCTATATGGGATTTTTCCTTCCACGGAGGAGCCGGGAGATCAACGTCCTTGACGCCGAATTCTTCCAGAAGACTTTTCAATCTCTTATCGACCCGCCGATACAAAGATATCAGTTCCTTATCCAACCCTTTTGGCAAAATTACGACAAGCCGATCTTTTCCAGGCTCGGATTCGGTTATTTTTATAAATTTGCTATCCACTTCCAATATTGAGGAAAGTTTTTCACATAATTTTATGTCACGAGCCTCATCGATTCGCTTAATCTCTTCCATTAATGTGAGAACGACATTAACCTGCTTGTGGGATTGCAACTCGATATCAAGCCCTGCGAGTTCGTCCTCAATATCCTCACGGTTTCTCTTAAAAATTTTAAGCTCTTTATCAAATTCGAAAAAATTTTCTTGACCTGCAGAGGCGCGACGTTCCCGGTTCAACTCAGCTATTCGATTGTTTATTTCGATCAGCTTATTTTTGAGTCTTTTGAACTCTTTTTGTAACGCACGATACATATATTTAACTCCATTTCGGTTGAAATTGTTGAGATAATCAATTTATTTCGTTCCCGATTCTCCTCATATCGTCCTTGATTCGTTGGACCAACTCGCCGGTATTGACCAACTCACCCAGCTCCCGATCTTTTTCAAGTTCCTTTCGTAGCCTTCCAAGTTGTTCATATTTATCGACTTTTGATCCCTTTAAGGATTCTATGAAACGATAAAACTCTCTTCGCGCGATCTCCTCGGCGTATGCGTCTTCCGACTCCCTCCTCCAAACAAAAAGATGGTATATTTTCTCGATCAAATTTTTGACTTGATCCATTTTTGCTGTGGATTTTATCCGTTTGTCATACTCCATTACCAGTGCTTCATGGATATGTAAAAAACGTTCGAGATCATTTATTTTCAAGTCGATATAAAGAATATTTCTCACAACCGGGTCCATAGTGAAACCGCCTCCCAATACCCAATGCTTCAAAGTATTGGTATCAGAAACGAACTTGTCTACCACCTCATCATAAAACCGAATCGATTTTTCGCAAAAAGCGTCTCCCGTAAGATTGGGGTTGGATAGGAGAAGACGAATTGTGCCAAATTCCACCCGACGCAAAGGAGAAAGAATAGACAATATTTCAATGGGATCCGGATGTCTGGGATCAAAATCCACCCCACGCAGAAATCGCTTTTCCACAACCCTTTCTTTCAATTCTCGAATAATCGGGCTATACCGCCTTTTATCGAATTTGTCAACAAATTTTTCATTAAAATCATCAGTCAATATGCCCAAAATAGATTTTACCGTATAGGGATGCCCCTTTGCCAGGTCCCAAATCAGTCGTGTGATCTCTTCAATGTCTGATATAGAAACCTTGTAGTAATCGACAAGAGACTCGATTTGTTTCCGCTCGTCTTCCCTTCCAAAAAGAGCCAACGGCATATCGCGCATAAATCGACGCGCATCCTCGACCATCCCCTTTTGTCCCGCAAAGACAATTGTCAGATTGACCTCGAAAAAATAGTCCTCCAGCACTTTTTCCTTAAGTAGGCGGAAAATGTCCGGATTCGCCTGCTCCAGGCTATCAAAGCAGAGTGTGATCCGATAGGTTTTCATCAAGCTAGTCAATGTCTTTTTAAATTCTCGGATCACACATTTTTCAGCCTCAGCAACAGCGGGTCGGTTCGGTTTTTGAAGAGACTTTTTGGCTCCGCACGCGTCTATATTTCTATAAAAATCATCAAAGAATCCCTTGTCGTTATGCAAAAATTTGAGATGGTCAACCACCTCCTTGAGAATAAGGGACACTTTTCTCTCTGGATGGGATTCCAGATCAACAAATGCGGCGAGTCCGCCTTTTTCTTGAGTCAAATAGCAAAATTTTTCAAGCAGCCTTGTTTTGCCCTGCCCTGGTATCGAGGCATATAGCAGACAATTCTTCCGGTTGGTCTCCGCGCCATACACCTTGAGGAACTCATCAATCTCCTTCTCTCTGTTCACAAATAAAACCGGATCAAAATCGACATCGGGAAATAGTTTTATGACAGTCATAAGTTGCCCCCTAAAATGCTGTGAAATTTTTCCGAACCCATAGATCGATCAAGCCTATTCGGAAAAAAATATTTGGATGCTCTTTTCTCAATATCC
Organism: Candidatus Cloacimonetes bacterium 4572_55; assembly: GCA_002084765.1. Taxonomy (GTDB): domain Bacteria; phylum 4572-55; class 4572-55; order 4572-55; family 4572-55; genus 4572-55. The sequence goes on along the minus strand of NBMB01000043.1, from coordinate 17,248 downwards.
CCCGACTGATCAGACTTTCCACAGCTCCGCTCAAACTCTTATCAAGCCGTTCAACCGGATAGGACTCTTTATGGGACTCTGTGGAAAAAACTACTTTCTTTATCACCTCTCTTTCTTTTGGTTTACAAGCCGTTTCATACATAAAATTCAGTTGTGCCTCGCCTCGTATGATTGCCTCCTGCGCGGCGAGCGCAACGTCTTTTTCCGTCAAATTCGATCGTGATATACGATGCCCGCGATTGACGAGAATCCAACAGATTAACTGAATAAAATAGGGATGTTGCCCGCTGTACGCCAATATCGCATCAAGTGCTTCCTCGGAGTAGTCGATCACGCCGTCAACCGGCTGTTGAATCAATTCGAGCGCTGCGTCCTCATCAAATGTTGTGAGATGAAACGCGTCAATATCGCTTAAAAATTCTCTCCAATAACTTTTCTCCTCACGGAGATCCGTCAAGCGATTCGTATAGGAAACAATTCCGACGATTCCTCTGTTGTTTAAGATTAATTTTTTAAAAATTGGGAGAAAATCCAACTGAAGAAGACCCTTAATCACCCAATCCTCCACCCGATCAAATTCGTCGAATAGCAAGAGCAATTTTTTATCGCCAATCTGAGAAACAATATCATTCAAAAAATGGCTGAAAACCTGAGCCGGATTTTTGCGAAATTCTTCTTTTTTCGGTTCCTGAATCTCCAGATGATAATGATACCGGAGACGCTGAGCGATCTCAAACCCGAATTTTTCGATAAGATCGGCAACGCCATTCTCTGTGCGTTCCGGCGATTCGATCATTTGCAGATCAATGAGAATTGGAAGGTAATCATCTGAAATATAGCACTCCATATTCATCAGCAAGGAGGTCTTCCCGATTCGCCTCTCGCCTCTCATCCCCATTAGAGGGGGGCTGTCGGACTGCATGAGTCGCTCTATGAAAAAATCGATAGCCGGCTTCCGTCCGACGAATATCGGCGAGCTTTTTTTACCCCCCTTGATCCGCACCGGACGACCCGCGATGTACGGATTCACAAAGTTTTTTAGATTTCGGTTTACGCGGGAAATAGGATGCGTGTATCGGTCGAAATCATACGTTTTCCAAGATGGTTTGGAGTTGCCTTCATAGAAAAGTATCAGCTTAAAATTTTTCACATCTGAGAGGATTGGTGCCAGATATTTTTCCAGCAATCTTTGAAAGCTGTAATCTATCTCCTCGAATCGATCTAATAACACGACAGCCGGTTGTTTGACGGATGTCTTTTTTATAAATTGGAGGAAAATCAAGGCGGCTTCTTTAGCAAAAGTTTCGTTCCATATCCGACGATAGGAAGAGGTCTCTTTCCCATATCCAGCACTGCGGTGATCCGCTTGCAAAACAGCGGACTGCCATTGAGAAGCTACCTGAACGCTTTCCGCATCCCCCCCCAACCCGGCTACAATTCCCGATAAGAGGTGATAATAGCACGAAGTGTCCGTATCAATCGTGACGTACCGGATATGAGAGCCAGTTTGTTTGACAATACTTCTCATATCTCGATCTAATTTCTTTTTTTCCCCATAAAAGAGGATGATTGGGGGACTATAATTTATTAATTCTTTCAATTTAAACATTATTTCATACTCTTTCTAAACATTTTATGTCTTTTGGAGACAGCTCGCCGTCCCAATAAAATTTATTCGGATCAATCACTTCAATTTCAATCTCTTTCGTAGCGATTTGAACAGTTCCACGCCTTCCATCATTAAGAGATATCGAATAGGTAATGTTACTTCGAGTTGCCCGCGACAAATTGGAATCCAACTCGAGTGTCTTGATCGAATGAGAGGGTATTTTTTCCGGAGGATTGTTAGAAAAATGAACAAATAATACCTTTGTTCTCAATTTGAAGAAATCAGTTTTGGGTGATCCGACATATTTCAGCTTGTAAGCAAATTTCTCTTGATCCCAAAAAAGGAGCTGAATCTGTATCGGATCAATAAATATAGGGGGGGACGCTCTCCTTCTCTTATATCCCAAATTGTTACAAATGTAGCCGGTAAAAACTTTGCCCCCGTCTATTTGAACAGTATGACTTCGATCTGATCGGAATATTTTTTTTCCGTTAAAGTCAATTTTCGATATACTGTTCATTTTTATGTTTATGATCTCATCTTTATCAGTCAGTTTTATCCTTAGGTCCGGCTCAATAATTTTGATAAGTTCATCAGATTCCGATCTCCTTTTCAACACAAACCGAGAGCCGTCAAATTTCTCGACATAGGACATATTGCGAAAATGTTCTTCAAAAAAATGACTGAGGATGCGGCATATTCTTCTTTCATTCTTAAAAACCAGTCCCAAATTCGATAATTTTTCTGGGCATATAGAAAAATTCCTTGAGTTCCAAAATTTCTCTAAATAGATTTTCTCAGGTTGAGAAAAAGATTCAACGATAGATCCCAATAATCCTCTAAAATTTTTATAAATCGACTGCTCGATCAAGTCCCAAGTGCCCGATTTCAAATGAAGCGCAACTTCGCGACAGGTTCGTTTCAGAAAAAGCGGGTGGTGACCGGCAAAGTTAAGGATTTTTTCGTTTTCTTCGATCGCTCCATATTCTTCGATAAATTCCAGAGCCTCATCCTCGGTAAACGACATGAGTTCAATCTGTTGAAAATGATTATAAAAAGGATTAAAACGGAGTTGTTTATCCCGTAACAGAGCATCCAAAGGCTTGGACGTTATTGTCAGAAAGGAGAGATCATAATGGGTTGTAAGATAGCGAAACTTCGCGAAGAAGTCGTCGTCAAAGTTGGGGTTTACAACGGCTTTGTCAAAGTCGTCGATCAAGATAGCGATTGAATCCGGTTCTCGCAACGCTTTTTTTATCAACATGTTGAATCTGCGATAATCCATCCTCTGTTTATGCGTCTGACCCGTGATCTCTTCGATCAACAGGCGCAGAAAATCCTCCACGCCAATTTCTCTATCAGTCGATAAATCAAGGTCGATCAGCCGGATTCTCTCAAAATTTTCTCGGACGTTGAACCGCTCCTGAATGGATTGTCGAGTCAGCGCGAGCAATAGAGAGGATTTTCCGACACAGGGCGGTCCCACAACAGAGACATTCTGAGATCCGATTAACAGGCTAAATATTTCGTCCAATTTTTCCTGACGTCCGATAAAATTTTCTTTTGAACTCACATTATTTTCTCCGCTTGACAGTTATCAGATAAGTGACTGCACAATATCAACTGTTTTCTCAAGGGCATATCCAATTTTCTCAACATCCTTTGCTCCTGCCTGGGCAAAGTGAGGTCTTCCGCCACCGCCGCCACCGACCAATTTTGCGGCTTTCTTGACAATCAAGCCGGCTTTCAGACCCTTTTCTTTGATCAAGTCATCCGTGACCACGCAGACCAAAGCACCTTTGTTTTGGAACGCCGCGCCCAGCATTCCCACCCCAGATTTGAGCGAATCTCTCAGCGCGTCGCCCATCCGGCGCAGATCTTCCATGTCTCGCGCATCGACCTGTTTGGCGACAATTTTGAATCCCTGAAATTCTGTCGCGTTTTGGATAAATTCATTAATATCGGCATGCGCGCTTTTTTCCCTGAGTTGTATAATCTCTCGGTGTAATTCCTTATTTTCTTCGATCAGTTTGACGACTCTCTTCTCCAGATCGCCGGTATTCGATTTAAGATTGAGACAGAGTTGTTTTAACAAATTCGACTGACGGTGGAAATATTGATATGCGGCTTCGCCAGTCAGTGCTTCGATACGCCGAACGCCCGCGGCAATCCCGCCCTCTGAGGTAATGACAAACAGACCGATCCCACCGGTCGAGCTTAAGTGCGTGCCAGCGCACAGCTCCATACTGAAATCGCCGATCCGAACCACGCGCACGGTATCGCCGTATTTCTCTCCGAATAGAGCCATCGCGCCGTCTCTCCGAGCCTCATCCAGGCTGCAATATTTCCATCTTACGGGTTCGTTGCGCAGGGTATGTTCATTGACAATCGCCTTGATCTCCTCCAATTGGTGAGACTTGACCTGCTCGTAATGCGTAAAATCAAATCGGAGGTAATCTGGGCTGACCAAAGAGCCGGCTTGCTGAGCATGATTTCCTAGTACTTGATGCAGCGCGCCATGCAACAGGTGGGTCGCTGTGTGGTTGCGCATTGAGGCTCGACGCAGTTTCTCATCCACGCGTACGTTCAATTCCTGGCCGACTGACAACTCGCCTCGTAGCGTCCACCCGATATGGATCACTTTATCATTCCATCGTTGGGCGTCGGAGATTCGTATCTCGATATCGGTCTCCCACATATCGCCCCGATCCCCGACTTGACCGCCAGATTCTCCGTAATAAGGTGTCCTATCCAGGATAATATGGATAAAGTGAGGGTCTACTGGATCGGTGCGCCACGCCACTATTTTACTCTTAATAGTGAGCTGGTCATACCCTACAAATTCGGAAGACTCCGCTTCTGGATCGCCTTGCCATTCGGTCTCCTGAGCACTATCCAGTGTAAAGCCGCTCACTGCGCGCGACCGTTCCTGCTGGGCTTTCATAGATTGCTCGAATCCGGGCAATTCAACCACAAGTTGTTCGCTTTCAGCCAGATCAATGGTCAGGTCCAACGGGAATCCATACGTGTCATGCAGGCGAAACGCCTGATCTCCAGATATGACCGTTCCTCCGCGACGTTTCACGTCTTCAACCAATTGGTGAAACATTTCGATACCGCGAGAGACCGTGCTGAGGAACCGTTCCTCCTCGGTGAGAATCAACTTGCTGACATGAGTCCGTCGCTCTTTCAGTTCTGGAAAAATGCCGCCCATTTTTTCCACTACGACAGAGACAAGCTCATACAAAAACGGCTCTCGCAATCCCTGAATCCACCCCTGACGCGCAGCGCGGCGCAGAATTTTTCGCAACACGTAACCCTTGTCTTCATTGGATGGAACCGCGCCGTCGGTGAAAGCAAAGGTCAAGGCGCGGATGTGATCGGCAATCACCCGATGAGCAAAGCCTTTTTCATGGGAATACGGTTTTTTGAGAATCTGCTCGATAGCCTCGATAATTGGCTTAAAAATATCGGTCTCATAGACCGAATTTTTCCCCTGCAGAACCGACGTCAATCGCTCGAATCCCATGCCAGTGTCCACATGTTTGGCTGATAATTCTTCGATATGGGCTCCGCGCGACACATCAAGGGGGTCGCTCCATTGGCGATTGTATTGGATGAATACAAGGTTCCAAATTTCGATATAGTCGGGGTGATCTACGTTGATCAAATTTGGGTCTTGGTTATCAACGTCTTTACCGAAATAATAATGGATCTCGGAGCAGGGACCGCAGGGACCCACCTCCGACATCTCCCAAAAATTGTCCTTGTCGCCAAACTTCAGAATTCGGTCTCGTGAAATGCCGGTGATTTTATGCCACAATTCCATCGCTTCATCATCGGTATGGTGGACGGTTGCCCAGAGCTGTTTCTTTTCCAATCCATAGACCTCTGTCAACAACTCCCACGCCCATTCAATTGCCTCGGCTTTGTAATAATCGCCAAAAGACCAATTGCCCAGCATCTCGAAAAAGGTCAAATGCGTGTCGTCCTCGCCGACGTCCTCCAAGTCATTATGCTTTCCGCCGGCTCGGATACACTTCTGGGAATTTGCCGCTCGATTGTAATCCCGAGTCTCCTTGCCAAGAAATATACGTTTGAATTGATTCATGCCGGCGTTGGCAAATAATAGGGTGGGGTCGTCCTCGGGGATAAGTGAGGAACTCGGTACAAAGATATGCCCTTTTTGTCTAAAAAAATCAATAAAAGTGGATCGAACTTTGTCAGATTTCATAAAACGCCTCTAATTTTCGGTTTTGTTGAACAAATTACCAATACCATCCCACCTAACTTATGCAAGACAACACATAATGCAAAATATAAAAAATTAAATTTGAAATGCAAGAATTATCATTAAAACAGGGTCAAATTTAATTGAGACTGGATGAATAATTGCACAACTATGAATTTTAGGAAGTCCTTCTCTCCTTAGTGAATTATTTCGGCTATGGGAACATTCACAAAAATTTGCTTTAAATTCTACTTGCTCTATGAATTTACTCTTATTATATTTATGAATTGTATTTTTGAGAACATACTTCCCACCGTGATCCGCTATTATATAAACGTAACAGAAGTCGCAATTCATAATTATTAACTCATAATTATTAATTCCTTTTGGATCGGAGACTCAATGAAAAATTTAGCTCCTCATTTTATTTTAGAGAACTATCAAAACGGGATCCATCAAGGCGAACTGGCCACCGCGGGTTTGTTCATCGACATATCTGGTTTTACTCAACTGACCGAAACTCTGATGCAACACGGCACGGTCGGATCCGAGCGATTAGCCGAGATTTTGGGCGATGTATTTGCTCCGCTGGTGCGCAGCGTGTATGATAAAGGCGGATTCATCACCAAATTTGCGGGTGACGCGTTTACCGCTCTTTTTCCCCGCCTGGACGGCTGCAACCGCGCTCTTGCCGCAGGATGGGACATCCATCAAGAATTCGAGAATAACCCGATCAAAAAGACGTCGTTCGGTGAGTTCACCTTTGCCGTAAAGGTGGGAGTGTCAGTCGGCAAGAGCCAGTGGGGTATATTTGATATACCGGACGCGCAGCGCGCCTACTACTTCAAGGGATCGGCAATTGACGGATGCGCTCTTGCCGAGCATCACGCAGAAAAGGGCGATGTGGTTATTAGCCGAGAATTTTATGATCAGGTGAAAGATCAGGTAATCGCGGAACCTATCGACGATGCGGACGATTCGATACAATTTGTTCGCGTAACAAGCGTGACCGGAGACCTTTCTCGGTATCAAGTCGCAGTAGACGATTCCCCTTTTGACCCACCGGTTTTCCCGGATGAACTGGTCGCAAGATTTACCGCGCCAGAGATTCTCGATCTCAAAAGTCCGGGTGAATTTCGTAATTTAAGCACGGTTTTCATCAGTCTGAGAGCGGTTCCAGACCATGACCAGTTGGAAGATTTTGTCAATATTTTGATGGATCTGAAGAGACAGTACGGCGGCTATCTCACGGGCATTGACTTCGGCGATAAGGGCTGTAATTTTATGATGTTGTGGGGTGCTCCAATCAGCTTTGAGAACAACGTGCCAAGAGCACTGAATTTTGCTCTGGATTTACGAAAGCAATCCAACGAGAAGCTACGGATAGGGATCACTCAGCGGCTCATGTTCAGTGGGTTTGCCGGAACCGATCTGCGCGGCGAATACACAGGGTATGGACGAGGCGTGAACCTCGCCGCTCGCTTTATGATGGCCGCGAATTGGGACGAAATCTGGATCGACGAGGAGACCCACGCGCTCGCGGAATCTCTGTTTGAGGCGCACTATTTTGACAAGATGCGCTTCAAAGGTTTTGCCGATCCCCTGTCGATCTATCGTCTGTCACGCCGTCGGGAATTTACAGAAATTGTTCGATTCAGCGGGGAGATGGTCGGGAGACAAATCGAACTTGACTGCATGAAGGTCTTTATCGATCCCCTGTTTCATTCCCAATTTGCCGGACTTATCTATGTCTATGGCGAAGCTGGTATGGGCAAATCCCGCCTGATTTATGAAGTCAAGAAAAATATCGAAGAGAAATCTCAGAAAACTCCTCGCATCAAATGGTTCCACTGCCCCTGTGAAGAGATTATACGCCAATCGCTAAATCCTTTTAAATATGCCTTGCGCCGCTATTTTAACCAATCTTCCGGTCGTTCCTTTGAGACCAACAAAGCTGATTTCGAGAAAATATTGACCACGTTGTCGGACAGTCTTAAGCTTGTGGACTCTGAGCAGGCAGACGAACTTCTGGTCAATTTGATCCGTATTCGCTCTTTTCTGGGAGCCATGATCGATCTCCATTGGGAAGATTCCTTATATGAGCAATTAGACCCGGAAAGCCGTTTTGAAAACAGCATGATGGCTTTTAAAAGCCTGATAAAAGCCGAAAGTTTGATCCAGCCAGTTGTGGTCGAGATCGAAGATGGACATTGGATTGATTCCGACTCCCAGCGGATGCTGTCGGTGTTGATCCGAAACCTGGAGCATGAGCCCATCGTTATCATCGCCGCGTGCCGTTATCAAGACGACGGCTCTCTGTTTCAGTTCGATCTTGAGCGGGAAATTCGACAGGAGACCATTGATTTAAACTATCTCGCCTGGCAAGGGGTGAAAGATTTTACCCGCCAGATATTGGGTGATGAACCATCTCCCGAACTTGTCGATCTGCTAATGGAACGCACCCAAGGAAATCCCTTTTTTGTGGAGCAGATGGCGCATTACTTTAAAGAGCGAGACCTGTTGGAGCCGAGGTGTAATATCCAGGGGAAACCGATTGGTCTGAAACCCGAAACTGCGGGTGCTCCCATACCCACTACTATAAACGCCACCCTGATTGCTCGTCTGGATCGCTTGACTACCGAGGTAAAACAGGTGATTCAAACCGCGGCTGTCCTGGGTCGTGAATTTGAGGTGAAAATCGTGTCCGGGATTCTGATAAGCGATCTGAAACGCGGACCTCGATTGGAAAAAACCGATGATTTGTCTCAAAAAGTGAGGAAAATCGAAGAAGAAAATGTCTGGTCCCCGCTGAACGAAATCCGCTACATTTTCCACCATGCCCTGCTGAGAGACGTCGCTTATAACATGCAGCTACAGGCTCGACTGCGAGAGTTGCACCGGATGGCTGGAGACGCCTTTGAAGCCATGCACCATCTGGATTTGGCTCCCTATTACGGAGATATCGCCTACCATTACGAGAAGTCTGAGACAGAAGATAAGGCGTTGATTTATCTGATCAAAGCCGGAAATAAAGCCAAAGACGAATTTGCCAATGACCATGGGCTGGATTATTACCGCCGAGCGTATAAACTCTGCAAAAAGTATGAAGATCAGGCATATATTTTGGAGAGCCTCGGGGATATACTTCAGTTGACTGCCAAGTATCAGAAAGCGATTGAGAATTATGAACGGGTCCGCCAGCTCGCGCATGAGCACTCAGACCGTGCCAGAATCGCGTTAGCCGATACCCATCTGGCGAGTATTCAAAACTATATAGGAAAATTTGACCGATCCATAGAACTCCAGCTCGGGGCTTTGGAGGTCTATCGGGAGCTAAACGACCAAAGGGGGATTGCCCTGGCGTTGCATGGTATCGGGACGAGCTGTATGTATCAACAAAAATTTGACCAGGCTTATTCCTATCTTGAGCAGGCACTGGCTATCCGTCGCGAGATTGGCGAAAAAAATAGTCAGGCTCGCACCTTGATGAATATCGGCGCGCTACATTACTACAAAGGCGATTTGAATATCTCTCTGGATTATTACCACCGAGCAAAAAATATTTTTGTCCAAACCAATGATTTGAAGATGCAGACCAAATTGGCGAGCAACTTGGGCGCGCTGTATAAAGCTCTGTCCGACACGCTATCGGGTCAAAAGAAAGAGGAGGCGACAAAAAATGCTTTGGTAAATTACAAAGAAGCGGAACGGATCGCTGAGAAAATTGGCGATTTGCAAAACTTGACGATAGTTTTGAATAATTTAGGCGGCTTCTCTTGGAATACATTAGACAATTTGCCAATGTCTTATGATTATTTCTATAAGTCTATGCAGATATCTCGAGAAATATATGATAGGGTCGGATTGGCGATCAGCCTGGGCAGCTTGGGAGAGGTCTCTCTCTCGATGAACCGTTACGACCAAGGCGTCTTATTTTGTCAAGAAGCGGTTCAGATCACGGAAGAGACCGATGATGCGCTGCGCAATGCGGATATTTTGATTACCTTGGGCAAGTTGTTCCGAAAAAAGGAGCGCTTTTCCGACGCTATAGCGAGTTTCGAGTCCGCCAGCCGGTTAGCCGACTCTATTGAAAATGAGTCGCTTCGCTTAAAAAGCGATCATGAATTGGAGGACTTATATGGGTCGGCAGATTGCTCGGATTGCGCATAAGCGTGGCTCTGTTATTTATTTAATGCGAAACACCCTTCCGCCTTAAAGTAACGATATGAATTAACTGCGATATCCCGATTCTTTTCCCATGAAAAAAGGAGTTTTTCCCATGTTTAAAAAATATTTTTTATTTGCTTTTTTTGTTTTGATTTTACCCGCAAATTCCGCGTGGTCTTCCGACGTTGAGATTCTTGGTGGGAACTATCCCGCCTGGATTGCGAACGACGCGCATCTCAACCCGACCAACGGCGTGCAACAAGATGGTTCTCCCGCGGCGGTTTTTGTGACTTTTACCGGATTGATCCCTGATTTGGTCTATCAATACCAGGTGAAAATCCTGGATAATGAAGGTCATAGCGGAGGATTAACCTACAACGATTCCAGCGATGTCTGGGTTCCTTTTGGTGCCGCGGCCGAAAACAGACCCTATTTTTTATCCACCTCCACCGCCACCCAAACGTCCTTTTATATATTTTTCCGTTTTGGTTATCAAGACAGCCTGCTCAGACCTGGGGATGGACAAATCCAGGTCCATCTCACCCTCAGCGGAGGGTCTGGAACGGCTTCTACTTTTTCGGTGGATGTAGAGATTGGGGATCGTTATGATATGGGCATTATCGAGGGTATTTTGTCCTCCTCATCGGGAAACCGAAGCGTGATAGAACAGAGGATGGCTCTTGCGCATGGTAGCGGTCCTTTCGGCTTTTACCCCACCGAGCCAAACAACATTGACGAGGGGTATCCCAATACCCCTGGTTTTTATCGCATTACGGTTCCCGCGGTTGTGATGAATCAGCTCTCTTTCCGGGATACTGACAACCAGTTTTTGGGAGCAGACTCGTCGGACACATGGTTTCCGGAAATGAACGGCGTCAGTCTGACCGAAAACACCACCTGGGACAACAGTGAGGTTCACATTATTGAGGAGCCGCTTATCATTCCAGAGGGAATTTCTCTCCATATCGATCCTGGAACCATTGTTAAACTGGGAGAAAACGGCATGATCGATGTGCGGGGCGAGCTTTACGCCAATGGAGAGCCCAACGACTCGATCTTTTTCACCTCAATAAACGATCATACACAGGGCGGCAATACCGGAACTGGGAACCCGCAGCCTGGGGACTGGAAAAAAATTCTTTTTCGTCCCTGGAGTTACGGTGAACTGTTTCACGCCAGTTTTCTCTATGGCGGAGTGAACGAGAGCGCAAGCGGCGTCATCGACATTCAGGAAAGCGCGCCGGAGATTCATCACTGTCGTATTGCCCATAACATCAAGCGGGGTATCTTTGTCGCTGATCACGGATCGCCCAGCATTATCGGAAATAATATTGAATATAACGAAAAGGGAGGGCTTTTTCTGGGATACAATACCAACGCGTTTGTGCATCTGAACAACATCCGGAACAACACAGGCTCGATAGGCGCGGGAATTCTCTGTATCCGAGCCGATCCCTTTATCAGCGGGAATGTGATCTCCAACAATACAGCTACGACCCCTGGCAATACAGACCACGGATTGGGGGGGGGTATTGCATGTTTGTATCAAACCGAAGCGGGAATTGTGCGCAACCAAATCAATGGCAATGGGGCAGTTAAAGGCGCAGGAATCTATCTACAAAATTCCTCTTCATACGTTGATGAAAACGATATCAGCCACAATAATGCAACTCTTGGCGGAGGCGGAATTTGGTTCGATTCCTCGTCCGGTTATATAGTCCGAAATAGTATTCATCGCAACACGGCGCAGGTTGGCGCGGCTATCTCGTTCCATAGCAACAATTTTGACGATGAATATAGCCTGGTCGAACAAAATACCATAGCGGACAATCTCCCAGACGTTGGCGGTAGCGTAATTCGTCTCTCCGGAGGGAAATTAGAGATCGTGTCCACGATCATTTGGGAATCCCAACCCACTGCCTGGCTGGATGTTGACCCGTCGAACACTGAGTTGACTCTGAGCTATTGCTCCATTCCTAGCTTTATCCCCGGGGATTTTGTGGATATAGAAGATTGCCTGATAGGAGAGGATCCGCTCTTTGTGGATCCGAGCAACGAGGACTATTCTCTCCAGCCCGAATCGCCCTGTATCGACGCGGGAGACCCGGAAGCCGAGCCGGATTTGGATGGAACAACGCAGGATATCGGCGCGATCCCCAACTATGACAACGCCGGAAATTTGCCCCCGCAAATCGACGACGATTTCTGGACTGAATTCCCGGAAGATACCGACATCTATATCTGGCTTGACTATCATGTGGAGGACTTCAACGACGATCCCAGCGATCTCGTATGGCAAGCCGGATCTCATCCCAACATCGAGATCACATTCCCCACCCACCCGGAGGAACCAGACCATCAAGTTGCCCGAATTCATCCCAATTCTGGATATTGGACGCCCCATACCGACTCGGAAAGTGAACCGGTTCCTGATTCGATCCTTTTTGTCGTCACGGACCCGGCAGGCGCGGCTGACTCTGCGTATTTCTATTTTTTCATCTTTCCTGTGCCTGACCCGCCGACTATTAACGACGCGGCTGTCGCATGGTTTATCTCGATAAACGAAGATGATTCGAGAACGATCAGCCTGAACAGTTGGCTGAACAACGACGGCGACAACGATTTTGAAAGCTATTGGTGGGCTGAAGAATCGGATTCCATCAGGGCATGGGTCGATTATCCTGACAGCCTGCTCAATGAACCGACTCTATATCTTGTCCCGTATGAAAACTTTCATGGTGCTCAGACTGTCCGGATGTACGTGGACAATTTTATGGGCTGGGAGGAACTTTGCGAAATCATAGTCACAGTGCATTCCGTGAACGATCCGCCGATAATCTACGAAGTCGATCATCCGTCGTTTAACGAGGACTCTTCCTTCACCGAGCAAATCGACAACATCGTCTTTTATGAGGATGAGGATCACCCGCCCGATAGCCTGACCTGGACCCAAGTTTTTGAGGACAGTGGGACTCTTAGAGCCGCGAGCAGAACCTCGAATATCACAGTCACGATTGATCAAAACACGCGTATGATCACCTTTACGCCGACTAGAGATTGGTATGGCGAAGAGTTGATTATCTTGGAGGTCTCAGATCCTTTAGGTGCTCGAGACACGGCTCGGATCGATGTTGGCGTTGCGCCGGTGAACGATCCACCGGAATTTCTCGATATCGCTGAGCTGACCTTTGCAGAAGACAGCGAGTTGATAATTGAGGCGGGACAGCTTGTTCAAGACGTGGACGATCCTCTTACCGATATCCCGATCACAGTTTCCGATTGGGATCAGACTGGACTCAATTTTTATGAGGACATGGACCCAGATGATGGAAGCATGTTCGGCGTCTTCTTTGGCACGGAAAATTGGTTTGGTCGAGATTCTCTGAAGTTGAAAGTGACAGACGGTTTATTCGTTGATTCGACAATAGTTTACGCAAATATTATTTCTGTCAATGATCCGCCTGAAATTTCTGAAGATGTCGTCTATGTCGGCGATGAAGCGTTTCTTGAGGATCATATCTTTACAGCGGATTTGGACACTGTTGTAGCCTTTTCCGACGTTGATCATTCGATCGACAGACTCAAATGGTTTACAGACGAAAACACGCTACCAGAGTATCTAAGCGTCAACGTGGATTCTCTCACCGGGATTATTACCCTGACTCCGCCGCTCAATTGGTTTGGTTTAGACTCGCTCGCCGTGATCTTACGCGATCCTCTCGGTGGGCGAGATACGCTTGGCATATCGATTTGGGTAGATGAAGTGAACGACCCTCCTCAGATTATCCAGGATGATCTCTCCCTGAGCTTTGCCGAGGACGAATCTCTGGTCGTCCAACTCGATGAGGAGTGGGTCTCAGACCCGGATCATCCGATCTCCTCATTATATTGGGACGCTGGAACCGCGACAGGCGTCTGGGTCGAATTCTGGCAATCGGAAAATGGGCTGTCAATCCGAGACAAAAATCGAGATGAGGACTGGAATGCGACTTTTTATTCCATGACAGATTGGTTTGGGCAGGATTCGATGACGCTCTATGTTTTCGATGGAGAGGAGGGGGTGGACTCTGTGACGGTGTATCTAAACGTAACCCCTGTCAATGATCCACCCGTTATTTCTGGATTTGAGGATATAGAAATGGAAGAGGACAGCGTCTATACGGACTTAGACCTGGACGATTACGTCAGCGACATAGACCACGAGTTATCTGATCTGGATTGGTGGGTTTCTGATGATAAAAGGGACGCGGGTCGGGTCGATTTTATCGGGATTGACATTAACTATACCACGCATATCGTGACCTTTTATCCAGACGAGGATTGGTTTGGATCGGAAGATGTGACTTTCGTAGTCTCAGACCCGGACGGAGAAACTGACTTCACGACCGTGACGGTCACGGTTCATTCTGTAAACGACGAGCCGATTGTCGATGATCAAGATCTTGTGACACAAGAAGATACGCAATTGCCGTTCACGCTGACTGGCTTTGACGTCGAGGAGAGCGCGCTTATCTTCAGCGTGGACGATCACCCGGACAACGGAGTTCTGACAGGCGAGCCTCCGAGTCTCATCTATACTCCGAATCAGGGCTATGTCGGATCGGACAGCCTGATCTTTACGGCTTACGACGGCGTGGATTATAGCGACCCCGGCACGATCTGGATCACAGTAAACGCGGGGGACAACCATCAGCCAATCGCTGGTGACCAGAGCGTGACTTTAGAAGAGGATAGTGAAATTTTGATCGTCCTAACCGCCAGCGACGAGGACGAGGACGACGACCTCAGCTTTTCGATCACAGTCGATCCAGTTCATGGCGATCTCATTGAGGATGAGACTCGTACCGACAGTTGGGTCTATCACCCGGACGAAAACTTTTTCGGACCGGACAGTTTTCGATTTGTCGCGAACGACGGCCAGGCAAACAGCCTTGAAGCCGCGATATCAATCACAGTGAACGCGGTGAACGATTCGCCGATTGTGTATAGTCAAAATCTTGTGACGCAAGAAGATACGCAATTGCCGCTCACGCTGACTGGCTTTGACGTCGAGGACGACGACCTCAGCTTTTCGATCACAGTCGATCCAGTTCATGGCGATCTCATTGAGGATGAAACTCGTACCGACAGTTGGGTCTATCACCCGGACGAAAACTTTTTCGGACCGGACAGTTTTCGATTTGTCGCGAACGACGGCCAGGCGAACAGCCTCGAAGCCGCGATATCGATCACAGTAAACGCGGGGGATAACCATCAGCCAATCGCTCAAAACCAAGCCGTGACATTACCGGAGGATAGCACGGTGATTATCACCTTGTCAGCAATGGATGTAGACGACGACGACTTGACCTATCGGATTACGGAGCAACCGGCGCATGGATCGCTTGTTGAGCATAGTGGATCCCGTTCCCAGAATTGGCTTTATTCACCAGGTCAGGATTATTACGGAGCCGATCTGTTCCAATTCGTGGCAAATGATGGTTTTCTGGACAGCGAGCCGAAAAGTGTGGCAATCGGCGTGACGGCTGTGAACGACGCGCCCGTTATTGAGGCGATTTCCAACACATCGTTTGCCTCGGGGGACACCCTTGCGGTCGATATATCCATCTCCGACGTGGAAGACCCGCTGTTGCAACTCAATATAGAAATTGAGGGAAATAACTGGACTGAAATCCTGTATTTTTCGCTTTTCCAGACAAGGCTACTCTTGATCGGCGTCAATGAAACCGCAGAGGGAAAAACGGATACTTTAACTGTGACTGTGACCGATAATGAGGGATTGTCATCCGAGCGAGCGTTCTTAGTCACAATCGATCCGGCTGGCGACTTATCGGGCGATCATACGCTTGACGAGGAGGATGTCATGATTGTGAACGATATTTTGTTGGGCGCGATCGAGGATCCGACTCCGGAAGAAATTGAGCAGGCTGATATGAATGGTGACGGCATCCTGAATGTTGCCGATATTATTTTGATGATCGATTTGATGGGTCAAAATCGATAATCCAGGCTAAAAGATCAAAAACGTCGTCGTTCGAGCGAGCGGCGGCGTTTTTTTTATCTCGATCGCCCAAATTTTTGTTTACAAAGAGGTTGGAATTTTTTATACTTTCGATTCGGATCCCCAACCGCAACCACACAACCACACAACATGGAATGCTATGGAATATCGAATTCATACTTTTACGACCGACCGCGACGACTGCGACAAAAAACTCTCTCGAATCCTAAGCGAGAAAGTTGAGAGCCTATCGCATAGTAAGGCAAAATTAGTTATCCAAAATGGACTGGTGGCGCGCAACGATCAGTCTCTGCTTGACATTACCGCGACCGTCTCGACCGGAGACCGCATCCGGTTAGACCTTCGGCAAGGCGTATCTCCTCGACCGCGTACGGCTCGTCTGCTGCGCGGATTGAAGATTATCCATGAAGATGCGAGTATTTTGGTGACAAACAAATCGCCAGGCGTTCTGGTGCATCAGACCGAGGAAAAAGAGCGGGGCGCGCTGATCGAGTTGATCCATCGTTATTATCGAAAAAAAAAGCGTCCGCCGGGGTATCTGAAGCCAGTGCATCGGATTGACAAGGATACGTCCGGTCTGGTGATATTTCCGCGTAGCGGGTATTCCCATCGGCATTTGGCGGTTCAATTCAAGGAGCATAGCGTCGCACGCGTCTACTCGGCAATCGTACATGGTCAATTGCGCCCAAAACAGGGGAAATTCGAATCCAATATCGTGCGTGAAGCCGATGCAAGAAGGCGGCGAGGATCGTCCGGTCAACCCAATGTGGGGAAAAAGGCAATCACCCATTATCATGTTTTGCGCTATTTTTCCGGCTATTCTCTGGTAAACTGCCGGCTGGAGACTGGCGTGACGCACCAGATCCGAATTCATCTGAGCGAGGCGGGTCATCCGTTGCTGGGAGAGACGATTTATATCCCTAAGGAAAAACGCAAAAAACAGCGTTTTCCAAGACACGCGCTGCACGCCGCTTCCCTGGGTTTTATTCATCCCGGAACCGGAAAGTCGGTTTTTTTCGAGGCGGAATTGCCGGATGATATGTGGGAATTCATCAATATCCAATTATGTCCATGAGTTTTGAAAGCACCGTTGAAAGGGGGCGTTATGTCGCATATGGTAGTCACCCTATTGCATATTGTTGCTTCACGTATTATCTTAAGTGATCGCATCCCATTATTTTACTTATAACATGTTGAGGTCGCGGCTATGTGTAACAAC
>NBMB01000042.1 GCA_002084765.1 Candidatus Cloacimonetes bacterium 4572_55 | reverse complement strand
TCGAGACGATCGACGACGCTAACCGACAGAAGTTAGAGGCTGACTACATGGATGAGACAACCGGAGTAAAGGTCATGCCCATTTTTGTGGCGACCGATAGTTGATCGGAATCTCAAGCGGCGCGCTTAATGCATAAGCGCGCCGTTATTTAGAAACTCAATATCGGCGAAAATCCAAGCAAATAACGAATTTTCAGAAAATTATTTCATCAGAACCATCTTCCTCATTTCGTCAACTCCGTCGGAAGTCTGTAAGCGGTAGAAGTACACGCCAGAACCGACGTTTTCTCCCTGATTGTTCACGCTATTCCAGACCGCTTCGTGACGACCTGAGCTAAGGCACTCGTTCACCAACGTAGTGATCAATTGTCCAGCCGCGTTGTATACCTTCAGCGTGACATGTTGATCTGTCGATAAATTAAAACCGATTGTGGAACTCGGGTTAAAGGGATTCGGATAATTCTGTTGCAGCGTGGTTTCTCCGTGCAAGAGGGACGATTCACCGAGTAAGGAAACCTTTGCAAACGGACCGCTCCCAAAAAAGCTGTCTCCAAGCTCGAATTCCGCTTTGACATCTATAGTCCGGCTATTTTGGCGAACCTTGAAAGCAATCGGTTGACCGGCGACATATCCCGGGAGATTGTGATCCGGAGACGCTTTCCATGCAGGGATCGCCAGGGGGAAATCACCCTGAGTTACGACTGCGCCAACACAAATATCACCGTCAAACAGACCAATCTCCGAGCCAGATTCAAGATCGGGTCCGTCTTGAATCACAATGGTATATGATTGACCGGTCGCAGTAAAATCGAAATACTCCGGCTGTGGGGTATGATTCGATTCCGATATGTCAAAGACCGTTGCCCGCGCCGAACAGTCAATTTCTAAAGAAGCTATGTCGTTTAATGTGGTATAAACTTTGTAACCCACATTTGGCAACATATAATTGATCGTATTAATCAGACCAGGTATATATACAAACCCATGCGTATCGTCTGATACAATAACCAGTTGGTCAAGAATATCCGCAAAATAATCCTGTACAAGAATCGGGTTGGGGCAGGTCGAGGCGACCCAGCTCCACTGATTGGGATTCAGAACAGAAGCCGCGGGAGAGGTCATCTCTTCCCCAATCACACACAGATTGTACACCTGACTTTCCGATCCAGCGGCAAATACCTGATACACATGACCTGGGATGGCGTTGCCAATTGTGTTAATAGTTCCGGGAATGTAAGTTCCGCCGTTGTTTGAAACCACAACTTGTAAATCATTTCCCAGGGATGCGAAAACGTCCTCCATGGACGGCAGTGCCAGCTCCCAGCCAAATGTCACATAATTGTAACGGTTCGCATAAATATTCATACAGCGGGTGTGTATATCCCATTCGCACCAATCGGGCCAGGCAATGGACTCGATGTCGTTATACGGCGTGGTAATATCTTCCTCTACCAGAACCGTCATTGTTTCCACATCGTATGCAAAAATCGATAACTGGGCGGATTGATGAATCGAACCCATCAGGTATCCATCTCGGCGCATCTCCAGAGCTTCGGTGGATCCGGGTAAATTATTGGCGTGGACTTCAAAATCCCCGGTCACGGAATCATAGACATATAAATGGGATTCGCTCGACGCGTATAATTTATTTCCTTCATTATTCCACGCCAGACCCTCGATATTTATGTCGGACGGAAAGAGAAGCTCGGACTCCGCGGTTATGGTATTGATCCGAATCAGACCGGCTCCCTCTGACCATCCCCAAAGAGTGTTGTCCGCAAGAGAGAAAGAAAGCGCGGTAATCTCGTTGAATCCAGTGTACCCGATCGGCTCCAATTCGCCATTTTCTGGGTCGATCGTGAACAGATAGCCGTCTGTCCCATGCACATTATGGGAGCCGGCAGAGGCAAAAATTTTCCCGGTTGCCGGGTGTATTTCCATGCCTTCGATATCATACCCTTCGTGCATTTCGCCTAACGGGCTGACTTCATAATCGTTATTGATATCAATCGTAAATATCTGGGTATCACTCGCGCCCTCATCATGAATCGCATACGCGTAGCATTGCGTATTTCGCTCGCAAGCCGGGATAAACACATCAGTTGCGATCGAATTGGACGCGCCCGAGGACATCTCGACATGTATTGAAGACGTCAAGGTGACATCCTCATTCGGATTTGCGGCTAATATTGACCATGAAGCGACGCCGACTTCCCCCGGCGGAATATTCGCGGGCGACGTCAATTTCGACTGCGTATCCTCATTAAGGAATAGACCGCTATCTAATGTGATAGACGCAGTCGCATTATTCAGCGTTTCCGGGCTTGAATTCCGGACGATTAAGTTGATCTCAAAAGGATTTGGAGAGACCTGCCCCCCGACGCATCCCAACTCGCTGGGCGCGGAGACGATGAGATCAAATTGACCGCTACTTATGGCGGCTGTCCCGACTCCATATAAAGTCGCAATGTGAAGCGTTTCGCCTGGATCAACTATTTTTGGCTCCCAGCGGTATAGCACAGCACTATCGCCATAAGGCTCCCCGTCCGGCGTATAATCCCAAACTACTCTATAAAAATCGCGCCACTGACCCACGACAAGGAAGTCGGGGGGCGTTAAATGCACCCCGCCATAATATCCCTCGATCGTTCCTTGACCGATCAACTGATTTGGATCATAATTGTCGTCATGAAACGCCTGCCAAAAACTCGGTATGTTATAACCAGAAAAGCCGGTTTCTACAAGCGTCAGCCCTGAATTTGTCAGCAGAGGAGCCGCGTCATTGGAACCGATCATGGTGTCTAATTCCAAAAGCATACCAATGTCATGAGGCGCATTATCGGTATTTGTGATCTCATAATGGATCAGGATAGCGCCCCAATCACTGGTGCCTACAGGAGTCAACCGCTGGACGATCTCGACGCCTCCGATATGAAATGCAGTGACAATGTTGTTGTCCTCGATTGCCTGATTATCTGCAAAAATCGCAGTCGCTCCGCTCAACCGGTCATTATTGCAGTAAAATTGGTCGTCGATGCGAAAAATCGTATGAGATGTCCATGGAGAGCTGGGAAAACCATACAGCAATTCTTCTCCATTTTGCGTACCAATCAAAAATTGACCGTCCACGTCGTCGGCAAATGCCTGGATAAAGGCATTTCCGACAGACGGAGATAACGTGCGCGTAGACATATCGTCGGCGCGTTCCGCTTTTATCTGCGCATAATCGGCAGCGTTCGCTCCTAAATTTTGTATTGAAAAAATATAAACAGAAAAAATCACAATAAAATAAACTAATCTTTTTGTAAACATATACCCTCCTAAATTAAATCATTCAATCTATTTTTTATACTAAATCGAGAAAAGGAATTTCATAATAAAGATTATGAGTTTTTCAGGCTAACGAGTGAAGGGGGCGCGCGAATTATCATTGGATCATACCTCTTACTGTGGTCAAAGCACTCATAATATTTTTAGCGTGATAGCCCGTTCAAGAATTTATGCGAGAGACCGGACTATTGCCTTAAGGCTATTTCTTATAAACGCACTTGATGCTGAAAGGCTAAGAAATTTTTTTTAAAATATTTGCGAAACAGAAAAAAAATGCGACACATCTAACTTCAAAAAATGTGTCGCATCTGACTCTCAGCATTTGGTTTCGTAGGCACTTTTTATTGAATCAAGACCATCTTCTTTGTTTCGACGCGGCCTCCGACTTTCAATTGATAAAAATAGACCCCGCTCAGGGCTGGCTTGCCATCGTCTATAGTCCCATCCCATTCAACTGTAAACGATCCAGCATCCCAAACGCCATCGATTAAGGTTTGCACCTTTTGCCCAACGGCATTGTAAATGTCTAAATGGACATAACTTGCATTTTTCAGAGAAAAAGCTACCGTCGTATAAAGATTAAACGGATTTGGATAATTTCCGATCAGCTCCGTTGCATATTGAATCTCGGATTCCTCCTCAATGCCGATACTTTGATACGTAAAAGTCAAGGTCGTTATATCCGATTGGGCATTGTCATACAGCACTGCAACGCCGGCTGTATAATCCTGGTTAGCAACCAAATTTTCGAATATAACCGTGTTGTCCTCAGTCTCCACAATGAGCGAATCATCAAGAAATACATGGAAGCCGATCAAGCTCCGATTGCCAAATGGATCGGGGGAATCCCAGGACAAAGAGGCACGGTTGTTTTCCAGCATTTCGATAGTGAGATTCTCAGGCGGCAAATAGGTTGCGTATTTCACGAACATTATCGCGTCTGTGATTTGGTGCCCCCCGTCATTGTAAGAATCTATTATAAATATTTCCCATGTTCCCGCGGACATCTCGCCGTTGAAACCGTCTGTTGCGAGAGTGATCTCCACCATACCTGTGTCTGGTGGGTTGTACGTATTGATCTCAGTTCCGGCAGGCGAAACAACCCATAAAGCACCCTCTCCCGGGTAATCCAGACTACTCCAGGTCAAGGTCATTTCCCAGCCTGATATTTCAACATCCTCTGCAACAACGACTTCGATCCAATCTAAATCCTCCAATGTGTTGCCATACGGAGCTTCATTATTGGGATATAGCTGCTGTTCCGGGCTATCCTCCAGTTCATACGTCAAAAAATCGGTCTCTGTATAATCCACATCAAGCGCGACGTCTGCGATGACTGTCTGATCTGGTGCTAATTCGACATCCTCGGTCGCTGTCACATAGTTATCTGCTATCACTTGTAGCGTATACGATCCGGCGGCGACATCAGA
The DNA here is from genome assembly GCA_002084765.1 of Candidatus Cloacimonetes bacterium 4572_55. Lineage (GTDB taxonomy): Bacteria > 4572-55 > 4572-55 > 4572-55 > 4572-55 > 4572-55. The sequence goes on along the minus strand of NBMB01000042.1, from coordinate 46,731 downwards.
AAAATTGTATGATCCGTCATCAGCCGAAACAGCTTCGTTATATCCGACAGTGATTGTTGCTCCGGAGATCGGCTGCCCCGATTCCGCAGATGTGATAACGCCGGCGATAGTCCCAAAGCCTGTGGGTGTAAAATAAAACGCGCCCATATCAGCCACGGACCCATCCGGGTCAAGGGGCGAGTTCGGATCGCCGGCATCAATACAGGGCGACGCGGCTGTCAGATGAAAATCATTGTTATCGGCACTCATAAATAGCGGGTCAGCGTCAATACAGCCGGTTCCAAACCAGGATTCGCCGGTTCCTTCCTGAATGTCCGAATAGGTGATGATTGGGGTGCTGGCTGAATATGAAAGGACTGACTGGGGGGTATTTCCCCAAATAATTCCATTGGTGATTGTGGGCTGTCCATGCAGATCTGTGCAATACACACCGCCGCCGCCATCAGACGTGTTATTGAAAATGGTTGGATGAAGGAATTGGGGATAAGAATAGTTGTACACATAAACGGCACCGCCAACCGAAGACGAGCTGTTTCCGTACATCACCGTATTGTAAAGCACAGGGGACGAGTAGCTGATGAGCATTGCCCCGCCATGAGTGGAGGAGTTGTTCGCCAGCGTCATATTCGTAATAATGGCGTCGGAATTGTCGTGGAAATATATGGCTCCGCCTTCTCGTGCGCTGTTGTTGGTCAAGACCAGGTCAGAGCAGGTTGGGCTTGCGTCAGACATGAGGCACATAGCACCGCCATAACTATCGCCCGCGTTGCCATGATTGTTGTTGATAATCAGGTTTCTCAGCGTGGGACTGGCGCCGTTGTAGCAGTAGATTCCAGCTCCGTAATCGTGGGAACCGTTGGTCAGCGTAAATCCGATCAAAACCGAGTTTGCCGTTTCATTACTATTAAATCTTGCGCAACGGTTTGAGCTGTATCCGCTAATGATTGTCTGCCCCACATAATCTTCATTTCCATTGGTGAGCAACAAAGAGGCAACGGTAATCGCCTTTCCATTAAAGGAGATACTGCTGTAGGTTCCCGGTTGAACCAAGATCGTATCTCCGGTCGATGACGAATTGATTGCGGCTTGAATCGAGGAGTAATCATCTGGGACATTGATGATGGTTGCCGCGGCTATCATGCTGGTTATGTGGATCAAAAAAGCGATAAAAATCAATTTAAATTTCACGAATTTCTCCTAACTCTAAATTTAAAAAAATAAATATATTTATAAAAAAGATATACAAAAAACCATTATTTTAAAATCACCATACATTTCGATTGATCGATGCGATCCGTCACAATCCGATAGAAATAAACTCCTGGGGCCACGCGTTGCCCAATCTCGTTGGAGCCGTCCCAGGAGACCTCATGATCTCCAGCTCGAAATAAATCATGAGCCAACGATTTGACCAACTCTCCGGTTGTGTTGTATATGGAAAGATGGACACGCTCCGCGTCAGCCAATGAAAATGATATTGCCGTGCGCGTATAAAATGGATTCGGATGGTTTTGGTGCAGGACTGGAGATACGGAGGCATGCTCTGGCTCCTCAATTCCAATTCCATCCAGGTCTTTCTTGAACATCCGCCCCGAGCTTCCGGTGGCATAAACGGTTTGCTGCACCTGAAATACAGCCAGTAGCGTTGTAGAAGATGGGGTTACCGTTGCGTCAAGTTCCCAAGTATCGCCATAGTCGGTCGTGTGCAGAATCCGACCGGAATTTCCGACCGCCCAGCCGCTATTTTCTTTAAAATGCAGACTCTGCACCGCGCCGGAGGAAGGTCCCGTGTGTGTGGTTTCCCAAGTATTACCGCCGTCGGTCGTCTTCAGCACGACCTCCGAGCCATTGTTCCCGGCAATAACGCCCCTGTCCGCATCCTGAAAATAGATGCCGCCAATGCCCATGCTTCCGCCAAAATCATGGACTAACGACCAACTGTCGCCTCCGTCAGTTGTCTTTCGGACTTTGTTTGGGCTATAATAATTGACGCCGCTGACAATATAACCGATATTTTCATCCACAAAGTACATTAAGCGAATCACCTCTGACGTTCCAGATGAAATGGAGGTCCAGGTATCGCCGCCATTTGTGGTTTTTTTCATGATTCCCAAATAACCGCAGGCATAACCCACACTCCGGACCGGAAAGTCCACCAGATAGAAGCCATAGCTGGACGGGAACAGGGACATAGACCACTCCTCTCCAGAATCGGTAGTGGTCAAGATCATGGCGTTAAATGTGTTTCCGGCGTCGCTACCAGCCACAAATCCTTTTGAGTCCGAGGTAAACGAGACCCCAAAAATGTATGATCCGGGAACTGGCATGGACGATGTCCAGTTGTCGCCGCTATTTGTGGTTTTCAGGATGACGCCGCCAGGGCCATTGTTTCTCCATCCAGTTGCAAAACCCAGGTTTTCGTTGATAAAAAATACGCCGTACAGATCGTCGGTTACGCCAGAATCGACCGTCTCCCACTCGGCAAAAGCCGAAATTTGGGTCAGGGTTAAGACGATTACGCTCATAATAACCACATACAAAGATTTCATCGCTACCTCTCATTTAAAAAATTTAAAAAATATTTTTAAAATCCTAAATACTTTTTGAATACTCTTTGATAAAATCAATTAATTCTTTTGTAAATAAAATCTCGTTAGTAATAGAGCTCAAAATATGACGGTAGAGAGATTCTGCCCCCAAAGACAAGCATGGTCGACATCTATTATAGTCAGCTCTCACTTTTTTTTCTTCGGCAATCAGGAACGACTCTCTTTTGGATAATGCCTGAAGAACAATGGATTTTTCCAGTAATTGCACTGAAGAGAGCGCAAGGTCAAATCGTTTATTCCGTTCACGGGTCGTTGAGAGGTATTCGACCATTTTTTTGAGAACAAGCGTTTTCCCTTCTTTAGTTACGGAATATTTTCGGGGAACCGGCCCCTTGCCTCTCTTTTCCGTATCCAAATATGCGCTGACCAGCCGCTTTTTTTCTAACTTCCTAAGACCGTTATAAATCGATGTTTTGCTCAAATCAGCCCATTCCCTATATCCACGTATATTGACTATGTGGGCGATATTATAGCCTGAAATATTCTCGATTTCAGTTATGATTTGCAGTAAAATAAATTCGACATTTGTGAGTAGTTCCATCATTAATCCCTAAAATTTTTAATAGTTTACATGTGGAATAATACACTATTAGTCTAAAATAGCAAGATTTTTTATGGAAAAAAGAGTAAATATTCAGGCAGGATAAGATTGTTAGGGTCTTGTCACAGAGAGTATTTTTCGGAGAGGCTTGGCTCAGGTTGTATCTTAAAATAGAACTTGATTCTGAACCAAAAAAAATCGAGATGAATAGGGGAAATTCGTGTGTTATTCCTGTCAAAAAAGCCCGCGTTCCATAAGATCGCGGGCTTTTTCACGCTATTATTTTTTCATCCGATCACGGATCATTTTTTCGATGCTTTTCGCCTTGAATATCGCGGCGTCAGTCGATGTCCAGCTATCGACGTCAACCAGATATTTTGCTCGTAACAACCAGGCAAGGTCTCCATAGCGGCGATTTCCCTCATTGATCAATTCATCGTCTAAGCTATCCGAATAATTGATCTCTAAAGTCGCTACTTTTTTGAAATTTTTGAGAATACTTTTCAATCCTGGCGGCAACGGATTCAGATACGTCAGATGAAGCGAAGAGACTTTTATCCCCGCTTTACGGGCTGACATCACAGCGGTTTGCGCCTCATTTTTGAGACTTCCCCAAGTGACGAGGAGCAGATCGCCTCCTGGATCGCCGAGAACCGTGGGCGTTTTCAGCGTTTTTCGAAGAGTCGCCAGCTTCAAACTCCGATGATTGCACGCATCCTGATTGGTTCCGGACTCATACGCGACCTTGCTGTTTCGGCTATGCGCCAGACCAGTCAAGGCGTGCATTCCATTCGGCTGTCCGGGGATAAACCGTTTGGACAAGCCGGTTTTGGGGTCCCAATCGTAAGGCTTTGTTTTTTCCGGAACAGGCGTTTGATCAATCGGCGAGGCAACCCATTCATCTTTGAACTCCAATCGATCGAAAGCCTCTCGTTTTTTTGCCAGATTGGCATCTGACAGGATAATCACTGGCATCCGAAACTCTTCTGCCAGCTTCCGACTGGTGATGATCGAGAAAAACAGCTCCTTCGGGGATGAGGGGGCTATGACAATTTTTGGGGCGTCGCCAGGAGCTCCAAATACGGCTGTCAACAGATCGCCCTGTTCCGCCTTGGTATTGAGACCGCTGCTGGGTCCGCTTCGTTGCACATTGACGATCACGACAGGAATTTCCGTCATGCAGGCAAGCGCCAGAAATTCGGTCATTAGGGCAAATCCGGGACCCGAGGTGATTGTGACCGCGCATGTGCCGGAATAGGACGCGCCAATCGCAAATCCTAATGCGGCTATCGGGTCCTCTGCCTGGTGCATGATTCCGCCAACGGTCTCGAACACTTCGCTCAGGTAGCTCATTGCCGGGATTGCCGGATCGATCGGATGGAAGGAGCAAATCTCCATGCCGGAGGATATGATCCCCATACCGACCGCTGTATTGCCATTAATAGTCATTTGAGGGGCACCGGGCGCGGCTTTCCCCCTTTTCTTTTTGGTTACCTTATCGAACTCTTTCTCCATCACGCTTCGGATGCGCGCTGGGGTATTTTTTACTTTTGGGCGTTTGAGTTCGCCGTAACTTTGAATATTTTCGTTACAGTAGAGAATGCCCACCGGGTAGCGTTCTGAGCAAGTCGAAACCTCACGTGCAGTATGAATATCTCTAAAATCGTGCTTTAAAACGTTTTTAACCATTTTTTTCATACTATCGGAAATTTTTATCCGCCCATACACATCCTCCAACAGAAGTACTTCTTTCTCCGGGTGAGCCAATGCCGATGCAAACACCCCGGCTGTATATTTTGGGCAGCGTTGCATCACCCGCACAAAAGAAAAACCTTTGTGGCGATACGCCTCCCGGATCACTTGATAGAGCAGGTCGGGCATCCAATCCACTACTTGCGCTACAAAAGAAGCCGTATCTTTTCCGAGACCCATAGTGGCGCACATCGGATTAAGCGGGTTCAATACGCCGCCTCGAGGATTGGTATTACTCTTTAATCCGACCGGAGACGTCGGCGATGTCTGCGCTTTTGTCAAGCCATAAATATTGTTGTCGTGCAGGATCGCCACCATATCGATATTATAACGAATCGCGTGGATCCAGTGCATCGCTCCGATGCTGCAACAATCGCCATCGCCTGTGTTGACAAATACATGCAGATCGGGACGATGCACCTTGATGCCTTCCGCCACCGGAAACGCCCGACCATGCAGACCGTGAAAACCATACGTTTTCATATAGTGGGGGAATCGGCTTGAGCACCCGATCCCAGACGCAAAAACAGTTTTTTCGGGTGGCAATTGCTCTTCATGGCACAACTTTTGGATTGCGGTCAAAATGCCAAAATCTCCACAACCCGGACACCAGCGGGGAATATTGCTGGAATACTCGCCTAACTCATAATACTCACTTTCCGGATCCGGCTGGACCCGGAAGAATAAATTGCGTTCAAGACCAAACACGGATATACTCCTTAAGATATATGGATTATACGAAAATTAGAATCGTATCGAGCCGTTTTCGCCTTTAATAATTGTAGATACCGATTTTCCAAGCCGGTTGTCAATTCGATCAACCTGAATAGACGCCATTTTAATAAATCAGCCTGAAAAGTCAATAGTTAATCGCATAGAATTCGATATTTTTTCTATTATCCAATTTTTTTTGATTCATAGAATGTTTTTATGAAAAGTAGGTTTCATTCCAGTATAAAAAATGTTATTGCAATTTCCAAATTTTTTTCATAAGTTGCATCATTGTCCGCGCAATCTACGGTTAGAAGATTTTGGTTTTATGGGTTTTTGACATAATTGGAGTCTATAATGAAACATGTTGCATCTTTGCGTTACGGGGTTATTTTCAAGAAAGCGTTTTGTCATCCTGAGATTTTCACATCGTTTATTCGGGATGTCCTGGGAGTGGATCTTGAGATCGACTCTGTTGAGACGGAGAAGTCTTACCATCCTGCGATCGGTCCTGTTGATTCTCGTTTTGATCTATTTGCCGAAGATGTGAAAAATCGGGTTATTGTTGACATTCAGCATCAACGCCTAAAGGATCACTATGACAAGTTTTTGCATTATCACTGCGTTGCCATGCTTGAGCAGATAGCGCGTTGTGAGACCTACCGTTCTGACGTCAAAGTGTTTACGGTAGTTATTTTGACAAGCGGAGATCGGCATAAGAGGGACATATCCGTGATAGACTTTGACCCTCGGGACCGCGAGAACATTTCTCTTGACGAGATTCATCACAAGGTTGTCTATTTATGTCCCAAATATGCGGACGATTCGACTCCGGAACCTTTGCGGGAGTGGCTGCTTGCAATAGAGGACACCCTGGATTCCGAAGTTGACGAGACGCGCTATCGTCCTGAGATTCGCCGAATATTCGACTTTATCGAGACGAGTCTTATCACGCCGAAAGACACGGCGGAAATGAAGGAAGAAGCCGCTCGATATGAAAAGCTGAAAGAGTTGGAATCTCGGCTCGCAGTGATTAAGGAAGAGGGTCGGGAGGAAGGCCGAGAGGAAGGTTGGAAAGAAATTGTCCGTAATATGTTGGTATCCGGCTCATTTTCTGTTGAGCAAATCTCCGAGATAACGGGCTTAACTCCTGATCAAATAAAATTTCTATGTTGATATAAATAATTAACTTAAAATTTGTATTATTTTATACTTATTTATTAATTTTAATTACCTATATGAGGAGGCTATGGATGGAACGAATGGATTATTTATTGGGCCCTATGCGGATCCCATTTTTGGTTTTGGCACCGATTTGTGTTTTGTTAGGCATTGGCAGTGCAATTTGGAAAGTCGGAGAGGTCAGTATTTTACATCTTATTTTGATATTTATAGGGGCATTAGCCGCGCATATCAGCGTCAACGCCCTGAATGAATATGATGATTTTAAGAGTGGTTTGGATTTTAAGACCAGGCGGACGCCTTTCAGCGGAGGGAGCGGATCCTTGCCGAAGTCTCCGGACAAAGCCCATGTCGCGCTTGCTGTTGGGTTCATCACCTTGGCCGTCGTAGGTCTGATCGGGTTATATTTTGTTTATATACGGGGATGGGCACTGCTACCATTGGGATTGCTCGGATTGGTCATCGTGTACACGTACACCCGCTTTCTGACTCGCAACCCCTTGCTCTGCCTTGTTGCGCCAGGTATGGGATTCGGCGTGTTGATGGTGATGGGGACGGATTTTGTATTGACCGGCGAGTATTCGATCACAGCATTTTTCGCTTCATTGGTCCCATTTTTTCTGGTTTCAGACCTGCTGCTGCTCAATCAATTTCCTGATGTGGAAGCGGATCGCACCATTGGAAGGCGACACTTTCCGATTGCTGCCGGACGAAAAGCAAGCTCATATCTTTACGGCATATTTCTTATTTTGGCTTACCTTTCCATTTTGATCGGCGTATATCTCGGCTATTTGCCTCACTTTACATTGATCGGAATGTTGAGCTTGACGCTTGCGATTCCGGTCGCTATCGGAGTGGTCAGACATCGCGAGAATATCGAAAAACTCACACCGTTTATGGGAATGAACGTGATTTTGAATCTCATCACGCCTGCATTGGTTTCAGTCGGATTTCTCATTGGATAGCACCAAGGCGCACAACTAATCAACAAATTGGCACAGAAAAATGCCCGACACTCTCACCGGTTTAATTGGAGGAACATCGGGCATTTTTCGATAGCAACGGGAACTTAGTCTGATTTCTTATTCTTTTTTCCTACTTTCACATCATGTTTTTTGATCCAATTCAAGACCTCCTTCAACCGTATGCTTCGATTCTCCGGTTTACCCGCGCGTGAAAGCCCATGAGATTCTTGATGAAATATGACAAATCGAACCTCCTCATTGATCTTTTTTCCCATAGCGATTAGGGCGTTGAACAACTCCTCAGCTTGGGAGATCGGACATCGCAAATCGTTGTCAGAATGAATGATCAGCAACGGATCGGTCAAATTTTGTATCTTGGAGATCGGGGAGAGATCCCATGCTCGCTGAGGGTTTTCCCAGATATTCTCTAAGCCAAGAGCCGCGCTTGGAAAAAAATCGGCAAAATCGGACGTTCCAGAAAAACTGATGAAATTACTGATCGAACGTTGGGTAATGCCTGCGCGAAACAGTCCGGGATGGCGAGTCAACAACATGTTGGTCATATAGCCGCCGTAGGATCCGCCCGCGCAAAAAAGCCGTTTTGCATCAAATTGCGGAAAGCGAGAGAGCGTATCTTTGCACAGTGCTACCATATCGAAAACGTCACGATCCCCCCAATTTCCGAATATACCGGTCCCATGTTCCGCGCCATATCCGGTAGAGCCGCGTGGGTTGCACATCACGACCGGGTAGCCTTGATGAGCCAGCCACAAAAATTCGAAGAACAATCCTTCCCCTATCTGGAGTTGGGGACCGCCGTGGATGTAAACCACAAGCGGTAAAGATTTTTTCTTGGATTTCAGTTGGGCGTCGGTAACCCACAACCGCACATCAATAGAAACGCCTGGCTCCGACTCGAACCTCCAGTGCTGCGGAGTGATGTGAAACTTCGGTCTTATCTTTTCGTTCAGATCGGATACAGGAGAGTCTTCTTTGCTTAGCAGGTATAGCTCGTCGATTATCTTATGACCGCCCATACCGTAGAGAATATCATCATTGATAATATCAAAACAATGGACCACCGCGTTTTTTCCGGCAAGAACCGTTTGTTCGCCGTTGTCCGTATCGATTTTGATCATTTTTGTCTCACCCTCAACCGAATGCAGAGAGACCAGGCATTGATTACCAGACCAGCGTAGCGGCGCGTTGTCATAACTCATAGGTAAAATATCGCTCATCGTGATCTGCAGACCCATTTTTCCATGGGTGTCGGTCAAACGGTGATATTCTTTGTCATCCGGATCTGTGGAGCGCAGATAGATATTTGTCGGTAAAAATGAGCCTTTTTCAATGTCGGCATTTCCGACAACCGCCACCTGTTTGCCGTCCGGAGACACCTCGAAACCGTGGATATCTCCTTCAAAAAGCGGCAATTTTTTCTCATCTTTTTTAAAAGTTCCTCTTGGTCCTTTTGGTCCCTCTAGATAGGCGATAATCAATTCGCCGATCGATTCTTTTTTATTCGCGTGCCAGCGGTGGAATAAAACGCGGGTATCGTCCAACCAAAAGGGAGATGCGTCCCAATATTCCGGTTCGTCTACCAGTGGTTTGGGCTTGTCCCATTGATTTTTTTTGATACGAATCGTGTAGATACCGGGCAATTTATCCGGCAGCATACCCAGATCGTCCATTTTAAATCGGCTCTTGTTGACGTAGGTCGGTCTCGGACTCTTTTCCCAGATTTTGATCTCTCCCTTATGACAATTTGGATGGGGAGAAAAGGAGAGAACCATGCGTTTTCCATTCGAATTGAGTTTCCAGCCAAATACAACGCCGTTCACTTTTGCCTGCAACTTAGGTTCGCCGCCGGTGACAGAGATCGAGTAGAAACAGGTTTTGGGAAACAGTTCGTCCTTTTTTTCTTCCTGACGCGAGCGTTTGGAAGCGGTAAAAAGGATGGCATCGTTATCGATCCAGTCAGCTTTTCCGTCTGAAGGACCGACAGTAAGTTGTTTAAAGGACTGATCTTCATAACGATAAATCCAGAGCGTAGTTTCGTTCCTCTGCTCCTTCACATTGGTCGAATTGACGCCGACAATGGCTTTTTGTTTGTCAGGGGAAGAGCAGATATAGGCAAGAGTGCGGATTTTGAACTGATCCAATATCTTCAATGGTGATTTATGAGGCATAGAATACTTTACTCCTTCTTTATAACTTGTTTCATAAAAACGGGTTAGCACTATCCCTAAACTCTAAGGGTTTTTTAAATCTTTAGAGTTTACGAGGTAAAAAAAAATACGTACATTAAGTCGAACAGCATATTTGCCGATGTTCAGAGTTCGACTTTCATTTTTTTTAAAAGCTTTGATCAATTTTGATCTATATGGAGCATTCTGAAACACCTATGGGTAGTTAATATCCCAAATTCACAAAGCAATGACCATTAACCATTATTTTAAAAAACGTTCCGCGAGACAAGGAAAAGGAAATATCCACCCATGACCGAAAGTCAAACCGTGAAAAATCACCCCCCAACAGACCGATTAAAAGAAAATCTGTGGCGATACAATTTTTTCGCAGCGATGACATTTACGCCGATTATGCTGCCGGTGATCGTGCTATTTTGGCAGGAGAATGGCTTAGAAATGTTCGACATTTTCCTGTTACAAAGCGTATTCGCGGTGGCGGTTGTGCTGTTAGAAGTCCCAACAGGCATGGTTGCCGACCGATTGGGAAAACGTGTGAGTCTGATCGCCTCATCCGCGTTTTTGTTGACAGGCATGACGACTTACGCGCTCGGATTTGGTTTTTGGATATTCCTGATCGCTGAACTACTTTTATCTTTCGGAATTTCTCTTCTCTCTGGCGCGGACTCGGCATTTCTATACGACACATTGAAGCGGCTGGACCGGACGGATGAATACCAGCGAATCGAGGGGCGCGCCCGATCGATTCAGTTAGCGTCGGTAGCACTTTGCAACCTTATCGGCGGATTTGTCGGAGCCTATTCCTATCGGATGACTCTGTGGCTTTCTGCGATCGGTCCTTTTATCGCTCTATTCACGGCATTCGGATTTATCGAAGTCAACCGCCCCAACACCCCGCGGGCATTCCGGGAAGGGATCGCATCTTATAGCGATCTTTTCGGTCAGTCGTTTCATTTCGTACGCAAACATCGGTTGATCCGGTGGTATATCCTCTTCTCCGCTGTCCTGACCGGAAGCGCAACTTGGCTACTCTGGCTCTATCAGCCCTATATGAGACATTGTGGTTTACCGATCCCCATGCTTGGCGTTGCGTTTACTATTTTTAATCTTTTCGCCGCGTTAGTGAGCCGTTATGCGTATCGAATTTCTGATTTTTTTGGACAAAAGAAAATGGTTTTTGTTTTGATGGCACTTCAAATTTTCCCCTTACCAGCTTTGAGTTTTTTTATCTACCCATTCAGCTTTCTGTTTATCTTAGGGCATCAGGCTGTTCGGGGAATCCTCTCGCCTGTGATGAAAAGTTGGATACTTCGCTATACGTACGCAGATAAACGGGCAACCGTTCTCTCAATGAATTCAATGGGGGGACGACTATTTTTTGCCATAACCGCCCTGGTCGTTGGTTTTGTCACAGACCGAGCTGGAATATCCCAAACTATCCTCTTTCAAATGGCGTTGTTGATCGTTTTTTTCGGCGCGTTAATCATTGCTTACCATCGCATACCGGAAAAATATTTCCACGTCAAATCGATGGTCCAGGATAATCAGTGAACCGCTTTCATCCTGCCAAAAACGTCGTTGTTATTCCGTTGTTATAAGAAATCGGCTTGATCCCGCGCAATTTACTGCTGGACAAACCCGTCAAAATTTTTTATAATCCACTCTGAATTATAAGAGCGACCGGCTGGCGATTAAAACAGGCGCATCTTTTTTTATGAATTGTCTGAGTTTCAAAAAAAATTTTAGGTTGCGAAACGGAGGTAAAATTGAGTCAAAAAAACAAAATGAAGCGGACGGCTGTCACACCGAGGCGAGATGAGGACTATCCAAAATGGTATCAGAGTGTGATAAAAGCCGCGGATTTGGCGGAAAATTCGCCGTCCCGCGGCTGTATGGTTATCAAGCCGTGGGGGTATGGAATTTGGGAGAGCATTCAGCGAGATTTGGACAGGCGGATTAAGGAAACTGGACATGAAAACGCGTATTTCCCCCTGTTTATCCCTCTCAGTTTCCTGGAAAAAGAGGCGGAACATGTGGAAGGATTTGCAAAAGAGTGCGCGGTGGTCACGCATCATCGGCTGGAGGAGCGGGATGGTCGGTTGATTCCGACCGGCAAGCTGGATGAGCCGCTGATCGTCCGCCCCACGTCTGAGACGATTATTGGCGATGCGTTTTCCAAATGGGTGCAATCCTATCGAGACCTGCCGCTGTTGATCAATCAATGGGCAAATGTGGTGCGATGGGAGATGCGCCCTCGTCTTTTCTTGCGTACCGCCGAGTTCTTGTGGCAGGAGGGGCATACAGTTCACGCAACAGAAAAAGAGGCTATAGAAGAAGTTTTCCAGGCACTCTATTTTTATCGGGATCATATCCAAGATGTGTTGGCTGTGCCGACAATTTTGGGAGAAAAAACTCCTGGCGAACGGTTCCCAGGAGCAGTGAGCACCTACTGCTTGGAATCGATGATGCAGGATCGCAAGGCGTTGCAAGCCGGTACGTCCCATTATCTTGGGAAAAAATTTGCTAAGGCTTCAAATATCCGTTTTCTGAACAGCGACGGGGAGCTGGAATACGCGTACACTACGTCCTGGGGCGTTTCCACCCGTCTGATCGGCGCGCTGATTATGACACATGGAGACGACGACGGTTTGCGAGTCCCGCCGCGAGCTGCTCCGAAACAGGTTGTCATCCTCCCGATCATCCCGAGGCGCGGATCCAAGGAAGAAATTTTCGAATATGCTGATGAAATCGCCTCGAACTTGAGGAAGTTGACCTATTATCGAGATCCGCTGGTCGTGCATGTGGACAAGCGGGATATACGGGGCGGAGAGAAAAATTGGCAATGGATCAAGAAAGGTATCCCGGTGCGGATTGAGGTGGGTCCGCGGGATATGGAGAAAAATTCTGTGGCATTGTATCGCCGAGATCAGGGACATAAGGAAAAAATCTTTCTGGAGCGGACTGCTCTGTCAGGTCGGATCGGATCGATTCTGGATGAGATTCAACAGAACTATTTCGATCAGGCTAAAAAGTTGTTAGATGAGAATATCCGAACCGATATTGATAATTTTGACGACTTCAAAGCATATTTTACTCCGAAGAATCCGAAAAAACCAGAGATTCACGGCGGATTTGTACGGGCTAAATGGTGTGGAGACGAAGCCGCAACCGATTCGTTATTGGCTGACCTGAAAGTTACTATCCGGAGTCTGCCTTTAGATCAAAAAGAGATCGTCGGAGGGAAATGCGTGATTACCGGTCGAAAAGCGACTCAAGAGGCACTTTTTGCCAAAGCCTATTGACGAATTTTTGGATATTACTGTGATGAGAGACGCCGTCTTTAAGATGGCGTCTCTCACCTGAATTATTCGTCATCTTGGTCAACGTAGGACACAAAAATAGATGCCATGATAGGCATTATCTTCGATGACAACATCGGTAACGGTGATGCTCGGTAACTCAAGCCAGATTAGAAAAATGGATCATCCCACGTATCTTAATATGTGAAACCCTTAGGGTTTATAGGCACTGAGATAATTATCTTGTCAGATTTAACTTGGATTGGTAAAATCACTTGACAAATTGAGTTTGACCTATAATAATCTATTATCACAACGAAAGTTACACAATTCACTTAACCTGAAAGGTGAGCCGATAGGTGTAATGTGTTTTTTTACATATAGATACATATTTTTGGATAGGATGCCGGGTATAGAAGGTGCCTCATAACTCGATATGAAGGAGGATAGCGTGACAAAGGCGGATTTGGTGGATAAAGTTTCCGGCAAAACCGGGTTGACAAAAAAAGAGACCGCAACGGTTATCGATGAGTTTATAAAAGCAATTATTATTGCATTAAGCCAAGACCCATGGGAGCATATTGAAATTCGCGGCTTTGGGACGTTTCGAGTAAAACAGCGCAAAGCGAGAGTTGCAAGAAATCCGAGAACCGGAGCGACCGTGAACGTTCCGGCAAAATTGGTGCCGACATTCAAGGCGTCTAAGGATTTCAAAGCAATTGTTACCCAAGCATAAAATATTAATTTTTTTCTTGTCTTGTTTCCTCCTCCTATATATATTGCGCTTGCGAAGCTGTTACATAATTGTTGACAGGCGTTCGCTAATTTTGTAATAAAGCGCATACAGAATTTTTTGTATGCTTTGGGAGATCCACCCACTCGGTTCGAATTTGAATTGAGTGCTTATGTTGTCAATTGTGACTATGTGAATAATCGATAACAAAAAAAGGATCTGTTAAATTCATCTTGCAAGCAGGTCGGTTGGAATTGCTCAACCTTGGGCTTCAGTTGCAGTTTATATGAACTATCAACGAAGTGCGAATTACCTGAATAGATAGATTTAGATAGTTTTTTAGGAACAGGAGGTGATAAGGTGCCCTGCGGACGAAAACGAAAACGAAGAAAAATTGCTACGCATAAGCGCAAAAAACGATTACGTAAAAATCGCCATAAGAAAAAATAATATTTTTTTTTGATTTTTTTTTGATGCGTACGCCCGTAGCTCAGTTGGATAGAGCGTCAGATTCCGGTTCTGAAAGTCGGGGGTTCGAATCCCTTCGGGCGTGCCATCAGTCAAAAATAGCGCTGTTTCGCAAAAGTGAAACGGCGCTATTTTTAATCCGATTTTTTTGATCCCCATCAAACTAACCTGCATTATTCATAATTCTCGGGGAACCAGAGGTCTCAGATATTTGATATTTAATGGGTTAGATTCGATTTTTAACGAAATTTCCAAGAGAACTCAGTTTTTATGAGAATTTCAAAACCCTTATTTGGGCTGACTCTGCGCTCTCTGTGACTCTGTTGCGAATATAGTGAAATGCGCGCAAAAGCTCCGTTTTCCTGAAAAAAATTTGGCAAAAAAGATATAATTCTTTAATTATCCATTCTTAATCTGCGATAATCTGCGTAATCTGCGGATCGATAATCTGCGTAATCTGCGGACCGATTTCCGTGATGACAAATAATCCAGGCTAAGGCGGTTTGGCGACATAGACCTTCACATTAACCCCCATAAGGAGTATCAATAATGAAAATAAAAACCGCACCGTTTTTATACTTTATTGCGGCTCTCGTCATAATCGCGGGAGCCTCCTATTACGCCGGATATTCAGGTAAGTCCGACAGCGAGGAACTGCGTCAGATCAAAAATAAAAAAGAGTGGATCGTGGATTCGCTGAACATGAAGATCGACCAGACTCAAGCAAAATTGGAATATAGCGAACTGCAAGCCGCCCGGTTCAGAGCCGACCTGGATTCAGTTCACCTGATTATCAAAAAAAAGGAAGCGTCGATCGAGCCACTTTTGCAATCAATCAAGGAGCCTTCGTCAACTGCATCGTATGCTTGATAATCGCGCTAAGTATCTTGCCGCAGAAAGCGATAGCGCAGCCCGATTCGACGCGCACCCTACTGAAAACTGATAAACTCGCTTCGCCAGTTCTCATTGAGTCGTCATACCCTGACAGCGTTTTGATCATGGATAAAGTTTATGGAGATAGCGCGCTGATGACGATTGATTCTCAGCAAAACGTCGGGTTTATTATCCCCGAAAAGCTGGCAAGAAATTATATCCATTTGATTAAAGTAGAAAAACCTCTGCAAGATGAGCTAATAAAACATTATAGCAACCAAAATATATTGCTGAAAAAATTTATTGACAGCCTGAACCATCAACTGAAGGTGGGCGGATCGGGTATGGATTCTTGCATCAACTTACTCGGACAGTTAGAAGAGACCGAGAAAAAATACGCGCTTTTGGGACAGAAATATCATGAACTAAGACAGTTGCACGATAAACAGATCACCCTTTTGAGCCAGCTGAACGCAGAAAAAAATATTCAAAATGATATGTTAGGTAAGCAGCGAGATAGTGAACGGAAAAAATATGAGATCACGGAAGAAAGTTATGCCGAGGTGGAGAAAATCGCTAAAGCAAAAGGGAAGTGGAAAAAACGCGCCTCTTTGTTAGCCGCGACAACCGCTATCTTGAGCGTTGTGTTGATCCTGAAGTGATCGTTTTTATGTGTCTTGTCGTTTAAAAATGAAAATAATCGAATAGGGAACTTGGAATCGAATATGATTGATTTGAGAACAAATAAAGAACGACTGTCGCGTGTGATTCGTCGAGCGCAAGAGCGAAATATCATTATTCCCACCTTTCAACAGCAGATTGATCCTGAAATTATTTCGGAATCGATCCGATCCCGATTGGAAAATGTCGGGATGTGGGAAGTCAATCCGCTTAACCTGTTCCGAATTACCTGGCGAAATGAGCCCGTTGAAAGGGGGGGGCTGTTTGGTCCCGTAAATTTTATCGAAATACCTTCTGCGATCACTGGCGTCAAGGCGCGAGTTTTGGCTCTTACTGGAAAATGGTTCCCGACTGGATCGCATAAAGTGGGAGCGACTTTCGGCTGTCTTGCCCCACGCTTGGCGACTGGTCAATTTGATCCCGCGTCTCAGAAGGCTGTCTGGCCCTCGACCGGTAATTATTGCCGAGGCGGCGCGTACAACTCAGCTCTGTTGGGATGCGAATCCATAGCGATCCTGCCAGAGGAGATGAGCCAAGAGCGCTTCGATTGGCTGAAAACGATAGCGGGAGAGGTGATCGCCACGCCCGGTTGCGAGTCGAATGTGAAGGAGATATATGATAAATGTTGGGAACTGCGCCGCACACGAGACGATATCGTGATTTTCAATCAATTTGAGGAGTTTGGGAATTATCTGTGGCACTACCATGTGACCGGAAGGGCAATGGGCGCGGTTTTAGACCAGATATTAGATAAAAAGGATCGGTTTGCCGGTTTTGTTTCTGCGACCGGTTCCGCTGGCACATTGGCTTGCGGAGATTATCTGAAGCGGCGATTTCCACAGGCTAAAATCGCCGCGGCTGAGGCGTTGCAATGCCCGACTCTGTTGCAAAATGGTTATGGAGGACATCGCATCGAGGGGATTGGCGACAAGCATGTCCCGTGGATCCACAATGCGCGTAATACCGATATGGTCGTTGCCGTGGACGACAATTTCTGTATGAAATTGATCCGGCTGTTTAACGAACCTGCTGGCACGGAGTATCTCGCGCAATCCGGAGTTTCCGATAGCGATATTGCCAATCTCCCATTGATCGGCATTTCCGGGATTGGCAACTTGATCGCGTCGATCAAATTTGCCAAGTATTATGAATTGACCGAACGCGACGTGATTTTCACGGTATTCACGGACTCCATAGAGCTGTATCAGAGCCGCTTGTCCGAGATGGAAGCCGCTGAAGGCGCATACAAAAAGGAACAGGCTGTCCGAGATTATCACCGCTATCTCCAAGCCGTCACGATCGATCACACGTTGGAACTGAGCTATTATGATCGAAAACGTATCCATAACCTGAAGTATTTCACATGGATCGAACAGCAAGGGCGCGACGTGGAAGAGCTGGACGCGCAATGGTATAACTACCCAGATTATTGGCAATCGATTCGGAATCAAGTCGGCGAAATCGATCAACGAATCATCGAATTTAATCGATTGGTCGGGCTGTAAGCGATCACTGCGAGATGAGCGGCTCCTCGATCAGAAGAGGCGGGCTATGCAGATAAGCTGTCGAGCGTCTTTTTTGCACCATGTCTCGATAGACCCTGCGGACTTGATCCCCTGTCAAATTCAAGACTTTTCCCGCCTCCTCAGCCGATATTTTGTGGTTATAAGCATAGAGGATCAGATCCATCTCGCGGTAAGGCAGGGCAAAATAAAACTCCTCCTGAGTCTGAGGCAGAGAATAGGTGTCTGTGGTGGGCGTGCGTCCCACGATATCTTCCGGCAATCCCATATACTGTCCCAACTGATAGACCTGGGTCTTATAAAGATGGGCAATGGGCTTGATGTCCGCCGCGCCGTCCCCCAATTTCACAAAAAATCCTTGATCATACTCCAGAAGGTTGGGCGTCCCGACAACAACGCGATTGAGCCGATCCGCATGATAATACTCGAATACTTTACGAGTGCGCTGCTTAAAATTAACCGACGCTACAATCTGTAGATACGCCTTCAAAGGAAGCCGCTTTTTGAACTGCTCGCCGTCCGGATTTTCTACTACAAGATGAGAGATGTTGATCCGATTGCTATCCAGAAGATTTTGCGGAAGGATAACTTTATGTTTCCAATCAGACTGATAATCGGGGAAAATGATCCGAATCGCCTCATCCCGTCGCGCATAGCAACCAAAACCCTCTAACGTCGCAGTGATTATCTCGGTGCGCGTCTCGATTTCCAATTGATCCGCCAACTTGCGAGCCAACTTCTCGCTGTCAGGATCAGAATCCCTTTCCGGTAGAAGCAGACCAATCACCCGTTCCGATCCTAAAGCTCGCTGGCACAATGCCGCGCATACTGAGGAGTCGATTCCTCCAGAAATCGCCACAACTGCGCCTTTCCGCTTCAACTTCTTAAAAACTATCCGCCGAATCTCTTCCTCAATTTTTTCACAGACTGCCTCGGGATTGTCAAATCTCAAAATATCCGTGGAAAATGGCTTCATATTCATATTTTATGTCCTTAATCATAGAAATTATAGAATTTTAGCGATCAATTATCAATTTTCCCTTAAAGATTGCAGCCGTTCCTTTACCGCCTGGACGTGTCCCTTGACTCTGACATTACGCCAAATATACGCAATTTTTCCTGCGGGATCAATCAAAAAAGTAGAGCGAACCGTTCCGAAATATTCTCGTCCAAAATTTTTTTTCCGTTGCCATACACCATATTTTTTTAAAACGTGGCGTTCAGGATCGCTCAAAAAAGTCAATCGGAGCTTTTTCTTTTCGATAAAACTGCGATGTCTTTCAGGCGAATCTGGACTGACGCCGATAACGACGCAATTCATTTGGGTAAGTTCATCGACCGCCGCAGTAAAATCGACCGCCTCCATAGAACAGCCAGGGGTGTGGTCTTTTGGATAAAAATATAGCGCGACCCATTTCCCGAGAAAATGTGGTAAGACGACCTCTTTTTTATCCTGATTCGGCAGGCGGAAATCAGGAGCTGGGTCGTTTATATTCAATATTTTATTTTCCATTATTGTTTGTTCCTATTTATTCTGGATTATTCGTCATCACGGAAATCGATCCGCAGATTACGCAGATTATCGCAGATTAAGAAATGCAGGTTATAGAATAAAAAAAATGAATGTCATTTTATAAATAAATTATAGTGCCGAAGAAATCCAGCATTTGTTAGTGTTCTCATGCGGTTCTTTTACGATTATTCAGCTTTTCTATATTTTTGAATTTGAACATATTTTTTACACCCTCGTCGTTACGAATTGAAAAAAAACCAATGGGCAACCCCGCAATTAAGATACTCTTCTTATCCCGCCATGCAAGGGAAAATACTTGACAAGCTCTATCCAGAGCCATACTTTCCTGATGTCAAGGAAAAAGCGACCTATTTGATAATACTCTTTTGATAATACTCTGAAAAAGGGGTAGTCACCCTTTTATGTGTTGTAAATTATTTTTTGAGAAATGGTGCGGGGCACTCACCATAAATAATAGTTCTTTGACATTCCAAATATGATCAGTCAATTTTTTCTCGTCGCTCATCGGACTTCTTCGCCATCTCATTGGATCTTTTCGCCATCTCACTTATTATATCCCATATTTCTTGGGCTTCTTTACTCCTCATTTTTTATTCCTCCCATATTTCCTAATCGATTTTCGCCATCAATTTCTCATTAATCTCAATAGCCGCGATGGCCCGCAACTCTTTGGAAATCGCCTTCATCTTCTCATTACCCTGCATATTTTTCAACGTCAGTCGGATTTTTGGACTCGCCTGTTCAAAAGAGACGTCAGGCGTCTCCCGTTCCGCGAGGGGTTGCAGGAGATGAAACCCTTGTTCAGTTTGGATCGCCCCTCCGACCTGATTGATCTCCAGACTGAAAGCCGCGTCAGCCAACGCGGGATCAAGCTGTTTTTTGCCTACATAGCCCATATTTCCGCCCATACCCGAGGTTTTATCGTCAATGGAATAGAGCTGCGCCAAAATACCAAAGTCGTCGCCCTGTTGGATCTGATCAGCGAGAGAATCCGCTCTTGACCGGGTCTGTACTACGATCTGCCGCAAAAGTCTTTGCTTATGCGCTTGATAGCTGTCGATATGCTCGTCGTAAAAGCGCCGCACTTCCTCGTTGGGTATATGCGTATCCCCGGTCACAGCCTGAATCAACCCTCGCTTCAGGGCGTATTCCTGCTGGATGTGGAGCCGTTTGGCGAAATTCTGCTCTTTATCATAACCGCGCCGTTCCGCTTCCATCCGGAAAAGGGCTGACTCTAAAATGGAGTCCAATACTTCTTTATTGGCTTTGACGCTGTCTTTAATAAATGACCACTTTTTATCCGAATTTTTAAACCGCTTGAGCAGCCCGTACGTGATCCTATCCTCATGCACCACAGCCACGATTGCCGTATCGCTCAAGGAATGGGCGGAATCCAATTTATCGGGATAATTGACCACACGCGTTTGCGCCAATAGGGAATCTCGCAAAGTACGATAAAACGTCGCCTGCCGCTCTTTGACCAACTGATCTCGGATCAACCTCACCCGGCGGCGTTCCAGATCGGGCGGCGGATAAACCCGGTCGGTTCTCAGAATCACAAACACGCCGTTGATCTCGATCGTTTCCGAAATATCGCCCTCCTCCATCATCATTGTCTCATTTATATAGAGTTTGGGGAAATTGCGGTCACTGGGTCGCACCTCTCCGACCAGCCCTCCTTCTTTGGACGTGGGCGAGATTGAAAATGTCCGAGCCAATTCTCTAAAATCAGACCCGGTCTGCAGTTCGCCGAGAAGCGAATCCGCCAGAGCCTTTGACTCAACGACAATTTCCCGCACCGTGATCTGTTTTTCGATCTTTGGAAGCTTATTCAGAATCTCATCTCGACGGATATTAAATTTCATATTAAATATGGTGTCTCGCAACGCATTTCCCAGATCACGCGTTCGGAACAGCCAGAGCGTCTCTCGATAATGATCGCTCTCATCTACTTTGCGCCGTTTCGCCTCTTGCAGAAGCAGCTTATCTTGGATCAATTGCTGTGTCAGAGCCTCCTTAATCCTTGTCCGATCCGCCTGGTCGGGCATTTGCGACAGGGTGAGACGATAAGAGGTCATAAATTCCTCATAGCTGATCTGGTCGCGGTTCACCGAAATAAGCGGACCTGTTTTTGGTTGCTTCTCCTTCGACGCGGCTTGACACCCTGTAATTAACAAAATTAAAAAAAAGATAATTTTTCTACGCATAAATAAAAATCCTCTCGCTTTTTCCGTTACAAAATTTTCTCACATCTATCCTGAATTATTTACCACAGAGGCACAGAGAACACAAAGAACACAGAAAAGAGTTATAACAAATTTTTGAATTACATGCGCGCAAAACACCATATAACATTTTAGTTATCAACTCTTAATCTGCGTAATTTGCGGATCGAACTCCGAACATCCGTAGTAAAAATTAATATATCTCGGCTTGCTCGATTAAACAAGAAAAATCGTTCCGATTAGAGAACCCCGCTTGTTTCCTTCGAAAATCGTTGAACGTTTTTATTTTTCGATTGCTTTTAGCCCTGAACCGATTTATTTTTAGCCCTGACTTTTAGTTTGGATACTTGATAATTGGCAATTACCAAATATCCAAACAATCTGCGTAATCTGCGGACGCCTCTTGCCATGAAATAATGATCAAATTAGAATCATTATAAAACATAATTTAATTAATATAAACGGGAGAATATAATTTTGGATAAAAAATATTACGTGACAACGCCAATATATTATGCGAACGCTGATCCGCACCTGGGGCACGCGTACACCACAATTGTAGCTGACGTCCGGAAACGTTTCTATCAGATGAACGATTACGAGACTTTTTTCCTCACTGGAACGGACGAGCACGGGGATAAAGTCGCCCGCGCCGCGCTGGAAAAAGGCGTGAGTCCGCATGAGTACGCGAGTCAGATCAGCCAGAAATTTCGGGATATTCTGCCGCGCCTCAACGCCTCGAATGATCGATTTATCCGGACCACAGATCCAGAACATAGAAAGGTGGTTCGCCATATTTTGCAAAAAGTGTATGATAGCGGCGATATATATTTCAGCGAATACGAGGGCAAATATTGTGTTGGCTGCGAGCGGTTTTATAAGGATACCGAGTTGGTGGACGAGAAATGTCCTGATCACCAGACCAGGCCGGAGTTGATCAAAGAGAGCAATTACTTCTTTAAAATGAGCAAATATCAAGAGTGGATGATCGATCATATCAATAAAAATCCGGACTTTATTCGCCCAGAACGATACAAAAACGAGGCATTGGGATTTTTGCGGGAGCCCTTAGAGGATTTATGTATTTCTCGCCCCAAGTCTCGTCTCAAGTGGGGAATCGAGCTACCATTTGACAGCAATTACGTCACTTATGTCTGGTTTGACGCGCTGATTAATTATATCAGCGGGATAGATTATCTGGACGGGGAGCTATTTTCCAAATTTTGGCCGGTCGCAGAGCATATCATCGGAAAAGATATCCTCAAACAACACGGCATTTATTGGCCTACCATGCTAAAAGCCGCGGGTATCGAGCCTTTTCAACATCTGAGCGTCCACGGCTATTGGTTGTTTGAAAAAGGAAAAATGTCGAAAAGTCTGGGAAATGTGATCACCCCGCTGGATTTGATCGACAAATACGGGCTGGACGCGTTCCGTTATTACTTGATCAGGGAGATGAGTTTCGGTCTGGACTCTTCTTTTAGCGAGGAGAGCTTTGTGAGCCGATATAACGCGGATTTGGCAAATGATCTCGGAAATATGGTCAGTCGGTTGACCAAAATGATCAAGAATTCTTGCAATGGGATTGTACCTTCTCCGAAGAAATGGACAGAGCCGGAAGAGAAATTGGAAAAAATCGCCGCGGAATCCCGACAAAAATTGATCGAAAGTTTTGATACCCTTATGATGCATCAGGCAGCGGATTCTGCGATCCATTTGGTGCGTTCCATCAATCGCTATCTTGAGGAGACCGCGCCCTGGTTTGTGGCAAAGCAGAATGACCAGGATCGGCTTGATACGATCCTGTTCACTGCTTCGCAAAATACAGTTCGGGCGGCTCTCTATCTCCTGCCGGTGATGCCGGAAAAAATGCTGGAAGTTTTTAACTGGTTCGGCATTTCCCCAAAAGATCAGTGGCACCTTGACGATGAGCCGTTGACGCCTGGATTGAAAACGCGGATCGATAAAAAACCGATTTTTCCTCGTCGTAAGTTCAAGGCAAAAGCGTCGTCAAATCAGCCGAAAAAAAGCGGCAAGTCCCAAAAAAAATCTCAGAAAACGAAACCCAGCGTGATTACGTACGAGGATTTTGCAAAGATCGACTTGCGGGTCGCGGTTATCAGAAAGGCGGAGCGGGTTCAAGGAACAGACAAGTTGATCCGACTTCAGATTGAGGTGGGAAAAGAAGAGCGGCAGATCGTTGCGGGCATCGCCAAATCCTACGATCCCGATGACCTGCTGGGCAAGCAGATTGTGATCGTGGCGAATCTGGAGTCGGCTAATATTCGAGGCGTGGAGTCTAAAGGCATGTTATTGGCTGCGAACCACGGCGAAAAATTGACGCTACTTTCTCCAGAACAGCCGATCCGTAGCGGTGCAAAAGTGAAATAAATCGTTTTTTGGTGAAAATAGGAGCTTTTTAGATGTCTAAAATAGAAAATATGGGACAAAAATTGATGAAAGAACTCCGCGTCCAGGGCTTTGTCCCCACCCCGGCGGATGAAAATGACGAGATTGTCCGAGACTTATGGGAATCGGAAAAACGCATCCGAAATATGACGCAACATTCAGCTTGGTCAGGAGATACGCCGCGAATATTGCGAGCACTGCCCGGATTTATCGATCACACATTGCTGAAACCGGATGCAACTGAGGCGCATGTCCGCGTTTTATGCGAAGAAGCGATAGTGCATCAGTTCGCATCTGTCTGTGTCAACTCTCGATATGTGCCGCTTTGCCGAGAATTTTTGGACCATTCCTCGGTTGCCGTATGCACGGTTGTGGGATTTCCGTTGGGAGCGAACGCCTCGGATGCAAAAAGCTATGAGACCGAGTGGGCGGTAAACCAAGGCGCGACAGAGGTGGATATGGTGATTCCAGTTGGCTCGATTAAAAGCGGACACTATCTTAACGCGGCAAAGGATGTGCAAGCCGTGACCCAGGCGGCTCGACCCCACGCTCTGGTAAAGGTTATCATCGAGACCTGCCTTCTCACGCATGAGGAGAAGGTCAACGCCTGTCTGATCGCCAGGGCTGCTGGAGCTCATTTTGTCAAAACCTCGACCGGATTTTCTACACAAGGCGCGACAGTTGAGGATGTTCGCCTGATGCGGCAGATCGTCGGCGCGACTATGGGCGTCAAAGCTTCTGGAGGCGTGCGAGATTTCGAGACCGCCATGCACATGATTTACAGCGGTGCCAGTCGAATTGGCGCAAGTGCTGGCGTGAGCATTGTCTCCGGGTAATTTTTATCTCGAAAACTCGAAAAATAAATAAATATCTTGATCAGCCGACGGTGATTGAGGTATTTATCCTTAATTTTACTATAAAAGCGTTTTTTGTTCGACCCCCTCCCATATTTTTTTTTATTTTAAGAAAGGAATTTGGTATGACAAATTCAAAAAATATAAAAATTAATATTAGTTATCTCTATAAATATTTAATAGTAATAATTATATTATGGGTTGCTGTTATTACTGCATCGCTGGCATGGGATTTTATCTATAAAAGCCAGGGAATAAAGAAATTGGCTCAGAAAGAGGCAGTGACGGTCTTTAATAAGGACGCCGCCTTACGATACTGGGCTGCCATGCATGGCGGGGTCTATGTCCCGATAACCGAAAAAACGCCGCCCAATAAATATCTCAAACATATTCCTGAGCGAGACATCTCCACCCCCTCTGGAAAAAAGCTGACTCTGATGAATCCAACCTATATGTTAAAACAGATGATGGGGGATTTTTCAGAGTTATATGGTATTCGCGGTCATATCACCAGCCTGGACCTTTTAAACCCGGACAATGCGCCGGACGAGTGGGAGCGTCGCTCTTTGGAACTTTTTGAGACCGGAGTTGAAGAAGTTTTTGAAATCACACCCGACGACGACAGGGACTATATGCGTTTAATGCGTCCGTTTATTGTAGTAGAAGATTGCTTAAGATGCCACGCGCATCAAGGTTATGAAGTAGGCGATGTGTGCGGCGGGATATCGACCTCGGTGCTTCTGGAGCCTTATTATAATCTACTTTATAAAAATTTTAGGCAAGATACCGCGCGCCACAGTTTGATCTGGCTGATTGGAATGGTCGCCATCGGTTTTATTTTCCGTAGAACCAAATGTCGCCTGATCGAGCGCAAGCAGGCAGAAGTGGAGTTGATGAAATACCGAGATCAACTTGAGGAGTCGATCAAAAAGCGCACAGTTGAGCTTCGAGTTGAAATTGAGGAACACAAGCGGGCAGAAGAGAAAGTTCAACAACAAAATGTATTCCTGAACAATGTCTTAGAATCTTTGACTTATCCTCTTTATGTCGTCGATGCAAAGGATTACCACATCGTCATCGCCAATTCAAGCGGCTGGGCATTAAGTGACGGTACAATAAAAACCTGCTACGCTCTGACCCACAAACGAAACAGTCCCTGTGATGGCGTAGAATATATTTGTCCTCTGAAGAAAATAAAACAGACAAAAGAGCCTTTTATTGTGCAGCATCTTCACTTCGATAAAACAGGAACTCCCAGATATTATGAGATTTATGCGTTTCCTATCTTGAATAGCGAGGGAGAAGTCGTCCAGATGATTGAATATATGATGGACATTACTGAGCGCAAGCAGTGGGAAAATGAATTGAGCGTCGCTAAAAAATCCGCGGAAGCCGCCAACCGCGCGAAGAGCGAATTTTTGGCTAACATGTCCCACGAAATCCGCACCCCGATGAATGCTGTCATTGGTTTTACGGAATTGTTGGATTCAATGATTACCGATCAAAAGCAAAGGAGCTATTTGGATTCTATCAAAACCGGCGGTAAAAACTTGCTGTCTCTGATCAATGATATTCTCGATCTGTCCAAGATCGAAGCGGGAAGGATGAAAATATACACCGAACCAACCGATATCATTTCTATTTTTACGGAAATAGAAATGATATTTAGACAGAAAATAGCTGAAAAAAATCTGGACTTTCAGATTGAAGTCGAGTCTGGAATTCCCCTATATCTCTCTTTAGATGAGACCCGCTTAAGGCAAGTTCTGCTGAATCTGGTCGGCAATGCGATCAAGTTTACAGAAAAAGGATATATTAAATTATCAATGTGGGGAGTTCAAAAACAAAAATATAAAAATAGTCTTGATTTAATCCTTGCTGTGGAGGACTCGGGTATAGGCATCCCAGAGTCTGATCAGAAAAAAATATTTGGAGCATTTTTGCAGAAAGAGAGCCAAAGCGCGAAAAAATTCGGCGGCACGGGTCTAGGTCTCACGATCACAAAACGGCTGGTAAAGATGATGAATGGCGTGATCTCTCTGAAAAGTGAGACGGGCAAAGGCAGTATTTTTGAGATAGCACTCAGAGATGTGGCTATTTGCGAGGTAAAATCGGAAACAAAAAGTGCGCAATTTTTTGACGTCAAGAATATTGAGTTTGAAAAGGCGACCATTTTGGTGGTTGACGACATAAAAATGAACCGTCGATTGTTACAAGCCATATTAAAGCGACAAAAAAATCTTCGGGTTATTTTAGCTAATGATGGTCGACAAGCACTCTTACTCGCTCGGGAGCACAAGCCCGACATGATCCTGATGGACCTCAAGATGCCGGTTATGGACGGTTATGAAGCCGCGAAACAGATCAAAAATGATGCCGATTTGAAGCGCATTCCGATCACTGTCTTGACCGCTTCGGCTACAAAAAAGACAAAAGAAAGGGTGAAAGCCAATGAGTTTAACGGGCGTTTAATCAAACCTGTGGACATATCTGATTTGTTTCTGGAAATGACCCGTTTTATCCCATACGCTGAAAAATCGGCTCAATCTGAAGAACCAAAATCTCTTGAGCTTGGAAAAATATCGGCTGAAACGCTGGCAAAACTTCCTGAAGTTGTCGAGAAATTAGAAGGCGAATATATGACGTTGTGGGAGGTTACTCTCAAAAGCAACAATTTTAGCAGATACGATGAATTTGCAAATCGGATCAAAGAGATGGGAGAAATCTATTCGCTACAAATTCTGAAAAATTTTGGCATTGACTTATTGATTTATGTGAGTAGCTTTGATATAGATAAAATTCAAGATGGGCTGAAAATATACCCGCAAATTGTTAAAAAGTTAGCGATTCGATTACGTGAGGGAAAAAATGATGGTAAGTAATTCCGATAAAAAAGAAAAAGTATTGGTCGTAGACGATCAAAAGAGAAATATTCAAATAGTGGGGAATATTTTATCAAAAGGCAGCTATGAATTGGCTTATGCTTTTGATGGCAAGGCGGCCCTTGAAAAGACAAAGGATCAAGATTTTGATTTGATCCTTCTGGACATTATGATGCCAAAAATGGATGGCTATGACGTGTGCAACCAGTTGAAAAAAGATAGCAAAACCAAAGATATTCCGGTTATCTTTTTAACGGCAAAAACGGATATAGAAAATGTAGTCAAAGGGTTTGATGTGGGAGGGTCGGATTATATTACCAAACCATTTAATAGCAAAGAGCTATTGGCTCGGGTAAAGATGCACCTGACAATTCACCAACAGAGAAAAACGATCATAGAGCAGAAAGATAAACTCATTGCGTTAAATACGAGTAAGGATCGATTTTTCTCTATCATCGCTCATGATTTAAGAAATCCGTTTATGGGTCTCATGTCTGTCTTGGAACTGATGACCAAATTTAGCGAGGATGTTACTCCAGAAGACATAACTTTTTATGCGATACACTTAAAAAAATCGACGGATAACACATATCGGCTACTTGAAAATTTGTTAGAATGGGCTCTCTTGCAGCAAGGCAGGATAGAATTCAATCCGGAAATTAATGACCTGGCAATGATCACGGAAACGAATCTCAATCTGTTTGAAAATTTGGCGGAGAAAAAGGAGATAGGTTTGGTCAACAGAATTATCCCCGATACGTTGATATTTGCCGACGACCATATGATTGCGACAGTTATCCAAAACCTGATAAATAACGCTGTCAAATTCACCCCTACACACGGGAAAATAACCATAAACAGCCGTCCGATTGACAATGATTTTATCGAGATTTCTATAGCTGATACTGGGATCGGCATAAGCGCGTCCGCGCAGAAAAAGTTGTTTCATCTCGATCAAAAGTATACCCGGGAGGGAACCGCAGGTGAAAAAGGAACAGGTCTGGGGCTGGTTCTTTGCAAAGAATTTGTCGAAAAGAACGGTGGCAAAATATGGGTTAAGAGCGAGGTCGGCTCCGGCAGTAATTTCAAATTCACCGTGCCAATGAGGAGCTGCTGAGAATGATCTTGATCCATTATCGAAAAAATTAAAAATGAGAGAAATATGCAAGAAAATGATAAAAAGCTCAAAAAAAAGCCTGTAATTGAGAAAATTAATGGCGGAAAACTTCCTGTGGTTATCCTCGGCGCGACCGGTATGGTTGGGCAAATGTTTGTTCATCTCCTAACGAATCACCCCTGGTTTGAGATCAAAGCACTGACAGGTTCGCCTCGGTCCGCGGGCAATCGTTATGGAGACGTCTGCCGTTGGCGCGTCTCTGCGGACATACCGTCGGAAATTGCGGATATGGTAGTGCGCAAATCAACGTGTATCGAGGTGGACAAAAGTCTCCCACAGACTGGATCGAGTCGGATCGCCTTCTCTGGGCTGGACGCTTCTGTGGCTGGGGAGATCGAGGATGAGTTTGCTCGATCAGGCTACGCTGTGCTGACAAACGCCCGCAATCACCGCATGGAGCCGGATGTCCCCTTGATCATTCCAGAGGTGAATCCCGATCACTTGAAGTTGATTCCGATACAACAAAAACAGCGCAATCAAACCGGCTTTATCGTCGCCAATCCCAATTGCTTGACCATCGCCATGACACTGGCTCTTGCGCCTCTGCACCGAGCTTTTGGTGTGGATCAGGTGATCGCGTCCACATTACAGGCTGTGTCTGGAGCCGGTTATCCAGGATGCTCCGCGCTGGATATGATCGGAAACGCGGTCCCTTATATTCCGAATGAAGAGGAAAAAATCGCTATTGAACCGCGAAAGATTCTCGGAGAATTTGAGGAAGACCACATCCGGCTCGATCCGATAAAAATTAGTGCTTCAGTCAACAGAGCTCCGATCGTGGATGGTCATCTGATCAACATTTTTGTTCGATTTCGGAACGCGGCTTCCATTTCTCAGCTTACGCGAGCGTTTCAAGAATTTCGAGGTCTGCCTCAATCATTAAATTTGCCGACAGCTCCGGAAATGCCTATCGTTTATCGACCTGAGCTTGATCGCCCCCAGCCCCGACGAGACCTTTTGATCGGTCGTGGGATGTCGGTTGTAGTAGGACGCGTGCGGAAAAGTGCTGTGTTGGACGCCAAATTTGTTGTATTAGGTCACAACACGATTCGTGGAGCGGCTGGAGCTTCTATCTTAAATGCGGAGATTTTGAGGCAATACTTTCCGCTCACATTGAGAAGGGAAAAATAAACCCGGCACTTTTTTGCATCATAATAGAATTATTCGGGTAAACAAGAAAATTTTTGAACGTAGAATTAAGACTGAATTATTTAGGTAAAATATTTATCCATTATTTTTTCGTTTTATACTTTTATGGAGGTATTTATTTATGGTTGGTATTGTGGGATATGGCACTTATGTGCCGACTTATCGAATCAAAGTCGAGGAGATTGCCTTGCAGTGGGGCGATGATCCGGAATCGATCAAGAAGGGGCTGTTGCTGAAAGAGAAAACGGTTCCCGGTCCTGATGAAGACACGATCACCATTTCAGTTCAGGCGTCGAAATACGCGCTGCAGAGAGCCGAGATCGACCCGAAAGATATTGGATCGGTCTATGTGGGTTCCGAATCTCATCCGTATGCCGTAAAACCGAGCGGCACGGTTGTCGCCGATGCGCTGGGAATCGGTCCCGAGGTGCATGTAGCGGATTTCGAGTTTGCCTGCAAGGCGGGTTCCGAGGCAATGTATGCGGCTTATAGTCATGTGAAATCGAAGAATATGCCGTATGCGCTAGCGGTCGGAGCCGATACGTCTCAGGGCGCGCCGGACGACGCTCTGGAGTATACTGCAGCCGCTGGTGGGACTGCATTTATTATGGGCGATAATGGAAAAACAATCGCCGACATTTTAGTCACATATTCTTATACGTCGGACACCGCTGATTTTTGGCGTAGAGAACATCAGTTTTATCCGCAACATACAGGTCGTTTTACCGGCGAACCCGCGTATTTCAGGCATGTTTTGGCAACCGCAAGGGAGACCCTTCGTCGTGGAAACGTCGCGCCAGAGGAGATTGCTTATGCTATTTTCCACATGCCGAACGGAAAATTTCCCTTACGCGTAGGCAAGATGATGGGTTTTACTATGGAACAGCTCGAGCCGGGATGGGTCGTCCCCCGCATGGGCAATACCTACTCAGGATCGTCCTTGACCGGATTAGCCGCGACCTTAGACATCGCAAAACCGGGCGACAAAATCCTGATGGTTTCCTTTGGGTCAGGAGCGGCAAGCGACGGTTTTATCCTCTCCGTGAATGAGCGAATCAATGAGGTTCGAAGAAAAGCTCCCACGTTCGAGGAGATGATCGAGAGCAATAAAATTTATTTGAATTACGGTCAATACGCCAAATTCAGAAAAAAAATCATTATGAATAGTTAAATTGAATTTTGCAAATTATTGGAAAGGAGAATAATATGCGAGATGTAGCGATAATCGGGGTCGGTATGACCAAATTTGGGGAGTTATGGGATTTGTCTTTTCGCGATCTTTTTGTGAAAGCCGCGTTAGAAGCAATCTCCAATTCTCATATAGATCATATCGATTCAATGTATATCGGCGCGATGTCCAGCGGTCTTTTTGTGGGTCAGGAACATGTCGGCTCTTTGATGGCCGACCATCTGGGAGCGACGCCGATCCCAGCGACCCGAGTCGAATCCGCGTGCGCGTCTGGCGGCGTCGCGTTTCGTCAGGCGTTTATCGAGGTGGCTTCCAGTCTGAGCGATTTTGTGCTTGCCGGCGGCGTAGAAAAGATGAACGATGGCGC
The DNA here is from genome assembly GCA_002084765.1 of Candidatus Cloacimonetes bacterium 4572_55. GTDB lineage: Bacteria > 4572-55 > 4572-55 > 4572-55 > 4572-55 > 4572-55. Next base: position 15,401 of record NBMB01000042.1, on the reverse strand, counting down.
AGACACGACTTATGCGCTCGCCACCGCGGCGGATCAAGAATATGAGGTCTATCATGGGATCACTTTTCCGGGCTTGTACGCCATGATAGCGCGTGCGCACGCGCACAAATATGGAACCACGAGAGAGCAGATGGCGCAAGTCGCTGTCAAAAATCATGACAACGGATCTAAAAATCCGATGGCGCAATTTCCTATGAAAATTACGATTGACACTGTGCTGAATTCGTCTAAGGTCGCGGACCCGCTCCGCTTGTTCGACTGTTCGCCGGTGACTGACGGCGCGGCGGCTGTCATTCTCTGTCCCGCGGAGATTGCGAAACAGTTTACGGATCAGCCTGTTCAGATTATCGGTTCTGGCCAAGCCTCGGACACTATCGCCCTGCACAGCCGAGCCGACCTGACAAAATTGGAAGCGGTCTCTCGATCTGCAGAGTCGGCTTATAAAATGGCGGGCGTGGGTCCGGAAGATATTGATCTGGCAGAAGTTCACGATTGCTTCACTATCGCGGAAATATGCGCTATCGAGGCTCTGGGATTTGTTCCGTTCGGCGAGGGCGGTAAAGCAATCGAACAAAATATCACCACTTTGAACGGGAAAATCCCGGTCAATACCAGCGGTGGTCTGAAGTCCAAAGGGCATCCGGTCGGAGCGACCGGCGTCGCGCAGATTATCGAGGTGTTTGAACAACTTCGAGGATCTTGCGGCGAACGTCAAGTGAAAGAAGCTCGGATCGGTCTCGCGCAAAACATGGGCGGCTCCGGAGGCAGTTCAACTGTTCATATTCTAAAAGCGATATAAGGAGGTCACAATAATGCCGTCACCGAGATATACAAGAGAGATTCCACAGCGTTTTCGGCTGGAAGCCGTTAAATGCGATAAAGACGGAAAAATTTATTTTCCACCGAGAACCGGATGCATATCCGGAAAATGTAAGAAATTTACTCCGATTAAATTGAAAGAAGAAGGCTCTGTCCTCACCTATACGGTCATCCACGTAGCTCCCACGCAGTTCGAGGCGCAAACGCCTTATATCGTAGGGATTGTGGAACTGGACGACAAGGTCTCGATTACCTGCCAGATCGTCGATTGCTCACCGGATGAGGTGGAGATCGGAAAGAGAGTGCGGGTGGTTTTTCGGAAAATTCAAGAGGAAGGCGACCATGGCATAATTTGCTATGGATACAAATGCGTTCTGATTCGATAAGTCGGACTCGATTTTTAGTCCGACTTTTTGTTTAGTCTGGAAAAAGATACAGCGCGTTTAATCTAAAAAGCGCGTTGTATCTTTTTCCATCTTTTAAAAACGTCAGTTCTTTATTTTTTCTGAAAAAAATATTTTTACGAGAGATTTATGGAGAAATTGATATGCTAACGCGTTTAAAAATTTCGGGATTCAAAAGTCTTTTTGACGTGGATGTGCGTTTCGGTCCCTTTACTTGTATTGCCGGCGCGAACGGCTCGGGGAAATCCAATTTTTTTGACGCGATTCAGTTTCTAAGCTTTTTGGCTGATGGAACATTGATCGAATCGGCTCACTCAGTGAGAGACCATAAAAACAAAGAAACCGGTATTCACACGCTTTTCCACGTAAAAAGCAACGATACGATCTCCTTTGAAGCGGATATGATCACGCCCAAGTCAGCGACTGACGATTTGGGACAGAAAGCAGAGGCAATCTCGACTTTTCTTACGTATAAACTTGTTCTAAAATATGCCAAGGATGATGAAAATCCCAAACCTTTGAAGATCGTCAAAGAGGAATTGACTCGTGCAAACAAGTCGAAACATTTAAAATTCCCGCATAGAGCACCTGCTTGGGAAGAAAGCGTATATTTCGCTAGTAAACGGATGGTTCCCTTTATCTCTACGACTACTGATAAAAATCAATTCGTGATTAAGCTACACCAAGATGGTGGAAGCAGAGGGAGACCCCAAAAAATTTTGGCGGAGTTCCTCCCCAGAACAGTTCTCTCCACCGTAGACGCGGCCAATCCGACGGCTTTGGCCGCTCGCAGAGAAATGCAATCTTGGCGGTTGTTGCAGTTGGAGCCGTCAAAATTGAGAGAGCCCGACCGGTTCCACGCTGAACCGGCGATCCAACTGGACGGCTCCGGTTTGTCGAGAACGTTATATCATCAGGCGCATTTTCAAAATAAGGGAAATCCAGATCGAATTTATGAATCCGTCTCGCAACGTATGAGAGAGCTAATCGACGATATCACAAGTGTAAAGGTCGATAAGGATGAGACTCGACAACGTTATCATATCATGGCTGTCAACCGAGATGGAGAGACGTTGCCCGCTCGGTCTTTGTCCGATGGCACACTGCGATTTTTGGCACTATCAACTATTGAGATCGACCCTGACGCAGAAGGAGTTATTTGTCTCGAGGAGCCGGAAAACGGCATCCATCCCAAACGTATTCCCGCGATTCTCAGACTGCTTCAGGACATTGCTGTTGACGCGGAATTAAAAGTCGATAGGGATAACCCATTACGTCAGGTGATTGTCAACACCCATTCGCCCGTTGTGGTCGCCCAAATCCCAGAGGATACGTTATTGGTCGCAAGTCTCAAAAAAAATATCGAGGGGGGAAAACCATTTTATCATACGCATTTCAACTGGCTTTCAGATACTTGGCGATCGGAGATAGATCCCGATACACGCGCGCTTTCTCTCGGAGATCTGATACAACTGTTGGACCCAGTTCCTGCGGATGACGAATGCGACGAGCCTAAAAAAAAATCAAAACGGACGATCGACCGATCAGATGTTCAACTGTCCTTATTCGGGTAACCGCCATGAAAGAAAAAATTGTAAGACTCCTCTCCGAGGGCTCCTCTGATCATGCTCTGATTCCTATCCTAACATGGATATTAGAAAAAAACGCCAATACGAACTGTTCTCTTGATTTCAAGAGGATTGACCTGAGTGGTGTGAGAACTCAGAACATTTTAAAAAAACCGACAAAAGAAAAGAAAAAGATAAGCCCACTTGGTAGAAAACTTATCACTGCTCTTCTACGAGAGCCATGCGACTTGCTTTTTATTCACCGAGATGCAGACAAGGTGGGAAGAAAAAAACGAATCGAGGAAATCAATAAGGCTTGGGAGGAGGCGAAAAAGGAAATCGAGAAAATCCCTTTATTTATTTCTGTGATTCCGGTCAAGATGTCGGAAGCCTGGTTATTGGTAGATGAACAGGCGATTCGAAAGGCCGCTGGAAACGAGTCAGGAAAAATTCCTTTGACCTTACCAAAAATCGGAAAGTTAGAGGAGTTATCAAACCCAAAGAAAAAACTTTTTGATCTTCTTAAAAAAGCTAGTGGAAAGAAAGGTCGCAATCTAGAAAAATTCAATTGTCGCACAGCGAGAACTCAAGTTACGGAACACATAAAAGACTTTTCTCCTTTGCAAGAACTGTCTGCATTTAAAGCGTTGAAGGAAGATATTCTTGAATTAAAAAATAAAGCTGGATTCTAAACGTCAGTTTATCTATTAAGATACATAAGATATAAATTTTTGCTTATAAAAGGAACTGTTCAAGGTGTCAAGAAAAGGAGAAAACTATGCGCCGTCAATTTTATATTGTTTTGTTGATTATACTATCGGTGTTCGCCGGGTGCAGCAACGACTCTGGCGATCCCGACTATCGAGAAGAGCTTGTTATATTTGGCTATCTTTTTGTAGATGAGGCGGTTACACCTGAGAACGCAATTTTTGTCGGCAAGACGTTGCCGATAGACGAGTATTACGAACAGAGCCGATCCGCGCTTTCTGGCGCGATTGTCCAGTTGGAGAACGAGGACGCGTCGGAGAGCTTCCTTCTGACAGAAGAGGATCCGCAAAATCGACCCGGATTCTATAGTAATAGCGATGTGGTTATTGAGTCGCAAACCCACTATCGTCTGACTGTGGAGACGGCTGATCAGAGCAAGAGCGCGTTCTCTCAGACATTCACTCCCTACCTGATGGAGATGATAGAGGAGCCGTCCTATATTCCAAAGGAGCTTATCTTTGATGAAGATGACGAACTTCTGCCCACCGATACTGTGCCGGATTCTCTGACAATGGTCTTTGACGACATTCCGGATTATCATCGGATAGTTTTCCGTTGCTCGGACCCGACTGAAGAGCAAATCTGTCTTGTGGATATCTATTGTCTGGAGAAATGGCAGGACGCCCACTATATCTACGTGCTGAACGACCATGATCAGCCCGAAGACGAAGAGGAATATGAGGGACAAGGTAGCGAAGAACCCCGCCATACCATGGGCTACCTGCGGCTTGAGAATTTTGACGAAGAAAATGGCGATTATGTCTTCAATTGGTATGGCGGCATGTTCGCGTTTTGGGGACGATACGAGCTGGGACTCTATACAATCGACGACAACTATTATAATTTTTTGTATAAGACCAATCCAGAACAAAATAGTGGAATAGAGGGCGGGATTGGCGTTTTTGGGTCTGCATGCCGGCAAGTCTATTACCTCAAAATCAAGGAATAGTCGATCCAATGAACGAAAATGAGAGCAGATGAAGGAATATGTTCGGCTCCTACCATATTTGCGATCCCTGTGGCTGAAGATTTGGATGGGATTTTTCTTAATCCTGCTCGGATCCCTATTTGACGGCGCGTCCGTAACCATGCTCTATCCGGTTATAGACAAAGTCTTTACCGCGCCAGTAGCCGAAGAACCAAATTCGCGCGGGATCAAGCCGATCTTCTCAGAAGCAAGCCACCGAACCGGTCTGTTTATCCGAGACGCGCGCTACGCAGCTGGTCAGGATAATCAATTCGAGAAGATAAGAGAAATTGCCAACACGCACTGGCTGGAATTCATGCGGCAATTTTCTCGGAAAGACGTGCTTCTATTTCTATGCGTGATCGCGGTCGTTATTGTGCTGGCAAAAAATGTGATCAACCTTGCGCAAAGTATCATCTTTATCGATGTGGGACAGCGGATGATCGAGGAAATTCGCAACTCCCTGTACCGGTGTCTGCAAAAATTCTCCCTATCCTTTTTCAGTGCCCGACGCAGCGGCGACCTGATCTCCCGACTCATCAACGACGTGGAGGTAGTCAACGCGTTTTCCGTGACCAACATCGTCAAGCTGTTCAGAGATTTCTCCAATGTCGTCATCTTCCTGATAATCGCTTTTATCGTCAGCGTCCGCCTATCTTTAGTCGTATTTATTTTTTTCCCCCCAGTTTTTTTGTTAGTCGCCAAGATTGTCAACGCGATAAAGGAATATAGTCGCCATTCTCAACGAAAAATCGCGGACCTCACCTTCATTATTCAAGAAACCTTGAGCAGCATCCGCATCGTCAAAGGTTTTGCTATGGAGGATTACGAAATTCAGCGATTTGAGAAAGATAATAAGCATTATCGAAAAGAATTGACCTGGATGAAATTTTATGGCGCGCTGATCCGTCCGCTCAGTGACACGATCAGCATGGCAGTCGGCGTATCCCTGCTGTGGTACGGCGGCGGCGCGATCATTGACGCGGAGTCCCCGATCACTGCTGGACAATTTTTTGTCTTCTTAGGCGCGCTTTTTTCCACCATGAAGCCAATAAAAAGCATCGGTCGCACGATCGGGGAACTGAAACGCGGGACAGCCGCGGTGGAACGTTTGCTGGAGATTTTCGACGCCCCATTGGATATTTCAGAATCTCCCGACGCAATCGAACTAAAAGTTGTCAATAAAATTATCCGATTCGATCGCGTCTCGTTTTCCTATAATCCCGAAACCGAAGTCCTGAAAGATATTAGCTTTACCGCAAAACAGGGACAAATCACCGCGCTTGTGGGACCCAGCGGCGCGGGAAAAACCACTCTGGTCGATATCATTCCACGATTCTATGACGTGACACAAGGAGCGATCTCTATCGACGGGACGGACATCCGACGCGTGACTCTAAAATCCCTGCGCCGCCTGATGGGCATTGTCAGTCAGGACACGATCCTCTTCAACGACACCGTGTTTAATAATATCGCTTATGGAGTCAAGGATATCGACCCGGAAAAGGTCTACGATGCATCGAGAGCCGCAAACGCGCATAACTTTGTGACAAAGTTCCCCCAATCCTATCAGACCATGATCGGAGAACGAGGTGTAAATCTCTCCGGAGGTCAACGTCAGCGATTGGCGATCGCTCGCGCATTGCTGAAAAATCCGCCTATCCTGATTTTTGACGAAGCCACCTCGGCTTTAGATAGCGAGTCCGAGTATCTCGTACAGGAGGCGATCGATCGACTCATGGAAAACCGCACCGTGTTTGTCATTGCGCACAGATTGTCCACGATACGACACGCAGACTTGATCCTGGTGATACAGGACGGGCGCATTGCCGAGCGAGGAAATCATGAGGAATTGATGGCGAGACAGGGGTTGTATTGCAAATTGACGAAAATGCAAACCCATTCGTGATATGGCTGTAATTTATTGTAAATAAAGCAATTACGGGATATTTAGCGGACGTCCGAAAAAACGAATTTCTTAGGAGGAGCTCGCACCGCATCCAGCTTCAAATCAAGCTCAAAATCCAGCACCTGCCTGATTTTTTTTCATTTTCCTCATAAAGTTATTGACAACGCCAGTGGAATTTGTTAGCTTTTCCTCATTCTTAAATCTTGAAACAGAATATGCTGTTTTTGCTGTCAAGTCAAGGAATGAAGTGTATTAGACGGAAAAATGTCCGCCTAATACACTTATATGGGATAAAAAGCGGACGTTTTTCCGTCTAACATACTTATTTAGTGTGTTAGGTGATTTTTGTCCGTCTATTATAATGTTGGGCGGCTTTTAGAAATGGAGAATAAACAAGATGAAAAAATATCAACGGCTCGCTTTTCTTGGAATAATAGTTACTGCATTAGGGATAGTCTTAGGGATAGTCTTTACAACAACACTAAAAGATACAGTAGGGACATTAGGAATTGTATTCATTGGCATAGGTGGCTTCCTGCTTGTCGCAGGAATGAGCGAAAAAAAGCGAAGCGAAGGTAGCGATGACGACTAATATGTAATGCAAGTTCTAAAGGAATATGGCCATTGGAGTGAAACCGGAGGACGCTACGCCCTCGCGTGGTTGGGTTGAGCGAGCTCTGGGACGGAGCCACGCGAGCGGTGTGGAGAAATCGGGCAGTGAGAGCGATGAAGACAAGTTCCGTTGAAGGCGCCGTCCAACTGTCGCTGCAGCCGACCGCGCTGCGCGCGGGCAAAACCGCCAGGTTTTGCGGTGCGACCGCGCTGCGCGCGGGCAAAACCGCCAGGTTTTGCGGTGTGAGGGGTGGCGGTGAGGGCATGGCTTTGAGCGCGTGACGCGCGGCGGCTGAGCTTGGCGTTAGCAGATTTTCGATCCAATAACTTTTTGAAAATTTAACGTAAAATGGAGATGAAAATGACAGTTCGATTACATAAGAATATTTGTTTACAAATTAGTCTTATCGTAGGCGTGGTTCTAATGATCGGCATATCGTCATGCAAAGACGCGGTAGAACCAGTTGATGAATACACCTATCTGGAAGGACAGCAAATACCGAATACTGAAATCTTTCTGCCGATGGGTCTGCATGACATCAATCAGACGCCAAAAATCAGCCCGGATGGAAATTCCATTGCCTTTATCAAATTTTACACCGACCCCGGAACATAGGGTTTATATGTGATGGATTTGGCCAGCGGCACAAAAACGCACATGGTTCATGCGATCAATATAAACAGACCGGATTGGTCGCCGGATGGACAGTGGCTGGCATTTATGATGAATGCCCAAATCTATAAGGTTAAAGCCGATGGCGATAGCCTGACCCAACTGACCCATGAAGGTCGCAATTTCTTCCCCGACTGGGGCCCCGATGGGCAATGGATCGCCTATGATAATACTGATTGTGGGGGGGGGAGATGATCCGATTCCAGAAAATTCATGTGGAACTTTGATTATGAATCATAACGGGAGCAGTAATCACCTTATAGCCTTTAATTTAAGGGAGCCTGATTGGTTTCCAAACAACATGTTCATTCTATGCAGAGGCCGTTCTGAGATGGGTTCGCCACAACTTATAACTATCGGTTTGAATGATGAGTCTTCATCCGTCTTGTTTACTGATTCCCATCCAGACATACGGGGCGCTGAAGTTTCTCCCGATGGAAACAGGATTGCTTATTGGACTAAAAGTGGCATCTGGATAATAAATGCAGACGGCAGCGACCCAAGACGTATTTTGCCAATCAATTGGAAGGAGCCGCTGCCCAAAGGCGAGACCCGGCTTGGCGTGAGTTCGCCATCGTGGTACCCGGACGGTGAGTATTTAATTTACGAACATTACCGGGTTACCCGGACGGAAACCGGGATCGATGGCACCCTCACCGAGGGGTATCTGTCGTTTTACAAAGTTCATGTGGATAGTGCCCTGATGGTATCCACGTTGCCATGAAATCCCGAACACCAAACAGCAAAAAAGAGGACAGTTCACAACAAATACGAAGCGTTTTAACTTTTTTTACTCAATTGAAATTGAACAATCTTGCTCTTGTTATCAAACTTTTTTTGGAGGAAAGTGAAGTGAATCTTTTTCGTAATCTTGTCATAATCATTTCAGTATTAATTTTCGTACCATTTGCTGTTCAAGCCGAGACCACGCAACGGCTGGATGCGCACGGTCAGCCCATTCCGGCATCAACAAGGCAGCCTGAGTTTGTTGCTGGTGAAATTATCATCAAATTCAGCGAAGGCGTTTTGAATAAAGGCGAACTGTCAGGCGAGGTCCCGATTTTCTCGTGTTTAGGTTCTGGTAAAATTGGGTTGCGTTTGCAAACACGGCGGGCAGCTTACGCCATCGTTAGCGTCTGAAAAGGAAGCTTTATAACAGTAATGCGATAAGTAAGTTACTCAAATTAATGCAATGTGCCTGTACACCGTTGTAATTTGTATAAGCTACAAATGTCTTCATATTTTTCTAACCATCAAGGAGATAATAAATGCGAATTATCTTTTTAGTATTAATTGCAGCTTCAGTTTGGATTTTGGGTTCATGTAAAAATTCGACTGAAAGCACCAGTGGCAAGCCATTACCGCCGGATGAGCTAAGCTTGGAATTGATGTTGGATCATTATCCGGCTGTCGGTGATTCAGCAATTATGACCGCATATTTGACCGTGAATGAAAATGTGCTGAGCTACTTAGATTATTATGATTCTACTAGTGTAATTCTTGACACTTTGCAAACAGCTAAGTTGTGGTTCAATCTAAGTTCATGGGATGATAGTGCCTTTATATTTATTGAACAGCCAACATCATTCACCTTTGATGTTGAGAAAGGCCAGAACTACTCTTTTTCCGTTCCAATAAAGGCGTTCAAAGAAGCTGAATGCAGTTATATTGGAGCAACTGCCACATTCTCTGATTCAATTTATTGGAATGATCCTGGTCGATTTGATTGGAGTGTCAATGTAAGAATTACAGTTGGAGTGGATACAAGTTATATTTGTCAATGGTAATTATTTATAATTACGACTCAATTCATGACTCTGTTGATTTAGTCCTTTTCTGATGAGCAACCATACAACATTGTGTGCCCTTAAAATCTGTCGATACTACATAATGTAGTGAGTTGCACGCCAAACCGACCAATTCAACAGGGTCATTCATCATTTTACAAACTTTGGAGGAAAACGAAAGATGCAAAGAACTTTGATAAGTTTATGTTTTGTCTTTATTACTATTACAATCGCCAATGCGAACTCTCTGGTTGCAAAATGTCCTGAACGTCCTTTGCAGATTCAAATTTTACCTGAAAACTCAGTTACAATTGGAGAACCTTTCACATTGAAAATTGAGCTTTCTACAAAAGTGGATGTCAAGCATATTGAATTCCAACTTGAAGCTTCGTCTAAAATCCAGTGGTTTCCCAATGCATCGTTGTCGAAAGACCTCAGAGCAAATACCAAATCGGTACTTGAAATAGGTGAGATAGAAATAAGTGAGCCTGGTCAATATAAAGTTGAGGTTATTGCTGTTGGCTCCTCGGTTGATGGCTTAGGCATATCGATGAATGATTTTCTGATAATTGATATTCATGGTTCGATAGGTCAGATGTCTAGCATGAAGGACTATGTGGAAATTGACATCCCTTCAAGAATCCCGCTACTTTCTGTTGCGCCCCAAAATGAAATTCTTTTAAACAACGCCCGGATTACTGATGGATTAGCCGCTGATCCAGTTGAACCGGAACTGGCATACTTCAACGATGATTACCTGTTCGATGAAAGTGAGAGGGATGGCAGCACGGAAAGAAGTGGTACTTTTACGGCAACAGGACAATTGTTCTACCAGCACCCTGAAGATGCGCCGGGAACATATCGTCACATGCCAAGGAGGAGCGAGAGGATAACAACTAAATGCACGAGATTTTGGTCTTCGCTTTGCTCAGCCCGAAACTCGTGATTTCAACCGTTAGCAGTAAAAAAAGGAGGTGATTTATGATTTGAAAACAAAAAAAAGTTCGCAAGTATTCATTGGGTAATAGGTGTTTAATTTAAATTAGGAGGAAAGTTATGAATTTATCAATCTGGGACCCATTCCGTGAAATGGAAGAGCTGCTTGATCGGTATAGCAGGTCATCAAGAAAATCATTAGCAAAAAGCGATGATAAAACATTTGAAGTTGGTGACTGGATGCCAGTTGTAGATATTGACGAAACAGATGATGCTTTTCTTGTAAAAGCTGAACTGCCAGGCGTTAAAAAAAACGATGTGAATGTCAATATCGAAAATGGCGTTTTAACTATTCGAGGTGAAAAGAAAACAGAAACTGAGGATAAAAAACGCCATCGGGTTGAATGCGCCTATGGTTCTTTTGTAAGAAGCTTTTCTTTGCCACAAGCTATAAAAGCGGAGAAAGTTGAAGCTGAATATAAAAATGGCATTCTCAATTTGACTATACCAAAATCTGAAGAAGCGAAGCCAAAACAGATTGAAGTGAAGGTCAAATAAAACCTAACGTCGCAAATGCACTCGGACTGCCAAAAGCTGCGCCGCTCGTTCCTCGCTATGCAGCTTTTGGCAGCCGGTGAGCTTGGTCGTTATGCCACAGAAACAGGAGAACAATATGAGCAAGAAGATATTTAGTTTTGAAGTTGACAAGCAATGGGACTATGAAAATGGCTTCTATTTAACGAGCCATCTAACCAGGCTCTCGAAAATGCTAGCCCACTATGAGTTGTACAAGTCCATAGTCAAGCTACCTGGCCACATAGTTGAATGCGGGGTCTTTAAGGGTGCATCCTTAATACGATTTTGTACATACAGAAAAATACTAGAAAGCCCGTTTTCAAGAAAAGTTATAGGGATTTGATGCCTATGGAAAGTTCCCTGAGCAGGAAGATGCCAACGACCAAAAGTTTGTAGAGAGATTTGAAGGTAATGCCGGCGAGGGAATATCCGTTGAAGAATTGAAGTCAGTTTTCTCTCATAAGGGATTTGAGAATTACGAGCTTGTTCAAGGTGACGTTTCAGATACAATCCCAACCTACGTTGATAACCACCCAGAACTTAAGATAGCGTTGCTACACATCGATGTTGATGTTTACCAGCCGTCGGTTGCGATATTGAAACACCTATTCGATAGGGTAGTTTCTGATGGTATTATTGTATTCGATGACTATGGGACAGTGGCTGGAGAAACAAAAGCAGTAGATGAGTTCTTTTTAGAACGCGATGTAATCATTGAGAAATTACCAATTTCACATATCCCATCCTACATACGAAAGAAATGACGGCATAACAAGGTGCTGCACCGGACGCCTATTCCGCTGCGCTACATTGCCGCCGGTGAGCTTGGTCGTTAGCTTTTTCATCTTATCATATAGTTTAAACCAAATGCCATAAGGAGAACGATGAATGAGAAAATTCATTTTTAGTGTGATTCCTTTTATCTTTTTGGCGATACCATTACATGCTGATAACGAGTTTGGAGTAAAAGCTGGAGCAAACTACTCGACTTTCCAGGTAGATGGGTCCAGCTTTGCGTCCTCTTATTTTTTGAGCTTGTTTAAAGACTTCAATCTTTCAAATTCGGTTGCCTTATCTGTCGAACTGAATGTGACCAAACGTCGTGGTAAATTAAAGAATGTGGTCGTAATACCCTATGGAGTAACACATCTTGATAGAAACATCGATATTTATTCCTATGATTTTCATGTTGACATCGGTTATGTGGAATTCCCGTTGCTGATAAAATATATAATACCTGTAAAAAATAAAATCAGACTATCACCTTATCTAGGATACTGCTATTCCGTTCCATTGGGGGATGGTACAGAACGAAAGAATAAGCAATATCTTGGGACATTTGACGGTGTTTCATTGCCAAAAGGCGATGTCCAAGCAACAGGAGAGCGACAATCAAGCAATCCTGTTTCAGGGTATATACTTGGCCTTTCATATAATTATAAAAAATGGGTGATAGATTTTAGATGTTTTCAAGGAAATAATCTGAATGGTATTGATACTGTAACACCAATTCAAAAGGATTATAAAAATAGATCTATCATTGTTTCACTTGGTCATACTTTTTAATCTTATTACATTTTTATTTGTTGGAGGTTATTGACTGTGAAAAATTTCTATTCTTCTCGGATGCTGATTATTCTGCTATTTGGGATTCTGAATCCAACACAGCTATTTGCTCAATGGATTTATAATAATGTCGGTCACATTCCACAATCGAATCAGGTGAGTTGGACCAACGCGGGTTTAGTTTCTGATCTAACGCCACAATCAGCAGACTTTGTATATGATGTGACGCAAATGCCGGGTTACATCCAGGGGACATATTGTGATGCGCAAGTTGATACGGCTCTTTCAAGAGCAGAAAATGATAATGGTGTATCCATTATTTATTTCCCTGGTGGTATCTATAAATTCAACGCAGCAATTGTCTTAACTGCGGTTAGCGGTAATAACATCATCTTTCAGGGTGCTGGTTCCAGCAATACAACACTTGAATTCACGGTTGGATCAACAAACCGTTGCTTTCTTATTCAAGGCGAACCAATAGGAAATCCTATGGGTATGAATTGTACGGTGTACAAAGGATCAAATACCCTTTCACCGACTAATTTTAACTTTTCATCTCATTTTTCTGATGGAGATTGGATACATTTCTATGAGGCTAGCTCACCCTATGTAGAGGGAGATTTTGAAAATGCTGTAGGACAGATCACACAATTAGAGGATGTAAACTATTTTTCAGGAACCATGAAAGATGAAGCATCCAAAGCTTATTCACCTGGATACGGGTTGACAATTCAAAAGATATTACCTGTAACTAATGTGGGAATCGAAAATCTAAAGCTGAAACGTTTAGACAGCGGTGACTCTGGCTCAGGAGAAAATATTTTCTTCAAATATGCTGTAAATTGCTGGGTAAAAGGCGTTGAATCTGATAAAACGTGTCGCCATCATGTCGAGATTTATAAAAGTTCCCACATTGAAGTGAGTGGCTGTTACTTCCACCATGCAAGAAGCTACAACCAAGGCGGTCGGGGATATGGTGTTAGCATTACTTTTAGTTCAACCAACTGTTTGGTCGAAAATAACATTTTCAAGTATCTCAGGCATGCCATGGTTGTTCAAGGTGGTGCCAATAGCAATGTAATTGCCTATAATTATTCACGAGAACAGCATTGGGAAGACACGCGTGTGCCAGATTGGATGTTGGGATTAGGGGGTGATTTGCTTGTGCATGGAAACTATCCATATGCAAATCTAATGGAAAACAATTGGGTTGAAAAAATTTGGGCGGATGATGCCTGCCCAGACATACCGGATTGGATTTATGAATGCGAAGAGCGTGTCAATGGTCCTTATAGTGCTTTTGTAAGAAATAAAGCCCAAACTCATGTTGGGATACGAACCATGATGACATTGGAATCTGGTCCGAACACCAGTGCATTGGGATGTGAATTGCGTGAGGATATTGCTGATGGCTTGCCGATTGTAACATCGGGAGATGCAGATGTTACAACAGACATCTATGGCATTTGGACTCGTTCTGGTGAAACATATGAGTCTGCACCAATATTTACACATAATCAACTTGTCACCAATAATGGATTCCTTGTAAAGAATTACATGCATTTGCATGATTTCTCGTACTATTACTCAGTTCGACCATCATTTTTGAGTGATGACTATACGTTCCCTTCGATTGGGCCAGAGATTGGACTTCTGTCCCAGAATATTCCGGCTCATGATCGTTACGACAACACTGTTAAGACATATATTGACGATTTAATGTAATGGCCGCCTCCCCCTCTTGACGCTTCAATAGAAGGCCCAAGACAATTATTTTATGCTGAAACCGGGACTTTCTCTGCCATTGCATCCGGGGGATCAGGACCGCAGCATTATGCCTGGTATCGTGCATATACTGGCTCTGGCGGTCCTCCAGATAGGGTAGAAGGGATTGGTGATTCTGAAGGCGGAATGAGGTTGCCTCCTTATGGCAGATGGTACCCTATCGGAGGCGACAGTCCTGTTCTTCAAGTCTATGCTACCGATGATTTCAAGTTAAAAGTTATCGTGACCAGCGGTGGTGAAACTGCTGTGGACATTCATTATGTTGATGTGATTTTCACAGGTGCAAATCTCTCATCACCCAATATACTAGCGAAATTTATTTTGGAGCAAAATTCGCCTAATCCGTTTAACCCGATCACGACAATTCGTTATCAACTTCCTCAAGCGACCCATGTCAAATTGGAGATTTTCAATACTGCGGGGCAATTGATCCGCTCATTGGCTGATCATGAGGAATCGGCGGGTTTCAAATCCGTGCAGTGGGATGGCCAGAATGATCATGGCGCACAAGTGGTCAGTGGGTTATACTTCTATCGGCTGGAAACGGGGGACTATGAGCAAACGAGGCGGATGCTGCTGCTGAAATGAAAGTGTGACGCTAATAATTTGTTAGCAGCGGGCTAAGGAGATCGGTAAATTAGGAGTCGGGTTTGGCGGGTTATTCTGGCAGGTCGTTGGCTTCCCGACCGGACCGTGCTTGTTTTGACGATTTGGGGCTGCCGAAAAAAGGTCTGTCCGGTATTGGAATGCTATCGGGTCGAATTGGAGAGAAGTTCGGAGAAATCTTGAAAGTTAGGTGGTTGGTGCTAACAGTCCTTTAAGCCGACCCGCTTTGCTCAGTGGCCGCCGGGCGTTTTGTGGTGTTTGGAAAGTTTTTTGGTCGCTCGAAGTGTGTTGCTTTTTAATCGCGGTCGGCTTAAGTCGGTGGTTATGTGTAGGAGATAAAGGAAAAATATATATGCCAGTAAAAAAGATGAAGTTAGAATCTACGCAAGCATTTCTTTTTGAAATACCAATGATGGGTGAGAAAT
>NBMB01000009.1 GCA_002084765.1 Candidatus Cloacimonetes bacterium 4572_55 | reverse complement strand
CCGAAATATCCTGAATTGGCTCAGGAAGCAGGAATTGAAGGAAAGGTGATTCTGAATGTGTACGTGGACGAGAACGGGAAAGTAAGAAACGCTATTGTGATGAAAGGCGTGCCGAATAAATGGGAATACAAGCCGGCAAAACAAAGAGGAAAACCCGTAGGTGTATGGATATCTCAAATTATTAAATTTGAACTTGAAAAATAAATTTGGGTTTTCCTTATTCTTTTAATTTTCTTTAATTTCTATAATTAAGGTAACAGCTTGATTTAAATTTTATTTGATTTAAAAATAAAATTTTTCGAGTCGTTACCTTAAAATGCCTTATCTTTGGTGAAACAAAGGGTCGTCTGTCTTAAAAACTCGAGGGAAATAGTCGTATTTTGCCTCTCTTTCAGACATTCTATCATACATATTAAAAATATACATTTTACCTGCATTAAATTGTTTCAAGGATTTATAGAGAAATAATGTTGAAGATTGTGTAATAACCGAGAATCGGAAGTGGTTCTCATAATGGAAAAATGACGAGAAATGGAGTGCGTTATGAGGAACTTAATATTTTTACTTGTAACCTTTTCTTTATTGATTTTAGTTGTAGGTTGCGATAAGCATGAACCTACCAAGCCTCCTTTTAATACGGATCCACCAGAGTATGGCAGTGGCGGGGTGGATTTCAAAATTCAGTTGCAATCCGCGGGGAGCGAAGTAAACGGGGAGTTGGAAATGTACGTCTTTTACCCGGAAGATGAGACGTATCGGCTTTATAAAAGTTTTGACTTCCAAGGGAACGGAGGAAACCATTTTTTAGCTACCGTGTCGGATACCAACTCTTTTGGAGATTATGATCTGTTATTCAAAGCGGATGGTCATGTGTGGTATTATCACTTTGGTTTCAAAGTAAATCCCGACCGGACGACTTTCTTAGAGGTGACACTATCCGATGACTTTTTTGCCGGTGAGGAGGCTGTGAGTTACGCTGCCTCAGAAGATGAGAACAGTCGAGGGAATTGTCAGAATTGTCATGGGTCCATGGTAGCCGAGTGGTTGGAGAGCGGTCATTCCAGCGATCCAGATTTAGTTTTGTCAACCATTTACGGCGAAAATGGTGGAAATTATCAAAATGATGAGAATTGCCTGGGATGTCACGCGCCGCAACCGATTTTTTTGCTGACTGATAATATCGAAGATCTCATCGCGGAGCGTCCGCCTCATCGAACGAGCGGGTTTCCGCAGCACGGCGTCAATTGTGTGACCTGCCATGTGGTGAGAGTCGATCCCAGAGAGGGAATCGAAAATGATAGCCTGGGTTACGCGGGTCCATTCGATTATAGTTCGGATGGCTTTCTGGCACTGGAGGAGAACACAGTCAATCATAGATTTGAGGCGGAAAGCTACATACAAGAGAGCGTTCTGTGCGCAGTCTGTCACCAATACGGCGGCGGTGAAACGCATGAGTATGAAAATCAAAATACTTATGCTGAATGGCAAGAATATGCGTCTGCAGGGGGGGAAGAGTCCTGCCAATCTTGCCACATGGGAACCGTAGTATCGTTAGAGTTGCCAGTTGCTTCGATAGAGAGAAGTCTTGCGCCAAATAGACCGGCTCGATTGATTCGGGAGCATACCTTCCTGAGTCATGAATCGATCGAACTTTTGATGGCGGGTCTTTCGATATCTTTTACGCAGGATCCAAATTCTGAAATAAATTTTACCGATGAGTTCAATTTTAGGATAAAACTGGAAAACACCAGCGCGGGGCATGATTACCCGACTGGGAATTTTGACCGGCAGTTGCGTTTGGTTTTTAGTTTGCGAGACGTTCAGTTTGGAGACGAGATCACGCTATCGCGCAATGGGGGGACTTATGAGCCTCTGGGGGCTGTGGGTACCAGCGAAGCTTCTCGTGAGATTGACGTCGTCGCGCCAGGATCAATCGGCGATCCGCCTCCGGAGGAGGAACCTTACAATGGAAGCGAGGTCCGTGTGTTGAAGGTAGATGTGTATTATGATCCGAGCAATCTATTGGATTTGGAAGATGAAGCTCAAGAAGAGATTTTTACAGGAGATCAGACACTTGTGCTTTCTCTGAGCTATCCGATAACTGTGAATAATTAATTTTACTAACTTAGATAGAGACGTAAAAAGCGGGAAAGGAGTTGGAATATGCGGAGGAGAAGTTTTAAGAACTCTTTATATGTCCTGTTGATTCTCTTATTGGTTCCGGCATTTTTATGGGCGGGAACAACAGGAAAGATATCCGGAAAGGTGTTTGATAAAAAAACGGGAGATCCTTTACCGGGGTGTAATATTATAATCTTAGGAAGCAGTATGGGGGCAATGGTCGGACTGGATGGCTCATACTTTATTATTAATATCCCACCTGGCGAGTATGAGGTGCAAGCTTCTATGATGGGATATGCAAGAACGACCCAGCAAAAGGTTAAGGTTGCGAGCGACCGGACTTTTCCGTTGGACTTCGAATTGAGTGAAGAGGTTCTTAAAGGAGAGGAGATTACAGTCATTGCGAAAGTGCCTTTGGTGGTTCGGGACAATACCTCCAGCACGCGGACAGTGAGCGGCGCGGACATTAAGAACATGCCTGTGGATAACTACAATGAGGCACTGGCAACCGCGGCTGGCACTGTTGGCGAGGGCAGAAATATGCACGTCCGCGGCGGTCGCGCTGGCGAGGTTCTTTACTTAGTGGACGGCTTGCCTGTTCGAGACCCTTTGGTTAGCGGATCGAGCGGTATGCAAATTTCGGATAATGCTATATCCGAATTGAACATGCTTTCTGGCGGTTTTGGTGCCGAGTATGGCGACGCTCAGTCTGGTGTGATCAATATCGTGACTCAAGATGGAAAAGCGGAGTTGTCCGGAAATTTTCGATATCGAACCGACGACCTCGGCTTCTCTTCTCTGAACAAAAATTCGTTTAATAGCGATTACGCTGAGATTAGTTTGAGCGGCGCGGAGCCTGTCACCAATTATTTACTGAAAAGTTTGGGATTAAAGTTGCCGGGAAAACCGATGACTTTTTTTCTGACTATAACGGGCGACGTATCAGACACATATCTTGGTTTCGACAGAGAGCGAATTTGGTATGAAGGTCCTTTTTTCGATTATCAACAGCGGCAGAAAGAGACGACAACCGGAAGTTTAAAGTTGTCCTGGCCCATGTCCGATAGTAAGAAACTGACTTTTTCCTATCGCTACTCAAGAGAGTATAATGATTATTATGAGCATGTTTATAAATACGCGCCTTTCAACAGCGATCGATCCGAGCGAGTTGGTGACCAGCAGTCTTTGAGTTGGCGACATACTCTAAGCAAGGCAACATTCTATACCATGAATTTCAGCCGATTTGCCACATGGTTTGAATATCTGCCAGGAGGGCGCAGACCGGATGACTTCCCTTTCGAGTCTGATTATGAAAATTTTCAATATCCAGAGGATATTACCGATATCGATCAAAATGAGCCTTACCAAGACGGTGATGTCATTCTCCTGAATGATGGACGGGGAGGCGAGCCTTTCGAGGATATCGATGGGAACGGTCTCAGAAGCGGGGCTGATCCATACGAGTCTTATGTGGATTTGAATGGGAATAATCAATATGACGCCCCAAATTTTTATAAAAATGAGTTTGGAGACGATATTGCCACCATGCCTTATCGAGATTGGTGGGAGCCTTATTTGGATCGAAACGGCAATGGGGTCTACGATCCCCCTAATCAAAATTGGGACAATGATGAGTATTTCGCCGATTTGAATTTCAACGGAGAACAGGATTTAGCTGACGAATTCTGGGATCCGGCACAATTTGCCGAGCCTTATAAGGACCTAAATGGGAACGGTTCTTATGATCTTGGAGAGCCTTTTTACGATCGCAATAATAACTCAAAGTGGGATCGGGATTTTCCGGGCGGCTTCGATCGGTATGGGTTCTGGCAGGAGCGAGAGTCGGTCATCTGGACGGCTAAAGGTGATCTGACCAGCCAAATCAATAATCAGCACCAACTTAAAGCTGGTTTGGAATATAAATATTATGTGCAAAAGATGTATGAGATTCAATATCCAGATCGAGAGTATAATGGCATGCCTGACGGAGGTCCTTATCCAGAACGAGGTATCTTTCGAGATAACTATAGCCAATTTCCATCATCCGGAGCCATCTATTTTCAAGACAAGATGGAATTCGAAGGCATGATTGTCAATGCCGGTTTCCGATATGATTTTTATTGGGCTGGTGAGAAAGTGGCGGATGAGCCCTTTTTGGACGACAATGGGAACGGACGATGGGATGAGAATGAGGGATTTACCGATCTTGATTTGAATGGTACCTGGAACAAGTTGGACAATCAATGGAAAGATAAGCTGAGTCCCCGTTTGGGTATCTCCTACCCGATCACTGAGAACGATGTGCTTTATTTTTCTTATGGTCATTTTTCCCAAATGCCCGAATTGCAATTTGTTTACCAACGAGCGACTCAGGGAGGATCAGCGATTCGATCATACGGAAATCCGTCTCTATCTCCACAAAAGACAGTCGCTTATGAGTTTGGCGTGGACCATGCTTTTAATGATAACTTAAAGATTGACCTAACCGGCTTCTTTAAAGATACAAAGGATTTGATCAACCAAGAGCATTTTCGTCCTCAGGGGCAACCCGATTTTTATATGTACGTAAATTCCGACTACGGCAGTGTCCGAGGTTTTGAAATGGAATTGACGAAAAGGTACAGCCACAATTTTAGTGCCCGATTTAATTACACTTTCTCTGTGGCGAAGGGGAGCAATTCCAGCGAAAGTGCCGGGTATTTCAATGACCTGAACGGCATTCCGCAGCCGGTTCGGGAAAATTATTTGGATTGGGATGAGCGTAATTCGATCTCAGCCAGTTTTGACTTGCGATTTACTGAAGGAAATCGTCCCAACTTGCTTGGCTTAACGTTGCCGGACAGATGGGGTTTGAACATCCTGTGGCAATACAGTAGCGGGCTGCCTTTTACGCTGATGCCGGAAAATGCGAATGCAGAGGAACAGGCATTGGTAAATAACGAAGAGCGAATGCCGTGGACCAGCACCGTGGATGCCCGATTGGATAAGGATTTTGAGTTGCTTGGTCTGAATCAAAAGCTATTTTTTGAGATCAGGAACCTGTTTGATAAAGAGAATGTGAATAATGTGAATGATCCGGGTTCGGGTTCATCGACGTACGGCGTTTGGTATGGCGACGGCGTCAGCGAGATTGACAGAGACCCCAGTAATCTTAATCCAGGTCGGAATATCCGGTTCGGCTTTGAGATTCTATGGTAAACCGCGATAGATCGCGATAGGAGGTTTAGATGTCGAAAAAATTTAACGTATTTATGATAATTATGATAGCTGTCTTGCTGAGTTTGCCATCTATGGGTATGGCTCTGAAGGCAAAAGACGCGGGTCAACGAGCAAGACCCCAGGCGGATCCGAATTTGGAATTTCGGACGCATGACGCCAGCAAAATCTGGCTGACTATGACGAATTTTGGCTTTTTTGGCAATCAAGACGACCCCCGGTATGTGTCGTGCGAGTTCCCCGGCGGATCGCACGTAGAGTATCTTTTTCAGGGTGCTGTGTGGGTCGGAGCTATTGTCAATAATGAAGCCTTTGTCTCTTGCGGCGCAGAGGGATGGGCTGGGGACGAAGAGTTTTTCCCGGGTAGTACCGCGGATGACGGAATTCAAACACGGAGTATCCGAGACAATGATCCCGGCGCGGTTTCCGAGCAGGATTTTCTCTGTCAATATACAGATGAATTGACTCCATTATCGGATCCAAACCATGATCCTTTGGGTCTCAAAATTGACCAGAGGAGTTATGCCTGGAGCTATTCTTATGCTGAAGATTTCATTGTAATCGATTACACCGTCACGAATATTCGGACTGACGGCGTTACAATGCAAGATATGTACGTGGGTCTCTATATTGACGCGGATGTCGGACATACGTCCGCCGCGGGCGCGCAATATGCCCAAGACGATATTACCGGTTTCCGGGAACTCTCGATCAATCCTGTGACCAACGACACCTTTCGTGTCGAAGCCGCCTGGATAGCTGATAACGACGGCGATTTTAGCGTGGCAAACCCCGCGCCCGGGGTATCGGGAACTCGAGTGGTTTATCCCCCAATGGATGAGCTCTCTTTCAATTGGTGGATTTCGGACGAAGACGCCACCCGGGATTATGGTCCCTCTTGGGTTGGCGAGTTTCCATTCGGTGCTTGGCAAGAGCCGATTGGCACGCCGGACAATGACGAGCAGAAGTATTATCTGATGAGCAACGGCTCCCGTCAGGATAATAACGAGCTCCGCTTTGATTATGATCAAGAGGAGGCTGATCAGAGTTTGACTGGCTGGGTTATGCCTCCCTCATCGACTGCCAATGATATCGGAGTGGGTGAAGATACTCGGTATCTCTTCTCTTTTGGTCCAGTAGGAAGCTATGTGGATGGCACGTGGCAATTGGCACCAGGCGATTCGGCAAAGTTGACTATCGGCTACTTTTGCGCTGAGGATTTTCATCGTCCCGGTCAAGAGGAAGGCGAGCACGACTTTAATGATTTTGATTTAAATGCTCGTTGGGTGAAGGATGTCTATGACAATCCCGGTCGAGACACCTATAATATTGATAGCGATGGCGACGGCGTCTTTGATTCCGGCGACGGATTTTCCGGTGAAGATACCGGATGTGACGGAATTCCGAACAACGGGGATCCGCCCTCAAGCGAATATCCAGTCAACTGTTGCGAAGGCGATAATCTGGTGCAGGATTGCGAGGATGAGCTTTTCCCGACATTGATCGGTTCTGACGGAATGCAGTATGATCGCGTCGGCTATGATAACGATAAGTTGGAGTTGGGCGACGGCATCCCTGATTTTGACGGGCCTCCTCCGCCTCTTTCTCCCGACATCGCTATTTCTCAATATGAGAGGAACGGCGAATTATGGGTGCGGATTAGGTGGACAAATAGCTCTTTTAATTCCACCGATGTGTTTGCCACATCCGATGCGCTGCGAAATAAAAAAGGAATAACGGACAGCGATCACGAATTTTTCCAACTCTATCCCTCGTTAAAAGGCAACCCGACGGATTTTGAAGGATTCCGAATCTATAAGAGTTCGACTCAGATTGTAGATGACTTTGAGAGGTTGGCTGAGTATGATCTTATTGATAGAGATTTTGCGTATGATGTTCTCAATCCCCCTGTGGATCCGCAAGCAGATGAATACTATTTGGGTAGCGATATTGGATTCGATACCCAAATAGTCAATGGAGATACGATTTTCACTTCGATAGGGGATTCGATTTTCATCTATAATTATGGCCCTGTGGCTGCCAACTGGCCTCTCTATTTTGCGGTGACCGCGTTTGATCACGGAATTCCCGCGGCGGACGTGCCATCGCTGGAGAGTAGCCCTACAGCCAACATGGAACTCATCTGGCCCAGCCCAGATCCAGGATACTTACCTGAAAACGCCGAGCCCATGGTGATTCCAAATCCATACCGTATCGATACCGATTATACTTTCAATTCCACCAGGTATCGTTGGGATGATTGGGATAACTCTGGATTTTCTGAGCATACCCGGCGGATCGATTTTGTAAATCTGCCCGAGCAATGCACTATCCGAATTTATACCCTTGCCGGCGACTTGGTGGAAACCATCAGGCATCCCTCTGTTGCCGGAGAGCGTTCAAGTCGAGAATCATGGGATATGATTACTCGTAATGGGCAATCTATATCGACCGGCATCTATCTCTTCTCAGTAGAAAATACCGAGAACGGAGACGCCACCGTAAGTAAATTCGTCGTTATCCGCTAACATGGTTGGGATAAACTCAACAGCTTTTGAAAAGAGGTGTCATATGCGAAAATATATTCTGATTCTGTTTATCCTGTTATTGGCAATGCCTTCGCTAGGTACAGCGCAAAACAAAGTCGCCACAACAGCCGCGCAATTTCTTAAAATAGGCGTGGGTGCCCGTGCAATCGGCATGGGGGAGGCGTTTACCGCTGTAGCCAATGACGTTTCGGCTATCTACTATAATCCCGGAGGATTATCTTATGTCGGCGGAAGGACGCTCTATGGAACGCATATCGAGTGGCCCGCCGATATTAATTATGACTTTGTCGCCTATTCTCAGCCCTTGGACGCGGTGGGCGGCGTGGTCGCCGTTTCTTTTGGTGCTGTGACCATGGACGACATGAAACGAACTGATGTGCATCTTAGTGGAGAAGACGGCACAACTTTTGGTGCAAGTTGCTATTTGATGGCTGCCACCTATTCACGTCTTTTAACCGATCGTTTTGCGATCGGCGGATCCTTCAAATGGGTCCAAGAATATTATGATGATGAAAGTTCCGCTGAACCGGCATTCGATATCGGAGCGCAATACAAGACTGGCTTCAAAAGTTTGCGTATGGGGTTTGCCATTACAAACTTTGGTCCAGACGCCAAATTTATCCAAGAGAGCACGCCGCTACCAATTAATTTTCATTTTGGCGTGGCTTATAATGTTCTGGAGACGTATTCCCATTTTTTAGTAGTCGCTTTCGACGGAGCGCATCCAAATGATAATGCAGAGTGCTACGATCTCGGTTTGGAATACGGCTTTAACGAAATGTTCTTTTTACGCGGCGGTTATCAACTTGAATATGACGCGCAATCTTTTGCGCTCGGAGGGGGGGTCAAGGCACCGATAGGGTCGTTTAATTTGGGATTGGATTATGCCTACCAAGATTTGGATTGGCTTGATCAATCTCACAGACTCTCATTGTCGTTGCAATTCTAATTCGCGATTCTATATGTCCGTGTACAGAGCTTCACCGCTCTGTACACGGCATGATTTGGTCATTTGAACATACGAAATAAACATACGAAAAAGAAAGGAGGCAAGTTAAAATATCGATAATGTGTCTTTGAATATTCAGAAAGTGTGATAGTTCTTCCGTATAAACTTTGAAATCCCCATAATTTATTTCTAACGATATGATAATATGTGATACATTCGTTGTATCATCAATAGCTTAATTTGGATAATTTAAGGAGTTTATAATATGAAAAAAGCGATGATTTTTTATCTATTAATTTTGTTTGTTAGCCTCTCAGTTGCATCGGCAAAGGTCTTGATAAAAAAGGACTTTCCCGAGAGAGCCGTTATTGATTTACCTGTTAAACCTGCTAATATCGCAGTTCCTTATAGCGGCGACACGCCCCATGTGAGCGAGTCTCCCGGCGAGATTGTGGGTCGTACCTTTTACGATGGTCAGCACAATTCGGCTATTGGTCACATGATTGCCGCGATGCCGAACGGCGACGTGTATGTGACTTGGATGGACGGAGACAATGCGGATCAGCAACCTCGTGAAGTGAAATATCGCTACCGCAATGCCGAATCTGGAGAATGGGCAGGAGACGACGATGGCGTGACCTGGGGGGTCAATCGTTCCGGTTATACTATGATCGATCTGAAATCCGGCGGAGAAGCTGTCGCCACATTTCACTACGGGACCCCGACCAGATCGCAGGTTGCGCAAGAGCTCTATCCTGGGTACAGCTTATTTCAGGTCGTGGATACCGATATGCAATCGTATTCTGCCGAAGAAATTATCTGGCCTAAGATTGCCGTTGATGGGAATGATATTGTTCATGTGCTGGCCGCGAATTACGTCGCAGCGGCAGAAGATAATAACAACATATATTATTCACAGTCCAACACGGACGACTACCTTGCTGGAGGTATGGGAAATTGGGAATTTATTCAAGGAACTGAGGAAAGATTGCAAGTTTTGAGCTACTCAATTGACGCCTCTCTTGTTTCCCCAAAAGTCGCTCGCACGTTCTTGCTCTCTCCCTCTTATGATCCTACAGTGGCAAATCAGCGAGAGAACGACGTCTATATACAAATATCGGAAGATGGGGGGAATAGTTGGGGCGATATGACCAATATAACCAACTATAACGAGATCGTGAATAACGATATTGGCTATTTGGAACAACTTCCTGAGCCGTATGATTTTTGGGACCCTGCATCACACCCCACTGTGGGTGAGATTGACGAGTTTTGGATGCAAGCATATTCCAACGTGGAAGTTTTTATTGATCCGAGCGATGTGACGCATCTTATCTGGACGACCACCCTGATAGCGACGCGGAACGACACGACTCTGGCGCATTGCTATATGGGAAATATCTATCATTGGGACGACTCGACCGAAGAGATACACCTGGTTTATGACAATATCCATGATAATCCGTTATGGAATGACGTCGATGATCCGAACGATTTCTTTGATCGCCTTGGCGCCTTTGATAACAGCGTCTGCGATCCCACTATCGGCGCGGATGAAAATGGAAATCTCTTTATGTCTTTCATCCAATTTTTTGCAGGCGACTATTGCGCCGAAATCGATGGATATGGGAATGACAACAGCGGGTTGATGTACAATGGCGAGGTGATGATGATCATGTCAACTGACGGCGGTGCCACATGGGGTTCTGGTGACGGCGATGGGGTCGCAGTGAATGTGACCAACAGCCCGACGCCCAATTGTCAGGTCGGCGAGTGTGACGACGATGGATACCCCTCCATTGCCGAGCGGGTGACCAACGGAACAATCCATCTTTTCTATTTGAATGACGATACCGCTGGCTTCACGATCCAGGATGAGGGTCCCGCGAGCAACAGCCCTATGAAATACTTCCCTGTACCGGTTGGAGATATTACTAACGATATTGAGGATGAGAACCCAGGGCATGTCGCTGAAAAATCAGCATTTTTGCATCAAAACATGCCAAATCCTTTTAGTGCTCAAACCGCAATCCATTATCAACTTGAGTCGTCGAGCCAGGTAAGTCTGTCGGTCTATAATCAGACAGGGCAGTTGGTGAAGGTATTGGAGAACGGATCGAAATCTGTCGGCGACCACGAGGCGATGTGGGACGGCACCAATGAAAACGGCGACAAGGTTGGCGTTGGAGTCTATTTCTATCAACTGCAAACCGATAATCGGACCGAGACAAAGAAGATGACCTTGCTGAGATAACTTTTTTTGAAATTCTCTTACAATTTGGTAAGAGAATTTTTTTTATTAAAGATCGTATTTAATCTAATGTTCGAGGAGGAAATTAAGATGAGGAAAATTTGTTTATTAGGTATTTTATTTATATTTATCTCACTTATTAGCGCGGGTTCTTTTGCCGGCGCGGGCGTATTAAGTGAGAAAGTCAAGGATCATTCCGCTTCCAAGGCAATAGGAAATGAGACCGAAGCTACCGGGAACAACACCGTTTTTGTTGTCAAGAACTATGGCGACGATCAGCCGATTGTGACCCAATCTCCTGGAGAGGTTGTTGGCGGCGATCCTTCCGAGGGAATTACATACCATGACCAGCAACACAATTGCTCGGTCGGGCACCAGATTGCTGTGGATGACAACGGAGGCGTGCATGTCAGCTGGATGTGGGCTGACAACGTAGAGATCAATCCGAGAGAAGTGCACTATTGCTACCGGAATTCAAATGGAAATTGGGGCAATTACACGCCTGTAGACCCTGCTTATCGGAGTGGCTATACAACTCTCGATATTAAGTCTAGTGGTGCGGCAGCTGTTGCTTATCATTTCAATATTGGCGGATCCAACACCCAGACAAAGGTGGCCCAAGATCAGTTTCCCGGATTCGGAGCGTTCCAACCAACCTCGGTTGACGTGGTTTCCTATCCGAGCGAAACAATTATTTGGCCAAAAATAGCGATCGGAACTGGCGATATAGCCCATATAGTTTCGGAAAACAACCCGGATGGCGACGTGATGGCGAGCGTCTATTATGGCCAATCTAATACTGACAACTATTTGGCGAACGGATTTACCCACTGGGAGATGATTCAACAGGGACAAAGACGGCAACGTCTCATTTCCTATGCAGTAGACGCTTCCAAGACCGGTCAAAAAGTGGTGCGGGCTTTCCTGTGGGGACCGGATGATTCCAACTCAAGCGGAGAGATATATCACCAGATTCGGAATGACGCGTATGTCCAAATATCGACAGATGGAGGACAGAGTTGGGGTGAAACGACTGCTCTGACAGAATATAACGTCTCCGATTCAAATCACGATTATGATCTCAGCGATTATACCACTGAAGTGGATTACGATGGAGAAGAGGAATTTACCTATTTCTGGGAAGCCGGGCATACCATCGAAGCCCATGTGGATGCTGAAGATCGCGTGCATGTGATCTGGACCCAGTTGATGCAGGGAGTGATCGACGGAGGAGCGGATCCGGATACAATAGGCTATCCTGTCATGGTAGGGGGAATTTTTCATTGGGACGACGATCGCCAGACTGTGGACGTGGTGTATGACGATTGGTCCAATAATCCCCTGGAGCTGTGGGATATTGATGACGCGGAGACCTCGACTTCCGCGCAAATGGCCGCGAGACTTGGTGCTTTCAAGACCACAGTATGCGCTCCCACCATGGCGCATGACACCAACAATAATCTTTTCGTGGTCTTTACAAAATTTTTCCCTGATGACTACTGCGCTCTTGTAGAAGGATATCAAGACGGCAATTACGCCAATGGCAAGATGTTTAACGGCGAAATTATGGCGATAGCGTCGGTTGATAATGGAGCGAGCTGGTTCTCCAATGCCGGACAGGGCGAGGCGGTCAACTTGACCAACAGCAATTCTCGAGATTGCGAACCGGGAGAATGCGATGACGACCGGTATCCCACGGTTGCCAAGCGCGTAGTGAACGATCAATTGCATATCCTATATATCAATGATAAAGCCCCGGGACGGTATTACAGCACCGCCGCAGAGGAAGGTCCCGGAACTGCGAACCCGGTTCTCTATCTGCCGGTACATATTGAGGATGTGGCTAACTTTGACAATATTGAGGATGACACGGATCCGATTGCCGAGAAGTCGACGTTTTTGGCGCAGAACCATCCCAATCCATTTGCCGCGTCTACGACAATCCAGTATGAACTGTCCTCGGAATCGATTGTTGAGCTTGCTGTCTATAATCAAACCGGACAGTTAGTCAAAACATTGGTTCAAGGCTACCAACCAGCCGGTTCCCATTATCTGAGCTGGAATGGTATGAATGATGTGGGTGAAGCAGTCGTCGCGGGCGTTTACTTCTATCAATTGAAGAGTGACGATCGGACTGAGACCAAGAAGATGATATTGCTGAAATAAGTAATATTTCCTGTATCCCTATAACAAAACCCCCTCACAGGTTGCCCTGCGAGGGGGTTTTTCGCGTAATCTGCGGACCAATCTGCGTAATCTGCGGACCGAACTCTGTGGCGACGAATAATTCAGGGCTTGTTAGCCTCTTGCTTCAGCCGCTCTCGTTCTTCCGCTTCTGCTCTAAGTTCCGCTTCCCTTTTCAGTTCTTCATCGCACTTCATTATTAATCCAAAAAGCACTGAAAATCGACAAAACCGATGATTCTGACGCCCTGTATGAAACGACCCGGCGGATGGTCATCATACGCTAACCCGTGATCATTTACGATAGGAGGAAATTGTCATGATCAAACGATCTATTTTTCACACCATCACATTTTTTTTATTGGCAACCGGCCCCAGCAATGGGGCTGGGGCATTGTCGAGGGCGACACCGTGCCTGGCTGTTACATTGGCGGGTTAGACCAGGATTCAGGGGGTCGTGAGCCTGCCCTTAATTGGGTGGACATCGATGCTGATGGAGATTTTGACCTGTTTATTGGCGAAGACGCTACCCAGGGCATTCAATTTTACCCAAATGTGGGCGACCCGGAAGAGCCCGATTGGCAGTTTGAGCCGCCCCTGCCTTACGCCAACCTGGCCCATTATTCCTGGTTTACGCCGGTTTTTGCCGATCCCGATGGAGACGGCGATTTGGATATGATGAATACCAGCGGGTTGGAGATTTTTTATTACGAGAATCTCGGCACAGCCGAGGAGCCCATATGGCCGGAGTATGACCACCCTTTTGATATTGTGGAGTTGCTCTGTCCCATGGAGACAGGTTGCTATAATATTGAATTTGCCGATTTAAACAGCGATGGTCAATTGGAAATGTTTGTAGTAGATGTCAATGACCCCTATGCCAGCAGACTTATCATGTTTCAGATCAACGGGTGGGGGGATGACTTCGATATTGCGATTCAAGATAGCTTTCCTGACGCTTCTTTAGCCGCCTATCGGTTCGCCGATATGGATACGGATGGAGATTTGGACATTATTGGTTTTGCTGGCGATTGGAATCTGTTTGAGTTTCACTTGGCCTTTGTGGAAAACGCGGGCACATCGACCAACCCAGAGTTTCTACCCTGGGTTTCCCTGATGGAGCTTGATCATCCGCTATCCCGGTACATGGGTATGGCGGATGTGGACAATGATGGCGATAAGGATTTGTGCTATGCCTTACATGGGGGCGAGCTTCGATTTTTGAAAAACCAGGGCGCTCCCGATTCCATGGCCTTTGTCGCTGCTGTGGCAATGCCCCCGCTGATGTTGGATTTGGGCACCCAGACAGTTCCCACTTTGGTTGATATCGATGCTGATAATGATTTGGATTTGTTTGCCGGGTATGTGGAACGCGGACTGGCTTTTTATCGTAATGAAGGCACCCCTCAACTGGCGGATTGGCGTCTGGTATCAAAAACAATGCCTGAACTAAATTTGGAAAATTTACTTGTTCAACCGACTTTTTGCGATATTGATGATGATGATGATCAAGATTTATTTATTGGTCATGTTTATAATGACAATGGTTACACAAGTGGTAGAATCCATTTTTATCAAAATATAGGAACCCCCCAATCACCGGTTTTTTTCCATATCACTGGACAGTACGCTGATATCGTTTTTCAATATGGTAAATGTCAGCCAGACTTTTGCGATATCGATAATGATGGCGATTTAGATTTGTTTGTTTATAACACAAGTTCCCATCAATTATACTTTTATCGCAATGTTGGCACACCGGAGGAAGCTTATTTTGTCCATGAGAACAGCAGCCCGAATTACGGCGGTTATGTGGTTCCGACCCTGGGCGACCTACTTTACCCAGACTGACGCGGATCCCGACGCTGGCGAATATTCGGTCAGCCAGGCCCTTTATGATGTTTCAAAAACTCCTGATCCGGGTAATCCTGGTGAATACATCTACAAATTCCAACTTCATGGTCATACGCCCCAGGTTACGGTCAATAATAACTTGTTTTTTTTAAACTAACCGATCCGGCGGCAGGCAAGTATACCATTCGGGATTGGATGGGAAACAACCCCAACATCAACGTTCTCTTTGGTGTTCTCGACGATACCAATCGGCGCATGCTGGAGATGGCCGATGAGGTCATTGATTTTTCCGAATATGACATTGCCGACCCGGATGACATCGATGGCGACAATAATACCGAAGAGCCGGATGGCGTGGTCGATTTTGTGATGATGATCACCTACCATGACCATCACTATAGCTTAAATCACGGTGGAACCGGCACGTCTTCTTTGGTTTTTTACGATGATTTCGTTACAAATAACATCGGGTATAACGGGCAACCGGTGATTATCGACCGCGCAAACGGAACAACACACAGAATGGCGAATTTTTTCGAATCAGGACCGGATGGTGATGGTCTGATGGTCTGGCACGTCAATGGGAGGAGTCCCTTTAACAGCAGCGACCATCTGAAAAAAAATCATTGATGTAGAAGCCGCCGACGGCTTGTGGAATCTTTGCAACAATGGTTTTCCTGAGGAAGCAAACCCGGTGACCGGTCTCGATAACCTGGATTTTTGGGGCTGGGACAGCTATAACCCAGATTTTGTGGAGTGTGGGAATAGAGGTGATTCAGGCGATCCCTTTCAAGCAGGCGGGGCATTTACCATGGCCACAAATCCGTCGAGCAATTTCCATAAAATCGTTAACAATTATTACAAAGGGGTTGAGCAAAACGTTCATACCGGCGTTGCCATCCGCAATATCCGCAATAATGGAGACCATATGCTTGTGGATATCTATCGCAACTGGTATGGCGGCACCCTCCGATCCGATCTGACCCTGCAAGGCGAGGTTATCACCGGCGAGACCCTGATCGTCCCGGCAGGACGGATTTTGACTGTCACGGATAGTGCTGTCGTTACCGTTTGGCCCTCGGCAGACATTCGTGTGGAAGATGGAGGGCAACTGATCGTCGGAGCCTCGCAGATTATAGCTGCTGATGAGAATAACGTGCTTTATGTCTATGGCGCGCTTATCGCCAACATTGACGACCAATATAACTCCGGGACGCCGGATGAAATTTTGATTTCCTGCATTGATCATTCAACGTATTTTCATGCCAAGCACAAGGTTCGCAAGAATTACTGGGGCGAAAATTATGGCGAGGAACGCTTTTCTCCCGACATAGCCGGAAATGGCGTGTATGACAGCTTTGAGATCGAGCCGGTTTGGGACGATCCTGTCCGATCGGGGGCCAGAGAACTCTATCTGCAAGCAGAGGAAGCGGTAGCGTCTGAGAACTACGGCGTAGCGTCTGACCTGTATCAACAAGAGTTGAGCGATTATTTCAGCAGCGAGGAAGCCAAAGCCAGTATCGGCCAGCTCTATTTTATCGAGAACGCCACAGACCGGGATTTTCCCACATTGCGATGGTTTACAAGGCTCCAACCCTAATGAGAGTATGAACAAGGTTCTGGATCACTTTATTCACCTCTGCTTCGTAAGCGAAACCGATTTTGCCCCGGCCTTGACCTATTACGACAATATCATCGCCAATCCGCCGGGTTTGGTCGATTCCGTCTTTGCTGTGATTGACGCCGGCGTCGTTTATTTGAAAATGACCGAGGAGGATAGCACAGCGAGTCCGCAATCCTTGGCTGGTATTTGCCCTGTCAGTTTTGTCGATTTTCAGAGTGATCGCAATCGACTACTGGCTCAGATCGGGCTGAACCTCTCTTTTGGCGAATCGGACGCGCCGGAGCAAACGGTAAATATCCCAGAGGCTTATGGTCTGGATCAAAACTACCCAAATCCCTTTAATCCGATGACCACGATCCGTTATCAACTTCCACTCGCCGGGCATGTGGACTTGAAAGTTTACAACACTGCCGGGCAACTGGTTCGGACTCTGGCCGATCATGAGGAATCCGCGGGTTTCAAATCCGTGCAATGGGATGGCCGGAATGATCATGGCGCACAAGTGGCGAGCGGATTATACTTCTATCGGCTGGAAACAGAGGATTATCAGCAAACGAGGCGGATGTTGCTCCTCAAATGAAAATGAAAGTGTGACGCTAACAAACCGTCGGAGCGGACGGTGGGGTTTTGTTCCGTTCAGGCATTGTGGTAGCTTGAAAGTCTGTGCCTCGCGCAAAGTTAGTCGTACCCCCGCCGCCGCTCAACTCAGTGTTAGAATTTTCGTAATTATAATTAAATCAATCTGTTACGATCCTGAATGACCGGCTGGATCAGATGAAGCACAAGACGCCCGACTTGGATGAGCTGCATACGGACGGCGGTTATGGCAATGCGGATAACGACCGAAAAATGGATGAGTTGAAGATCGAGCATGTCCAAACCGCTATCAAAGGGCGAACCACTGCCGCGCCGATGGCTATCGAGCAGACCGATGAGACCATTTATAGCGTCAGTTACCCGCGTCAGACCGTTACATCACAAGCCACTAAAACCCGTTTCAAGGCATGTTTTGACCAGTCAGTATGCGATCAATGCCCGTTGTCACAGGTCTGTTCAACCATCCAACAGAAACGCCACCAAGTCCTCTATCTCATCCATGAGGACTACCTCCGAAGCAAGCGTCATCAGGCCATTATGCGGATACCGCCGGAGAGACGAAGAATTCGACCCAATGTCGAGGCCACCGTTCAGGAGTTCAAACGCGGAATGGACAATGGAAAACTGAAAGTCAGGGGTCAGGGGAAAACCCGAATATTCGCCTTCCTCAACGCCATCGGCATTAGTTTTGGTCGGGTTTTCAGGTATCAAAGAGCAGAGACGGATCCCTCCGCCAAAAAATGTAAAAATGACCCGAAATTCGCCCTGTTTTGGATCAAGTGGGTAGTTAAAAATCTGCGAGAATGGCGAACCAGTGGCCAGCGGACTGTATTTCTATCGCATGGAAGCAGGGTCATTTGACCAAACCAAACAGATGCTGCTCCTCAAATAAGGAAGATTTTCCGGTAGGTTGTTCGGTTGAAACATACACTATTTTGAGTTAATAACGACTTGAAGTAAATTGTTTTACTAACGGACAAACGAAAAAAGTGCCTCGTTCCCTCTCCTTATTAAGGAATGGAGCGAGGCGTGATGCGTTATAAAAGCCTGTTCTCCATATCATGAGAAGGTTTATAGCGTTTTCGCCTTCATCCTTAGGATGCTTTTTCGGAACGCTTCCGACCAGAGCGTCATAAGATTGTCGAGAGTATTGGATCCGATTTGTATTGGCGGCGTCGCCAATTAACAAGACATAATCACAAAATAAACACTTGACAAATATAGAAAATTCGCTGATATTAATCCAGTTATATTTGGGCGTATATTCAATAATTCGAAAATCGATTTTTTTTTATTTTTTTCGGACAATTTTTATAGTCTTTATAAAATATAAGGAGACTCCTATGCCGGACATGGTATTACTTGGAGATGAAGCTGTTGCCGTAGGGGCGATTCATTCGGGACTATCGGTCGGATACGCCTATCCCGGCACGCCTTCCACGGAGATCATGGAGTATTTGATTCAATATTCAAAAAAGCATGACAAGCCGTTAGCTTACTGGTGTGTGAACGAAAAGACCTCATACGAAGAGGCACTCGGCGTTTCATTTGCCGGAAAGCGAACCATGGTTTCGATGAAACATGTGGGGTTGAATGTGGCGGCGGACCCTTTTGTGAATTCGGCTATTTTATCGATCAACGGCGGGGTAGTTCTTGTCGTTGCCGACGACCCTGGTATGCACAGTTCTCAGAACGAGCAGGACAGCCGCTATTTTGCCGACTTTGCTCGCATTATTTGCTTGGAGCCAGCAAATCAGCAAGAAGCGTATGAGATGACTCGCGAGGCGTTTGATCTTTCGGAAAAATTTAAGATTCCGGTTATGGTCCGCCTGGTGACTCGCCTGGCGCACAGTCGCTCTGTGGTCCAGGTTCGAGAGGCTCGAGCAGAAAACGAAATATGCAAGGTGAAAGATTCGAGCTCCTGGATTTTGCTCCCGTCTAATGCCCGTCGGCAATGGAGCATACTGTTGGATCAATACGACGCGATGAAAGAATATTGCGAGACCACGTCAAACAATCCGCTGACGTTGAACACAATAAGCGAAAACGACCAGAAGATCGGCGTGATCACCACTGGAATTTCTCGGAACTACTTTATCGAAGTGGCTGACGAGCTGGATTATAAGCCGTCCCATCTTCATATCAGCGCGTACCCGCTCCCTTATAAAAAAATTCGTAAATTAGCCGAATCCTGCGATAAAGTGATCATATTGGAAGAAGGCTACCCCTATTTGGAGCGTTTTATGCGTGGCATCCTGGACTCTGACATTGAAATTTTGGGCAAGGAGTCAGGTCATGTGCCGATTACTGGAGAGCTGAACCCGGACAATATCCGACCCGCGTTGGGATTGCCGAAAAACGACGAGTTGGACACAGGCGATCTGCCGATTGTCGGCCGCCCGCCGATGTTGTGCAAGGGTTGTCCCCATGCGGACTCCTTTGACGCGCTGAAGAAGGCGATGGAGGGATTTGACGACGGCACTGTCACG
Source organism: Candidatus Cloacimonetes bacterium 4572_55 (assembly GCA_002084765.1). Classification (GTDB taxonomy): domain Bacteria; phylum 4572-55; class 4572-55; order 4572-55; family 4572-55; genus 4572-55. Next base: position 70,581 of record NBMB01000009.1, on the reverse strand, counting down.
TCGGATATCGGCTGTTATACATTGGGAGCACTTCCCCCCTATTCCGCGGTCGAAACATGCGTAAATATGGGTGCGTCGATCAGTGTTGCCAAAGGCGCGTCCGAGGCTGGACTTTACCCGGTTCTCGCAGTCATCGGAGACAGCACATTTCTGCATTCCGGCGTCACTCCTCTGATCGACGCTGTTGCCGGGAACACTGATATGACCCTGCTTATTATGGATAATGAGGGCGTGGCAATGACCGGCGGACAACCGACTATGCTGCCATCGTCTCGGATCGAGCAGATCGTTCTCGGTGTGGGCGTGGACTCGAAACACTTCCATGTGGTACACGCGCATAAAAAAGACACCGAGAAGAATGCGAAGATCATCCGGAAGGAGATTGAATATCACGGCTTGTCGGTGATTATTGCGGTACGAGAGTGCATCGAGATCACCAAACGGCTTAGGAAGGAAAAAAAGGCGTAGTCATAAATCACAAATTCAATCACAAAATCGTAAAAAACGAGGTGAAATATGAAGTATGATATGATACTAGCCGGCGTGGGTGGGCAGGGCGTCCTTTCCGTATCGGTTATCATTGCCTCCAGCGCGATGAAAGAGGGCTTGACGGTAAAACAAGCCGAAGTTCATGGCATGTCGCAAAGAGGCGGGGCGGTCTCGTCCAACCTGCGCTTATCGGATCAAGCCATTGCCAGCGATCTTATTCCGCTTGGCCATGCCTCTATGATCCTGAGCATGGAGCCGATGGAAAGTCTGCGGTATGTGCAATACTTGTCTCGGGACAGCATCTTGATTACCGCGACGAAACCAGTGGTCAACATCACGAACTATCCTGATATGGATAAGGTGCTTGCCAAGATCGACGCCTTACCAAATTCGATCCAAATTGACGCGGATAAATTGGCGAAACAGGCTGGCTCCCCACGAGCTACCAACATGGTTCTGTCTGGCGCGGCGTCTCACTATCTGCCGCTGAAAATAGAGACTATGGAAAATTCCATCCGGGAATTATTTGGTCGAAAAGGCGAAAAAGTGGTGGAAATCAATCTGAAGGCTTTTCGATTAGGTCGAGAAGTGGGTGCTCCGAAATAATTTGCTTGAAACGAGTTATACATTTTTCAAAGTCATTTTTTTACAAGACCCCGCTGATCGGCGGGGTCTTGTTTTTTTCAATGATAGAGCTACATCGCAGCTAATAATGGCGCAATGACCAGGCTGACCACGCTCATAAGTTTGATCAGGATATTCAGCGAAGGTCCCGCTGTATCTTTAAATGGATCTCCGACCGTATCGCCGACTACAGTCGCCTTATGAACATCGCTTCCTTTTCCGCCATACACGCCGGTAGTCTCGACATATTTTTTCGCATTATCCCATGCGCCGCCGGCATTTGCCATAAAAATAGCCAGCAGTACGCCGGAGACTGTTGTTCCCGCTAAAAGACCGCCGAGGACCATAGGTCCAAAAATAAATCCGACAAGAACTGGTGTGATCACGGCGATCAATCCCGGCGCAATCATCTCTTTGATTGCCGCGGCAGTGGCGATCGTAACGCATTTGGCGTATTCCGCTTCTGCCTGACCTTCCATCAAACCGGGAATCTCCCGGAACTGACGCCGCACTTCTTCGATCATCTGTCCAGCCGCTCTTCCCACTGCTTTCATGGAGAATGAGGAAAAAAGAAAGGGTAGCATCCCCCCCACAAATAAGCCCGCCATCACGGTCGGCTCCATAATATTGATTTCCTGTAAACCGACCACCGAGCTATACGCAGAAAATAGAGCCAGAGCTGTCAAAGCCGCGGATCCGATGGCAAATCCTTTGCCGATAGCCGCGGTGGTATTTCCTACCGCGTCCAGGCGGTCGGTTCGGCTGCGCACCTCTTCTCCCAGATTGCACATCTCCGCGATGCCGCCGGCATTATCCGCAATGGGTCCGTATGCGTCAACCGCTAACTGAATCCCGGTGATGGAGAGCATCCCTAACGCGGCTATGGCGATGCCGTATAGACCTGCCTGTTGATAAGAAAGCACAATGGCGACGGCAATCACCAACAACGGTCCCGTAGTGGATGCCATACCCGATCCAAGACCCGCAATGATGTTCGTGGCTACGCCGGTCTTTGACTCTTCCGCGATCTTGCGCACTGGTGAATAATGATCAGAGGTGTAATATTCGGTGATAAATCCAATTATAGTTCCCGCGACCAACCCTACGATCGTTGCCCAAAAAACGCCCATTGCCGAAGATGTGGTGCCGTTCGGTAGTTGAAATTCCACGGGGATCATATTCCGGGTGAGCAGAAATGTCGCGATCAGCATCAATACTCCAGCGACCAACATACCGGTATTGAGTGCTTTTTGCGGGTTTCCGCCTTCCTTGGTTTTGACGAAAAATGAGCCGATAATGGACGCAAAAATGCCGGCGGCAGCCAATACAAGAGGCAAAATTACCGCGTTATAGTTGTTGATATTCGGATACCAGACCGCTCCAATCACCATAGCTCCAATAATCGCGCCGACATAAGACTCAAACAGATCGGCTCCCATTCCTGCGACGTCTCCCACATTATCGCCCACATTGTCCGCTATCACCGCGGGATTTCGGGGATCATCCTCTGGGATGCCGGCTTCCACCTTACCGACCAGATCCGCGCCCACATCCGCGGCCTTGGTATAAATACCGCCGCCAACTCGGGCAAATAGAGCAATGGAACTCGCGCCTAAGGAGAACCCTGCCAGTATACTCAATATCCGGCTAACCTCTATGATCGGCGAATTGGTTAAATTGACGCCGAATATCTTCAGATAAAAAATCAATAAAACGGAAAGACCAATGACTCCCAGTCCGACCACTGACATTCCCATGACGGATCCGCCGGAAAATGCGATGGACAGTGCTTGCGCCAATCCGGTACGAGCCGCGTGTGCAGTGCGCACATTTGCAAGGGTCGCAATCCGCATCCCAAAAAAACCAGCCAATCCAGAGCAGATAGCCCCAATGAGAAATGATAACGCGACAAGTGGATGGCTCTCCGCCATGCCGGCGTTCGAGACTCCCAGCAGGATCGCTACAACTGCTACAAAAATCGCCAGCGCTTTATATTCGCTGGCAAGGAACGCCATAGCACCTTCTCGAATATAACCGGAAATCTCCTTCATCCGCTCCGTCCCGATCTCCTGACGGACAATCCATTTCGATCTAACATATGCAAACACCAGGGCGATTACGCCCACCGCAGGCACGGCATACAACAAATTTTCCACTCTTTCTTTTCCTCCTCGACAATACGTTTTCTCATAAAATTAGGATTTTTATAGCAGTAAAACATAACATGGGGTTAATTTAATTAATCATTCATCATAAGTCAATTATTTTTATAAGGAAAGGTTCATTTTTGAAGAGATCGACGAGGACGAAGGCGTGGGGGTTCCAAAAGGACTGAACGTTGACGATCCGACCACGCTGGGTCTCTTTTCCAATAGAAAAAAATTCGAACCAAGGAGAGAAGTCGTGAGAAAAGCAAAAACAAAAAAAATGGGTCGCTTTTTTCCAGAATCGGCTTTCCGACGATGTTTTTTTTTTCATCGCCGCACCTTTCTCGGCTGCCGCCTCAATGATCGCGGGGAGGAATTCGGTATAATAGTGTTTAGACACCTCAAGAAGTCATAATCTTAATATTTCTCGGTTCATAGAATTTTTTTTTTAAAAAACCTTGACATTTTAACAAGAAAAATGTTGACTTAGCTTGTCGTATTTTTCTGTCGATATGAAATTTTGTGAAACCCCCCTCTATTTTATCTATTTTATTATATTTGCATATTTATTTACACGATGGAATTCTGCGTTTTTTGTTTTTTTGGCAATAAATCGTACAGATTGCGGAAATATTGATAAGGCGAGAATTTAAAAAGACGAAAACTTAAAAAAAGGTTCAAACTTGGCTCAAATTTTCCCGAAATTCTCAAATAGAATACCATTGCTTGTCTTGGTGTTGACGGTATTGCTCACTGTTTCGGTTGTGGTATTTTTCTGGTATTTTGCCTCCCCAGAATATACGGATGTGGGGTATAGTCCCGAACAGCCCGTGGCATACAGCCATAAAACCCATGTCGATAGCTTGAAAATTGATTGCCGCTACTGTCATACTGGCGTAGAGCGTTCGGCAATAGCCGGCGTCCCCCCAACGCAAACCTGTATGAACTGTCATGTCCTGATAGGAGTAAATGAAGAATCGCTTGCTTTGGTGCGAGATAGCTGGTTCGAAAGTAAGCCAATCGAGTGGATAAAAGTTTATAAATTGCCCGATTATACCTATTTTGATCACAGCGCGCACATTTTTGCCCAGGTGGGCTGCGAGTCCTGCCATGGGGACGTGCAGAGTATGGAAAGGGTGCGCCAGACAAAATCTTTAAGCATGAGCTGGTGTCTTGAATGCCACCGTGCGCCGAAAGACCATTTGCGACCCGCCTCCGAAATAATCACTATGAAGTATGTTTACCCGAAAAACCAACTCGAATTTGGCTCACAGGTAATGAGCGAAAAAAATCTCACCCCCCCAACCACCTGTTCAGGATGTCACCGATGAAAATTAGCACGGATAATGGAGTAAAATATTGGCGCAGCCTGGATCAATTGGCGGAAACTCCGGAATTTAAAAAAATTTTGGATAACGAATTTCCTGAAAATCCACCTGGAATAGCCGGCGGTGCTCTATCGCGAAGAAAATTTCTGGCTCTTATGGGAGCTTCGATTGCTTTTGCCGGATTGGCTGGATGCCAGCGACCAGTTGAAAAAATTGTCCCGTATGTGAAAGCTCCTGAAAATATTACGCCGGGAAACTCTCTGTTTTACGCCAGCGCAATGCCTTTTGGTTTAAGTGCTTATGGCATTGTAGTGGAAAGCCGCGTGGGGCGTCCCACAAAAATTGAAGGAAATATTAACCATAGATTAACAAAAGGAAAATCTGGTGCTTTAATTCAGGCGTCTATCCTCAATCTCTATGACCCCGATAGGTCGGGCGCGCTGAGGAACAAAGCGCAGGAGGCATCCTGGTCTGAATTTGTATCGTTTTATCAAGAATTGCAAAAAACGTTTATAGAATCCCAGGGCAGAGGGCTTGCAATATTGAGCTCGTCTTTTGCTTCGCCCACACTTTTTCGCCTGTATGAGGAGTTCACAGCCGCTTTTCCAGAGGCGCAATGGGCTGTCTATGAACCGGTTAGCGACGAAAATATCTATGATGGAATTAAAGCGATAAGTGGGCAAAATATTTATCCGGTTTATGATTATTCAAAAGCAGATATAGTGGTTTCCCTTGATTCCGACTTTTTATACGCTGAAAGCGACGAAATTTCCGCAGTCCGGGGATTTGCTGAAGCGCGCAGTCTCAAAACCGAAAACGATACCATGAATCGTCTCTATGTTGTGGAAAATATGTATTCCACAACCGGGGCCATGTCTGACCATAGATTGCGGTTACCCAGTTCCCATGTTGCTCCGTTTGCCCTTGAGATTGCCAAAGAATTGCGAAATCAGGGGCTGGAGATTCCTATTCCAAATGTGAGATTGGACGGATTTGATAGAGACGCGCATCAAAAATGGATCCAGGCGATTGCTAAAGATCTGAAAAAGCATAAGGGAAAAAGTTTGATTGTCGCCGGTAAACGCCAGCCGCCTTATCTGCACGCCCTCGCGGCTGTCATGAACCATGGGTTGGGAAATACCAATAACAGTGTTCGATATGTAAGTTTAAAAGACGCGCTTCCGCCCTCTTTAAGTTCATTAAACAGACTTGTCGAGTCTATTGATAATGGAAAAATTCAAACGCTTATCATCATGGATGGAAATCCTGTTTATAACGCGCTGGTGGACATGGATTTTGCCGCCAAATTGGCAAAAGTTAAAAATACCGTGCATTTCAGCTCCCATGTTGATGAGACTTCCAGACAAACCACCTGGCATATTCCCGCGGCGCATTATCTGGAAAGCTGGGGAGATGTTCGCTCGAACGACGGCGTTCGATCCGTTGTGCAACCTTTGATAGAGCCACTGTTTAATGGCGTTATGCGCGCCCAATTACTTAATTTAATTGTGACCGGTAAGGATGAAAACGCTCACGATATTGTCCGAAAAACCTGGAAGTCTATATTCCCCGAACTCGATTTTGAAAAGAAATGGAGAAAAACGCTCAACTCCGGTGTGTGCGAGGAAAATTTATATGAAAGCGAAGAGGTTGGGTTTAATTCTGAAAATCTGGGAAATTTAAGTAAAAGCCTGAACATTGAAAATCTATCAAAAGACGCGTTAGAGATAACTTTTGCCGCTGACGCTTCCGTTTTTGATGGGCGTTATGCAAACAACGGCTGGCTGCAGGAGACGCCGGACCCGATCTCAAAATTGGCTTGGGATAATCCCGCTTTAATAAGCCTCAATACCGCAAAAGAGCTGGGGCTAAAGAATGAGGACATGGTTTCTCTTACCTGCCGAGGTCGGTCTCTGGAATTACCGGTTTGGATTATGCCGGGTCAGGCGGATAATACGATTGCGGTTTCGTTAGGATACGGCAGGACATCCGCGGGAAGAGTCGGCAATAACGTCGGTTTTAACGCGTACCTGCTTCGCCAAACCAGCGCGAAAGATTTTGCCCACGGAGCCGCTGTCAAAGCAACTGGAAAGAGGTATAAATTAGCCAATACCCAGAATCATGGCAGCATGGAGGGCAGGGCGTTGGTTCGTGAGGCTCCGCTGACTGAGTATCAATCACATCCCCATTTTGCCGCGGAAATGGTCGAGCATCCGCCTTTAGAATCGCTGTGGAAAGAGCATCCGTATGACGAAGGAAATCAATGGGGAATGACCATTGATCTGAATGCTTGCACCGGCTGCAACGCGTGTATGATCGCCTGCCAGAGCGAAAATAATATACCGATTGTCGGCAAAGAACAGGTGAGCAAAGGGCGGGAAATGTCATGGATTCGGCTGGATCGATACTTTTCCGGCGACTTGCAAAATCCAGAAATGGTTTATCAACCTGTTACTTGCGTTCACTGCGAGATGGCCCCCTGCGAGCAAGTTTGTCCGGTCGCGGCGACAGTTCATGACGAAGAAGGACTGAATGTCATGGTCTATAACCGCTGTATCGGGACTCGATATTGCGCGAATAATTGTCCGTATAAAGTGCGTCGTTTCAACTTTTTCAACTTTACGAAGGATTATCCGCACGTTTTCCAAATGGCTCAAAACCCAGACGTTAGCGTACGGTCTCGGGGTGTGATGGAAAAATGCACATTCTGCACGCAAAGGATCAATCAGGCTAAAGTCAAGGCAAAAAAAGAGGGCAGGGAGCTTGCAGATAGCGAAATCCTCACCGCATGTCAGCAAAGTTGTCCAGCCGACGCTATTCGTTTTGGAAATATGCTGGATAAAAATAGTAACGTGTCGAAGTCGAAAATGAATAACCGAAATTATGCGATGCTTGGCGAATTAAATTTGAAGCCCCGGATCACATATCTGGCAAAAATTCGAAATCCCAACCCAGATCTGGCGGATACGAAGTCGCAGATATAAATAGACGTTAACCAACTAAATGAGAGTATGCGGAGTGAGCGTAAAAGACACAACAACATTATTATTAGATGAAGAGCCACTAATAACCGGTAATCAAACATTCAGTTCGATTACAGAAAAAATTAGCGGCATTGTAGAGGGGGAAACCAACAAGATCTGGTTTATACTCCTGGGCTTAACATCCTCATTAGCCCTGATGTTTTTTGGCTCTATGGGATTTCTATTCTGGGAAGGAGTGGGAATCTGGGGAGTTAATAATCCGGTTGGTTGGGGTTGGTCTATTGTCAACTTTGTGTTCTGGGTAGGGATTGGACATGCTGGGACATTAATTTCCGCGATTCTGTTTATTTTTCGGCAGAAATGGCGCACCTCTATTAACCGTTTCGCGGAAGCTATGACACTTTTTGCCGTAGTTTGCGCCCTGATTTTTCCCGGCATTCATGTGGGAAGAATTTGGATCGCTTATTACATGTTTCCCCTGCCGAACCAAATGGCAATGTGGCCCAATTTTCGCAGTCCACTTCTCTGGGATGTGTTCGCGGTGGGCACCTATTTTGCCGTTTCTTTGATGTTTTGGTACACCGGATTGATTCCGGATTTGGCAACCCTGCGCGACCGTGCGAAAACCCGCTTTCGCAAAATGATACTGGCTATCTTTGCATTAGGTTGGCGAGGCGGTAATAAGCAATGGAAAAATTACGAATTTGCCTACCTGTTATTAGCCGCTTTATCCACGCCGTTGGTGCTTTCAGTGCATAGTGTTGTGAGTGCTGATTTTGCAAGTGCTGTGATCCCGGGATGGCACACCACAATTTTCCCGCCGTATTTTGTCGCCGGCGCAATTTTTTCAGGATTTGCCATGGTGATGACATTGGCGATCATTGCCAGAAAAGTCTATAAATTAGAGCATATAATTACTGTCAACCACCTGGAAAAAATGACCAAAATCATCATGCTTACCGGTATGATGGTGGGGTATGCGTATGCAATCGAATTCTTTGTCGCCTGGTATAGCGGCAATGTGTTTGAGAGCTTTACCTTTGTCAACCGCGCTTTTGGCCCTTATGCCTGGGCATATTGGATAATGGTGAGCTGCAATGTCATAATCCCGCAACTATTTTGGTTCAAAAAAATCAGAACAAGCGTGCCGATTATGTTTGTAATTTCCATACTTGTGAATATCGGAATGTGGTTCGAACGATTTGTGATTACTGTGAGTTCATTGGCAAACGACTTCCTTCCATCCAGTTGGGATTACTACAGTCCTACGGTTTGGGACATAAGCCTGTTAATCGGTTCTTTTGGCTTATTTTTCTCTCTGTTTCTATTATTTATTCGTTTTTTGCCAATGATATCCATAGCGGAAGTAAAAGGTGTTTTGCCACAGGCTGACCCGCATTATTATGAAATTACGAAAAACAGGAGCCGCGATGAATAACAGAAAATCAGAAGGAATTTTAGCCGAATTTGAAAATCCTGCTGAGTTAATACATGCGGCAGAAAAGTTACGGGACGCGAATTATAATGATTTTGATTGTCATTCTCCGTTCCCGATACACGGTATGGATCGAGCAATGGGCGAGAAAAGGTCAATCTTGGGATGGATCGTGGGACCGGTTGCTTTTATAATGGCTATCTTTGGGTTCCTCTTTGAAGGATGGACGAGCGTCATTGCCTATCCGCTGGTGATTTCTGGAAAACCGCTTTTTAGCTACCCGGCTTTTGGCGTTGTTGCATTCGCGTTAATGATACTTTTTTCTGCATTTACATCTTTATTTGGAATGCTGGCATTAAATAAACTGCCGCGTTACCATCACCCTGTCTTTTATTCTGACAACTTTTCCAAAGTATCAGACAATGGCTTTTTCGTAAGCATCGAAGCCACGGACGCAAAATATGCGGATGATGACGCAAAAAATTTCCTTATATCGATTGGTGGGAAAAACATAGAATTTCTGATTGATAACGATTGAGAAAAAATCTTATGAGAATGAAAAAACGATCTATTTCCTGTTTAATTATATCTTTCTTGTTAATCTCGCTAATAGGGACAGTTTTTTCCTGTTCGAAAAAAACGAAATCCGAAAAAACGCCCATCCACATAAATCCAAATATGGATTCCCAAGAAAAATATAAGGCAAATAGCAAAAGTTATTTTTTTGCCAATGGTTCTGTAAATCGAATGCCCATAAATGGCGTCGTAGCTACGACAGAATTATTTGAAGACAGCGAATACTTTTATGGCAAAACAGAAGATGGAGAATTCGTAGCAAAAGCTCCGGTTGTTTTTGACGGGCAGACGTTAAGCCGCGGGGAGAAAAGATTCGCTATTTTTTGCACTCCCTGCCATGGCGAAAAAGGCGATGGCGATGGGACGATTATTTCTGAGACATATCCTGCCCCGCCCAGCTATTATGATGCCAAGGTAAGAGAATATTCCGATGGTCAGCTATTTGATATTATATCCAAAGGGGTGAAAAATATGCCCGCCTATGATCATCAAATACCAGTGGAAGATCGCTGGGCAATTGTCGGTTATGTCAATTTTTTGCAAGACTCGCGACCTGTCGTTATTGACACTATGAGGGTGGAGGAGAGCGACTCGCTTTTGACCAAATGATAATTATCCATAACTCATTAAAATCGACCACAAACACCCTTAAATAAATTTAACGATGAGAGTTTTATGAAATTCGATGCGACTACTTTTAAATTAACAGAATTTAAATCCGTGCAAAAACGATCCTTGATAATCGGTATTTTGGGTCTTTTAGTAACGGCTGTCGGTTATTTTATAAATACAGATCAGTTTTTCTTTTCCTATCTCATCGCATATCTGTTCTGGGTTTCTATCGCGCTTGGCGCGTTATTTTTTGTGCTATTATTCCACCTTACTGGGACGATTTGGGGCGTCGCAATCCGACGGATTCTGGAAACGCTCATTAAAATTCTGCCGATTTTAGCAGTTTTTTTTATCCCAATTCTGTTTGGAGTCCACCATTTATATCACTGGTCTCATGTTGCCGACGTCGCTACTGACCCTATTTTAAGCAAAAAAGTTGGGTATTTAAATATTCCGTTCTTTGCCATTCGCACAGCGTTTTACTTTGGGATATGGTATCTGATCGCGCAAAAGCTCTATAAAACATCCATTGTAATGGATTCTGGCGCAACCATAGACCAGATTCAGAAGTTAAGGAAAATCAGTGCTCCGAGCATGATTATCTTTGCTTTGACCACAACCTTTGCGTCGTTTGACTGGATCATGTCCTTATACCCCCACTGGTATTCGACAATTTTTGGACTCTACTTCTTCTCAGGCGGATTAGTTGGCGTATTGGGATTTATGATCTATTTCGGGCTGTATTTAAACAAACGCGGTGTAATGAATGAGATAATCACTGTCGAACACTATCATAATCTGGCGACATTCACCTTTGGGTTTATTATTTTTTGGGGATACATGGCGTTCTCGCAATACCTGCTGATCTGGTATGCAAATATCCCGGAGGAGACCATTTTTTATCTACAGCGTTCCCAAGGAACCTGGTCCATTCTGAACAAAACCCTTGTGATCGGGCATTTTGCAATTCCTTTTGTCGGTCTATTGACCCGAAATTCAAAGCGGAATTTTACGTATCTGAAATATATGGCTCTTTTTATTTTAGCGATGCACTGGATTGATTTATATTGGGTGGTTATGCCCACACTGCATAAAACGGGAATCAAGTTTAGCATTTTTGACCTGACATCACTGATTGGAATCGGCGGTATTTTTATGTGGCTCTTCTGGACTCAGTTTGGCAAACACGCGATAACGCCATATCGCGATCCAAAATTTATGAAATCTGTAAAGCATGAGGTTCCATACAGTTAAGGGTTATTTTAGTGTTTATAATATCGGATAAAACACAAATTCCGAAATATCAAAAAACGGAAAAGGCGCATTTTATTCACATGTTACCGTTAAGAGAAATATTTTTTAAGCGAGGAGAAAATAAGTATGGCAAAAATTGAAACCTTTTATTACGACAATAAGATTGTTCGAAATTTTGCTTATGCGACCATTTTTTGGGGCGTGGTAGGATTTCTGGTAGGTTTGGTTCTTGCCCTGCAAACGTTTATTCCAGAAACAAATTTTGGAATTCCGTTTTTGTCATTCAGCCATTTGAGACCCCTGCACACCAATATAGCGATATTTGCTTTAGTTGGTAATGCCATATTTATGGGCGTTTATTACTCATTGCAACGGCTTTTAAAAGCGAGAATGCTTAGCAATTTGCTCTCAATAGTGCATTTTTGGGGCTGGCAATTCATCATTTTATGCGCTGTTATCACCATACCTCTGGGATTTACGACAGGGAAAGCATACGCGGAACTGGAATGGCCTATTGATATTTTAATAACGATTATCTGGATCGTTTTCGGCGTGAATATGATCGGGACGATCTCAAAGCGACGAGAGCGGAAAATATATATAGCGATCTGGTTCTATGTAGTCTCTTTTTTTACTATCGCTATTATCCATATATTTAACTCCGTTGAAATACCGGTGACTCTTTTCAAGAGCTATCCCGTTTTTTCAGGAGCTAAGGACGCTCTGGTGCAATGTTTTTATGGACATAACCTGTCGACTTTCCTTTTGATAATGCCCTATTTCGGCTTGATGTATTATTTCGTGCCAAAAGCGGCAAATCGACCTGTATATTCCTATCGGTTGGCAATTGGACATTTTGGAGCCATGGTTTTTCTGTATAGTTGGGCGGCACCCCAGCAACTACTTCTTACATCAATACCGGATTGGTTGCAATCTTTGGGCATGGTCTTTTCATTAATGGTTTTCGCTCCAGCATTAGGCGGCATGGCAAACGGTCTGCTGACTTTGAAGGGCGATTGCAATCAGGTATGGAAAGATCCAATCCTAAGAATGATGGCAGCTGCGCTGATTTTTTTTGGGATTTCAGCTTTTGACGCTGCGTTTCTGTCTGTTAAAAGCATAAGCGCATTTGCTCACAATACGGATTTAGCGATTGCAGAAAAGCATATCGGCGCAATGGGCTGGAATGGGTTACTTACTTTTGCCATTTTATACTGGCTGATTCCAAAAATATATAATACCAAACTTTTCTCGCAAAAACTGACAAATATTCATTTCTGGCTTGCTGTTTCAGGAATTCTTATCTACACGATTCCTCTATACTGGGCTGGAGTTACTCAAGGATTTATGTGGCAAGAATTTACGTCAGAAGGTTATCTGCAATATCCCATTTTTATGGATACTGTGCTTCACGTAACACCAGCTTATATCGTTCGAGCGGTTGGCGGGCTGCTCTACTTGATGGGAGCTGTTATGATGGTGGTGAACCTGGCTATCACGGTCAAGGTTGGGAGCTTGGTTAAGGAAGAAGAGGCAGAAGCCCCTGCCCTGGAGAAATTGTCCACAGCGCATCAAAATAAAGGTTCTGCAGGCTGTTGTATCCATTTCAAGCCTATTCGATTTTTTGTCGTTCTCACCATTATCGCGGTTATTGGTGGGTTGGTCGAAATTATTCCTATGTTCCTGGTCGAACGCAACGTTCCTGCCATTGACAGCGTGAACTCCTATACTCCTCTGGAATTAGAGGGTCGGGATATCTACATTCGCGAAGGCTGCAATACCTGTCATACCCAGCAGATACGCCCCCTACGGAGTGAAACGGAACGGAACGGCGAGTTCTCCATGGCAGGAGAATTTATCTATGATTATCCATCCCAATGGGGTTCAAAACGAAACGGACCCGACCTGCAGCGGATCGGTGGAAAATATCCGGATGCCTGGCATTATACCCATATACAAGATCCGAAATCGATGTCTGTCGGCTCGACAATGCCCGCTTATCCCTGGTTGATAACCAATGAATTGGATATCTCCAGCACTGATGCAAAAATCAGGGCAATGCAAATTCTTGGAGTGCCATATTCCAAAGGGTATGATCAATTTGCGATTCCAGATATGAAACTTCAGGCATTGAATCTTGCTGAAGGAATGGAAGATTCTCGGGTAAAAGTTGAGCCAAATCGGGAAATTATCGCATTGATTGCCTATTTACAACGGTTGGGAACAGATATTAAAGTTAAGGAAACCGAGAAGAAATAAAATATAATGCCCCTTATTGGTTTCATCGCCAAAAAATAATGAGGATCGATATATGGACACGAATAAAAACGTCCTGGAAGATCATACGTATGACAACATCCGGGTGCTTAATAACAAGATACCCACCTGGTCGCTAAACATTTTTTATTTGACAATTATGTTTTCATTCGTATATTTGTCATATTTCCATGTGTTGGACATCGGAGACCTCTCACGGGATGAATATATGAGAGAGATGGACCCGAATTGGCGTCCGACCCGAGTTTCCGGTGGTATTTTCAGCGAGTATCATTCGCCTATGTATGATATAGAAAACAGTGTGACGCCGTTTGTTCGGGAGAAACTGAAAAATTATATCGGATCAAATGCCGAGGCGAACGATTTAATCATGTACGCGATGAGCCGGTCCGATGCGGAAACTCTGAAAAAATTGAGAGCAACATTTCCCGGCTTGTATGATAAGCTCATTACCGGAGGGTTGATCAAGATACAGGCTCCTGTTGAATCGATTTCGATTGTCGCGCTTATGGATGAAGCCAGTTTGGCGGCTGGAAAACAAATTTTTCTAAAAAATTGCGCCAGTTGCCATGCGCCCGACGGAGGCGGAATTGTTGGACCAAATTTAACAGATGATCACTGGATTCATGGTGCTGGCATAGAAAACGTGGTGAAAATTATCAACTTTGGCAATCCATCAAAAGGAATGATTCCCTGGCGGGGAACGTTGAAAAATGAAGATATTGTGAAGGTATCCAGCTTCATATTAACCATGCATGGAACCACGCCGCAAGTTGCCAAAGCACCAGAGGGTGAAAAAGTCAAATATCCTCTGGAAGATAAAAAGGCAGTGGAGGAAGTTGAGTCAGCAGAGGAGTCCGAAGAAGGTGTGATAGAGAATGAAGATGTTGATGAAGGCGTTGTAAAAGAAGAATAATTACACTAACTGTTTAGTAAGGAGGAAATGATGAGGTTTGAGGGAGGACACTATGAATTTTAAATCTATTCCGATTATCCTGACGGGGGTCATTCTGGCTCTTTTTGTATTGTTTAGCGGCGTTTCCATTGGGCAACAGACGCATCTTGACAATGTAAAGCAAGCGCGTAATCTGGATGATGACGACGTGTTAGCCGCCATCAAAACGTTTATGCCCCGCGGGGGTCGTGACGAGTATTTTGCTTTTGCTGGGACTGGTAATTCCGGCACTATGGTTGTTTACGGTATGCCGTCCATGCGCATTTACAAGTATGTGGGCGTTTTTACACCGGAACCGTGGCAGGGCTACGGCTTTGACGACGAAAGTGTGCTGATGCTGAAAAAAGGATCGCTGGATAACCGTGTTTACGGCTATGGCGATATGCGGTATCCCGCTTTTTCCGAGACCGGTGGAAAGTACAACGGAAAATACCTATTTTATTCCGACGGAGCCAACTCACGTATCGCGTTACTCGGTTTGGACGATTTTGAAACCAAGCAAGTTTTAATGCATCCGCTGTTCATCAGCACCCATCCTGGCGTTGCTGTGACCGAGAACACAGAATATGTGATTCAGACGAGTCAATATCCCACCACTTGGGATTTTCGGACCGCGGATATGGAGGCTGAATACGACTCCAAATTCAAATCGGGTATTACATTTTGGAAATTTGAAGACCCGGATCACGCAACCGAATCGGGCCATCATATTGGACGGATGATTAAAGATGAGTCATTCACCTTAGAACTGCCGCCGTTAACCATGAAATATTTTGACACTGGTCGGAAGTCAAGTCATGGATGGGTGGTTGGTTTGGCTGATAAAGATGGAAAATCGTATGTTTACGCAGTGAATTATCCGAAATTGGAAGGGCTGACTAAAAAAACCGTGAATCTGACTTCTGTAGTGACGACAAGCGACGCGGTTGCCGCGGGTGCTGTTATGCTAATTGAAATTCCCAGCGGAGCTAAAAAAGTAAAAACCACTCCAGATGGAAAATACTTTATCGTAGCGAACGATGAAGCACTGGTTATGGATTATGCAAAACTTGCCAACGCCGCAACGGGCAACGCTATTGGCGGGATACCGGTTGCCACGTATGATCAGTTTTTAGACGGGTCCGTAAAATTAGGCAATCAGGTCCATGATATTGCTTTTGATTATCGCTCTGGCGTTGCGTATGCATCGGCTTTTGGCGATAAGAAAATTATTCGCTGGAACTATGACAGCAAAGACGTTGAATCGGAATTGGCCCTTTCATTTCCTCCCAGTGAGTTAATGACGCCCCAGGGTCTTTCTGCTGAGCCGCATTCCAATTATCTGATTGCGGTTGACAAAGAAGGGCAATACAAAAATTTTGTAAACATTGGCCCGGTTCGACCCAATTTTCAGCACCTTATTGATATTTCTGGCGATAATATGAAAGATATTTATACCATGAGCGTTCCTCAGGCGAACCTGTATGGGTCCGTCTCGGTGCTGAGGACAACGATTAAGCCGATCATTCGATACGCGCTGGGAACAAATACCCGCACCGGTGAGATCTCACCGTTTAAAACCGTTGCCGGTCAAGAAAAAATTGACCGAGAAGGCAACCGAGTTCATGTCTTTGGCACCATGATCCGTTCCCACATCACTCCAGAAATTGTGGAAGTGAATGAGGGCGACGTCGTGACTTTCCATCTGACCAATCTGGAACGGGCGGAAGACGAGACTCATGGATTTACCGTGGGTACTTATGGGATTCATGGCAGTTTCGAGCCGGGTAAAACAGCTTCGCTCACATTTACTGCCGACCGTTCGGGCGTATTTCCTTACTATTGCACGGAATTCTGCTCTGCGCTCCATTTAGAAATGGAAGGTATCCTTATGGTAAAACCCAAGGGCTTCAAAGGCGAAAAGGGCGAAGTTGAGCTCACGTTGACCCCGGAGCAATTGGTTGGGTATAAGAAAAACTATGAAGATAAATTGGTAGTTATTCAGCAGACCCAAGACGTCATCAACAGCGTTGTCACCTGGTTAAAGGAAAATAATTACCAGGACTATTCCTACGTAGAGGCTTTGGTTAACGATGCTTTTGATCAATTAGCCCTGGCTAAAACTGCGGAAGAGAACCATCTTAAATATGCTGAAGAGGGGAAATGGAAAGACGCTTTCTTATGGGCTGAGCAATATTGGCAGTATCAAGTGAAAACTGCTGATGTGGGATTACGCGCCCAGACTCTCCTTAAAGAAAAACTTGAGACCAAAGGAGCCGAATAATGAGAAATTTTAAAAAATTGCTTTTGATCGGAATGATAAGCGCATTTATCGCTGCGCTTTTTGCAAGCTGTAGCGATAAAAAAGCCAAAGTCGATGGAGAAGGGATCGGCGTTCCTTATGGCGAAGAAAATTTTGGCGATGTGATAAAAAGACGAGACCTCAATGCTGATGATATTCTGGCGGCTGTCAAAACATATACGCCTGATAAAAACGCCGACGAATATGTTGCCTTAAATTCTGGCGGACAGCGTGGCAATATGATTATATACACGGTTCCTTCTATGCGTCTTGTGAAATATGTGCCGACAAATACAAAAGATCCTCACAACGGATACGGCTATAGCGTGGAATCTTATAATCTGATGAAGGATGGTTTTATTGACGACATGCCGCTTATGTGGGGCGACACACACCATCCCGGTTTTTCTGAAACCAACGGTTTGTATAACGGTAAATGGGCTACAGTTAATGACAAAGCAAATCCCCGAATTTTTATCGTTTCCCTTAAAGACTGGGAATTAAAGCAAATCGTGCAGAACCCGATTTTTCGTAATGATCACGGCGGTGCTTTTTTTACGCCAAATTCTGAATATATTATCGAAGCCTGCCAATATCCGACGCCGCCGGATAGAAAATATTATTCGCTTACTGAAGCCAATTTTTTGAAATACTGGCGAGGCGGTATCACTTACTGGAAATTTGACAATGACGGAGGCCGCATTAATGAAAAAGAATCTTTTACTATTTTGGCTCCGCCGTACACGCAAGATCTAAGCGACGCTGGTAAAAATGCCAGTTATGGGTGGTCTTTTACCAATTCATTCTGTTCCGAAGCCTATTTCGGCGGAATCGAAAGCGGCAGACCTCCATTTGAAGCCGGTTGTTCGTCCAAAGACACCGATTATCTGCATGTGGTTAATTGGAGAAAAGCGGAGGAACTTGTAAAAAGTGGGAATTACAAAATCATTAACGGGCACAAAGTGATGACCATTGATATGGCTGCAAAATTGGGCGTTCTCTATCTGATTCCCGAGCCAAAATCTCCGCACGGCGTGGACGTGGATCCCACTGGCGATTATATCGTCGTTGCTGGAAAATTGGATTCTCATGCCTGGGTGTATTCCTTTGAAAAGATCATGAAAGCTATCGAAGAGGAAAATTTTGAGGATTATGATCCGTATGGTTTGCCTATTATCGCTTTGGAAGACGCGCTCCATGGCAGCGTAGAAGTTGGCTTGGGTCCACTCCATAACCAATATGACGACGAAAAAGGCATTATCTATACGTCCATTTATGTGGATTCCAAAGTGACTAAATGGGATTATATTAATTTGAAAGTACTAGATTCCGTGCCTTCTCATTACAATATCGGTCACTTGGTTTCCGCTCATGGCGACACAAAAGAGCCGCATGGGAAATATTTGATCGCATTAAACAAACTTTCAATTGACCGCTTCAATCCGGTTGGTCCATTGCATCCGCAAAATCATCAATTGATTGATATCGACGCCAACAAGATGAAAGTTATTTACGATCTGCCGATACCAATGGGCGAGCCGCATTACACGACGTTAATTCATCAAGATGATTTTGGAAGCCAGGAGACTTATCCGGTTGGAACCGATATCCAAAAAATGGCGAAATCGGAACATTCCATTACTGCCGGTAATGAAAAAATTACGAATAGCGGCAACAAGGTGGAAGTCTTTGGCACGATTCAGAATGGAAAGGTAACTCCGACAAATATCGAAGCTAACCAAGGTCAGACCGTCACGATTCATCTGACTAATCTCGGCGAGACCAAAACAGATCACTACGTGTACGAGGTCGCCTCTTATGACGCGGTGTATCGCTGGAGACCTGGAGAAACGGCTACTATTGAATTTGTCGCTGAAAAAGCCGGTATGTATCCGCTGTTGTTAGACAAAATCCACGGACCGGACGGACGCGCGTTGCAGGGCTATTTGTCCGTTAAATTTGATAAAGTCGCTGACGTGAGACGTCTGCTGGCCTATTCCCAACGTGTGGAAAAAGACAGGCAAATGCAGGCTTATAAGCCTTCAGCAATCGAATTGAAAAACCTATTGCCAGGAGAACTGGAATATCTAAACGGTGGTTGTAATGCCTGCCATCGTTTTGGTAAAGATTTTAATGGGCCGGATTTGTTGAACGTTCATCAACGCAGGGATGATGTTTGGCTAAAAGATTGGATCATGAATCCGGAAGAAAAATATGGAGACGATGATATCGAAGCTTTGCGCCAGATATATAAATTGGCGATGCCCGATCAAAATCTCTCTGCGGAAGAAACCGATAAGGTTATCGTATACATGAAGAAGAAATCGGAAAAAGTTGCCGCTGAATCAGGGAAATAATACGGTATTTCGCTGATAGTTCGTAATTTGTGGAAAATATAAAGGGGACTTGGCTCGTCAGGTTCCCTTTATATTTAAATAAAAGTCGTGGTTATCCAGTATCAAAATCTCTAACCTGAATTATCCATAAGCCGTTTATTTAAAACTGTTTGGAGGTCAAAAGCACTTTTTAGAAAAACTGTGCTTTTGAAAAAAGTCTGAGGCCATTGCCAATTTTTAGCACGGAAAATCCTGCCCATAAAAATATCTCTTTAAATAATTACTCGATATAATTTATCCAGTATAATCTGAATAAGCGACCAAAAGGATGATATGACAAAAATGCCTTTGGGTCTTGGAGACTGAATAATTGTATAAACTTTTTTACTTAATTGTTAGTGACTTTTGTTTATAATTAATTATTGTTAATATGTTAATATATGTTAATAGAGGAAGGAAATTATGTCTGAAGGAATCGAAAAGAAAATAAAACTTTATAGGATTCTGACGGGATTGGCTTTTGCACTGATAATTTTGGCATATTTTCTGCCAGTATGGTGGACGGCTTTGCAGAGCCATCAATATCCAAAGTCGATGTATCCCAAAGGTATCCGAATCAATTTTAAATTCAGCGGCGTTTATAATGGCTGCGAAGGAGTGCAAGAGCGCGAGGAATTAGCCAGCAACCAGGCAGGATCTGATTGTCTCGCTGAAATGAACGCCATTAACCATTATATCGGCATGTATAAAATCACTCAAGGACGCAATACGGATCCTGAACGGGAATATCCCGTGTACTATGTTTTTGACGTAGAACGAGACGCCGATGGAAATACAATAATTGATCCAGATACCGCAAAACCAAAAAAAATAAATGTAACCCCTGGATATTTAAAATTCCTGGACTCCATGCTTGTTTGGAGCCCCTATCTTTTGGGGCTACTCGCGGTCATGATTCTTTATTTTTTATTCACTCCAAAGCGTCTCAATGCAATTTTTGCCATCATTCCAGCGTTGCTGCCCGGGTATTTTTTGAGCTTGTATATCGCTTCTTTATATTGGTATGGGCATAACCTCTCACTTCATGGCGGCGGTGCTTTTGAAGGCATTAAGCCCTTTATGCCTACGGTTTTTGGGGAAGGAAAGGTCGCCCAATTCACTACCCAATCATACCCCTACATTGGTTTTTTTGTTATTGTCGCTGTGGCAATCCTTTTATTTCTGTCGGTACTGATAAAGAAAAAAACGATCATAGAAAAATAATCCACATGTTTCACAGATTTCGAAGAAAATCGTCTGGGATTCAAACTGCTGACAATAGCGAATCCCAGGCATCCTGCCGACTGACAGACGCGCGCGGGGTCTCTCGATCGAAGGTGAGAAAATACCAATAATTATCGGCATTTTACATGCTATGGTCGAGCAAAAGTCTGGTTTTTGCTCGGAAATAATGGGTCTTATATTGAAATTAAAATTTTATCTCCAAATCATTATCGTTTTCCTACTCCCTGTCATCCTGTTTGGGCAAGAATTTAAGCCTGGCTTGGCCATTCCGTTTAAAGGATACAAAGATAGTGCTACCGTGTACTCAATGCAGGAAATCATCGACAGCGCCCAACCCGGGGATGTGATAAATCTGAAGCCGGGTCGCTATACCGGTCCTGGGAAAATATCCATTAATAACCTGACAATTAATGGCTTGCATTGTGCAGAAATCACAGTGGACGGTAAGGGTTCTATCTTTTATATTCAGGCGGATAGCGTCCGTCTTGTCAATTTGAAAATTACAAATTCGGGTCATTCTCACGATAAGATCGATTGCGCGGTTTCCATTCGTGGGAATTATAACATCATCGAGAATTGCTTGATTACTGACTGCCTGTTTGGTATTGATCTCCAAGACGCACAAAATAATGAAATTATTCATAATGAAATATGCTCAAAAAATAAAGATAAAGCAATGCAGGGAGACGCAATTAGACTTTGGTATTCTTTTTCCAATAAAATTCAACATAATTATTGGCATAATGTGCGAGATATGGTTGTCTGGTATTCTGAAGAAAATCTGTTTGAAGGCAATCTCGGCGTCGGAAATCGATACAGTATCCATTTTATGTACTCCCACAATAACCGCATTCAAAACAATGAATTTTATGATAGTTCTGTTGGCGTGTTTTTAATGTATAGCGAAAGAACAATCATGGTGGGGAACACGATTGTGCGCTCTTCAGGTCCCACCGGCATCTGTTTGGGACTCAAGGAAACATCCAACAATCAGATTTTAAATAATCGATTTATTTATTCCTCGCAAGGTATTTATTTCGACACTTCTCCATTTGTTCTGGAAAAGAAAAATATTATTGAAAATAATGAGATCGCGTTTTGCCGAGTTGGGATACAATTTCATTCCAATCTCTATGGAAATGTGCTACGAAAGAACCAATTTATTGGCAATCTCGAACAAGTGGCGGTGCGCGGAAAAACAGCAAATGGAAATAAATGGGAATCCAATTACTGGGACGATTATCAAGGTTTTGATCAAGACTATGATAATATTGGCGATACGCCGTACCAGTTGTTAGACTATGTGGAACATTTATGGTCAACGAATCAAAATGTGAAGTTTTTCTATGGATCCCCTGTATTGGTTATCTTAGATTTTTTAGAACGCCTGGCTCCTTTATCGCAACCAAAATTAATTCTGGAAGATGAAGCACCGATTTTTGAGCTGGAGTGAACGTAATTTTTTGATATAATTTTCTGACATAAAAGGACATATTATGCCTGATAAAAATTCTGATAAAGAAAAAAGCCGCAGGGAGTTTCTTAAGCAAAGCGGTTGGGCAGTCGTCGGTATAGCAGTTGCGGGAACAGGCTTGCTCTTTATTGATAAAAATAATAAAAATGGCGCGGGACAACTGCTATTGCGACCACCTGGGGTCATTAATGAAGAGGATTTTCTCTATGCCTGTATCAAATGCGGACTTTGTATTCAAATATGCCCGATACATGCAATCAAATTGGCTGACGCGGATATGGGTCTTTCTATTGATACGCCTTATATCGACGCTCGCCAACAGGCGTGTGATTTCTCATGCGACTCATTGCAATGTGCGGAAACATGTCCGACCGCAGCTTTGGATTTTATCAAATTCAAAGAAACCGGAGTCGAAACAGCCATAGAATTGCAGCCTAAAATTGACGCTGGCGAAATCGATGGAGGCGACGTCTTTAAAATAGCAATTGCGAATATGAAAAAAGCCGTGCATATCGGTTTTGCGATCGTTAATGAGAAATCCTGCCTGGCGGTTCAGGGCAAAGGATTTAAGGGAACACCCAGAGGAAGTGAGTTTAAAGGCGTCCTAAGATACCGAGATATCAGTGCTTCCAAGGCGCAATTAGTGAGCGAGCAAATTTTTGATCGAGAGGTTTGCGACTTGTGCGTTATTCATTGCCCTATCGAGGGAGCGATCCAATTGAAAGAGCAAAGTCCTGCAAATGGCAATAAAAAATGGATCCCAGAGGTCACAGAAACATGCACAGGATGCGGTGTTTGCGAAATGGTCTGCCCTACGGAGCATGCCAGTATCGTGATTAAACCTGGTCTGAGTTATGAGGAGGCAAAGAATGTTTAGAAAAATAAAAGACCCGCTTCCTGCAAAAAGTCGGGAAGAAATGCCTCATGCAAAATTAAATATGAAATATAAGGACTGGATAAATACTCATAAAAAACGGCACACATGGCGTATTCGCCGATGGACTGTGCTCTTATTCCTCAATATTCTTTTTACCCTGTCATTTATGTTCGACTTGGCTTTGCTCGAAGGGTCGCTCAGCGGTTCTCGCCTACTTGGATTTTATCTAATTGATCCTTATATGGCTTTTCAATTATTTTTTATTTCACTGAAAACAGATTATCTTCCACATATAACGATGAATTTCATAATTGGATTAACCACTGTTCTCCTTTTTTATTTGCTGATGGGTGGGCGCACTTTTTGCTCATGGCTCTGCCCCTACCATTTTTTAGCCGAATGGGCTGAAAAATTGCATAATTATTTGATAAAAAAGAAAAAAATTAAAGAACATGTTTTTCAGCTTGGGATTAGATATGTTTTCTGGGTCGGTTTCCTTATTATCGCGTTTATAACCGAGCGATTGATTTTCGAAACATTCAATCCTGTTGGTATGCTTTCCAGAATATTAATATACGGTCCCGGATTGATACTTATATGGATATTTATTTTAATTACTTTTGAGATCGTTTACAGCAAGCGATTCTGGTGCCGTTATGTATGTCCCGTAGGCTCGACGTGGAGTTTGGTTGGAAAAATTTCTCCTATGGCAATCAAATTTGAGACCGACAAATGCGGTCATTGCCGAATTTGCCATGATGCCTGTCTGACGCCTCACGAACTCTGGTTTGTTACCAAAGGGAAAGCCACGGATAAAATCCATCATGCCGGCGGCGATTGCACTCGTTGCGGAAATTGCGTTGATATATGCCCAGGAAACGCGCTTACCTATACTTTTAAAGGATTAGACAAAATTATATGAAACAAAATTCGCCGATTATAAAGATAAAAAATCTGACAAAAGTTTTTAATCGCATACACGTTGTTGACGACCTGAGTGTAAACTTTCTCGCTGGCGAACGCATTGCCCTAATCGGGCAAAATGGAGCTGGAAAAACCACGTTGATCCGCTGTATTCTTGGGCATTACGTGTATGATGGGGATGTGAGCGTCCTGGGAATGAACCCGAGACTGCACCGAAAAAATGTATTAAAACGGGTCGGATTTATCCCCCAACTGCCCCCTCCTCTCAGGCTGACAGTGAAAGAACTGTTGGAGTTTTTTTCACGATTAACGAAAACGAAAAAAGACGCCTTTATTGAAGTGGCTGATTCTTTAGGTCTCTCGGTGAAAGAGCATTGGACAAAGCCTTTCTTCAAACTTTCTGGCGGGATGAAACAAAAGTTATTGATTTCGTTAGCCTTAGGTAGGGATATTGATATTTTAATTATGGACGAACCTACCGCCAACCTGGACCCAAAAGCCAGGGAGAAATTTATCGAACTGCTCAGCAGATTTAATAAAAAAACGCTGATGATCTTAAGCAGCCACCGCATATCTGAAATTGAAAATCTTATTTCTCGGGTAGTTGAGATGGATTACGGGCGCGCGGCACTGGATAAAATTCTGATAAAAATATAGTTAGAGAATAATGATAATTAGAGTTTAATTTGTTACTTTAAATGATTATTAACCCAAATAAGGGGCATTGAATGAGAAAAATTTTATTCATAGTAATCGTAATTTTTGTCTCCTCATGCAATTCAAAAATTGACGACGCGCCGCATGAGATTAATTTCGACCGTGATATCTGTTATGTGTGTAAAATGGGTCTTGTGGATCAACGCTACACTGCGCAATTGGTTAATAAATATGGAGAAGCAATCTGGTTTGACGATATCGGCTGCCTGGTCAGACTTATGAAGGATGAGGAGTGGGCGGAAATCAATAAAGACCCGGTCAAAATGTATGTCGGCGAATGCGAATCTGGGAAATGGTTGGATGCGGAAAAGTCTTTTTATCGATATGGCGACGCAACGCCCATGGGATTCGGTTATGGCGCGCTGGATCAGGCAAATGATTCCACATTCACCTTTACAGAGGCCGTTACGCGAATTCAAGAAGGAAAATCGCTGCGTGAAGAATTTATGAAAAAAATGAAGGAAAAAAAGAAAGGAATGCATAGCCAGTGAATGGATTTAATCACATAGTAAATCTGGACATACGACAAACTCTGCGCTCGAAATGGTTTTGGGGATATAGCATCCTTTTTGGCGGTTTTGTCGCGTTGATGTTTGCCTCGGGAATCACAGAGTCGCAAATTATTGGCTTTCTGGGATTGGGTCGATTAATGATCACCTTTATCCAGATTTGCATTTCTATATTACCCATTTTCGTATTAATTTCAACCGTGCGCTCCGTTGTCGGAGATCGAGAATCCAATGTG
Source organism: Candidatus Cloacimonetes bacterium 4572_55 (assembly GCA_002084765.1). Classification (GTDB taxonomy): domain Bacteria; phylum 4572-55; class 4572-55; order 4572-55; family 4572-55; genus 4572-55. Next base: position 45,262 of record NBMB01000009.1, on the reverse strand, counting down.
CTGGAATACATGCTTTCCATGCCGATTTCTTTGGGTGGATATTATTGGGGAAAATTGGCGGGTCGATTTATCACGGTGTTTATACCAGTATTCTTGGCTTTGCTGGGAGCTGTAGCATGGGGAACATTCTCTAATATTACGGTTCCCTGGGACGTTTTCATTTTTTACAGCCTCCTGCTTGCTTCGATGATCATCTGTTTTCTTGGAATCAGCATTTTCATCTCCACCCTGTCGCGCTCCCAAGAACTGGCTATAAGTATGGCTTTTATTACCTGGCTGATTTTAGTCGCTTTTTTGGACTTGATACTTCTCGGAGTCATGTTACGGTTCCGAGTTGACGCGGGCGTGATCATTTCTATTGCCATGTTCAACCCATTGCAAGTGTTCCGCACCGCGGCAATCGCGTTGTTCGATCCAAATTTGACTGTGTTGGGACCGGCTTCATATTATATTCTGGACAGAGTGAGCCAACCGGTTTTTGTCGGATTTTCAATTGCGTACCCGACTTTATTAGGAAGCCTGTTAGCCTGGCTCGGATTTCGCTCATTTAAAAGGAGCGATTTGATATGATTTCTCGCTTTTTTCACGTCATCATTATCGGTTTCGTTGTGATAACAATCTCGTGCAATAGCAATAACAGCGAATTTTTACATAATAGAGCGCCTGCCGATACAACAAATATTCCGAATCTGCCTAACTTCTTAAATGAAAACCAGATAACCGCAATCGTCAGCGACACAACTTGGCTGAGTAATGGCAAACTTCGGCTTCGAGGGATCATTTCTGTGCCTCAAAATGGCGATGATTTTCGGAAAGCAGACTTGGATGAGGTCTTCTGGCACAAAAAAGACGTCATAGAGGGTGATTTTCGCGGAGCCTCTTTCAGGGCAGCTAATTGTAGCGAGAGCGATTATTCAAATTCTGATTTTAGAATCGCTGATATGCGCTGGACAAACTTTAATAAGAGCAAACTTGTCAACGTAAATATGAGTCAGGCAAAGATGTTTCATGTTCATGCGAATAACGCCGATCTTTCCGGTTCCAATTTCCGCGGGGCAAATATGTTTGGTATGGAGGCGCATCGTGCAATTTTGAGAAACACAGATTTGAGCGGTGCGTTGATGAAAGATTCTGAATTTTTAGAAGCGGATTTTACACATAGCGTCGCTATAAAGGCTCGGTTGATTCGCGCGGTATTAGTCGGCGCAAAAATAGACAGCGCGGATTTCAGCTATTGCGACTTTACCGGAGCCGGCTTGGAATGGGCGACTTTTGAGCGTACCTTGTTGATATCCACGAATATGCAGGGTGCGCATTTGCAACGAGCCAACTTTAATGGAGCGAATTTAAAAGATATAAACTTTTTTGGAGCTGAGTTTGAAAGCACAAATTTTAACGCCGCGCATAATATCCCAAAAGACATTGAATTTATGCTTGAAAATGGTTTTGCCACCGGTGTTTATGTGAAATAACAAAATTGACGAATTGTTTGTATCCCCTCATCCGGATTTCCACTGGGACCATCCTTTCAATCTTGAATGGGGGTCGAGAACTCACCTTTTGTTTAACGGATGAGGAAATAAAAATTGTAACTCGTAACTCAGTCTATGTCTGTTATAACTGTGTTGATCATTGCCAACGGTTTGCTGCCGGAAGACGGTATCTTGCAAAAATGCGTGCGAGAAGCCGACGCTATCATCTGCGCGGACGGTGGCGCGAATCAAGCACTTTCTCGTCAGATACGACCCGATTATGTGGTCGGGGACTTTGACTCAATTCGTCTCGAGACCCGATTGGCTCTGACAGGAACAATATTTGTCCAGAGACCGAGTCAATATTCAAATGATCTGGAGAAAAGCCTGCATTATGCCGAAGATTTGGGCGCAAACCGAGTTCTGCTTGTCGGCGCGACCGGTCTGCGTCTGGACCACCAGATATGTAATCTCAGTATTGTCCAGAAATTCTGCGCCCGCGTTCAGATAATCATGTATGACGATTATGGCGTCGGCTGTTTTTTGACCCCAGATAGAGAGCACATTTTTGATCTGAGCGTGGGGCGTCAGGTCTCCTTGTTCTCGTTTGGAAATGCCCAAGGGATTGTGACTCAAGGTCTTAAATATCCGTTGCACAATGAATCTCTGGAATGGGCGATTCGGGATGGATTGAGCAACGAAGTTGTGGAAACGCCTGTGAAAATTCGATTTGGAAGCGGAATGCTGTTTTTCTATCGGGTACGCGTCATTTCCAGCAGATAGCTCTCCAGTTCTCGGATCATGCCGGGGATTGTAAACCGCTCCCTGACTCGTTGTCGCGCTGCGCGCCCGTAAGATCGGAGCCGATCCGGATCGTGAATCAGATTTCGGATCGCCTGGGCTAAGGCTTGGGGATTTTCCGGTGGAATAATTTCTCCAGTCTCACCGTGGGTAACCAGCTCACGAGCACCGTTTACGTCCGTAGCAATGACTGGCTTTCCCGTTGCCATTGCCTCCATCACCGCATTTGGCATCCCCTCGAAACGGGAAGCCAGCACAAACAGATCACAGCCTTTCAGGTAAGGCGCAATGTCCTCTAAGTGACCAAGAAAAATAACTCGCGGAAAATGACTCGACTCCTCGGAGACGCCGCGTTTTTTTGACAATTCCTTCAAGAATCCCTCGCGACGTCCCTGTCCAGCAATCGCAAATATCAAGTTGTTCGCCTCGTCGGATGCCGACGTTTTCCATTGATTTTTCAGAATTGCCGCGGCTTCGATCAACAAATCAAACCCTTTCTGATCCGCGAGCCTCCCCGCGCTAAAAATTACTTTTTTCCCTGGAAATCGCTCGCCAAAGTCGTAGGGAGCCACGCTGTCTTTATTTTCCACCCCATTGTAGATCACGCGCACAAAATCCTCGTCAAACCAGCCGTATTGCCGATAACTTTCTTTGATCGTTTCGCTGTTAGTAATAATTCCGTTTGTCAGGAGAGTCAAGGTCAGTTTGTGCTTCTGTTTTTTGCTGCATAAGAGGATACCATGTCTCGCCAGCGTGACCGGTAATTTGCAAGTTCCAGCCCGGCGAGAGACGATTCGAGCCGCCAATCCAGCGACCCGCACGTCTTTATTCAAGTTACAAATCAGGACGTCAATCCGCTCTTTTCTCAGAAATCGGGCAATGCGTATCGTCGTGATGGGGCTTATATCCGCTCGTATATTGAACGGCTGCGTCTCCACGCCGCGGCTCTGTCCGGTAGCCAACAGTTTTGAACCAGCCTTTCCGCGTCCTGCATCTGCCAGACCGCGCGCGGCAACGATCATCCATTTTTCGCCTCCGCCAAACTTATTTGATCCGATAGAATTCATAAACATCACGCGCATTTTCGAGACCTCGTTCTTTCAGAAAAATCCACAATCTCCGCTTTCATCCGGTCAATAGAAAATTTTTTGCACACAGTCTCATGTCCCGCGCGCGCGATCCTTCGAATCGCAGGTCGGTCTTGATACAGCGCGGCAATCCGTTCGCTCAATCCACGCTCATCGCCATGATCCACCAAAAATCCGTTTTCTCCATGATTCACGATATCAGCCGCGCCGCCTGCCCGCGTGGTTATCGCCGCGTTATGCAGATACATCGCCTCCAGCAACGCGTTCGATATCCCCTCGTTTCGGGAAGTCATGGCAAACAGATCGCTTTGCGCCAGATAGGGATAGGGATTGTCCACAAATCCAGTGAAAATTGTCCGTTCTGCAATTCCGAGACTGGGCGCGAGTTTTTGGAGATATTCCAGGCGTTCGCCCTCCCCGATGATGATCAGCCCCGCGTCGGGCGCGTGGTTTTCCGTGATAAATCGGGCGAATCCACGCATCAGGAAATCAAACCCCTTACGCGGAGTGACGCGCCCCATCCCGGAGATCAAAAAAGGAAAGGGCTTGGTCGAGGATATCGGGTCAACCGCTTCTGTAAGATGCGGCGACAGACGATCCAGATCCAGACCGTTATAGACGACCCTCACTTTGTCCCGCGTCATAAATGCGGATCGGAGTAGGGTCTCCTTGATGGGTCGGGCGTTGACAATAATACCGTGCGCCAGTTCGCTATAGACGAAACGGTGGTAGGGATTGGAGATACGCCGAACAATTCCGAGACGTAAAATATTGGTAATATTGGTGATGCGAGCTGTTATACCAGCCAGGAGGTAATCCTTGCGCTTGGTCGGTATTAGGACATTGATCCCACGATCTCGAACAAAACGCGTTAATCCGAAAATCGTGACTGGATCAAGCCCATTGACAAAAGGTAGCTTGACAGTCTCGACGGCAAATCGTTCCCCTACCATGTCCCGACGATAGGCAAGGGAAACCTGATGATCAACCGATAAGGCATGAGCCGCCAAACGCGTCCATTTTTCGTTTCCGCCCCAATCTCGGGCAGAGTTCAGAAAGAGAAAGTTCATAGAAAATAGCTCCCCATTGTCAATGCGCTCGACTATTTACAACTCTCTTACGCTTTTCCCATTTTCACAAATACGGAATATAGGCTTTCTGCGCCGCGTGTCAAACAAAATTCAAATTCCCTATTTCGTGAAACTGCAAGAAATACTTGACTTTTCCGACGAATTTTTTTACAATGGTAAAATTCATGGAATTTATTTCCGAGCCAACAATGCTTTAATTAGTATAACAAAAGGATATAGTTAAAGTTACCGGCTGTTGCAGATCTCGTCGAGCGATCCATAGACAGTTGGTTATGGTCGAATTAAGGGCATTGATTTTTTTTATTTATTCATAACTGCATGCATCAAGGGGGAGTCTTTATGGTCAAGCGAGTTTTTTTTGTCACCGCACTTTTACTACTGCTCATTTCGGGCAGTATTTCCGCCAATATCATTCCGCACCCGGAATTAAACATTCCGTATCTTTGCACATTTGGCAACGAATGCAGCACAGATTGGGGCGATGATGATTTTACAAATGTTATTTTTCTCCAAGTTCCTTCCTCCACAACCGACAGCCTTTTTCTGCGGGTTTATGACCCGGACGTGGGCGGCGATGTGGACGAGATCAATGAGATCTGGGATACCGAGACCGAATTTTCTCTATATGGCGGCGAGGGGGCTTATACCCACCCGGATGCCCGCAAACTCGATCCAGTCGGAAATTATCGATCCGGCACGCGGATTTTCAGCAGAAAATTTACGCAAGATCCGAGCTCTGACGATCGTTGGGTTTCTATTGGATCGTTCTCGCCGGATCAAGGGGAGAGTTTGGATGACGTATATGTCTTTAAAGTAATTGTTCAGGGGCTGAGAGGCGACGACGGCAACATGTATCGTCTTGCTCTCAGCACAGATCGCTTTGTTAATATTTTTCCGGAGGGTATGTCCTCATTTGCTTTTGAGTGGGGCTTTCGTCTCCCGAACAACCCTGGCGAAGTGGTCTATGTATGCCCCTTTGAGGTGCCTCAGGGCACTGTTACGATCTCGCAACATATCTGGGACTTTGACAACGATAACGTCATGTTCCTTCAAACCCCATACCATACTCTGCCCGCGTACACGGGCGGCAATAGAGAGTGGACCAACACCAAATATATCTTTTCCGATGGGCTGGTGAATATCGAATCTACCGGCAAACGTTGGGATACGACGACATACGAAATCAGCGACGAAGAACGGAAGGGCTTATGGTGCTTCACTGTGGTCAAAGGTTCGTTCAAAAATAACGACGTGGTTTTTTATGTGAACAGCGACACGGGCGAGCCGATCGCGCTGGCTTCCATCAAGCCGCCGGTTATCCGCCAAAAAATCGAGGAAGATTCTGTGGATCGGATCGTTGTGGGGGATTGTAACACGATCATCGTAGACGCGTCTCGTTCCCATGATCCCAACAAAGACATCCTGAGCTTTGAATGGAACTTCGGCGACGGCACGATCACTGAAGGCGTTCGGGTGGTTCACCGGTATGAAAACCCGGGCGTGTATACCATTTCATTGACAGCTTACGACCATTCCGGCGTGCCTTGCGACGTCGGCTTTAAGGCGATTGAGACGATTGTCAACGATCCGCCAGTCGCTGACGCGGGACCGGGTCAGAGTGCCAGTCAGGATCAAGAGGTTGCGTTTGACGGCACAGGATCGCATGATAACGATGGAAGTATTATCCAATATAAATGGAACTTTGGCGATGGTTCGGTCAGTTCGGGCTTTGCTCCTGTTCATAAATATGAGAAGCCGGGGACATATCGGGTCAAATTGACCGTGATCGACGATTCCAAAAGCTCATGCGATCGAGATCAAGACGAGATGGTCGTCACCATCAACGAGCGGCCCAACGCAAAGTTGGGCGGAGATATGGTAATCTGCGATCTGACCGTCTCCTTTGACGCGTCTTCTTCTTCCGATAACGACGGTTTTATCGACGTTTATATTTGGGATTTCGGCGACGGGACCAAGGGCATCGGAGAGCAGGTGACGCACACCTATCAAGGATCGGGAGAATATCTGGCGACCTTGACTGTGCGGGATAACAGCGGCATGAGCGACGCGTACGATACAGCGACTATGAAGGTGATTATCAACGGCAGACCTGTCGCGGACGCGGGCGGGCAAAAATTTCGTATCGTTTGCGTGGACGAAAAAATTATTTTTGACGGGTCTGCGTCTTATGATCCAGAAGGATTTCCGCTGGAATATGAGTGGAACCTGGGGGACGGTTCCGAGACCAACAACCGCGTACGAGTCGAACATGTCTATCCCCAGCCGGGAGAATATTTAGCGACGCTTAAGGTGACAGATAAATCGAGCAGTATCTGCAACACGGACTACGACTCTGTCAAAGTCAAAGTCTTCCAGGCACCGGACGCTACCGGAGCCACTCTGGGTCCGCGCCGGGTCTGCGTCGGCGATACCGTGCGTTTTGACGGCTCCACCTCCAGCTGGTACACCCCCATCTCGTATAATTGGTATTTTGGCGACAACACTCAGCCAGTCAACGGCAATACTGTAGAACATGTTTTTGACTCTCCCGGCATCTATAATGTCGAACTTACCGTGATGGATAATTCCGGATCCAACTGCAACCGTTCTCAGGACGTCATCGTGATCGTGGTCAATTATCCGCCGTATGCCCAGGCCGGTATCGACAAAAGGGGCGCGGTGGGCGACGAGATCGTCTTCAAAGACGCGGGATCTCGAGATATTGACGGAAAAGTGGCGGCATACCGATGGGACTTCGGCGACAATAGCAACGCGGAAGGCAGACAGACGGTTCATTCATTCGATAAACCCGGAATGTACCCCGTGGTTCTCACCGTTGAGGACGACTCTGGTCTGCATTGTTCTATGGATACGGACACCATCTACGTCAAAATCAATTTCCCGCCGATCGCTGATCCTGGACCCGATGAACTGATCTGCCTCGGAAAAGTGCGGTTTTCCGGTGAAAATTCCAAAGACACCGACGGGCAGATTATCGAATATATCTGGGACTTTGGCGACGAAACAACAGGTCGCGGTCGTGATCCTTATCACATTTATAAGGAAAGCGGCTCTTATACCGCCACGTTGACTGTTAAGGACAATTCCGGAACCAGGAACAATACGGATTCTGGCAGCAAAATACTGCGCATCAACACTCCTCCAAAAGCGATTATTACGGGCAGCGGGTTGATACGTCCCGAGGAATCCTACAGCTTTGACGGTTCTAAATCTTATGATCCGGACGGCGACGCGATTATCTCGTATGAGTGGGACTTCGGCGACGAGTCCACCGGTTCCGGCGAAATCGTCCAGCATACTTATAAGGAGCCGGGTAGCTATTTGATCTCTCTGACCGTCAAAGACGATACCGGCGTAGAATGTAACATCGGTGTAGACAATACCCTCATCGTGGTTAACGCGCCGCCAGTCGCAAAAGCGGGCGTTTATGACGGGAATATTTTTTGCACAGCTGATCAGATCGTATTCGATGGGTCCGCGTCGTTTGATCCAGATGGAAAAAAGCTGGAGTATGTCTGGGACTTTGGCGACGGCGATTCCGGGACCGGCGTGCATGTGACCCATCGCTACACCAATCCAGGTCGGTATGATATCGTCCTGGAAGTGACCGACGACGCGATCAACGCAGAGATGACAGATTCTGATATCATCGTGGTGATCGTCAATGATCCGCCAGCCGCGGACGCTGGTCCCGATATCGTCACTTGCAGTCCTACAGTCAGTTTAGACGGAACAAAATCGAGCGACCCAGACGGAACAATTTCAATCTATGCTTGGGATTTCGGGGATAAATCCGGGGAGGATCACGGCGCAAAACCGACCCACACATTCCCGACCCCCGGTGCTTATACCGTCACGCTGACCGTGACCGACGATTCTGGTACGTGCAGCGCAAAAGACAGTGACGCGCTGATCGTCCATATCAATTATCCCCCGCTCGCAGATGCAGGTGGAAATCGAAAAGGGTGTCCGGGTCAAGAGCTCAAATTCGACGGTGGGAAATCATCTGATCGGGATGGAAAAATTATCGCTTACCATTGGGACTTTGGCGACGGCGGCGAAGCGGATGGAAAAAAAGTCGCGCACACGTATGAAAAGTCCGGCAAATATACGGCCAAGTTGACCGTGACCGACGACTCCAATTCCGAGTGCGATAAAAATACCGACGCAATCACGATTTTCGTCAATATGCCCCCGATCGCGAACGCGGGTCCTGATCAAAAAATTTGTATCAAATCCGCGAACTGCGAAGTGCATTTCGACGGATCAAACTCGAACGATCCGGACGGCGGAATCATCACCTTTGAATGGGATTTCGGCGACGGCAGTATGGGAACCGGTATGCGACCTTCCCATATTTATCATACCCCAGGATCGTTTACAGTCACCCTGACAGTCAAGGACGACTCCGGAACAGAGTGTGTCACAGCGAAAGATAGCCTGACTATCGAGGCGAATGAACAGCCCGTGCCGATCATTGACGTGGAATCCGCCAATTGACGGCTTTATCCTCCCAAACCCTAAGGGTCTTTTGAGACCCTTAGGGTTTTCAGAGTTTTCAATTATTATGCTCCATCGTTTCTCTCTCTATGGTTTTCTAAAAAATCAGCGGTATTTCGAGCCTTTTCTCATCCTTATTCTTTTGGAGAAAGGGCTCGATTTTTTTCAAATCGGATTGTTGATCGGATTTCAGGAAGGGTGCATAAATCTTATGGAGATACCGAGCGGCGCGGCTGCGGATCTGTACGGACGACGGCGAGCCATGATTCTCTCCTTTATCAGTTACATTATCTCATTTGTGCTCTTTGCGTTAAGTCACTCCATGATCCTATTGACGACCGCTGTTTTTTTCTTTGCCATAGGCGAAGCTTTTCGAACGGGCACGCACAAAGCTATGATTTTCAACTGGTTGGAATCAGAAGGTCAGACCAAAAAAAAGACCATGGTCTATGGTTTCACCCGTTCCTGGTCAAAAATCGGATCCGCGCTATCTGTTCTTGTCGCGACGGGTTTGGTTTTTTACACAGGCGACTATGCGAGCATCTTTTGGTTTTCGATCCCGCCCTATATTTTGGCAATTATCAACTTTCTCGGATATCCTGCCTATCTGGACGGACAAAGCAAGGTCGAGCTATCATTAAGCAAAATCATCGATCATTTTTGGGCGTCAATTAATCAAGCTTGGAAGCGCGTGTCGATCCGTCGTCTGATCATCGAATCTATGGGATTTGGAGGACTTTTCAAGATCAACAAAAGCTACTTACAGCCGATCCTGCAACAGACCGCGCTCACTTTGCCAATCTTAGTCGGTCTCATGCAAATCAAGCGCTCCGCGATTTTGATCGGAATCGTCTATTTCATCCTACATCTTCTCTCCAGCGTCGCGTCCAGACAAGCTCACCGTTTGGTCGCTTTAAAAAAAAGCGCGGAGCATGCGTCCAAATTTTTATGGCAGATTTATCTCAGTCTATTTATCGTTTTAGTCCCTGGTTTTCTCCTTGACTGGGACGGATTGATAATTGCCTCTTTTTTAATGATGGCAATAGTTCAAAACTTCTGGCGTCCCCTCATTGTCAGCCGATTCGACGACCACTCGACCTCGGACAAAGGGGCGACCATGCTCTCTATCGAATCACAATCCAAATCTGTAGGGACCATGCTTTTCGCGCCGCTGATAGGAAGGTTGGTCGATCAGTTTGGTTTTCTGCCCTTAGCTTTTTTCGGCTTATTTATTTCACTATCAATCATGCTGCGATTTTATCGGAAATCGTATCCCGAATGATTTCCAGTCCTAATAATATTTTATGAAATAGAGAGATTATAACTCTATATATCACAGTCTACTAAAATATATAAAAAACGATCTGAATTAAATTTTATGATGAATCGAATAATCTATTTTTGAACGATTTCATTTTTTTCTTGACAATATTTTTAACAATATCTATTATTAGCTATGTGGAGCTTCTGATAGATAATATCGGAGCAAATTAATATTTTCTAATAAGATGCTAAATTTAAAATAATCAACATTGAGAGGAGGATAACCGCATGCGGAAAAAGTTCATTTCCTGTTTAATCCTTTTTGCCTTATTTGCCTTCATCTTTCAGGGATGCACAAAAGGCCCCCCGCCTCCGCCCATCGGCGCTGACGAGGTTGACGGTGCATATCGTGAGGCAATGGAGGCAAAGGAAAATTTGGAATCGTTGGAAAAAGAACGAGATATGCTGAATGCTGATCTGAAAGAGAAACAAGAAAAACTGGATCGCGCCAAAGAATGCGCGGAAGAGGAAGGAGATTAAGAAATGAAAAAGCAATCCAATCACATTATGATCATTTCTTTTCTCGTGCTATGCTTGATCGCGTTAAGCGCGCCCATCTTGGCTCAACAAGCTCCGAATCTTCCGCATTATTCTTCGGAAGAATACAAGGAACTCAGCATGGATGAGGCAAAAGCCTACTGGGATCAACTGGAAGCGGATTTAGAAAAGTGGAAAGAGATGGCTGCGGATTACGCGCAGCAAGTCGAGCCGATTCAAGCGGAAATCTCCCAATTAAAAGCCCAAATTCAGGAGATTGAGCCGGAACTCGTGACATACGAACTGATCTGTCTTGATAAAGAAATTACCAGGATGGAAAATATGTCCTATGATCAATTGATTTCTAATGAGTCAAAAATTACGGAATTCGAGGGACGCCTGCGAGATATTAAAGGCTATAACGGCGCGGAAAAGCCGGAAAATCAGGAAAAGATCGCTGAACTGGAAGGCAGATTGGCGGACTTGCGGGAAGGCTTAAAGCTACCGACTACCTGGACCGTAAAGAAAGACGAATGTCTCTACATCATTTCCGGTTATGACCAGATTTACAGCGATCCGCTGAAATGGCCCCGTATCTATCGAGCCAATCGAGATAAAATCAAAAACCCGAGCCTGATTTACCCAGGTTGGGTGTTGAAAATACCTCGCGGCGTTGTCAACAGTTGGACAGTTTACAAAGGTGAATCCCTTTGGAAAATCGCCGGATATGACGAAGTTTATGACGCAAATCGAGAGTGGGCGAAAATTTATGAAGCAAACCGAGATCAGATCAAAGACCCTGACTTGATCTATCCAAAGCAGGTTCTTACCATCCCTCGGTAGCTCTGAAATCAATTCCGAATATGAACGCTTTATACTTTAATGATAATTTAAAAGCCCCTGATAGTATCTCTCTGTCAAGGGCTTTTATTGTTATTTTAATTGTTATAGAATAAGGCTCACTTATTGAAAAATAATCAAGACAACTATCGGGTATCACTCCTGTTAGAAGGCGTTGATCATCTTCTTCTATTTGGAGAAAATGATCAATTTTTACGAAAAATTCGAAACGCTTTTCCATGCCAGATCACGGCGAGAGGGAATAAGTTGATCGTCTCTGGCGACCGAGACACGGTCAAAAAGGTGGTCGATCTTTTTTCCAATATAATCGGTCGTATCGAACGAGGAGATATCCTTAACAAACCAGACCTGCGTAAGATGATCGAGCAAGTGAATCAACCAACACCGACAGCTAAGCCACAATTCATTCGGGACAGCAAATCTATCCTCATTCCGACAAAAAAAGGATTAGTCGGTGCCAAGACTCCCATGCAAGAGAGATATTTGCAAGCGATCCGTGATAATGATATTGTATTCGGAATCGGTCCCGCGGGAACAGGCAAAACCTACCTGGCTATGGCAATGGCTCTCTTCTCTCTGAAAAAAAAAGAAGTGGATCGGATTATCCTCACACGCCCCGCGGTGGAAGCGGGTGAAAGTCTGGGGTTTTTGCCCGGAGATCTGCAGGAAAAAATTGACCCGTATTTGCGCCCCCTCTATGACGCGTTGCATGATATGATGCCCATTGATCGAATTCCACGCTCATTGCAGTCGGGAATGATCGAGGTTGCGCCATTGGCATTCATGCGGGGACGCACCCTGAATGACTCTTTTATTGTTTTGGACGAGGCGCAAAATACGACTCTGACTCAAATGAAGATGTTTTTGACCCGATTGGGTTATAACTCGAAGGCGGTCATTACCGGCGATATCACACAAATTGATCTGGAGTATAAGCAAAGGTCAGGGTTGCTGCAAATTCAAGGCGTCCTGATGCAAATTCCGGGTATCTCTTATATCCACTTTACCGACGCAGATGTGGTCAGACATTCTCTGGTACAAAAAATTATTCATGCCTTCGGTGAATATGAAGCGGCCTTGGACACTAACGAAAACGAATCACCCATTCACTGATAAACAGGGACATTTTGTTATGCGTTCTAATGGAATCAGATATATATTTAAAAAATCTCATAAAGGGATAATTTTCGTTATTTTACTCGCCATATCGTTGATATTGATATCCCAGCCCCTGAATCGCAAACAGGGTATCTCTCGAGTTGTCAGCTATCCGCTGATGATGCTATCCCAAAAAACAATCTATAATTTTTCTGAAATAAAAACATTGAGGCAAGAGAATCGGGCGTTAAAAGATATTGTCGCTCGGATGACGTTAGAAAATGCGAATTTAATGGGTCTTACCAGAGAAAATCAACGGCTATCTGAATTGCTGGAGTGCGGGGAGCACCTTTCTTATCACTTTTATACCGCGCGGGTAATCGGATATGACATCTCTCGACCAGAAAAATCCGTTCTGATCAACAAAGGAAATCGGGACGGGGTGCAGCGCAATTGGGGAGTGATGACCCACCGTGGGATTGTAGGCAAAACGCTTGTTGTCAGGGGATCCGAGACCATTGTCCAGCTATTGCAGGATCGAAACTGTCGGGTCAGCGTGATTGATACCCGTAGTCGGGAAGTGGGGATTTTAGTCTGGAAGGTCGATAAATACGAGTTGATTTACCTGCCGCCCCGCGCCAATGTGGCTAAAGGCGATTCGCTGGTCACATCCGGTTATGGCGGCGTGTTCCAGAGGAATTTACCTGTCGGGATCATTGATACGGTCAGTTTTAGCGACGAACGTCAAGGCATGCACGCGCAGGTCTCGCTTTTCGAAAATTTGAACGGAATTGAAGAGGTGATCGTGGTATCTCCGGATTTGATAAATCCCCCGCCGACGATCATTGTCGAGGAAGAGGTTGAACCTCCCACGTCTAGACGGGGCGACGCTCGGATCGCCTTACATCAAGAAAAAGTGGAACAGGACAGTATTGTATTTCCGGAGCTTAAAATTCGGCGGCGGTGGCGTTAACATCGGTGGGGTCCATGTCGGAATATCTGAGCAATTTTCTGACGTATTTGATCGTGGAGAAAAACACAGCGTCCAACACCTTTGAGGCGTATCGTCACGATGTGAGACGCTATCTCGATTTTCTGCAAAGTCAGAAAAAAGTTTTTGATCAAGCCTCTCAAGAAGAGGTGATTGACTTCATTATTTTTCTGAAAAAGTTGGGGTTGTCCGCGCCTTCCTTAGCCCGCAATCTTTCCGCGGTTCGCGTCTTCTATCACTTTTTGATCGAAGAAGAACATATTACGCACGATCCAACCGCGCATATCGACGCGCCCAAACTGTGGCGTAAGTTGCCGGTGGTCCTCACAGCTCGGGAGGTCGAGAAGCTGTTGTCACAACCGGATATGAACACACAATTAGGGAAAAGAGACCGCGCTATGATGGAGCTTGCTTATGCGTCCGGCTTACGCGTTTCCGAGCTGATATCTCTCAAAATGGGAAATATTTTTTGGGAACGACAGTTTTTGAGATTTACCGGTAAAGGAAACAAGGAACGGATTGTCCCGTTCGGCAACGCGGCTTTAAATCGAGCGATTGAATATCGGGATAAAGCGCGTCCTCAGTTGACGGCAAAGAGCCCAACGGATATGTTTTTTGTGAACTGGCGCGGAAAGCCTTTAACTCGGATGGGATATTGGAAAATTCTCCGTAAATACAGCTTGAAAGCCAATATTGACAAGAAGGTCACACCACACACTCTCCGACACAGCTTTGCCACCCATCTTTTGGAAGGCGGAGCAAACTTACGAGCGATTCAGGAAATGTTGGGTCACGCCGATATTTCTACGACAGAAATTTATACCCACCTTGATCGCGCGTATCTGAAGGAAATTCATCGAAATTATCATCCTCGAGCTTGAAACAAATCGAATCGCGGTGGAGTAAGCCAAAATTTCTTGAAAGCGGGTCATGCCGTATAAGGCTCTTTCTGCTTTTGGATAGCGTTCAAGAAGGCTTGGTTGCTGTCATAGACCGGTATCACTTCGCTGATACCAACCAAACTGATAACGTCGGATATATTGTCGTTGACCGATAAAAAAGAGACAAACCCGTTCTTTTTTTTGAGTTCGTGATGGATTTTGAGAATCTCTCTCAATGCTGTGCTGTTGACATATTCCAATTTTTGAAAATTAAGAACAAAACCGATCGTGCGATCTTCCATATAGCCGCGAATTTTTTTTGAAAATTTTTCAACCGTTGTCGAGTCCAACTTACCTGAAACACGCAGCATAAGCGTGGGTATCGGTTTGGTCAAACGGGTGATGATTTCGATCCGAATCTCGTCCGTTTTTTTATCCATAAGAAAAAACTCCCAGTGTAAAAATAAAAATAACTTGTAATCTATAATGTATTTCGTGATCTGTCAATTCTTTTTTTCGATATACGTCAAACAAGATCACGATGTAAATATGAATAGAAATGAATAAGGACTAGAAAGGACTAGAAATGTTTGATCTAACTTTTTTAAATTCAGCTTTTTTAATCGGAATTCTGGGTGCTCTGCTTCCACTGCTTATCCATCTGTTAAATCGACGACGGATAAAAGTGATCCTCTTCAGCACATTGAAATATTTGCTCCCTCTCCAGAAAAAACAGATGCGCCGGATTCGGATACGAGAGATTATCTTATTGATTATTCGCATGTTAATCATTGGTTTTCTTGCATTAGCCCTTGCCAGACCAGCGTTTAAAGGAAGTTCGGGAGGCAGCGTCTCCGCGCATACCGCCACGTCAGTTTTTATTGTTCTGGACGACTCCTACAGCATGGCGTATGAAAGTGCTGGGGGCACGATTTTCCATAAAGCGCGTCAAAAAACCTTTTCATTGATTGAGTTTTTGAATGAAAGCGACGACGCTAATCTGATTTTTTCCTCCAATCCTGACCAGCCGATTTTTGACGAGCCGACCCATAATTTTTCTCTGCTTCAAGAATTGGTTGACAAAAAACAGGTCTCAGCGGCAAAAGGAAATCTGATCGCGGCTATTAACAAGGCGACGCAGTTGGCGGATAAATCGATCAATCTCAATAAAGAAATTTACTTAATTACCGATATGCAAGCCGTAGGTTGGGACACTGCAGGCGTTGCACTGCCCACAATCCAAGATCCAACGCGTCTTTTCATTATCGATATGGGAGAAAAAAGGAGAAGAAATCTTTATGTCGAAAACGTGGACTACAAAAATCAATTGCTCTTCGCAAACAAGCCTATTCGTTTCGCCAGTGCTATTTTTAACGGGACCAATGAAAAAGTTGATAATCAATTGCTCCAGATATTCCTTAATGGAATAAAAAAAAGCCAGGTCGGCGTTTCGATAGCTCCGAACAGCTATGGTCAAGGAACCGTGAGCGTCACTTTCCCGGAGACAAAAGATTATTCAGGGTTTGTGGAATTGCCGGATGACGCGCTGATGATTGACAATCGCCGCTACTTCACCACCAATATCAAAGGCGAGGTAAAAGCTTTGATATTGATCGACGAGATAACGGATGAGCAAAAAAACGGCTTTTTTATTACAACCGGATTAAATCCCTTAGACTCGAACGAGACGCGCATCATTCCTGTCCTGAAAGAGAAGGCGGCTCTCGGAAATCTTCGGTTGAGCGATTATCAGGTGATTATTTTGTCTAACGTGAGCTCGCTGAACCAGGGCGAATTATCGCTCCTATCCGCTTTTGTGGAGCGAGGCGGCGGATTGATGTGCGTTCTGGGAAGTCAATGCGACGTGCGGTTTTACAACGATTCTTTTTTGCCCATTTTTTCTCCGGCAAAGATCAAATCATTGCGAGGTGCTGAGCAGAATACAGGTGATAAAAGAGCTTTTTTTAGCTGGGATAAAATAGATTACGAGCATTATGTTTTTCAGATTTTTAATGAAAAGGAGAACTCTTTTCTATCTCTGCGCTCCTATTTTAGCTATGAGTTATTGCCTGAGGAGGGCAGCAACGTTCTCGTTTCATACAATAATCGAATGCCCGCGCTGTTGACGCATAGTTTGGGGCAGGGTAAAGTCGCGCTGCTATCCAGCTCATTGGATAATGATTGGAATAACCTGCCGATTCGGTCTGTTTTTGTCCCCTTCATCCACCGCATGGTTCAATTTTTAGGACTTAGCGATTATCAAGGACAGACTTTGCATGTGGGGGAACCCGCGGCGAGAGAAGTGGAAAATATTCCATACGGCGCAAAAATCGTTTGCATTAAACCCGGAGATGATGTGGTGGAGGTGACCCCGGAATCAAAGGAAGGACGGAATATCCTGCGCTTACCCGATACAAACGCGCCGGGGATTTATACCTGGCGGGTGGGCGGCGAGATCGTGGGTCAGTTTGCCGTGAATGTGGACGTCGAGGAGTCTGACCTCTTCCGAATCGAAAATGATAAGGTGATTGATCTTTTCCCGGATCAAAATGTGACCCTGCTCACCGGGTCGGATTCGTTGAAGGATCAAGCGATGCAGGCGCGCTATGGACGAGAATTGTGGAAGTTTTTCCTATGGTTTGTTTTCTTGTTGCTGATCACCGAGATGCTGATCGCCTGGTGGATCGGTTATGAGAAAAAACTGGAAGTCGCGCCAGCTGCGATATAAACACGAGATAGTTTCGGAATCTTTCCAAATATTCTGTAAGAATAGGAGAAAATAAATGTTTATCAAACGAATATTCGTCATATTAGGGCTGATATGGTTTGGTGTAGGTTCTCAACTCGCGGCGGAACGTCCGACTGTGGAGCAAACTTATGCGAATGCAAAAGCCCGAAAAACGCATTATCTCAATGTGCTAGACGCCAATCCAGAAGATTCAGACGCCCACTATAATCTGGCAGTTCTGTTGGAGGACGCGTTTCAAGATTACGAAACTGCGAAATATCACTACTTGGAAGCATTGAGTATTGACCCGAAATTTTCGCAAGCGCATTATAATTTTGCGTTGTTGCTTAAAAACAGATTCCAAGATTATGACCGAGCGATCAATCATTATAAAAAAGCTATAGAATCGGATCCGAATTATGTCGAGGCGTATATCAACCAGGCTCTTTTATTGGAAGATCGCTATGGGAAATATGAGCGGGCGCGTGAGCTTCTGATCCAGGCGACGGTCTGCGACTCCGCGCATGTCACCGCGTATTATAATTTGGCACTTCTATCGGAGAATCATTTTCAGGATTATGAATCTGCCCGGCGTTACTATCGGAAGGTGTTGCAGATAAATGAAAAGGACGCGGACGCCCATTTTCGGCTGGCTCTCTTATCGGATCAAAAGTTGGAAGATTTTGACGCGGCAAAGAAGCATTATATAGAAGCCACTCGACTTCATCCAAAAAATGCGCAGGCGCATTTCAAACTCAGCCAGTTGTTAGAGGAACAATTTTCGGAC
The DNA here is from genome assembly GCA_002084765.1 of Candidatus Cloacimonetes bacterium 4572_55. GTDB lineage: Bacteria > 4572-55 > 4572-55 > 4572-55 > 4572-55 > 4572-55. Next base: position 27,143 of record NBMB01000009.1, on the reverse strand, counting down.
TATGAGAGTGCCAAACGTCATTATGAACAAGCTCTTGAGATCAAACCCGATTATGCTCCGGCGCACTACAATTTGGCTCTTCTGTTGGCGACGCGTTTTAAGCAAAAACAGGCGGGCGCGTCTCATTATCAAAAGGCTTGTCAGATCGATCCGAGATTAAAAAATAAACAAGCCGATCAATTTTTTGGAATAGAATAAAATTTGTAGTAAAGTTTGCGATATGGAAAAAAAACCGATTTGGCGATTTATAGAGACTGGTCACAAAAGCGCCGCGTATAATATGGCGGTAGACGAGGCGTTGACGCTACATTATTCGGATCAGCCCACATTTCGAGTTTACGGCTGGAAACCCGCCGCGATTTCGTTCGGTTATATGCAAAATTCGGTCAGGGAATTCGATTTGGAGCGACGTCGAGAATTGGGGGTGAGCGTGGTGCGCCGTTTGACCGGAGGTCGCGCTGTATACCATGATAACGAAGTCACTTACAGCGTAGTTGCCCCAGAGAACGATCCGTCGATTGGCGGAACGATCCATGAGACCTATCACGCAATCAGTCTCGGTCTCGCGTCGGGATTGGCAAAGTTGGGAATAATCACGGAATTGGAAAAGTCCAGGCTCTTGCCGGATCGTGAGAAGATCAAATCCCCCTGTTTTACCGCGTCTGCCAGATACGAGCTGACCTATCGCAACAAAAAGTTGGTCGGTAGCGCGCAGCGAAGAATTTCCGGGATGATCTTGCAGCACGGGTCGATCCTATTAGCCGGTCATCAAGAGGAAATGGTCGAATTGATCCGATTTCAACCTGATAAAAAAAAATGTATTTCCAGATATTTGCGACAAAATACCGCGTCTCTGTCTGGAATTCTGGGAAGGGAGGTCTCATTCAGCGAGGTCTCGGACACGCTCCGAATCGGCTTTGGAAAATACTTTGATCTGGATTTTCGGATCGACAATCTCACGCCAGTTGAGTCCCAGACCGCTGAACGCCTCATCAAAGACAAATATGATAACGACGCATGGAATTCAAAACCTCAGAGGGGTTAACCCGTGAAATCTATAAAATTTATAAAATCTGCGGATAAAATAAGTTGCATAATTCCCAATATCGGTTATAATTATTCGTTGTAAGTTGGCTTTTAAAACGGATCGGAAAGTTTCTACGCGAGGAAGTTACCATGGAAAGAAATGAAAATGCCAAATATTCTAATCAAATTATCCAGCTTTTGAGAGAGGAGAGCGTCAACTCCGATTTTATTCGTAGCAAAATAGCATCCCATGCCCGCAATCATGTAGAGTTCTACGCCGAAGTGTTGAAGTTGTTGACACATTTGGAATTCGATGCTGACGAGGCAAAGGAACATTGGCAGAAAATTGTCGCCCACCAAGACGAAATGTCGGTAAAATTGGATCGAGAGGTGGATTTGCGGGTGGGAATTTTGGATTATTTTACTCATATCAACAAACAGATAGAGAATCCGAAAATCATAGAGATTTCTATTTTTGAACAGACCATGGAATCAGCTATGACCGACGGACTTACGGGCATCTACAATCGCCGCTATTTTGAAGAAAATTTATTTCGGGAATTTCAACGGGCAAAGCGTTATAATCTGGTGATGTCGGTGTTGATGATCGACATCGACCATTTTAAGGAATACAACGACACATACGGACATCCACAGGGCGATCTGGCACTGATAGAGGTGGCGAATATTATTATGAAGTGCTGCCGAGATTCCGACATCCCTTGCCGCTACGGTGGGGAGGAATTTTGCGTGATCATGCCGGAGACGATCGGACCGGACGGCTTACATTTGACAAAACGGATCGCCAATATGGTGCAGAGCTATTCATCGGTCAAGCACGATAACAGCGTCTGGTGTCAGCCGGTCACTCTAAGTTCTGGTATCGCGTCGTATCCCATTGACGCCAAGTATCCAAAGGAATTGGTGCAAAAAGCGGATATTGCTCTTTATCAGGCAAAACGGGACGGGCGAAATCGATCCTATCTTTATTATGAAGAGAGACGACGTTACGTTCGCTTCGACATCTCCTTTGTTGTCAATTTGGAACACCTTACGGGTCAGGAAAATAAAAAAATCCCAGCGAAAGTAAAAAATATTGCTGTGGGCGGGGTTTTGTTAGAGAGCAATAAGGCTTTTGCCATCGGATCGATCTTAAGTTTAGAGATGCGGTTGCCTGGTATGGATCATAATGTGAAAATGTTGACCAAAGTGGTTCGGATCGAGGAGAGGGTGGATGACAGATATGATATGGGATTGGCATTTGTCGAAGTCCATGAGAAGGATATTGAGCCGCTCAATGTGTATATGCGCCATGCCACATCAACGGATAAATTTGCTAAAAGCATTCGGAGATGAGTTTCTTTTTTATCAAATAGTGCCTTGATCGCATGACCTTGCCGTGTTTCAGTCAAAAAATTTGCGATCGACTTTGTGATCCGCTAAAAAAGCTGTGGGTAATGTCTTTTAGTGAGCCGTTCTCTGCAAAATCTGCGGACCTTTTCACCATAAAATGTGATAAATCACGTAATTAATCGGTTATTCGGATCGACAAACGAAGTCATCATGCAGACGGGATTTCCCAAATCGTCGATCACCATTGTTGCGGAAAGCTCAAGCTCCATAGATTTTCTATCTCGATGCGTAGCCCGTATCATTCCGATCCAGCTTTCCTCGCCGGTCAATTTTTCGATCACCTCCAGAGCGTTGTCCTCCAGTTGCCAGAAATTAGCGGACGGTCCACCGAAAATATTTTGTTCTTTCTCGTACCCCCAGAGTTTTAGGAAAGCCTTATTGACGTAAGTTATGTTGCCCATCAAATCCGTGATAGCGATGGCATTAATCGAATTTCTCATAGCGATCTCTTTGATTCGCAATAGCTCTTCCGCCTCCTTGCGCTTGGTTATATCCCGAAAGACAAAAATGACGTCTGTTACCTTCCCGGCTTCGTCGATAATCGGTGCCAGGTTATATTCGATCTGTATTTGATCCCCGTGGCGATTAATCAAAATGTGATTATCCACAGTATCCTGTGGCTGACCGCTTTCTATAACTTTTGAGATCACATTTTTGATTTCCTTCTTGTTCTTTTCACACATAAATGTAAAAAGAGAACCGAAATGTTTCCCCATTACCTCATCGGAGGTCAGTTTAGATATGTGTTCTACAGTTGGGTTCATAAAAGTAATCTGCTCTTCGGTATTCACCACAATGATAGCGTCGTGAATATTATTCAGAATAGTCATAATCCATTGGCGATTTTCTCGCATCTTCTTTTCTATGTCGTGCTTATAGACCGTAATCTCTACTATTGTCTGTAACTCTTTCATATTAAAGGGTTTGATGATATATCCGTAAGGCTCGGTTATCTTTGCCCTCTGCAGCGTCTGTTCGTCTGAGAATGCGGTCACAAACACCACTGGAATATCAAACTGCCGGCGGATATGTTCGGCTGCTTCCACTCCATCCATATCGGTTTCCAACATGATATCCATAAAAATCATGTCTGGTCGAAACTGATCCGCTTTTTCTATCGCCGCCTCGCCCGAGGGTGCTATCCCGCAGACTCGATAACCAAAATTTTCCAAGCGCCTTTTCAGATTCGCGGCGACAATCACCTCATCTTCAACGATTAACACGGTTATTTCATTCATTATCCAAACCTTTTGAGTTTTTGAGTTATTGACGTGAGTCATTACAACTCTGAGATCAAGTCCTTGATATGCCGGATTAATTCTTCGGCGGTCACATTTTCATAAGGCTCGATCAGGTCATTTTTTGGTTTTCGTTTCAATAAATTCATACCGGTAGACCACATTTTTTTTGCCCGTTTAAAATCATCCTCCAGCTCATACAAAGAAGCCAACTCGATATAAGCGGCGATGTACTCCGGCTCCAGATAGATTACCTTTTTCAGGCAAGATTTCGCCTCCTCGATCGCGCCCGCCTCTTCCTTGATATGCGCCAGAAGATAATGCGTTTTGATATGCGTCGGATCGATTTCCAATATTTTCTGGCAGATCTTGATCGACCGAGTGTGATTGCCGGAGTTGGCAAAATTTTGCGCCGAGAGAAAAAGCGTGTCTGACTGATTCAGTTTAGACTCCGGAACACACTCTGTCTGTTGGATTACGCTTTGAATTTTTTTTTTTGGAAAGTTGTTTTTTGCAACAGTGGGGAGAGCCGAAAATTTGGGTAATTTCGGCGTCTCCACTCCCTTATCCGAGATCGTCCCTTTCCATTTTACCACGGGCTCGCTCTTTTGATAAACGATCGAGCAGGGAAAGGAGCGAGCCACAAACTGATGTAAATCCTGACAGTAAAGCTCGGAATGACCGGTCAGGAGATACCCATTTTTCACCAAGGTATTGTTGAATTTATGCAAAACTTCCGAGATTGCTTGCGGTTCAAAATAAATAAACACATTTCGGCAGAGAATCAAATCCATCTCATATATACCGACTCGGTAATTCGGTGCTTTTTCTTTCCGAAGGTTTCCCACCCGAAACGTGACCATCCGCCGAATTTTTTCGTCAATTTTCCAATCGAGATTGTATTTAGTAAAATATCGCCGCTGAATCGCACGGTTCACCGATCGGAACGACCAATTGCTATAAATACCGGTTCGAGCTGTCTCGATCGAATGCTCGTTAATGTCGGTCCCCAGGATAAAGACATTCCATTTATCGCTAATCGGCAAAAGTTCGTTGATGAGGATCGCTAAAGAATACGGCTCTTCTCCGGTCGAGCAACCCGCGCTCCAGATACGCAGCCGTTTATTCCGCTGTCGAGAATGGATAATTTCTGGAATAATATGGCTTTTCAAAAGTGCGATCTGTCCCTTGTCACGGAAAAAAAAAGTCTCGTCTGTGGTCAGCAACACGATGAATTTTCGCCATTCAATATCCGCATTGCTTTGATCGAGAAAAAGCCGGCGGTAATACTCTTGAGGCGTAGGCAGTCGAGCGATATTTTGGCGTCTTTCAATCGCTTGACTCAGTTTTTGTTGATCCTGAACGCGCAGGTGCAAACCTGTCCGTTTTGCGATCAACTTTTTGAAGTCTTGTAATAGATTCAGTTCCATGATTCGGCTCACGATCCGAATTCAAATTGTGGGGCGTATAAAAATCTCTCGAAAATTCTGCCCAACGCATTATGCAAAGAGCTTAGATACAAGCGGGAATTTGACTATTTTACATGGGTTGATGAATTAAGTCAAGAAAAATTTTGAGACAGGGGCATGATTTGTTCGTCTGAAAGTTCACGTTAAGCCGCCTTTTGTAGTAAAAGTGACGAGGCAGGAGCGTTCTCATCATGAGTAACTCAGGTTATCGGGTTTATCACGATTCATTCCCCTCATTACGGATAAATGTCTTGTTCAAATTGCCTTGATGAAGTATAATTTTATTGAGTTGTTAAATCCGCTGACCAAAATCGTCTTGATCATTTTCAATATCCAGTTTTCTGAATAAATTGCATTTTGTTTTAAGAAATATCGCACATGAGCCGATATTTTTCAATGAATGGCAACGCCTATTTTTTGCTTTTGAACTTCTCGTGTCTGTTTATAAAAAAGATGGGAGATGTTCCGTTTTTTTTGGTTGTGTAAACTTCAAAGGTCAATTATAGTCGTCATTTTCGGACAAATTTTTATGCTAAATCGCCTTCTAAAAAAATTTGGTTTTAAAACGACCAAAAAACGAAGAAATGAAGACTTGAGCATTGAAGAGCTCTCGGAAAAAATCAGCGATATTCAGGAGGCTGAAAATCTAAGAGAAACCCTGGATGCGCTGATTGTTTTGGCCGGAAAAGAGTATAATCAAAAACTGTTTGAGGACTCGGAAAAGCACTACCGGGAAGGCTCGAGAATCGCCGAATCTCTGGGCGATATACGCAACCAAAGTATGATGGTGTTTAGTCTGGGTAGATTGTTTTTTTCCCAGAAAAATTTTCTTCAAGCAAAAAATTCGTATCAAAAAGCGTTGGATTTGGCGCGGCAGATTAAAGATGTGGAAAATATGAGTCGAATTTTAACAAATTTGGGATTAGTCGCTCAAAACGCTGGGGATATGAAATCCGCTAAGTCCCACTATATTGGCGCGCTGCGGTTGGCGAGCGATATGCAAGATTACAATTTAATCAATTTCATCAAACGAAAAGGAGAAGGGCTGGGATTAGATTGAATCGTTCAGGTTAGAGAACGTCACGAGCCTGAGTTCATAGATGTAACCGTTTCATTCCTATTCTTGGTGGTTTCTCCTGACGAACCGCTTCAATTTTTTTCCGTATCGATAGCGTTCGCTCTGACTGAACGAGAAAAAGTACATGAATAGAACGTATATCAGGACTTCGATCCCCATATAGACGACGACCCAAAAGAGGTTAGTTGGTGGAAAGAGGCGATTTAATACCCATACACCCGACAGCGCAGGGATCATAGGCGGAAGGATTGGCAGAACCGACCGTTTCAGCAAATCGCTTATCGATATTTGATAGATTCGGCAGACTTTATCGACAACCGCTAACTGGACGAGAGAGATGGCGACAAATGTGCCGAACGCCACGCCGATCAGCCCGAAAAAATGGATCAGGATCACGCTGAGGGTCACGTTGATTATCGCTCCGACGATGGTGGCGCGGGCAGCGAATCTGTGATGACCGGACATGTTCAGGATATTTCCGGCATTGGTGCGGATCACAGTCGGGAAGACCGTGATCAAAAATACGGTCAAAATTTGCGCGCTTTCGGCAAACTCTTCGCCAACCCAGTAGGTGATCAGGTCGCTACAAAAATAGAGAAGCGCGATCGTCGTCGGCGTGACGATCAAAAGCGAAAGTTTGGTTCCTTCCAACATTACCCTCCGGATACTTTCTCTATCACCCGCGCCTTTCAGCTCGGCGATCAGGGGCACTAGCACATTCAGGAATTTTCGAGCCATTCGTATGACATGACGGGAGACTCGTATGGCGACTGAGTAGATTGCTACGGCTGCCAATGAGTCGAAGAGTTTGATGATGATAAAATCCATCTGGATCGCTACCGCGGCCGCGGAAACGGTCATAAAGGCATAGAGGCTAAAAGAGGTCACTTCCCATAATTTTTCTCGTTGAAACAGGCGAGGAGTCACATGCAAATTTTTCGTTTCCCGATACGCAAAAAAGAGCCGCAGGCTTGCCTTGATCAGATAGGAAATCAGGTAGATCGTCGCGTAACCGATGATGCCATATCCGTAGTAAAGCGTTGTAATGACGACGACCGCTTCGACGATATTCACCGTGATTTCAATACTATTGAGTAGAGCGATACGCTGTTGTCCGAATAGGATGCCGCGATAGACGGAAAAAGGGAAGTTCAGGGCGACCCTTATGCCGATGAGAATCAACGCCCATTTTGCTTCGTAGAGTAGGTGATCCGGCAGGTCGAATATGTCGCCGTAGAACTGAGCCGCGATAGCGACGATGAGAATGACAGCCACCGAGATTGCCAGATAGACGCTGAAGATGGAACTGACGATTCGGTTGCGTCGCTCCGTGTCTCCTTCCCCTTTTGTTTCCGCCACATATTTGGTGATAGATGTGCCAAATCCGAGGTCCAGGGTGGTGAGAAATCCGACCATAGACATGGTCAGCCCCCACAAGCCGTATCGTTCGACCCCCAAATAGCGGATGATTATCGGGAGTGTGATAAAGGTGATGAGCAGTTTGATGGCAAATTGCAGATAATTTGTCAGGGTGTTTTTCAGAATAATGGATGAGCGAGAGGAATTCTTTCTGTTTGGCATAAGCGTAATGGGTTGAGATTATTTTTTTCTTTTAATAAATTTAAGGACTTTTCCCCGATAAAGGTTTTTCTCTTTTTGATCAAAAGAGAGAAAATAGGCAAAGATCAGATAGACTGCCGCGCCGATTCCGCTTTCTATCCCGACGAGTATGAGGTTGGTCGGGTGGATATAGACCCGGATGATGAACATGATGAGAAAGGCGGGGATCATGGGCGGTATAATTGGGAGGATAGACCGTATCAGCAGTTTTGTTATATCGATAGGGATTACCCTGCATGTGTATAGAACCAATATGGTCTGCATCACAAACGCGGAGATCAGGGTGCCGAGAGCGACCCCAGGAAGTCCCAGAAACTGTATCAATATTACGCTCATGATTACGTTCAGAATTGCGGATCCGAGCGACGTCCACGCGGCAAACCGATGATTGTCGGTCATAGCCAAAATGTTTCCCGCATTGGCTTGGATGACTGTGGGAAAGATCGCCAGAAGTAAAATAGAGAGAACAACTCCGCTCTCCTCAAAGTCGGGACCGATCCAGGCTACCATCAGGTCTTTGGAAAAAAAGAAGAGTGACATGGCCAGGGGAGAGACGATTATCAGCGACAATTTGGTGCCTTCCAGCATCACTCGCTGAATATTTTTGGTCTCACCTGCGCCCTTCAGTTCCGCGATAAGCGGGGTCAAGGCGTTGATGAATTGTTTTGCCAGACGGAAGACATAGTTCGACATTTTTGCAGCGACCGAATAGACAGCGACCGCTTCCAAAGCGGCAAAGAGCTTGATCACGATACGATCGACTTGCGCGGCGATGGTTCCGGAGGCTAAAATGATGAAAAGATAGAGGCTGACGGATGTGACTTCTCTCAATTTGTCTTTCTGGAACAGTTTGACCGAGACGTGCAGATTTTCGGTCTCCCGGTAGGAAAAGTACATCCGAGTAAGGGCTTTCAGCAGATAAGAGGCAAGATACGCGCATGCAAATCCAATGATCCCGAATCCGAGATAAAGAACCAAAATCGATGCGGTGGCTTCCAAAATATTCATCACGATTTCGATGGCGTTCAATAGCGCGATGCGCTGATGACCGAACAAGACGCCGCGATAAACGGAGAATGGAAAATTCAGCGCGGTTCGTATGCCGATCAAAATCATCACCCAGGGGGCTACGTCTGTTACGGTGTCCGGAAGATGAAAAAGGTCGCTGTATAAAAAGGCAAATCCCGAGCTGAGAATCACCACCGCAGCTGCGAGAAAAAGGTAGGCGTAAAAAACGGTGCTGACGATCAGATTCATTCGTTTAGAATCTTTCTGCCCTTTACTTTCCGCGACATATTTGACTACAGAAGTGGCAAATCCAAAATCCAACAGCCCTATAAAGCCGATCATCGACATGACCAGCTCCCATAATCCATATAACTCCTTACCCATCAAACGGATAATGATCGGAATGGATATAAGAGAAATCCCGACTTTGACCACGTATTGCATATAATTGCTCAGCGTATTTCTGAGGATCACTGAAGCGCGGGATTGTTTTTTCATTTTTTGTCTCAGTTCCGGTTAAATGTAAAATACGGGATTCCGGTCATGGACCGCAGCGGAACCCCGTATTTAAAAAAAAAATGGAAATTGATCGTGCTAACGGAGCGCGTCCTGTAGCATAACCTGATACATATCGGCAATGGATCTTGGAGGCGGGTCTAACTTGACATTGGTGGAAAGATGCGCGTAGGAATCCAGGTCTTCCGGGTCGTATCCGTGCATGCCCGGAATGGGGCGTAAGCCCATATCTCCTGGAATGATCAAATGACCGGGATTCATCAAAAAAATGAGGTCTCCGTATTTATGATCGGGAAAATTGACGCCCCACTTGTCCAATTCCTCTTCGGAGACTATCCGACCGCAGTCGAGTTGGCTCAGCGTTTCCTTGATTTTTTTCTCCGCCTGATCATTGAGGAACCAAATTCTTGCCATTGTCGAATCATAAAACGCGGCATAATCTTTCCCAAATTCCAATCCGAGCACTTCGATTTTTGAGCGCACATCATACTGATCTGTCACATCGGTCATTCCGTGATCGGAAAAGAAATAGAACGAAACTCGCTCATAATACTTATGCGCCTGGTCCCACAAACGCTGAGCCTGTTCTTCATACCATGCGACGACTTTGTCCACCTTTTCGCCTTTTGTGCCGATAAGGTGCATCACATTGTCAAGCCGCGCTGTGTGCATAAAAGCCCATGTAATCTTTTGTTTTTCCAACTCCTGATAGAGCGAGTCGATCTGATCCTGGTCGCTTAGATGCCAGTCAGGACAGTGATATGTGATCTGGTGTTTCTCCAGTTCATCGAAAATAGACTCTCCATGTAGCAAGCCCCCGGGCTTAAAGATGTCGTCTTTTTCAGAATAATCAAAATAAGCGATCCGGTCGAAAGGCACATTGTATATTTGGAAATATCCGGTAAATCCGTATAGCCTGGTCAACAGACGGCTGATGATATTCCGCACCCGCCCCCGATCCGCAATGGAGGAAGGCAATAATTTCATCCATTTTAATATTTTAAACGGAGATGTTTCCGGAGAATAGTAGAAGCAGGAAAAGTGTCCGTGACTGCTCGGTATCCGCCCAGAAAAAATCGAAGGCATCGCGGTAGAGGAATAGCCAAAAACGGTGTCTAAGCGGTGCTTGTAAGGGCAGATACTTTTCAAAAATTTGTATCGTTTTAATATCTCCCAACCGAAAGCGTCGGCAAAGAAAAAAATGGCGACTTCTGGTTTTTTATTCATAACTCGATCTCCCAGTTCAATAGACAAATTTGTAAAATCTGCGAAATCTGCGGATTCTTCAGACTTGGATCAGCTTTTCCGCAAGATATGCAACGCTTCTTCGACGGATTGACAGATATCGAACAACCGGTCAAGCCGCATATTTTGCAATTTTCTCCTGATGCCCTGATTGGGTCTCACGAGAATGATACCGCCTTGAACAAATTGAAGCTGTCTTTGGAGTCCGACCAATTTACCCAGTCCCAATACCTCGATTTCCTCGACCTCTTTGATATCCAAGACAAAGTTTATCCGCTCATCAGTTATTCTCGAATTGATCGATTTCTCCAAATTCCGGGCGTCTTTTCTCGTAATCCGAACGCCTTTGCAGGTAACGATTGTAATTCCTTCTTTCTCACTGATTATGGACTCAAACGGCTTTTTTGGAAATAGGTTTATGAGGATGTGCTTGGTCTCTTTGATATTCTGTTGGAGAGCACCAAAGAGGTCTCGAAATTTACTCTTTTCTGACGATGCACTTTCGTTTTGAGCGTCATTTTTTTTGATTTCTGATGTCTCATCCACCGGCGGAGCGTTCAGGGCAGAGGTAAACAACATTTTTCCTTTTTTCCATTGGATCAGCTCCTGAATCGCTTTATCGTCGATGAGTTGTCCCATCTGTGCCGAGATGATCTCTCCATTTTTCAGGATAATTTCTCCGAATTCGCCATCCTGTTTCAGATCAATCCGACCGCTATCTTTTTCACTTTCAAAGAGGTCTAACAGAAGAGCCAATTTCCCCAGTTTGATAGGCGTCCACACATTGGCGTCAAATGAGACATAGACCGACTGCTTGGATTTGGATCGTCTCAGGAGTGCCGTGATACGCGCCTGAAGATCGAGCAGTTTAAACGGCTTGGTGATAAAATCGTCTGCGCCGCTGCGCAGAGCCTGACTAACCGGCTCCACATCGCTGACCGCTGACAAAAACAGAAAGGGAATGTGTTGCGTTGCCGGGTCCTCATGCAAAGCGTTCAAAAATTGGTACCCGTTCATGCGGGGCATCAACACATCGCAGACAATAACATCAGGTCGTCGCTTGGATACCATGCTCAGAGCCTCTAACCCATCGGAAGCCGTGATCACCTCGTATTGCTCTCGCTTCAGCGATGTGGCGACAATATTTCGAATCGACATCTCGTCGTCGACAACTAAAACGCATGCTTTATTACCGATTGGTTGTGTCATAACTATCATCCTTATCTTTTGAAAATAATATAAATAATAACGCCTTCATCAATATTTTTATATCCCGGATAATCGAATGGTATATGGCGTGATCATTCTCAATCAAATTTTTTTGTTCGGGCGTCATGTCCTTTTTTTCGGCAAATGTTTCCCACGGGCTGATCCACCCGGGCGCGCCTTGAAGCCGAATAAATTGGAACTCGTCATCTAACCGCTGCGCCATATTTGGCGTGAGGGGGCGATGACCGACCAAATTCATATCGCCGCGAACGACATTATTCAACTCCGGAAGCCGTCTCCAAAATACCCAATCCGATCGCAGGGAATAATGCTCAAACTCAGTATATCGAATGGCTTCCAGTTGACTCGCGCTTCCTTCCTTTCGGATCCGGGTCTCGTGTTGGATCAGGTAACGGTCTCGCCTGCCGAGAATCATATAAAAGATAATACGAGCCAGATAAAAAGGCAAGAATACAATTAATAAAAGACATGCGCCAAGTTTGTTGAACAGCGCGTATCCAAACTCGGACAAACCGTTATCATGGATGGATTCGATCTGTTCGGACGAGTATACAAATGGCTTGTTATTCTCATCGAATTCGACCAAATGGGTATGGGTTACAATAGAGTTCTTGATATAGGTAAGACGATTGATTATCGTATCGGAGAGAACAATGCTTTTGCTCAGGGTCACTTTCTCCAGAATCCGGCAGTTTTCTCCGATAACTGTGGGCCCCTCGATGTAAACATCAGCTTCCAAGTGCGTATTTTTACCGATTAAAACCGGTGGTTGAATTTCATAGGACGAGAACGCATTTTTAAACTTCGGATCATCTCTAAAGAAAAGACCGGGATCGTCTTTGCCGCCAAACTCATCTTCGACTACAATAAGTCTGTCTTCTTCAACAACTCGTTGATTTGCTCTTATCAAGTCGTAGGAGTCTCGTATCTTATGCAAGGGGAAAGTCCCGCCCTGATTTTTGGGATCGCCGGCATTGTAGCAAACAAAAGATTTTCCTTGATCCTCGATTTTTGGGATCAGGTCAAGCTCAATCTTGCTATACTTCCCCGAGGAGATGAAACGGAACACCTCTCGATCCATGATGTACAAACCAACTCCAGGACGCCGAAAAAGAGGACTTCCCGACTCCGGTAGCCGATCAACCAAGCGCGTGACCCACGCATGATTGGAATCATGGGAGTCAATGATGAGGTTTAAGTCGAAGGTGGTCAGCAGACAGCCGTGTATGACCAAAAACGTTTGATCATCCGGTTCTAAGAATGGCTCGAACCGTTTGACTGCCCCGGCTGTCCCGGAAAGTTGCCGTTCACGGAAATATTCGACAGTGACGCCCCATTTTTTCCCATTAGAAATTTCGTCTTCGATCGATGCGGGAAAATGATGCAAATTGATCCAAATCTCTGTTATTTTTGCGGCCGCAAGATACTTAATAATATGAACCAAGATTGGAACATTTGTCACCGGCAACATCGGTTTGGATGTTTTATCTGTAAGAGGTCGCAGCCTTTCCCCGGAACCTGCCGCTAAGATAAGTGCTTTCATAAACCAATCTATATTAGTGAGATAGTGATACTATTGCATATCGGTATAAATTCGTTTGAAGTTATGAACCCCGACAAATTTATGCTCGGCTGCATAATAATAATAATAGATAATCGACGAAATTTCTTTTGTTACTCATATCTCAATCTTCAGAACCATTCAAGTTATCGCGGCGTTAATATAATATTTTTCTGTTTGCGATACCAGAAAATTTAGTGCCGATAAAAAATTAAATTATTAACAAGCGTCTATTTTATAAGATCAATACGCGCCTTCGCTCTTGAAAACCGCTCCGACTGTCTTGAAGAGCAACTTAATGTCCAACCATACCGATTGGCTGAGGATATATTGTTTGTCCAAATCCACTTGCTCTTCGAAAGGAATATTGCTCCGACCGCTTACTTGCCAGATACAAGTGATACCTGGTTTGACTTTGAGTCGATCTTTATCTTTGCGGGAATAGAGAGCCACCTCGCCTGGCACCGGCGGACGCGGACCGACTAAGGTCATGTCTCCGATAAGCACATTATAGAACTGGGGTAGTTCGTCAATGCTGTACTTCCGGATAAATTTACCCACTTTGGTAATTCTGGGATCATCTTTGATTTTAAAGATCACCCCCCCCTCCATCTCATTCATGTCGGACAATTCAGCTTTGCGTTTGTCTGCGTCTTTATACATCGAACGAAATTTATACATGCGGAAGGATTCGCCGTATAGACCTTTTCGTTCCTGATGAAAAAAGATGGGACCGGAAGGGTCCTCGATCTTAATCGCGATCATGGTGATCAGGTAGACAGGACTCAATAATAGAATAAGAATAGCTCCGCCGATAATATCAAAAATTCTTTTTATGAATTTTGAGGAAACTACAGTAAAATCAAAGCTATATTTTTTCAGCTTTTTTTGTATGCGAGACCAACGGAGACGCCATTCGCTACCGAACTCTTTCGTAGCTTCTTCAAACAGTTCCTTATCTCGTCTTATCCGGTCATCCATAGAAATTGACATGAATAAAACCTCCTTTACGTATTTTTAATGATCTATTTAGGAGCCCGATGTCAAAAAAATTAACATAAATTTTCATATTTTTCAAAAAAAAATTGTTTAGGAGACGCCTATTTCACCTGGCGAATTTTATCTCGGTTGCGGATAGACCACAAAAAAACCCGCCACAAATATAAAGGATTGCCCAACACATAACGTTTCCACATCCGTTTTGGCTCTTGAATCAGCCGATACACCCATTCAAATCCGATTTTTCGTATCCAGATCGGCGCGCGGGGAATACCTGCGCTTTTTTCAGCGTCTCTGTTGACATAGTCAAACAGTCCCCCGACTCCGATGATCGCCTTTACCGAATTTTTGAGGGTGTCCTTATGCTGATCGATCCACTTCTCTTGTCTCGGGGCACCGAAAGCGACCAGCAAAATATCGCAATTCGAGGCTTTGATCCGCTCGATCACCTCATGGGTCTGATCGAGAGAAAAGTAGCCGTTTTGTCGTCCCGATACCTGAAGCTTAGGATAACGCCTAAGGCTGTCTCTCACGATCCGTTCGTTTGAGTCCTCTGAAGCGCCAAGATAGAATATTCTCCATCCCTTTTCTGCCGCCCGGCGACACAGGCGGGGATACATATCCGTGCCGTTTACATTATCCTTGATGCGTTGACCGGTCATCTTCGCGCCGTATCGAACGCCGCTGCCGTCTCCGAACAAATAATCTGATCGGATAAGAATATCTCGATATTCCGCGTCTTTAAAAGAAATATTAAAACACGCGGCATTGACGAACGATATCTGATGAAGCCTATCTCCGTTACAGATCTCTTCAATTTTTTGAATCGCCTCATCCATCGTCAAATTATCGATGAAAATATCCAGAAGTATCAGTTTTTTAGTTGGTGTTGGTTGCATTTTCCAGATCGTCAATTAACAATCGAGTCAGTTGAATCGATTGAACCGTGTTGATAAATTGTTGAATCAGGTTGGTTGCCTGATGAAATTCAGACCGAGGCACATAAACAATATTTCCATCTTGCAGTTCAAGATCATAGTCGTTTCCATCCAAAATATCGTTCAAATTTACCGTGATATTTTCTGTCAATTGACCCGACCCGTACAGAACTTGGATGCTACTTTTTTTCGCTGAAGGGAGAATTCCTCCTGCCGCGAACAGGACTTGCGCCAGAGAGATCGGGCGACCTGTCCGGATCACGCCGGGCTGCGAGACTTCCCCGAAGACATAGATAGTGCGAATATCCGGCATAGGGACATAGACATAATCGTCGGGTTGCAGATAGATGTCCTGGAAGAGATCGCCGCCTGAGTACACCGCAGAGAGATCGACGTGAATCTTTTGGTTACCGCGCAGAATATAGAGACCGGACAGGTCCGCGGCATAAGTTCCGATCGGGTCGTCTCCTATTGCGCCAGACGCGGAACTGCGAGGGATGCCACCTGCCATAGCGACCGCGTCGGTCAATCGCACCGCGTTAACTAATGGATAGACCCCGGGTTGAGACACGCCACCCAGAATCACGAACCGTTTGCTGTTGCTTTGCTGCAGGAATATCGTCACTTCCGGGCCCAGAATATAATGTTTCATCGCCTCAGTGATCAGGGTATCGACCTGAGCCAATGTGCGCCCAGTGGCAAGTACATCGCCTATCAGGTAATGTGTGATATACCCATCGTAGCGCACCGTGACGCCCTCCCTGCTTATGTCCGGCTCCTCATGGACAATAATGCTGATCACATCTCCCGGTCCCAGCCTATATTGGAGCGTATCGGACGCTACCTGATACGGCGGGATCTCGGCTTGGTCGTTGTTTTCGGGTAAATGTAGTCTCCCTTCCTGAGGCTTTGGCAATGAGGACCCACACCCAACCGCGCCCGCGCCTATGATCAACAGAGATGCAAGTAAAAATAAAAGGATACCTTTTTTCATCATCTTTGTCAAATAGATGTTTATCAAATGAACCCGCCTTTATTTCCATATCATAGCTTTAATTTCGGATAAAATAGATTTAAATTTTACTTCTATAGTTTTTGGAATGTTGCGATATGAAAGCTCATTGTCAAAGTTATAATATCGATTACGATAAAGGTCTTCCACCTGGTTCAGGATACCGCCGAGTATTTTGCAGTTATTTGATGTGAGACGACGCGTTCCCTCTTTGATAATTTTCGAGGAAACCTCCTTAAAGTCGCAGACTAGCGCGGTGCAATCGACTTTATCCGCGACAAAAACGACATCGACTCGAGGGATCATTGCCGGCATATCGATGATGACCAGGTCGCACATCTGTTTTAGTTCGGCCAATAATTGATCCATTCGTTTGGAACGGAGCAGTTCAATATAAGACGTATGATATGGTCCCGCATGAATCCGTCTCAAATTCTTTAACGAAGTGGGCAGGAGAATATCTTCGATTTCCATTTCGTCTGTGAGATAATTTATCAATCCTTTACTTTTTCGATCCTTTCTCAAAAATGGGTGCATACGCGTTTCCGTATCATAGCCTCGAATATCGGTATCGATCAAAACCACTCGTTTACCCTGCAACGTCGCGCTGATCGCCAAATTTGTGGCGACAACGGTCTTATTTTCATATTTGGAGGCGCAGGTTACGCCGAGAACTCTTAGGGATTGTGGATAGGACGCAGTATAGATATTGGAAAGAATCAATCGGTATACTTCGGTGATCGACGCGCCCAGATCGCTTGGATCAATCAAAGCCGCCTGGTTTTTAAAGATCGGGATCTCGCCAAGAGGGTCTAATTTTAGTAATCGGTTAATGTCCGAGCTGGATTTGATGGAATCGTCGAGAAATTCCAGTGCAATAAAAAACGCAAAGCCGAAACCAAGTCCGAGAAAAATGCCCGAAACCATCACCAATTTTTTTTTTGACGGCATCAATCTGGCATGAATCGCAGGCTCCAATATCTCGAAGTAGCCTCGTTCGGTCTCCGCAATCAATTGAGATCCTCCCCGCAAGTCTAACAGTCGCACATAAAGCTGATCCAAAATGGAGCGCCGACGCATTAGATTCTCGTATTCTTGTTGAATTTCCGGCAATAACGCCAGGTCGTCCTCTAATAGCTTTTGTTGTATTAAGATACCGTCGATTTTATCCGCGATTATTTTTTTCTGTGAGTCTAAGCTCTGGAGATGTAATTGAAAAGAGACTCGTGCCGGGTTCGGTTGGTAACTTTGCTGTATAGTCAGATCGTCCCCCTCCTCTTCCAATCGTCGCTCCAGCTCGGCAATCTGATTTTGGATTTTCACGACTTTGGGGTTATCGTCTGTATAACGGAGCCGAATCTCGGAGAGTTGCGCTTTCAATTCCGCGATACGGTTACGGATCGGGCTGAAATATGTGGTTGATCCAATAGATTCTTCAGGCTGTATGCTCAGTTCCGACTGAATGCTTTTTATCTGGATATTAATGGCGTTTAACTCTGATTGGGCAGCACGTAGGTCCTGCTCCAGGCGTTGTTTATCCGACGAGACCGCGGAGACTTCCGCGTCAAAATTGACAATGCCATACTTCTGCTTAAATTCTTTTACAGATACCTCCAATGAATCCAGATTAGCCTCTGTCTCCTGGATCCGCTTTTCATAAAAATGCATTGCTTGGCGACCCGCTTCCCTTTGGAATTCGGCTGTTTTTCGCTGCGCTATATGAGCCAGAATATTTGCGGCTCGAAT
Organism: Candidatus Cloacimonetes bacterium 4572_55; assembly: GCA_002084765.1. GTDB lineage: Bacteria > 4572-55 > 4572-55 > 4572-55 > 4572-55 > 4572-55. The sequence continues at coordinate 9,044 of NBMB01000009.1, read as the reverse complement.
CACCAGATCTTTATTGTTCAATGTCAAAGAACAACTGATGATTTCGTCATTGGACCGAGAGGCTCGTATATCGAAATTTTTCTTTATATCCCGAGCCTCCACCGCGTGATAGAGGCTGTCCGCCACTTCCTCCATGATAGTGTCCATGGTGATCATCTCCAACAGAGTTTGAGGCGAGGCGACATTATACTGCTCTGCGTCCTCTACCATAGTCATCTGCCTCAATGGATTCCGATTCAAAAGACGAAAATAGGTGCGGTATTCACTTTTTTTGATTGTGCTCCCTGCGATTGTCGTTAATATTAAAAAAAATAACCCGATTTCAAGAATGATCCACTTGCGGATATAGAGAATCCGAAGGAAATGCAGCGGATCAATGCTGAATGGAGACGCGGATTCTTCTTCCTCCTCTTCAAAATCAAATTGGGATGTATCTGGCGTTTCTAATGACACGGTGCTACCTTAACCTTAGATTGTCCAGCGAGCTATTTTATTTTCTCTATCACATCTAACGTTTGACGAGCGGAGGCTGTCCATGAAAATTTTTTCGCCTGCTCAAAACCTTTTTGTATGCAAGTTCGGCGCAGTGATTCGTCCGTCAACAGCCTTTGGATAGCGTCGCTGATCTCGTCCACATTAATCGGATCGAACAGAGGTCCCGCATCTCCGATCACTTCCGGTATCGAAGAGAGGTTTGATCCGCAAACTGCCGCGCCGCACGCCATTGCCTCGATAGCGGGAATTCCGAACCCTTCGTATAGTGAAGGAAGCGGCATCACGTCGCATCCAGAGTAGAAGTATGGCAAATCCTCATACGATACAAAATCCGTAAATAGCACATCGGTTTGACAATCATTCTGGTCCACAAAATCAAAAATCGCTTCAGAACCGTTCCACTTGGAACCGACCAATACCAATTTATGCGGTATGGAAAGACGACGCTTCAAGTCCATAAAGGCTCGAATCAGACGGATATGATTTTTCCCCGGATGTTCCAATCGACCCACGTAAAGGATAAAGGGATCGTGTATCCGAAAGCGTTCGGAGAGTCTCTTTTGGCTCTCCTCTCGTCCCTTAGGATAAAAATGGTTGTGGTCTATGCCGTTGTGAACCACATGGATACGATCCTCTGGAAACTGGGCGTATTTGATCACATCGTGGGCTGTGCTTTGGCTGACCGTGATGACGCGATTCATCCTGCCGATCATCCACGGCAGAACTTTTTTGACATAGAATTGGCGGAGAGGGTCGTATTTTTGAGCCACATGAAACGGGGAAAGGTCATGCACTACTGCGACCGTCGGCGTCTGCGAGGTCACGGGAAGACGTCTGTTTCCGGCTAAAATAAGAGCCGCATCCGCCTCGATTTTCTTGAGACGACTTGGAAAAAACGCTTGATTCCAGAAAATATTTTGTATCGGCTTACCCCAAAAATCCGATACGACCCGGTGGTTGACTCGGTCTCCCAGTCGCTGGAAAAGCGGCTTATCAGATTCCGTTCGGAACAGAGTATAGCGATGATCTCGGTCCAATCGGACGATCTCTTCCAACAGGCTGATCATATAACGTCCGATTCCGGATTTACCATTATCGGATGCAAATGCGGAGATAGCGATTTTCATAATTTCGATCCTAACCAACAGGTATGACAGATATCACGTATCACAGATGAAAAACCTAAGCTATAGTTTAATAATAGCGTCTATATAGGTAAATTGCAACTTAAGTTTTTTGATAATGCCGAATAATAATCAGCAATGAGAGAATTTCAAGATAAAATAGCTATTCCGCCGTATTTATTCCGCCGTATTTATTCCGCCGTATTTATTCCGCCGTATTTATTCCGCCGTAATAATATAAGGCAGACGGGCAAGGGGCTCCTCGGGTCGATAAAGTTTTTGCCAATGATAGATTTCCGCGGCTTTTTGTAGCTCTTTGGGCAGCATGCCATACTTTTTTGTCGAAGCAAAGGGAAAATCTTTCTCTCTCAATATTTCAAACAGGTCTTTTTTTCTGGGATAAACGTCCAGCCATACCTGTTGATCGTTATCAATTTCCGCCAACTCTTTTGCTTTTTCTACAGCCGCTGTCAAATCTCCGATATCGTCTACGAGTCCGCGTTCCAGTGCCTGATTTCCTGTCCAGACCCGCCCCTGAGCCACAGCGTGCACATCATCGTAATCCATACTTCTGCCCTCGGACACTCTCTCCAAAAAAGTATCATACGTTTGGTTGATGGATTTTTCCACAATGCTCCGCTGTTCTGGCGACATGAGTTTGCTCGAATCGAATAGGTTGGAATTTTTTCCTTTGAGGATAGTTTCGGTATTTGCTCCGATCATTTTGAACAAATTGCCCATCACAGGTCGGATACCGAACACGCCGATAGAGCCGGTGATTGTGGTCGGCTCGGCAAAGATGTAATTCGCTGGCGCGGAGATATAATAACCTCCCGAAGCGGCAAGATCGCCCATGGAGACGACAATCGGTTTTTTTTCTCGGGCTTGGATAATCTCCCGCCAGATAATGTCGGAAGCGAGAGCTGATCCACCTGGACTATCCACCCGAATCAGGATCGCCTTTGTCTCTTCGTCTTCAGCCGCCTCACGAATCCACCTGGTCATCGATTTCGATCCCACGAACTGACCGCTCGTTCCGTCGCCCGACACGATCTCGCCTACCGCAAAAATTAAGGCGAATTTTTTGCCGCTGCTTGGAAATTCACATTCTCTCATGTAATCTTTCCCGCTGACAGTTTCATATTCGTCGTCTTCGCCTCCGATTTTTTCCAGCAGGTCGGACTCATAATTAATCTGATCGATCAAACCGGCTTCCAGTGCTTCGTCGATCACAAGATAGGGACCATTGTCAATAATTTCTTTGACTGTGGATTCAGTCATTCCTCTGGCTTCCGCGATGGCACTGACAAGCTCGTCGAATATGTCGTTAATAAGAAGGGTTTTCGCCTCTCGGTTTACCTGGGACATATTTTCTCGCGTCAGCGTCTCCGGAGCGGACTTATACTTCCCTGCGTGAAATTCTTCCCACTCTATGCCAATTTTGTCAAAACTTCCTTTTAAAAAAAACATTTGTAAAGCAATGCCGTTGACGAGCAGCCCTCCTTCTGGGGGCATAACGATTTTGTCCGCGGCGGTCGCCACATAATATGTCCGATCTCCGACAAAATCCATATAAACTGTGACAGGCTTACCAGACGTCTTAAAATTCAGAATCCAATTCCGAATTTCTTTTGCCCGCGCCCAGCCCATGCCTCCAAAGTCGCTCATATCAATATACAGCTCTTTGATGCGGCCGTCTGTTTTCGCTGTGTCGAACATAAGCTCCAGCCGCCGATGCGTGATTGCTTCCTTACTGAGAATGGCATCGCTTACGTCGTCCTCCGAGACCTCCGGATAATAACCGCCTAAATCCAGGTTCAAAATAGAATCCGATGAAATTTTGACAGGGTCGCTCCCTATCATGCCTCGCACGGCAAGACCGGCGATAATAATCGAAATAATTACCAATATCCCGATAAAACCAATTAATAACAGCCATTTTTTCATTTTAGAATACTCCTTTTTCAGAAATTTTCAAAACTCGTTTTTCTCATAGATTTTTTTAATCCACATATCCTCTTAATTTTCTGATTGTCAAATGAATCAATTCCAATTCGTCTAATTGCTCGATTTGGTGCAATATATCATCCATCAAGCTGTTATTTCCCAGGTCCTCCGCTACTACAAACGCTTTTGTCAGGAATTTCGTCGCTTCTTTTTCATTTGCCATTTCCACGCAGGTTAGTCCCAATTCGTAATACGTATCGGCAAGCTCATCCTTGACGTTATTTTTTCTAAAAATCGCTATGCAGCTATCCAACGTTTCCAATGCGCTGTTCCATTCATGCTGGATTCGGTAGCAGATACCGAGGACCTTCTCCGACGACGCTATCTGGACATGTTGCTGTATGGATCGAAAAATCTCGATTGCTGTTTTGGCGTAGTCGATCGCTTTCTCAACATTATTCAGCGAGATGTAGACATGCCCCAGCTCTCGAAAACAGACGCCCACATTGATCTGATCTTGCACGCTGGAGAAATATTCGTAGCTTTTCGTATAATATTTTTCAGCCTCATCCGGATTTTTTTGGAGTTGATAAATCCGAGCTAAGTTTCGGAAAGAAAACGCCATACCGTGCGTATTATTTAATTCCTCGGAAGTTTCTATATCTTTTTTATAATAGCTCTCGGCTGTCTTATAATCTTCCTTCGCTACATAAGCGTCGCCCAATTTGCCGAAAATTGCGCCCAGATCGGACTTAGCGTTCAATCTCTTAGACAGATTCATGCTTTTATGCAGAAAAAAAAGTGCTTCTGTGGTGTGACCCATACGCAAATATGTTTGTCCCGTAGAACTGTATGTTTTTGCCAGTCCAAATTGGTTATTCAGTTTGGAATAGATACGAATTGCCTCGATATAATGCTCCAATGCGGGTTGATACTGCCTTCTGATCTGATGGATCACTCCCAGATACCGGCGCGCCTCCGCTTCGGTCGGACTGTCAGCCACATCTTTCATCAGTTTCAGACTTTCTTGATAATAGGGTAGTGCTTCGTCTCTCATCCCCATCCGAAAGTGCAGCAATCCCATCTGGTTATTAATCGATGCGATCAATTCGGTTTTTTCGTTTACTCGGTCAGCGATGCGAAGCCCGCTCTCGAAGATCATCAAAGCCTTATCGCTCTCCCCCATCTTAGCCAGCGTACTACCTAAATGATAATGATAAATCGGAAATTTTTCCTCTAACTTTGCATTGGAAGCGATATTGAACCCTTCTTCAAAGATATCCTTAGCGGCTTTCAGCTCACCCTTTTTATATTTAATTTTGCCCAATCCGACCATTGCATCGACAACTTCAGGCACCTTATTTAATTTTTTTGCCAGCTCTAACGCCCGCTTAAAATCTATCTCTGCGTCGTCCCATTCGCTTAAGGATTCCTGTATCGTCGAGCGAGTCATCAAGACATCTAACAAACGCTCCTGTTTCCCAGACGAATCATCGATAACCCTCAGATATTCCTCCGCAGTGGAGAAGTGGACAAGGGCGATATCGACCTTACCTTTATCCAAAGCACGATGTCCCGTTTGAAAGACACGATCAAAACTATTGAAATCAGCCGTCATCTTCGCCTCCATTTTAAAAATAGACAGACATGACCCAGCTTGGCTGAAACATGTCGGGGTTTCACAGTTATTTCCTTAGTCTAAGAGCGGCTTTCTTATTGATCCGACCGCGTGAAGCAGATGAAGAAGGCTAACAGCTTTCTCTGAAGTTGTCAAGTAGAATTATATGAATCGGACTCAAAATCGCTTGACAGGATGCAAGATGTTTCATATTTTCGGGTCTATCGTATAAACGGGCTGAGAAGGCACTCGCAGGTTCGCGTGATAGATATGTAAAATATAAAAATTAAGCTGTTCTCCCGGACGATTTATCTATTTCGTCTATTATTTTCATCTATAATATATGGTACTATTAGAAAAAATCGATTCTGAACGGTGGCGTATCCCCCAACATTATATAAAAGGGATGCGCGCGCCGAGCATATTGTACGCGACAAAAGGCATGATCAATCGGATGAAACAAGCTAACAAGGGGCTTGAGAGTCTGATCGAGCTTGCCTTTATGCCTGGTATTGTCAAACATGTGGTCGGAATGCCCAATCTTAGAAACAGATATGGTTTCCCCACAGGGGCTATCGTCGCGGTTGAGAGCAAAATCGGCGTAGCGGCTCCGGGAGGGGTGGGCAGTGGTATAAATTCTGGCGTCCGGTTATTACAAACCGATCTGAATTCCGCGGATATAAAGGAGCGCATCCCATCATTGATCCACAGACTTTGGAACAGCGTGCCTGCCGGCGTCAATCAACAGGGAAGATACAAGCTCTCTAAGGTAGACATCGAATCGATATTTGAAAACGGAGCGCGGTGGGCAGTCGAAAATGGCATGGGTCGAGAGAAAGACCTCGAAGTTACAGAGGAACGCGGGTGTGTTGACGGAGCTTCCGCCGGCTCTGACCCAGGCTTGATAGCCGCGGCCTCGCAAAGTTTGGGAGCGTTGGGGTCCGCTGGGAACTTTATCACATTTTTTTCTGTAAAAAATATTTATGATCCAGCCGTTGCCCACCTCTTATCGCTGACCCCTGATCAAATTTGCGCGGCTGTGCGCGCAGACGCGGGAAACGTTGGCTTCCAAATTTGTCAGAATCATTTGAACCGTATGCAGTCGGACGAAAACAGCCGTGTTCGACTATTTAAAAGGGAGCTGATATGCGCGCCAATAGAGTCCGAATCAGGTGCTCGGTTCCTTGCCGGTGTCGCAGCCGCGGAAAATTTTGCCTGGGCAACTCGTCAGATCATCATTCATCGAATTCGTCAAGCTCTGAGCCAAGAGTTGGGTAGCCAAACAGAGCCGATCAATATGCCGCAGCTTTTTGACGTATCGGAAAATCTGCCCCGGATTGAAAGCTACTCGCTGAATCGGCGCGCAGTGAGCCTGGCAATCTACCGTAAGGGGTGCGCCCGCGCATTTCCCGCGGGCCATCTATCGCTCGCCGCGCCGTATCGCTCGATCGGGCAGCCTGTCCTGATCCGAGGGGGCATGAGCGACGACTGCTATATCGTTGTCGGCACGGACAGAGCTTTCAACGAATGTTTCGGGTCTATACCGGTGGAATCCGCCCGTAAATTCAGCCGATTTCGAGCCGGAGACATTGTGAAAAATCCGAAGGTATCCCAAGATTTAGAAAAGGCGGGGGTCTATGTCAAATTCGATAGCTCAAGAACATTGCGGGAAGAGTCCTCGAACGCTTTTTACCCAACCGGAGGAATCGTAAATCTTTTAGAAAGATGTGGGCTGATCCGGAAAATAGCGCGGCTGCAACCGATCAGCATAATGAAAGGATAGCTATGAGAAAATCCACGCCTGATAATTGGCGAAAATTGTGGACAAAACGTAATATTGACGAGGTTTACCCCACTTCGGAAGTCCTCGTTGACAATCTCATAAAGATGGTGGATGTGAAAGGTCTTCGCATCTTGGAGGTGGGTGCTGGGTCTGGAAGGGACAGCGTTCGGCTGGCAAAGATGGGAGCTGAGGTCTACGTACTGGACTATATCAAAGAGTCGTTGGACGTGGTGCGCTCTCTTGCCGAGAGGGAAGGGGTCACAGTGCGCTATATTTGGGGCGACGCGCTGGCAATGCCGATCAAATCCGATAGCTTTGACGCGATCTTTCATCAAGGATTGCTGGAGCATTTCCGAACCCCTGACGACCTGCGCTTGTTGCAAGAAAATCACCGCGCTTTGAAGCCGGGTGGATACGCTCTGGTCGATGTGCCGCAAACCTTCCATATCTACACGGTGATCAAGCAAATTTTGATCCTTTTGAACAAATGGTTTGCTGGTTGGGAGAAGCAATTTAGCATCGCGCAACTCCGATCCGCTATGAAACAAGCCGGATTTATCGAAAAACATTCTTATGGCGAGTGGATGGACCCCTCTCTTTTTTACCGTATCCTTCGGGAAATTTTGTGGAAATTGCGCCTGGTAAATTTGCCGCTGTATCCAAAAAAAATCCCTCTTTTTTTGAAGGCTCGACAGAATCTTCGTCGGAAATTGTCAGAGATGGAGTGGAGCAAGTGGACTTTTTTCACCATCGGGGTGATCGGACGGAAAGATGAATCCGCGTAATTCGTGGGCGAGACAGGCCGAAAAATGAATAATAGAGATCGCGGTTACGACAGTAAAGTATGTATCAAATATATCAAGATTGGCTCAAAGGTCGGCGCAAGCTCACTCCTGGTCGCCGTGTTAGTCTACCAGATCGGAGTGGAGTCCTTGATCGAGCAGATGCGCTCAGCTGACCCGATTCTTCTTATCTGGTCTATGGTTATCCTTTTTATCAGCAACCTGTTACAGGCGTGGCAGTGGAAATTGCTCTTGAACGCGCAGAAGGTCTACCTCTCGTGGAGCGATACGATCGTCAGCTACCTTGCCGGAATTTTTTTCAATAACTTCTTGCCCGCGAATATAGGCGGGGAAGTGTTGAAAATATACGACATTGGACGCAAAACCGGCAAACGAAAGGCAGTTTTTGCCGCCACCTTTTTTGATCGATTGCTGGGAATGTTGATTTTAGCTGGATTGGCGTTATTTTTTTCCTTTTTTGCTCTCCGCATCTCCCAGCTGAACGGGATAATTCTCCTGATTGCCGTATTTTTTCTGGCGACGATCATCGGCGTCTTTCTTTTGCTGAATTCTCGCACCAGTCAATGGATGGTAGATATAATCAACCGCGCTTCCAGAAATATGGCGGGCAACCGGATTCAATCAATTCGAGACGCAATCTTTCTCTATAGCGACAAAATCCCCTTCCTGCGTTGGCTGACCATTCTCAGCTTGGCGATCCAACTCTTGCGGATTAGCACCCATTATATCATTGCTTTATCCTTGGGAATAAATTATATATCAGGCTTATACTTTTTTATTTTCATTCCGATTCTGGGAGTATTGATGTTAATGCCGGTGTCAATAAGCGGTTTCGGAGTTCGGGAGGGAGCGGGAATTCTTCTGTTTGCCAACGTTGGCGTCCCATCTGCGCACGCTTTCTCCATCGAATTTATAGCGGGTATCGTCAATTTGGCGACCGCGTTGATCGGCGGGGTTGTATTCTTGTTTAAAAACGACTGACCCGAGCTTATTTATTCGATTTGCATGCCCGTCATAAAACGACTCTATCCTGCATTATTCATAAGCCTCGGAGAACCAGATATCTCAGATGTTTGATATTTAATGGGTTAAAGTCTATTTTTAACGACATTTCCAAGAGAACTCAGCTTCTATGAGAATTTCAGAACCCTTATTTGGGTTGACTCTGCGCTCTCTGTGACTCTGTTGCGAATATAGTGAAATGCGCGCAAAAGCTCTGTTTTCCTGAAGAAAATTTGGCAAAAAAGATATAATTCTTTAATTATCAATTCTTA
>NBMB01000041.1 GCA_002084765.1 Candidatus Cloacimonetes bacterium 4572_55 | reverse complement strand
CACCAATGATTTTTGGGTGCAACACGCGTTTGATATAAGCGAATTCTCCGGTCAAGATGCAATAATCCGCTGGCATTTTGGCGGCGACGGCTCTGTGAACCGCATGGGCCTCTATCTTGATGACATTTTTATCGGCGACGTGGACGTGACCCGCGACATGGTAGGTTATAACATCTATCGCAATGAAGAGCCGTCTGATTATGAATTGATCGCTTCCGTCAGCGCGGACGTGACCGAATATAGCGACGGAGTCCCGGATGGCGAGCCTTTGATCAACGGCACGACCTATTACTATTGCGTCAGAGCCGAATATGACGACGAAGTTGAGAGCGGTTGCTCCACCACGTCAGGCACCCCGGCAAACTGGGCACCGCCGACTCCTGAGAATCTCCAGATCACATACGAGAATCGGATTGTCGATCTCTCTTGGGACGATGTGGACGTTTATGACTTTGCCGGTTATAATGTCTGGCGCAGTCTGAACTTCGGCGCATACGCGATAATTAATAGCGAGATGTTGACCGACGTCTCTTATACAGACGATCTGACCAGTTCAGAAGACGGCGTCTATATGTACGCGGTGACCACAGTGGATACTTATGACGAAAATAGTGATCCCAGCTCGCCGGTTCAGGCTTTGATCGGCAACATTCCGCCGATGAGTCCGAACGCGACTGGCGGTGGCGACGGTTACATTACGTTGAATTGGGGACCTCCCGGCGGTGGCGGCGGAGTTGCCGGTCTTCTGGAAGGCTTTGAGGAAAACGTGATGCCCCCGACTGATTGGACAGTCATTGAGTCCGATGCGAGCGAGCATTGGTCTATGGCCGACTACAATCCGTATGAAGGACTTTATAACGCGCATTGTCTCTATGACGAGGCTCTGAATCCGCAAGATGAGTGGATGATCAGCCCGCAAGTCAGCCTGGCAGGCGTTGCCAATCCCTACATATCTTTCTGGTGGATGGGCAGTTATACCTGGTTTGTCGATCCCAATGACAATGGCGAAGTCTATGTCAAGATCAGCACAGACCAGGGTGTCACTTGGGACGCTATTTGGAGCGAGTCGGACGCTGGCGTTTTTACAGACTGGGAATGGTATAACACAGTTCTGGACCTGAGCGCGTACGCGGGTCAAGGCGCGATGTTCGCTTTTAACTATACCGGAACCGACGCGGCTGAGTTCGGTTTTGACTACATTGACGTCAACAGCGACGCGGGAAGACTTCTCTCTCTCCGCAATAATCGCGTCTCATCTCCTTCTATTCTCAATGCGCCTCCGGACGCCAAGTCTTACGGCAAAGCGATCAGCATGCTGGAAGCGGCAGGCGTGGAGCCGATCTTGAATAATCCATTCCGTCCCGCGGAGACCCTGGTTTCGACTGCTCGGGACCTTCGTGATCTGGAGCAATTTAATATTTATCGCTCTACGGAATCCGGCTTTGACGTGAATACTGAAACGTTTGTCGGCAGCACGGAAGACGGCGAAATTCTGTCCTACGTAGACGATGGGCCCGACCCAGAAAATCTGCCTCCAGGACTGGATGACGGTCTGGCAAACGACGTAACTTATTATTATGTGATTACAGCGTTCTATGGCGACGACGGCGAAAGCAGCCCGACCTCAGAGGTTTCGGCTATGCCGGTGAACGCGGCTCCTCCAGTTCCAGAAAATCTGGCTGTTGATTCAATTACAGACCGAATCGTCAGCTTAAGCTGGGACGAGGTGGACGTTTATGACCTGGCCGGTTATAATGTCTGGCGCACGCTCGGTTTCGAGGGCGAATTTGTTCAGATCAATAGCGACGGTCTTGTGACCAGCGAAAGCTATCAAGACGATTTGGGCAACGCTGAAGACGGCGTCTATCTCTACAAAGTCACCGCGCAAGACGCGTATGAGGAAGAAGGCGGACTCAGTAATCAAGTCATCGCGCTTGTCGGCAATATTCCTCCGACCACACTATCTGCAGAAGGCGGGCTTGACGGTCATATCCCCTTGAATTGGGTGCCGCCGGGAATGCCTCCTGGAGAAGAAGGGTGGCTACAATGGGATAATGGAGAAAATAATGACGCAATTGGCTTGACAAGCGGCGGGACATTTTATTATGCCGTGCGTTTTGACGTAGTTGACGTGGATCCTTTTGTGAATAGCTACCTGAGTCTGGTCGAGTTCTGGGCTAATGTACCCAGCGTCACATTGGTTCTGAAGGTGTGGGAAGGCGGAAGTCTCGGGAATCCTGGGACGGAAATCTACACCCAGGACGTCACGGATTTTGAAGCCGAACAATTCTCGCAAGTCGGGCTGGACACGCCGATTCAACTTCAATCCGATTTGGAATATTGGATCGGATTTGAGGCAACCCATAACGCCGGCGATTTTCCCGCTGGCTGCGACGCGGGTCCTCAAGTTCCGGATAAAGGCGGCTGGATATCACTCGACGGTGCCGCGTGGGAACAATTGGTCGGTTATGGATTGGATTTCAACTGGAACATCCACTGTTTCATCTCTCCATTCCCGACCTCTATGCCGGATAGCCCGTTGGCTCAGTTAGGCGACGCACAATCCACGTATTCGGCTGGCAATTTTACAGTGCACAATGTGCAAGGATCGGGTCTATCGGTTCAATTCAACGACGCAGTGACCGAATACATGGACCGAGACTTCAAAGCACTCGGTATGAACCAGGTGCTGAACGCGTATCGCTCGAATCATGTAAGTCAGGACGCCATTGCTGTTCGGGATACTCGCGATCACGAAGGATATCGTCTGTATCGGTCTACCTCGCCTGGGGTTCAGCCTACAGCCGCTAATCTGGTCATAGAGATCAGTGATCCGACAGTGTTGGAATATGACGATTTCGGACCGGATGACGACAACCTGCCCACTGGACTGGATGAAGGTCTGGCAAACGGCACGCAATATTATTATATCATTAGCGCGATTTACAGTGACGGAGGCGAAAGCGCAACGACCGAGGAAATCTCGGCTGTACCGATAAATGCTCCTCCTGCAGATCCGACCAACCTGGGCGTTGCCAGTCAGGGTCGTGAAGTGACGCTGTTCTGGGATGATAATACCGAGTATGACTTTATGGAATACCTTGTGTTCCGTCGAACTGCCGAATCAAACTTTTCTCAGATCGGCACAAGCGACGATGCACTCTATACGGATTCCTTGGATGATGAGCCGGACGGCTTGTATTATTATCGCGTAGCCGCTATGGACTACTACAATACATTAAGTGACGGCTATTCCAACGAGGTGCAGACGCCGATCGGTCTGATTCCGGTCTCCAACGTGCAGGCGACCTCTGGTCCTACCGGCGAATATATCCGCGTTTCATGGAGTCATCCGTTAGGCGGCGGCGGCGCGGCTGGCTTTACCGAAGGCTTTGAGGACAATGTGATGCCGCCTCCTGATTGGACAGTCATTGAGTCCGACGCGAGCGAGCACTGGTCTATGTCCGACTACAATCCGTATGAAGGTGCTTACAACTCGCATTGTCTCTATGACGAGGCTCTGAATCCGCAAGATGAGTGGATGATCTCTCCGGCAGTCGCGTTGGATAGCGACTCCTACATCAGCTTCTGGTGGATGGGCAGTTACACCTGGTTTGTCGATCCCAATGACAATGGCGAAGTCTATGTCAAGATCAGCACAGACCAGGGTGCTACCTGGGAAAGCCTTTGGAGTGAGTCCGACGCGGGCGTCTTTACGGACTGGGAATGGTATGAGACCACAATCGACCTCGGCGGCTATTCAGGCAGTTCCGCGATATTCGGATTTAACTATACCGGAGCCGACGCGGCTGAGTTCGGATTCGACTTCATCGACGTGAACGGTGGCGCGAGAAACCTTTCTCTGCATACCGGCTCGGCGGATCGTCCCAGCCTGACAAACGCCCCGGCTTACGCCAAATCGTACGCCCAGGCGGTCAGCATCATGCAGGATAAAGGCATCGAGGTAAACCTGCCAGAACCGCTTGACGCATCCGACAATTATGGTCTGATCCGTAACGATGACAATCCTGCGGTGCGAGACGACTTGATTGGGTTCCGTATATATCGTCGAGAAGGCTTGACCGGTTCCTTCGATGAGATGAATACGCCTACATTGAACGGCGATCCTAACGCGACCTTCTATGATGATTTCGAGGTCAGCTCGGTTGAAGATATTATGTATTGCTACAAGGTGGCGGTGCTCTATAATGTTGACGATGAAAGCGACCAGCGACCTGAGGGCAACGACGGAGCCTGCGCCTTGCCAGAAGATGGCATGGCTCCTGCCGCGCCATCTAATTTGGGCGCGGAAGGTCTTTGCGATCAAGAGATAATTCGCCTGAGCTGGGTCAACCCATCTCTTAATGCAAACGGGGATCAACTCACCGACTTGTATAAAGTGACCATATACCGGAACAACGCAGCGATTCATCAGATCGTAGCCGAGAATCAAGAAAGCATGCCTATGTTCTACGAGGATGAGTCGGTTGATCCGGAAACCATTTACGAATATTATGTCACGGCTGAAGATTACGAGCCAAATATGAGCGAAGAGTCCAATCATGTCACCATGTCGGCTTGCGCGCCGACTGGATTTGCGATTGTCGATTTAGTGGACCCCACAGCTGGTATGGCTACTGGAGAAATTCTTCGTGACGCAATTCAGGGCTGGAGCCCGGATGCTTCTGTCTCGATCTATACTTCCATAGAGGAGCTGCCACCGGTGGTCAGTGGCATGGACGCTATTTTCGTGCTACTCGGGATATACGGCCTCGGATATCATCCGTTGACAGAAGAGGAAGCAACCCCCTTAGTAAACTATCTCGAAGCTGGCGGAAATCTCTATATGGAAGGTAGCGATACATGGGCTTATGATACGGAAACAGCACTCCATCCCTACTTCAACATCGTCGGCTTAGCAGATGGAACAGGCGACCTTGCCACTGTCACTGGCGTTGCGGGTTTTGCCGACGGGTATGAGTTCTCATACATTGGCGGAAACAGCTATATCGATCATATCGATCCGATGAACGGCTCCTATGTTGTGATGGAAAATCAGGAAGTCGGCTATAATTGTATGGTCGCCAACGACGCGGGTTCTTACAAGACTGTCGGATCCAGCTTCCAGTTGGGCGGCTTGGCCGATACAGGAACCAGCACATTGACCGACTTGCTTGGCGATATGATGGAAGTGTTCTTCGAGTTACCAGTCAGTATAGAGCTGGCTTCGTTCGATTATCTCGTCAATGAAGAGACCATTATGCTAAACTGGAGTGTCGGTTCGGCAACCGATCATCTCGGATTTAACCTGTATCGCAGCGAAAATCCTGAGGTCACCGGAGAACTGCTGAATGACGCGCTGATCGTCGGCGGCAACGACTATTCGTACGCGGACGCGTCGGTACAAGGCGAGACTACCTATTACTATCGCCTGGCGGATGTGGATATCGAAGGGAAAGAGACCTTCCAAAGCGAGATTCTGGTCGTAAAGACACCGAGATTTGGTCCGAGCGAATTCAGCTTGGAACAGAATTTTCCGAATCCGTTTAATCCAATGACAACCATCTCGTTTGCCATCAAAGAGCCGGCTCATACGACCCTGAAGGTCTATAATACTTCCGGCCAATTGGTGAAAACATTGGTTGATCAACCTCTGGAAAGAGATTACTACAATATGATCTGGGACGGCACAAATAGCAATCATGCCAAGGTTTCCAGCGGCATCTACTTCTATACGTTGGAAGCGGGCGACTTCCACACGATGAAGAAGATGACTCTGTTGAAGTAATCATACATGGGGCCGTGGGTTAACCGCCCATTGCCATCAATCCGAATCCCGGAGGTCGTTAACGACCTTCGGGATTTTTTTGTTCACATTTTGACTGAATAACTCACCGTCTGGTAGCAGACTGGAAGGGAGAAACGCTATGCACACCACGCTACCAAAAGAACACTATTCCATCTCATTGATTCGGGTGCGCTATGCCGAAACCGACGCCATGGGGATTGTCCACCATGCATCCTATCTCCCATG
Source organism: Candidatus Cloacimonetes bacterium 4572_55 (assembly GCA_002084765.1). Lineage (GTDB taxonomy): Bacteria > 4572-55 > 4572-55 > 4572-55 > 4572-55 > 4572-55. The sequence goes on along the minus strand of NBMB01000041.1, from coordinate 61,657 downwards.
GTTCGAAGTAGGTCGCGGGGATTTTGGACATAAATTGAAAATCCCGTATTCATCGGTTGAGGCAAGGGGATTCCATTTCCCGCTTACCGAGGCGTTCTGCCGATACAAAAACGCGTCCCGATATGACGACGAACTCCAAGTCTTCACCTGGATATCCAAGGTGCGCAGTCGCTCGATCCGCTTTGAATATGAGATATATCGAAAAGATGGCTTGCCAATCGCGTCCGGTTATACCCAGCACGTTGTGGTCAGAAAGGATGGGCGGATTGTCAAAATGCCGAGCGACATATACAAGGTCTACCAACGCTATGACGCAAGCCTGATCAGCTGATTTCAATTTGGGGAATATCGATTTGGTAGTAATAATTTGTATATTCACAACTATTTATCTTATCCTTATTATACTGCTTATGATAGGCTTATATATATTGCCGAAGCCAGGGCATGAGCATACTCCTCCAATCTCGGTTATTGTCGCGGCGCGCAATGAAGAGGAAAATATCGGCGAACTTCTCACCGCTTTGACGATCCAGGATTATCCCATAGAAAAATTCGAGATCATTATCGTAGACGATCGCTCGACAGACCGGACAGCGGAGATCGTCAATCAGAGGCAAGTTAGCCTATCCAATCTCCGCCTGGTTCGGACGCGCTCTGAGATGCCTGATCTGGTCGGTAAAAAAAACGCCCTGACCGCTGGGATCCGCGCCGCCAAATATGAGAGACTCCTCTTCACCGATGCGGATTGTCTCCCGCCTCCTGGCTGGCTGAGGTCCACGGCTCGATATTTTACGGACCAAATCGACGTCGCTATCGGCTATTCCCCACATGATATTCCGAAAAAATCCCCTCTCATAGCCACCCTCAGACGACTCGAACGGCTCGCTATGAGTGCTGTTTACGCTGGCGCGGCAGGATGGAATATCGGCATCGGCGCGGCGGGTCGCAATCTGGCATACCGAAAGTCTCTCTTTGAGAAAGTGGATGGATTTCGCGGTATCGGACATCTGCATTCCGGCGACGACGATCTTTTTGTGCAGAAGCTGAACCGCTATAAATCGGTTCGTTTTGCCTTTGTCGCAGACAAATCCGCGTCTGTCCCGACACAAACCCCAGTCTCAAAACGGGTATTATATGAGCAGGAAAAAAGACGCCACTCTAAGATACGCTACTATCCGATTTGGCTGTTGGCACCATTGATTTTTGTCGCGGGATTCTATCTGCAATTGGCATTCCTATTTTTTGCGGCGTTAGGGGGCGTTATCTCATGGAAATTTTTACTTACCACTTTCGGTCTCAAGCTAATCGTTGATTTTATGTTGCTGCAAAAATTTGCCGGGTCAGTCGGCGAGGAGAAATTATTGCTATGGCTATTTCCCGCTGAGGTGCTTCATCTTCCTTATCTTTTTACATTTTCAATACTTGGAAACCTGTTTAGATATCGGTGGAAATAAAAGTGAAAGTCCTTGCATTTGGTATAAAAACATATATTTTTTGAATCCATAGAAAACAACGCATTCATATTGAAAATTTTTGCAATATGAATCTCCTGGTAATGGATTTAATTATAGAGAGGAAAAAAATGAGTATAAGTCAAATTTCTAAAACGATCGGCTCCTCACTCACTCTGGCGTTGAACGAAAAAGCGGCGATCCTCCGTAAGAAGGGAGAGCCGGTGATTCACCTCGGAGGGGGGGAACCAAAAAGCAAGGCTCCGATGGGTGCTGTGACAGCCGCGTCTGACCATCTCAATACGAGAGAAATTCGCTATACGCCAGCCGGTGGGATCCCTCAGCTTAAGAAAGCAATCATCCGCTATACGGAAGAGAATTACAATAGACTGGTTACGCCGAAAAATGTGATTGTATCCGGCGGTGCAAAACAAGCAATTATGATTGCGTTGCAAGCTATTTTGAATCCACGGGAAGAGGTGATTTTCCCTGCTCCCTATTGGGTCAGCTATCCTGAGATGGTCAAACTTTGTCACGCGGTACCCGTGCCTGTTCTTGCCGAAGACGGCTCCTTTTATCCCCGTGTGCAGGACATTGAGTCGCGGGTCAATTCCTTCACCAAAGCCGTCATTATCAATAGCCCGAACAACCCGACCGGCGCGGTTTATTCCGCCGAATTTATCTCGGATATTGTTCAATTTTGCGAGAAACGGAACATTTATTTGATCATGGACGACATCTATCATCGGCTCATATTTGGCGACAAAAAACCGGTGAATTGCTACGAATACGCGACGGATTTTTCAGAAAATTCCAAGCTGATTCTGGTCAACGGAGTCTCCAAGCAATATGCGATGACCGGTTTTCGGATCGGGTGGGCAATCGGAAGCAAAACGGTAATCCAAGCCATGACCAATATTCAGGCGCATCAGACATCGGGTACCTCTGTGATCTCACAAAAAGCCGCTGTCGGTGCCCTGAACGGCTCGCAGTCATGCATCGAAGATCTCAGAGTGACGTTGGAAAACAATCGCAATGTGATGCTGGATCATTTGAATTCATTCCAAGGCGTGAAAGTCTGTAAACCGGATGGAGCCTTCTACTTTTTCGCGGATTTCAGTGCTTACGAAAAAGATTCCTTGAAAATCTCTCAGCTTCTCATCGAAAAAGTCCAGGTGCTGACTGTTCCCGGCATTGTGTTCGGTATGGATGGATATTTGCGGCTAAGCTATTGCGGTTCGGTCAAAGATATCACCGAAGGTATTACGCGGATGAAATGGGCGTTGGATCCCCATGCGCCGAGCGACCTTTATATCGGAGATCGAAAATTGGTAAGAGACTGGACATGAGATAATTAGAACTTCACGCGTAAGTAAGACCCTAAGGGTTTCTATAACCCTTAGGGTCAAAAATCCTCGCTCATTCACGGTTCATATCTTCATAATAAATTAAGTTCTCCCAACAAACCACTCATACAATGCTGGAATCACAATCAGTGTGAGCAGGGTCGATGTCAGCAGGCCGAATACGATTACGATGGCAAGCGGACGCTGTACCTCCGAACCAATTCCCGTGGAAATAAGCAGGGGCAATAAACCCAGAATCGTGGTAAACGCGGTCATCAATACCGGGCGCAGACGCACTATCGCCGCCTCAATGATTGAGCGATCCAACGCCAGTCCCTGTTCGCTATACTGCTTGATTGTCGAGACGAGCACCACGCCGTTTTGCATGGCAATTCCAAACAGGGCGATAAATCCCACTGAGGCTGGCACGGATAGATACTCGCCGGTGATCAGCAATCCAAATACGCCGCCAATCAAAGCCATGGGTACGTTAATTATGATCAAAAAAGCGTGGCGAAAGTTGTCAAATGTCAGAAACAGCATGAAAAAAATCAGACCAATCGCCAGCGGCACGATAACGCTCAGCCGTTTCATTGCCCGTTGCTGGTTCTCAAATTGTCCCCCATATTCCAGATAATAGCCTGGAGGCAGGTCAATTTTCTCCGCTATTCGCTCGCGAATATCGCTCACAACGCCGCCCATATCCCGCCCGCGCACATTTGCCTGAATGATCCACCGCCGCTGATTTTTCTCACGGTTAATCTGAATGGGTCCAATGACTTCTTGGACGTCGGCAATCTGCGCCAGAGGGATCAAACCACTGTCTGCTGTGTGCACAAGAAGCTGGCGAATTGCCTGCGTATCCACCCGATATGGCTCCTGATAGCGGATAAAAATCCCGAAGCGTCTGGTGTTGAGATATAGCTGGTCAATGACCTCGCCGCCAATAGCCAACTCGACCAGCTCCAGCACATCGGCAACAGTAACGCCGTATCGGGCGCAAGCGTCGCGATTGGCAATCACCTGTACCTGAGGCTGACCAAAACTCTGCTCTACGGACAGATCAACCAACCCGGGAATGGTGTCAATCACGTTGCGAATCTCAGTGGCTTTGGTTTGCATCACAGTCAAATCCTCGCCAAACAGCTTGATCGCCAACTGGGTTTTGACGCCGGATAAAAGCTCGTCAAACGCGTTTTGAATCGGCTGAGTAAAGCTCAATTGCACGCCAGGATATTCCTTTAAATCATCATTTAACGCTTGAATCAGCTCTTCTTTTGATGAAAATCGCCAAGTGCTTTTCGGCGTGAGATCAATATGCACCTCAGCGTAATTCACCGGATGGGGATGGCTCCCTGCTTCGGGCCTGCCAATGCGCGAGACAGTTTGCGTCACCTCCGGATAAGCCATAATCTGCCGCTCCAATTGCATGGTGGTCTGGGTCGCTTTTTCCAACGAGATGGAGGGAGCCATTGCCACGCCGATCAAAATCGAACCTTCTTCCAACGTGGGGATAAACTCCGCGCCAAGAAACGGCATGACTCCTATCGCCGCGATAAACGAAATGAGAGCCGCAGTGACGATCAACTTTTTATGCTTGAGCGACCAGTTTACCAGGTTGCGATAGCGATTTTTCATCATATCCAGAAATGCGGGTTCCTTGCGAGTTCCCGATTTCAATAAATAGGATGAGAGGACTGGAGCCATGACCAGCGCGGCAAAAATAGAGCCGATCAGGGCAAAGGTGATGGTGAATGCCAGCGGGGTGAACATCTTGCCCTCCACATCCTGCAAGGTAAAGATGGGAAGGAAAACAATGATAATGATGGCGATAGAAAATACAATGGGTCGTCCAACTTCATGCGCGGCGGCTTTGATAATATCAAGTTTTTCGCGTTTCGCATTTGTCGGATCCCCGAGCTGACGATAGATGTTTTCAACCATGACAATAGCTCCGTCGCCCAGCATACCGATGCCAATAGCGATCCCCCCTAAGGACATCAAATTTGCTGATAACCCTTTGATACCCATGAAGATTACAGCAATCAGCGCGCATAATGGCAGTGCCAGCGCGACGATAAAAGCAGTGCGGAAATTCCCCAGAAAAATCAACAAGGCAACCAGGACAAGTACACCGCCAATCAGCAGAGCACTTTTGACTGTATCGGTGGCGTGCTTGACCAACTCGGCTTGTTCGTAGTAGGGGACGATGGTGACGCCTTCCGGTAAGGAGGCTTGCAGATCGGGAATTTTTTCATAAAGTCGCCCAATGACCGCAGAAGTATTTTCGCCAAAAAGTTGCAGCACGATCCCGGATACGACCTCTTCCTCTCCATTGCGAGTGGCCACGCCGCGTCGGATTTCATTGCCAAAATCGACCCGCGCCACATCACTGACACGGATCGGAGATCCGTTGACGACCTTGATTTGTAGATTGCGAATGTCCTCCAGGTTTTGTAGCAAACCGAGTCCCCGGACCAGATACTCCTCTTGACCGATGACCAAAAATTGTCCCCCGGCGTTGCGATTGTTGTCCTGAATCGCGGCGACCACATCTTCCAATCCGATCTGATATTGATTCATGGCGTCAGGGCTGACCTGAATCTGATATTGCAGCACATGACCGCCAACTGACAGAATGTCGGTCACACCGGTCACGGTTTGCAACTGGAACTTGACCACCCAGTCGTTGATCTCGCGCAAGTAGGTGTTTGGTTCCTTACCGCCGGTGTCCGTATCTTTGTCAAGAGTCAGATAATACATGAAAATCTGCCCCAGCCCAGTGGAAATGGGTCCCAGAGCGGGCGGTTCGTGCATATCCGGCAGGTCTGCCATGGCACTCGCGAGGCGTTCCGCGACAATCTGACGGGCGAAATATATGTCCACATCGTCCTCAAAATAGACGTAGATCACTGCCAAGCCAAATGCCGACGTAGATTTTATTTGGGTCACGCTGGGTAGCCCATTCATTGCCGTCTCGATAGGAAAAGTGATCAATCGTTCGATCTCCTCCGGAGCCATGCCGTGCGCCTCGGCAAAAATCGACGCCATGATCGGTGAAATGTCGGGAAAAGCGTCCACAGGGAGTTTGTTGTATCGATAAATCCCAAAAAGTGTGATACCGATCAAGATTATGAGAGCCACCAACCGCTCGCGCAGAGAAATTTCAATCAGTTTATCCAGCATTGAGTTCCTCCTTAATGACCGTGTCCGGCGTGGCTGTCCATGGATTGGGTGACAAGGAGGGCCTTGAGTTCAAACGCGCCGCGGCTCACATAAGCCTGCCCGTGCGTTAGCCCGTCGATGATCGTTATTTTTTGCGAATCGGAACGTCCGACTCGCACCGTTTGCGGGATATAACCTTTATTTGTGACGATAAATACAACTTGTTGGCCATTATAATTCTGCACCGCATTTTTATCGATGGTAAGAGTTTCGCGGTCGTGATCATGGTCGTCGTCCACCCCAATAGTCGCAGTGATAAAAATTCCAGCAGGCCACCGTCCATGCGAATTATCAAGCATAACGCGGGCTAATCCAGTGCGTGTTTCCGCGGTCACCACTGGGGAGAGATAGAAAATTTTACCCGTCGCTGTCAGGGTGCCCTCCAACGCGGATATGGTGACCAATTGCCCCTCGGAGACGGAAGTCAGATCCTGGGGATAGACGATCAAATCCGCCCACAGCGATGACAAATCAGCAATGACGAACACGATAGTTTCCTCGGTCGCCAACTCGCCCTGGACAATGTGCTTTTTAATGACCACACCGTCAAAGGGCGCGGTCAACTGATAACTGGTCAGGTCTACGTCGGAATTATGGTTCAGAGATTCGATCGAATTGCGAGTAAAACCGAGAGCGTGGAGCTGACGTTTCGCCGCGCGAAATTCAATTTCAAACTCAGCCAATTCCTGTTTGGATTCCAAAAAATCCCGCTCGGAAATGATTTTTTTTGACCACATTTCCTCTTCTCGCTGGAAATTGATCTTTGCCAAATCCAATCGCTCCTTCGAGGAAAGATAGGATGATTTTATATCTGCCAGATCTCGGCTATTAAAAGTCGCTATGACCTCGCCCTTCCTGACCGTATCCCCCAAATTCTTGCGCGCGGTAAGGACAACGCCGGCGATACGCGGTGCCAAATGCGCCAAACGATCTTCATTGATTTTGACCTCGCCAGTCAACTTGATCTCCTGTTCGATGCGACCTTTGGCGACACGCTCAATGTGTATTCCAAACTTAGTCTGCTGATCCGTTGTGAACAACGGAATTACCGGTTCAGTGCCGTCGTCCCCATGATCATGCCCTTCATGATCGTCGCCTTCAGCCTCGTGGTCAGCATCGTCGTCCCCATGATCATGCCCTTCATGATCGTCGTGGGCTTCCTCGGCTTGTAGCGAGACGATTTCCGTCGAAAATTGACGCTGGATTAACCCACTGCCGATAATAACGACTCCAATAATCAATAAAATACGAAATATTAATTTCATGCTTAATTCTCCTCAGTTTTTTCCTCAGTTTTGATAACAAATAGTTTCTGACCAATCAATTGCTCGACTTTAATGAGCGCGTAGTGATAATCAGTCAAAGTATCAAGATATTTGGTGCGAACATCAGCTAATGTTTGCTCAGCATCTAATAGATCCAGCAGGCTGAATTCACCCGCTTGATAGCCTTCATCGATCGCTTCAAAGCTGTTTTCCGCCGAGAGAATGATCCGCGTCCGAAATGCCTGACTCGCATCGTAGGTTTGTTGCAATTGATTACAGCCATTAATCAGAGCCATTTTGAGAGCTGTTTCCGCGGATTGACGTTCAAACTCACCCTGTCGAACGTGATAACCTGCTTCCTGAATCGCGGCCTGATTGCGGTTGAACAGGGGAATCTCCAGACCGACTCCGACGAAAAAAACATCATCTTCCAACTCATCCGCGCGCTTCATGCCGCCGGTCAGAGTAATTTCCGGAAGGCGCGCCAATTTTTCGAGAGTCAGCATAGTTTTCCGTTGTTGAATGTCCGCAATCCAGCGGATTAACTCCGGATTTTGCGGCAGACGCGCCATGACCGTCTCCATACTCGGGGGCTCAGTTATTTTATTTAGATCGCCCGAAACCTTGTCAAATTCAGCGGAAAGCGATCCCCACAACGAAGCCAAATAGTTCCGGCTGGCAGTGAGATCTGTCCGAGCTTGCTCTAAATCCAGTTGGACCAGCGATCTTTCCACATCCGCGCGACTCTCTTCGATGGGCGAAACATGCCCGGCTTGCACCCGACCCATTGTCATAGCATGAACCCTGTCAGCGATTTGCGTCATTTCTTGGGCAAGGGCAAGATGTTCCTGCGCGGTCAGGACGTCGATGAAAGCCTGAGTCGCTTCGGTGAGCAGAGCGATACGCTCGGCTTCAAAGCTCCATGCTGCCATCTCCGATCCATAACGAGCGGCTTTTGTGATCGGAAAGCGTTTGAAACCCAGATCAACAATCTGGCTAAGTGAAATAGACGTCTCAGGCTCGTCAAAATTTTCGTACTCGATTTCCAACTCAGGGTTGGGAAGCAAAGCCGCTCCACGCTGTTGCGTTGCGGCTATGTGGACGTCCCAAGCAGCGGCTTTCAGGTGAGAATTCTGTCGCATCACCAGAGACAATGTGTGACGCAGAGTCAGGTCCCCGCTGGGATTCTCCAGAATCTCATCCGGCTGAGCCGATGTCGGCATGACGACCGAAATATCGTCATGTAAGGGGCGCGGCGGCGACCACATTGGAGAGGATCCGCATCCCGCTATAGAAATTGAGACGAGTAGATACATCAAATAATACAATCGTATCATTTTATATACTCCTTAATGCTCTTTAATATTATTTAAACAAAAATAGAACAAAAATTAATAAGCAATTTTAGAGAAGCGAGTACGGATCACAGGATGAGAACAGTGGATCGAATCGAGGAAAGTATAAGAGAGGGGATCATAGAAAAGATATCTGTTTTATCTAATCTGTGAAATTCATAAAACAACAGCATACTTTCTATGGCAGCAGAAATAAATCGAACAGACATTTTAAGAGAGATGGGGGTAGGGCGATGCAAAATTGTCATGTCAGGGACAAAATTGGTAATCGGTATATCAACGCAGTCATCGCAGCAATGCACATCACAATCCAAACCAGAACTCGAGTCGTTATGACTTCTATGGCATGATTTATTCACGCTCACTTCAATCTTCACATGGTCATTCGAACCTAAACAAATGACAAATTCAGATGGAAGTGAGCCTAAAAACATCAAAATAGATAAAAAAAGTGCTACTACGTTTTTCATAAAATCCTTCAGTTCATATAAAAAATTGTGGATTCTAATAACCGCTATTCGCCATTTTGTTTCTGCAACAATGAACCGAAACGCCAAATATGAGGTTCCTTCAAACCTATTTCTCCCAATAAAATTATTTGGGACGGCACAAACAATAATGGTGACAAAGTCCATTCAGGAATATATATTTATTGGATGGAGGCTACGGAACTCAATTTGTTTTTCCTTTCTCTGGGATGTATTCATAAATATTGAGGTAATTTTTCTATGATTAAACTTCCTTATGGCATTTCTAATTTTGAGAAACTTATCAACGATGGGTATTATTTCGTCGATAAAACCTTATATATCAATGAATTAGAAAATCTCAACGAAAGCTATATTATTTTTCTACGCCCGCGTCGATTTGGAAAAAGTTTGTTTGTTTCCATGCTGTCCTACTATTACGACGTCGCCAGGAAGGAGAAATTCACCCATCTTTTTGGAAAATTCGCTATCGGAAAGCAGCCGACGAAAAAAGCAAATAAGTATTTAATCCTAAATTTCGATTTTAGTCAAATTGATACCCAAACAAAAGAGACGGCTTTTACTGATTTTCGGAAAAATGTTCTTATTGGAGTCAAAAAATTTTGCTTACAATATGAATTAACTTACGAGTATTTTGAGAATATCGATAAGCCGGCAAATATCATCAAAACACTCTTTGTAAGCATCCAAGAAACCAAACTCCGTCATAAAATCTACATCCTGATCGACGAGTATGATCATTTTGCCAATGAAATGCTGTCGAGCGATCCGAATGCGTTCAGCGATATTGTTTCCAGGACTGGCTTTGTGCGCAAGTTTTACGAAAGCATCAAATACGGGACTTATGACGGAATTGTGGACAGGATGTTTGTTACCGGCGTGACGCCAATCACTCTTGATAGCATGACAAGCGGTTTTAATATTGCCCAAAATGATACATTAGATGAAGATCTGAATGCCATGATGGGATTTACAGAATCTGAAACCCGTCGGTTATTGCAAACGACCTGCCGCGATTATCCTGGAGATATCGACGACTTGTTCAAAATGATGAAGGACTATTATAATGGGTATTGTTTTAATCAAAATTCCTCGGAAAGAATTTTCAACCCTGACATGGCACTATATTTCCTGAATCACCTAACAAAGGGACATAAGTATAGGATACCAAAGCAGTTAATCGACACAAATATTTCATCTGATTATAGCAAAATCGCCCGTCTTTTTCAGTTAGGCAATTTGGAGTTGAACCTTGAGACGCTTAATGAGTTAATTATCGAAAAGAACATCAGCGCGCAATTAACGGCTGAATTCTCGTTGCAAAAGGAATTTGATCGGGATGATTTTATCTCGCTGCTGTTTTATATGGGAATAATTACGATCAAACAAGCCGCGCTGGCTCGTATTAATTTTTGCGTCCCGAATTACGTCGTCACACAGCTTTATCTGAAATATTTTGCCAGGGTGATCGAAGATCGGCATCAAATCAAGCTGAAAACAGACACGATAAGCTCTGCTCTGGAAGCAATGGCTCTGCATAACAATCTGGCACCTTTTATCAAGGTGGTTGAGGAACTGCTTAAGGTTCTGTCGTTTCAGGATTTCAAGCGATTTGATGAGAAATATATCAAAGTGGCGATTGTGTCCTATCTCAGTCTGACAAATCTTTACTTCATCAAAAGCGAGTATGAATTGGGCGGCGGTTATGTGGATTTGCTGCTACTGACACGCCCTCCGGTCATCCCGAACTACCAGTTTGCGATTGAATTAAAGTATATGAAAAAAAGCGAAGGAAATCAATTATCAAAAAGAAAGCGTGCGGCAATTACGCAATTAAAGGGTTATCTCGCCACAAAGGAAGCGCGATCCATGTCCAATTTGCGAGGCTATACGCTGATTTTTGTCGGCGATGAATGCAGGGTGTGCGAGGCTGTTCATGAGTAAATCGCAATATGACGCATTAAATTTCGTCTAAACTGCCTTGATTGACCCAGCCCTTCCAGCCGTTCTCAAGTTCGATCTCTGCCCAATCCTCGCGAGATTGAAGAACTCTCGCTTTTTTCCCCTCATGCACGGTAAAGGCGACGTCCCCTGTTGTTTGGATCGGCGCAGGATACGCGTCCAGCTTGGGTGAGATGACAATGGCTGTGGTTTGGTTATGATAATTGTCGTATTTGACGTAAAATGTGGTGGAGAAAATAAGCAACAAAGCGATTCCGAATCCGGTCAGATACCAAATTGATCGCCGCAAAATGGGAGAACGCGTCAAAATTAGGAGAGAAAAAAACACTATCACGCTGATCATAGCAACAAGCGAGATAAGAGCTAACTCGTTCAGAGAAAATGAGTTATAAAATGTGGTGAGCAGGTTGGCGATTAATCCCGGAACCGCGTGATCCACCCGATCGACCGTCATCACACGAGCTAAGGTCAGATTTTCTAAGATATCCTCATCTCTTGGAGAGAGACGAAATCCTTTTTCATAATACAAAATAGCCTTTCCGAGCGAATTCGTCTTAAAGTAAGAATTGCCTAAATTAAAATAAACCGCAGGATTGATGACCTTGTAATTCAAGATGTTCTCATACCCTTCTATCGCGCGCTCGAAATCAGCCTGCTCATAAGCCCGATTTGCCTCTGAGAACAACTGCTCGATTCTGTCCCCAGTCGGTTGGGGTTCCAGCGAAATTTCGGCGCAAATAAAAACCGGAATGTTCGTGGCAATCCAAATAATCGACATCAAAAGGAGTTTCCGAATCCATTGCATATTCATAAACGACGCTCTCTCTGTTTGTAAAAATGAACAAATTGCATTGAGAAAAAATTTATTTGCGATGTTTTTCCAATATAGCGACGCATTTCCGAGCGTCTCCTAATATCCTCTTCATTTCATCCAGTGGGTGGGAGCCAGACGGCGCGAATCGAGCAAAATTGCAGCTATTCAAGCAGGAGACAATACGCTCCGTAACGCCTGAGTCCATCTGATGATTTTTAAGCACCTCTTCCACGGTATCCGCGGTAACCGAGGCTTTTGGCAAATTCCATTTATCCGCTATATAGTCGGTAAGAGCGTGAGCCGTTACGCCATAAAAATTTTCAGACTCGTTTTTTTTCATCGCCTTGGTCGCGTCGGCGAAACGTTTCCTGGCATGACGAGCGGCTTGCAACTTCCTCGCATAACCGATATCACTTTCTATCCGACCGCGACGACGGGCAAAAAACCACGCTCCACACCATATCAGAACCGAAGATCCCATTGCGCCCCAGTACCACGGCTGATAATAAAACGGTGAAACGCTTTTGATTTTTCCCGAAACAGTTTTGATAAATCGGATATCCTTATTCAGCAATTTGATTGCCTCTTTTCCACCGCCAGAAATAAAGATATGCGGATCATTCGTCAGCGACTCCGTAGCTGTAATTGCAATCGATTTTGTAGAAACGGTTTGATAGTGTCCGTTTTTGGGATCAAAAAAGATCAACGATAGCGGATCGATACTGTATTCTCCCTCAAAACGGGGAATCAGCACATATTCAAAGCTCTTTGTCCCTTTGATCACTCCGCTTGATTTGTCGATTTTCTCGCTGATCTCGGGATCGTAAGCCTTAATGTCATGGGGAAGGTTCAACTCTGGCTCCGGCAAATTCTGGATTTTCCCAGAGCCGGATATTTTTAATGTGAGCGTCACCGCGTCATTTGCCGGCAAAGTTTTTTTGTCCGTTTTTGCCTCGATACGATATTGACCCACTGCGCCTTTGAATCCTGCCGGGCGACCTGACGAAGGCAGATCCTTAACATGAATCTTGACTTCTGACGAACGGACTGTCTTATTCTGAGTGCGACCGCGTGAGAAAAAAGAATCAAATGGATCCCTTGAAGCGATCCGCACCTTTGCGTTCAAAATCATGGAGCCGATCGTCAGTTCGCCGATCGTGGAGGGAAACAGTGCGGTGCGTTTTACCATCACCCGGTGATAGCCTATGCCATTGAGCGTTTTTCCTTCAATAGTAAAATTTCCTGCACGATCCTTTGGCACATCCAATTCTTCCGCCCAGAATCCGATTGTTGCTGGCAGTTGCTTATAGTCCAAACCACTGACAGTATTGGGTTTAAAATAGAGATAGTAGGTCAGAGTCAACTGCTCGTGCAAATATATCTCTTTTTTATCTACGATCACATCGAGAAAGTAGTCTCCCCGACCGCGTTTCGCGGATGGGTTCACCGCCGCGCCGGCATTTTTCACTGTCACTTGCAAGGCGTTTGATGTGTAGAGCTTTCCTTCATGTTTGAGCTGAAAGGGACCGATAGTGAAACGTCCCTTTTTTTTCGGTATAAGAACGACTCTCGTATCGTAAGTCGATGATGTAGCTCCGTTTATAATAGAGAAATTTTGGCTGGTTGACTGACCAGAAATATCAAAATTTGGAATAGAGCTTAATTGCGCAGTGGGCAATTTTTTGCTCTTCCCGGAAACGCTAAGAGTCAGTGCCAATTGATCGTCCAGCGTTAAGACGCTCTTATCCACTTTGATACTGAATTGGATATCCTGAGCGGATAAAGAGATCGGTATCAGCGCAAAAAGTAAGCTGATCCAAAACAAAACAATGTATTTAAAATGAGAAATCACCATTTCTTGCCGCCATATTGACCAGAAGTCGGAATTTGTTGTTTTTGTTGCTCTTTTTGAAGCTCCTCCTCACTGGAGAGCAGTGCGTTCAGCAAACGCTCTGCCTCTTCCTCGGACATTTCACCTTCCTTGCGAGCTTGACTCTCGCCTTCAGGAGGCTGATCTTCCTCGCCATCCTCGCCATCCTGTCCATCTTTTTTATCTTTCTCCTGATCACCATCTTCTTCTTTATCTTGAGCTGTATCTTGAGCCGTATCTTGTTGATCCTGATCACCTTGTTGGTCCTGATTCTGATCTCCCTCCTCACCTTTCTGCTGCTCAGATTGTTGAGATTGCTGCTGCTGATCTCCATTTTGTTGATCCTGATCTTGATTTTCGCTCAACTCTTTTAGGATCGTGCGCACATATTCCAGATTAAATTTCGTGTCTTGATCCTCTGGATTGATCTCCAGCGATCGTTTATAATAATCGATACTTTGGATCATATTATTCACTGCGCCTTGAGAATTTTGTAGTTGAATCGAGTCCTCAGCCGCGCGGAACAGACTGTTGCCAATGTTATAATATGCCTGAGCATGCAACGTTGCGTCGTCGCTGCTGTTGATAGATTTTTGATACGCCTCCTCGGCCCCGGCATAGTCCTTCTTCTTGAAAAGGGCGTCCCCGATATTGAAATGTAATTCTGCGGCTTCCGGAGAATAAATCTGCGCATCCCGATATTTCATCAGTGCTTGATTATACTCGGCTTTGTCATAGTGAAGATTTCCATCTTCCACAGTATCTGATATCGACTTCGCGGATAGCGAAGCACCACTGATCAGGAGAACAAAAAAAATAAAAAATAAACGTTTGATCATCATTCGAACCGTCCTTTCCATTCGTGTTTCTGCCGAGCCCGATCCGACAATAGCGACTCAAAAATCAGAGCAAACAATGCGGGAAATAACACCCATTGAAATCGCTCCTCAAAATTGGTAAACTTCGTCGAGCCGACCTCTTTTTTTTCCATCTTAGCAATATCTTCATAAATTTTATCCAATTCGATCTCGCCGGTCGTGGCTCGATAATATTTCCCGTCCGTAAGCAAAGAGATTTTTTGCAGACCGATTTCATCCAATCGGGAGACAACGGTCTGCCCTGTTTCATCCTTAAGAAACCCTTGTCGCACCCCATTTTTGTTGAAATTGGGTATCGGCACCCCGTCAGTGGAACCGATACCGACCGAATAAATCACTATGCCTTCTTCGGCTCCAGTTTTTGCCGCCTCTTCTGGATCGGTGTCATGATCCTCGCCGTCCGTAATCAGAATAAGAACCTTATGTTTGCGCTCTTTCTGATTAAACGCTCGACCGGCTTCTCGGATTGCATCGCCGATAGCAGTGCCGGGTTGGGGGATAATATCGGTGTCGAGCGCGTTCAGAAAGAGCTTTGCCGCGCCGTAATCCAGCGTCAACGGGCACAGAGTAAAACTTCCGCCTGCAAACGCCACCAGTCCGATTCGGTCGCCCTCCAACCGATCAATCACGCCTTTTACTTCCGACTTCGCTTTTTCTAAGCGATTTGGTTTGATATCTTCCGCCAACATAGATTTTGAGGTGTCCAAAGCAATAATCAGATCAATGCCCTCTCGGCGCACCTCCTCAAATTTTGTGCTATATTGGGGCTGAACCAGAGCGAACATCATCAAAACCAATCCCATAAGAGAGAGTCCGACTTTCCATCCGCGACGGGTCTTACTGACAGAACGCGTCAATTTTGATAACAACTTAGCATTTCCAAAACGCGCCAACGCCTTTTTTTTGCGATTCTTCGCATAGATATAGAAAAAAATCAACAGCGGAACCAATAAAAACAGGTAATAGTTTTCAGGAGCACCGAAACGAAACTCAAACATAGCTTATGCCTTATTTATCTTAAATTATTCGTCGCCGCGGAATTCGATCCGCGGATTACGCAGATTAAGAATTGAAAATTTAAGGAATCCGTCGAAATCGGGTATTCGCCAGCACGATCTCTAATATGAAAAGACAAATCGCGGGCAATAAAAAAATCATAAACAGCTCTTCATAACGGGTATATTTTTCGATCTCGATCTTCGTCTTTTCCAATTGATCTATCTGTTTATAGATCGCCTTCAACGATTTGGCGTCTTTTGCCCGAAAGTATTCTCCACCAGTGATTTTCGCCACCTCTTTAAGGCTTTCCTCGTCAATCTCGACCGGCATAGAGACATAACGTTTGCCAAACAGCGGGTCTTCGACTGGATACATTGCCGATCCATCTGTCCCGGCACCGATCGTGTAAATGCGGACATTCAACGCTTTTGCCGCTTTTGCCGCGGTGATTGGATCGACCTGCCCAGAATTGTTCACGCCGTCGGTCAGCAGTATGATCACCTTACTTTTCGCCTTACTGTTCCGCAGGCGATTCAGCGCGGTGGCAATGCCCATGCCGATAGCGGTGCCGTCCTCGACCATCCCGATCTTGACTCGTTCCAGAAAAGAGATCAAAACGCCGTAATCCAAAGTCAGAGGGCATTGGGTAAAACTTTTCCCGGCAAAGACCACCAGACCGATCAAGTCATTTTTTCGTCCCTGAATAAAATCTGAAGCCACTTTTTTTGCCGCGATCAGTCGATTATCCGGCTTAAAATCTTCCGCCAGCATACTGCTTGACACATCGATAGAAAGCACGATATCGATCCCTTCGGTCATAATTTCGGAGCTTTTCTGGCTCGATTGGGGCCTGGCAAGCGCGATAGTGATCAAAACCACGGTGCCGACCCGCAGTATAATCAAGATATGGCGCGCTTTCAGTGCAAAGGTTGATCTTTTGGCAATGGATTTTACGGTTCTCAAGCTGGAAAACCGCAAACTTCCCTGCCGACTTTTGTTCTTTCGAAAATAGTTAGAGATCAAAAACGGAATAATTGCCAATAGGAAAAAAAATTCGGGATTAACAAAATGAATCATCCTGACGCCTCTGTTTCTGTTTCCGTTAATGCGTGGGGTTTTCTTTCGTGAACCGCGGTCATATTGATAAAAGTCCGTTTGGTCTCATCAATGATCTGTCGGGCGTTCGGTATCATTCCTTTATTTACCTTGTCCTGGGGGATAAGTTTGGCGAACTTGACCAAATCGCACCCGTCCGAAAATTTTCGGATCATATCCACATGCGACTCCTCGATATCATACGCTTTGTCCAATGCGCGGAACAACTCTTCGGTCGTCATCTCCAGCGTGTCGATCTCATAACGCCCTCCTAAATACGAACGAATAATCAGAGAAATCTCGATGTAAAAAGCCTTGATTTCGCCATACGCGATTTCATGCGATGGGCGGGGAGGTGGAGGAGCAAATAGAGGCGGCGCGTCAATTTTTCTGAATTTTTTCATATAAATATAAATCGCCACGACAATCGCCAGAAAAAGACAAGCCAACAAACCGAGCCAATAATATAAGGAATAGTCAGGCGGAACCATCATCGGGGCTTTAATATCTTGAATATCTTCTGCCTCGCTCGGCTTCACGCTCTCCACTTGAATCGCGGATTCTTCCGACTGCATCTCGTGGACTGTGGAGTCCGGCGGGAGACTGTAACGCACCATGAAACTTGCCTACTTCATAGACAGAAATTCGGTACGTGACAGACTCGACGATCATATCGTCGATTTCCTCTGGTTCCGATATCTGATAGTCCTGAATCTCGAACTGCCCCAAATTCACGCCTGTAGCCGGCATTTCCACAAGAACATCAGGGCTATGCGTGACCAAAAGCGTATAATGCACCCGGTCGCCGATCGTGATAATCGATTTATCCAGATTTGTCTCGACTGAAATCTCGCCTTGACCCACAGCAAAAACAGGCAGATATAACGCAAAAGATACAAAAATAATCAACGCAAAAATCGGATAGAAATTTTTTCTCTTTTTAGATAATCTCAATATCATTATTTTTCCATCTCACTGGCAACCAGATCACTATACAATTTCACGTCGTTCGCGGTCAGAAGCTGTTGCACAAGTTGTTGATAAGCATCTTGTTCCCGTTGTGACTGCACGTCCGATCTCACTCGAGTTTTAACCTCTTCCAACGTCGCCTGCCTCTCGTTTCCCTCCTCGTCTTTGACGAGATATTGCGACTTATTCGCATCGTAATAGAGCTTTATGTCAAAGTCCGTGACGTTTATTTTCTCACTGATTTCGCCTTGTATCAATTTTTGCACCAGGATTGACTTCTTTGCCTGAAATATCTGATCGATAATTTCTTTATCCTTCTCAAAACCCATGCGTTGCGCCTTGCTGTACATCAGCTCGGTCGCAATCATCTGCTGAAGAAATTGCAATTTTTTATCCGGCTTCTGATATTCCTGCCGCAATAGAGGCGGCAACCGGTTGATCTCCGCGTCCAGATCGCCCTGGGTAATTTTCTTCTCCCCCACTTCCGCCACGACCCGACCGGGAAGATTCGGTCGATCCTTTTGATCTGGATCCAGCGCGGTAGCTTCTGACAAAGTCTGCCGAGCGTCGGCTGACCGGTTCAGCCGCTCCAAACAGGCGACAATGCCCTTATTCACCTGATTTGTCAGTTGGCTGTCTGGATAATAGGTCTTGACTTTGATGAAATAAGCCATGGCGTTTTCATAATCCCGAAGCCGTTCCAAATAGGTGGTGGCAATGATATAGTTGATATTCGCACGGACTTTATCATCCAAATAAGAATGCTGTAAATATCGACTAAACTCATCAATTGCCTGTTGATACAACGCGTTATTCAACAATTCGTTCGCGTAATCTTTCTGCTTATTCGGATCGGCTTGAAATTCAGATTGGGAGGAAGGCTGACAGCCGATTATTGTCCCTATTATTGTTAAATTAAACAAAAAAAATATAGAATACAAAAAACGTATATTCACGATTTTCCTCTTGGTTCGCGCGTAATTTCATTGATAATCTATTCGACATATTCGATTAATGCCGACTTGCTCGCTTTTTAAAAAAATCAATAATTGGCTTAATATAGGGGCGATCTGTCATAATATCGATAGAATCGATGTTTAAAGAACGAAACATTTTTATCCGCAGATTTTTCTCCTCGTTGGTCTCGGAAGCGAACATCTCACGGACAGCCGGATGCGCGGTATCGACCAGCATCAGCTCGCCGGTCTCGGCGTCCTCCAGCTCAACAAATCCGATATCGGGCAGGGACAATTCACGAGGATCGGTCACGGTAACTGCAACCAGATCATGCTTTTGTCGCGCAACTCGCAGAGATTTTTCATAATCAGAGCCGATAAAATCGGAAACCAAAAAGACGATCGATTTCCGTTTGATGACGTGGCTCAGATGTTCCAGCGCACAGGAAATATTGGTCTTGTTGTCCTCTGGCTGAAAGTAGAGCAACTCCCGGATCACCCGCAGCACATGCTGTTTACCTTTTTTCGGCGGGACATATTTCTCCACTTTATCAGTGAAGATGATCAGTCCCACTTTATCATTATTTTTAATCGCGGAAAAGGCAAGCAACGCGCAGATCTCGGTTGCAATCTCGCCCTTCATCTGATCGACCGTGCCGAATTCTCCGGAAGAGCTGGCGTCCACCAATAGCATCACCGTGAGTTCTCGCTCTTCGTTAAATATCTTGACAAACGGTTGACCCTGGCGAGCGGTCACATTCCAATCGATTGTGCGGATATCGTCGCCGATCTGATATTCCCGCACTTCGGCAAACTCCATGCCCCTACCTTTAAAGACTGAGTGATATTCCCCTGCAAATACATCATTTACGATGTGCCGAGTCGTCAATTCAATCTTTTTAACCTTTTTCAGAATTTCCTTTGGTATCATAATTTCTCACATGTATTACGGCACTTCGACTCGGTTCAAAACTTTGCGCACGATGTCCTCTGCGGACACCTCTTCCGCCTCAGCCTCATACGTGGGGATGACCCGGTGACGCAACACATCCATGCCGATTGCCCGCACATCCTCTGGCGTGACATAGCCCCGACGGCGCAGAAAAGCATGAGCTCGGGCTCCTTCCGCCAGAAAAATCGATGCCCGGGGCGATGCGCCAAATTGGATCAACTCGACCAGGTCGTCCAATCCATAGGCTTTGGGGTCGCGAGTGGCAAAGACGATATCGACAATGTAATTCTCGATCTTTTCGTCCATATAGACCTCTCGGACCACCTGGCGCGCTCGCACAATATCCTGCGTAGAGATCACATTCTCGATTTTGGCCATTTGATCCTGGCTGACCATACGCATGATCTGCAACTCTTCGTCTCGCGTGGGATACGTGACGTTGATTTTGAGCATAAACCGATCGACTTGCGCTTCCGGAAGGGGATAAGTGCCTTCTTGTTCGATCGGATTCTGAGTCGCTAAAACCAAAAAAGGCTGATCCAAAGGAAAAGTTTTTTCGCCGATAGTGACCTGATGCTCCTGCATCGCCTCTAACAGAGCACTTTGCACTTTTGCCGGTGCCCGATTGATCTCGTCAGCGAGAATAATATTGGCGAAAACCGGTCCCTTCTTGGTGACAAAATCGCCTGTCCTCTGATTATAGATCAATGTGCCGATCAAATCGGCTGGCAACAGATCCGGCGTGAACTGAATCCGTTGGAACTTGGCATCCACCGTATCAGATAGTGTTTTGATGGTCAACGTCTTGGCAAGACCTGGAACGCCTTCCAACAGAACATGACCATCGCACAATATACCGATCAACAGCCGCTCAATCATATACCTTTGTCCCACAACAGACTTCGTTATTTCATTTAATATATTCTCGATAAATGCACTTTCAGCTTGTATTTTTTCATTTATAGCTTCAATATCCGTGTGCATTCTGTCCCATCCTCCAAATTGAAATAAACAGATTAAAAAAAAATCGCTTTAACCTGGATTATTCAGAGTCAGCCCAAATAAGGGTTCTGAAATTTTCATAGAAACTGAGTTCTCTTGGAAATGTCGTTAAAAATAGACTTTAACCCATTAAATATCAAACATCTGAGATCTCTGGTTCTCCGAGGCTTATGAATAATGCAGGCTATAAACAATACATTTTTTTATTTCAGCAGCGGACTTCACAAAAAAAAATTTATTTTTCGATTACGGAAAAAATTTACCCAAAATAAATTTATGAGTTCCAGAAAAATATTCAACGTGATTTTTCTTAGCCTAGATTATTCGTCATCACGGAAATCGATCCGCAGATTACGCAGATTATCGCAGATTAAGAATTGATAACTAAAGAGTTATATGGGGAATTTTGGGGATTTTCAGGCTATGTCGTTACATGTGGGTATTGTTACGCGTCTGTCAAGTTCTCCAACGCCATCCGTAAACTGACCAACTGACTTTCTACATCGATCGAAGAGAGATTCGCGATAATCGCCATTCCTTTTTTTGTGGGATAGGGCTCCAATCGGATATCGCTTCCTTTGAACGCGTACTCAAATTTTTTGAACGGCGGATTTTGCGGATCGATAAATTCAAAAAAAGCCTGATTCCCTCGAATATCCAAATGCGCCACATGATCTCCCTCGCACTGTTTTTTGACCGCGATCAGGTCTAACAAATTCACCGCCTCGACAGGCAGCTTACCGAACCGATCGACCAATTCCGCGCCGATCTCTTCAACTTGATCAATGGTTTCACATTCAGCCAACCGTTGATACAGGCTCACCTTTTCCTCTTGATCGTCGATATAGGTATCTGGGAGATAGCATTTAATTTCAGTCTCGATTTTCACCTCTGGCTTCTTGGACGGGGAACTGCCCCGTAGCCGTTCCACCTCTTCCTTCAGCATCTTGGAATACATTTCAATCCCGACTGCGACGACATGACCGCTCTGCTCAGCACCCAAAAGATTGCCCGCGCCTCGAATCTCCAGATCGCTCATAGCCAATTTTAATCCGCTCCCGAGTTCCTCCGCCTCCTCCAGCACTCGCAGGCGACGGCGCGCAATCATGCTCAGGGTCCGATCCGGAGGCACCATAAAATAAGCAAAGGCATGATGATGGGAGCGTCCCACGCGTCCGCGCAACTGGTAGAGTTGCGCCAGCCCAAAACGATCGGCGCGATTCACTAAAATAGTGTTGGCATTGGGGTTATCCAGCCCGCTTTCGATGATCATAGTTGATAACAGGAAGTCGTATTTATGATCATAAAAATCCATCATCACCCGTTCCAGTTCTCGCTCTGGCATCTGTCCATGTCCCACGCAGATACGCGTATCAGGAAGAACCTGCTTCAGATAATGATACATAGCACTCATGGTTTGCACGCGATTATGGACAAAATAGACCTGTCCATTTCTCGCCATCTCGCGCTCGACTGCTCGGCGGATAATATCGTCGTGAAAACTGACAATCTCTGTGTGAATCGGGTATCGGTTACGCGGGGGAGTATGAATTGTGGACATATCCCGGATTGACATGAGTCCCATTTGGAGGGTGCGGGGGATCGGAGTGGCTGTCATGGCGATCACATCGACAGTGCGGCGCAACTCCTTCAATTTGATCTTATGCTTGACGCCGAATCGATGTTCCTCGTCAATGACGAGCAGTCCCAAGTTCGGCATATTCAAATCTTTGGACAAAATTCGATGCGTGCCGATCAGAATGTCGATTTTGCCTTGGTTCGCCCGTTTGACGATCTCCCGTTGCTGCTTCGGGGTGCGAAATCGAGAGAGCATCTCGATGGTGACGGCAAACTCACGCAACCGCTGGCTGAAAGTGTTCAAATGTTGTTGCGCAAGAATCGTGGTCGGGACAAGAACCGCGGTCTGTTTGCCGTCTATCAACGCCTTGAACGCGGCTCGGATCGCCACCTCTGTCTTTCCAAATCCGACGTCGCCACAAATCAGGCGATCCATGGAGCGGGAGCTTTCCATATCTTTTTTTACATCGCCAATGGTCTTGATCTGATCTGGAGTCTCCTGCCAAGGGAAAGAAATTTCCAGTTGACGCATCTCTGTGGAGTCTGGCGAATACGCGCATCCGCCTCGAAGTTTTCGCTCTGCGTACAGCCTCAGAAGCTCCTCTGCCTTAATTTTTAACGACTTACGGGTCTTTGTTTTTGCCCGTTCCCACTCAGTTCCACCTAACTTATGGACTTTGACACCGCCAGATTCGCTCTTACCCGAATACTTCTGCACCTGATTGAACTGATCCACAGGCACTCGCAGCAAGCCGTTGGTATATTCGACGGTCAAGAAATCGCCTTCAATTTCCTCTATCGAGATATGTTCGACTCCCTTATAAACGCCAATCCCGTGCTGGATATGCACCACATAATCGCCCACATTTAACGCGGATGGGCTGCTGATGCTCACGCCGCCGCTATACTTCAGGTGGCGATGGCGACGGTGAAATCGAGAAAATATCTGATGATCGGTCAAAACAGCGATCTTGACGTCGGGATAAACAAAGCCTTCATGTATATCTCCGACAACAAAACGGATATGATCTGCAATTGAATGGGTCATACTCTGTCGGGAAGACATTCAATCATCCTTTGATTTGTTGACAGAATATTTTTCATTGCTTTGAATCACTTCCAACTCGGTCAGTTGTTGCCCCAACTCATTGATACAAACTTGATAGAGCTCAATTTTTTTCTTAAAATCCACGATCGTTGCGTTATTCTCAGGAGGAACCTTCCCGGTCTCCGCCTCAGACCATTGCCGAAAACAGCGGAGCCTGAACTCGTTCACCATCTTTTCGCTAATGCAGATTTGCAATTTTCCCACATTGTCGATATTCGAATAACTCGCCAAATAATCGATCAGATCGATATGCTTTTGCTCTCGAGAAGATGGCAGGAAAGTATAGACTTCTTCCCGTTCCTCACGCGGCGTCACATCGATATTCGGATTCAGGATAAATTCCACCTTTCGCAGGTCGGTTCCTCTGGTCATAAGATAGCGAATTTCGCCATCCTTGGACTCTGTATATGTCTGCATATTTGTCAGAACCGGGTCGCCTTTCCCACGATTATCGATAATTGCCCTGGGCTCTGGAGATGAGTCGGGATGCGCCTTTTGGATATTTTCCAAGCCGGTATTGGAAAATGGCTCCGACGACTTAGTGCCTTTGGGATCGACAATATCTCCTGGATGTAGTGAATCAATTTGATCATCTTTATTGATAGGATTCAGATTCGTAAAAGCGGATTTATTCGCCTTTGGATCATTTATTGGATTTGGAACAATCTGTGTCGTATCTTTAGAGACCGACTCATGACTTAGGTTATCCAAATCCGCCTGCAACGCCCATACATGAGATGTGCAAATCAAACCGATTCCGATGAGAAAAATCGTCATTCGTATGAATTTCATATTGATTCTCTCCATAAGTAAATAAAAATCAAAAACAGATTCACACTAATTTTGAACAGGTTTCGCGCTTTTTATCTGCAATTTATTCAAAATATTTTCCAATTCATCTATTTTTTCCCCATATTCCGCCCAGTTTCCTTGCCGGAGTTCTGCTTGCGCTTGTTGAAAAGTCTGAGACGCGAATACCGTCAATTCTCGAATAGAGGCGGACTCAATCGACTCGTCTTTTTTTGATTGATCCTGTGGAATCACTGTAACCCGCTCGGCATCTGCCCTGACACTTTCTCCGAAAACAGTGGAGAGAGCACTATATAAGTCGTCCCCCATCACCACCTTATTTCCGTAAGCGACGATCACCTGCTTCAATTCCGGCAACTGTCCGGTTTCGGCTTTCAAATAAATCGGCTCTACATAGAGCAGGGATTGTTCGATCGGGATGACCAGCAAATTCCCCCGTATCACCTTAGAGCCTTTTTGACTCCAGAGGGTCATGGATTTAGAAATTTCCGTATCTTGATCAATACGCGCCTCGATCTGCATGGGACCGAACGTCAGCTTCTTCTTAGGAAATTTATACAGCAACAACTTGCCATAGTTTTCCGCGTCGCACCGAGCGCAAAACCAGGCGATCATATTGTCCTTGTGGGTGGGAGTAAAAGGCAGGAGTTGGATCATTTCTGCTTTTTTCTCGCCAGGAAGTTTCATGATTAAATAATAACTCCGCATTTCTTGAGGATTATCGCCATATTTTTCTAAGGGAATGCTCCAGAGGTCCTCTTTATTATAGAAGACCTGCGGATCTTCCATGTGATACGTCGCCAGTTTTTCGGATTGATCCGCGAAGAGGTCGTGCGGATAGCGAATTTGTTTTGCCAACAGCTCCGGCATTTCGCTTATCGGCAGGAAGAGATCGTGGAAAATTTTGTCGTAAGTCTGAATCATCGGGTCGTTCGGGTCGGAAATATAAAATTTGACCGTTCCATGATAGGAGTCAACCGTCACCTTCACAGAATTGCGAATATAGTTATAGGAGTTCCCCATACCTTCATGAGAACTTTGTGTGGAATAGGGATACATATTGCTGGTCGTGTATCCGTCCATTATCCAGATGATCCTCCCATCATGAATCGCTGGATAGGGATCTCTGTCAAATTTGAGAAAAGGCGCGATTTTTTCCACTCGTTTTTTGATATTTCGATCAAACATGACGCGGGAATCCTCTGATATATGACCAGTCAGCAGGATGCTGAGCGACCGCCATTTCCAGGCAAATAGTGCCTGACGAAATAAGGATCCGATCGGCACGCCGCCTTGCCCTTCATAAATCGTCATCTGATTTGTATCGCCTTCCGGGTAGTCAAATTCCTTGATACCGTCTGCTTTGACAAAAACGTAATAATTGGTTTTCTCCCCGTAATAGATTCCAGGATGACTCAACTGAAAGATCGGAGTCTTGGTTTCCGGCGGAATATCATTGACAAAAAATTCAGGCAATCCCTCGCTTGTGACCACATTGACAGGGCTGACGCAGATACCGTATCCGTGGGTATATTGAAAATGTTGATTGATCCATGTCTTTGCCTGATCCGGTATGGTCTCATAGTTGAGTTCCCGCACCGATAACATGACCTGTTGATATTCGCCGTCTATCACATATCGGTCGATATCCACGTCGTTAAAGTCATAATAGAGGCGGATTTCTTGCAATTGGCTATAGGTCTGTTGCAGGGGTTCCCAGTCCCACAGCCGGATATTGTTCACAGTGAGGTCGTTTTCTCGCAATAATTGCGGCGTCAGAGCCTCCTCAGCAGGGAAGTCCGCGCTTTCGATAATGTCCAAATTGTAGGCTTTTCGGGTATACTCGATGTTTCGCAGAATGTAGGGCGTCTCTTTCTGTAGTTCGTTTGGCTGTACAAAATAATTCTGGACCAGAGAGGGATACACCTGACCCAGCAGAATGGAAATAACGACCAAAACAGCGGCTCCGACTATAGGGTATTTCCAACTGCGTTGAAAGATGCCCCATAAAAAGAATCCGGCTCCCAGTATGGAGGCAACGATTAGTACGCGATATGATAAAAGTTGCGCATGTACGTCGGTATAACACGCGCCCGTGACCACGCCTCGATTGGAATAGAGGAGCTGGTAGCTTTCCAGGAGATAGCCTATTCCTTTTATCAGAAAAACGACTGCCCCTAAGGTAAAAAGATGAGACCGAGCACTGGGAGAGAAATAAAATTGGTTTCTATAAAAAGATATGGCGCCCCGGACAAAATAGAGAAACAGAGTTCCGATCAGAACCAAAATCACGCTGGTCATCAGCCATCTCTGAAACGTGATATACACCGGTAGCGAGAATATATAAAAGCCGATATCGTTTTGGAAAACAGGATCTGTGAAATTAAAAGGCGTTTGGTGGGCATATTGAAGAAAAGCGACCCATTTATCCAGGACGATCCGGCTGAATCCTATGCTGATAATCCCAGAAGCTATGAGAATTAACGGCATGATATTTTGACGAAAGCCTTCAGCGTTCTCGCCAAATACGTACTCGAAGTTGTCTTTATCTGTCCCTGTCAAACGCAATGCAAGGAAAAAATTCATGAATAACAGAAAGAACAAAAAAATGACGAAGAATACGCCGATACTCGCCTGCGTCAAAAAGACTTTCCAGAATACGCTATCGTAACCTAATGCGTCAAACCACCAATAATCGGTGAAAAGATTGACCAGTGGGGTGAGGATGTACGAGAAAAAAAACATCAAACCAATAACAATAAAAACAATTATGCGTAACACAAATTTATCCTTTCTATTTTCATTTCCTCAAAATAACCAGATCGAAAAGTTGCATATATATGTTGTCTTGCAATTTTCGGTAATTTACCGTATAATATCGTATATGTCAAATGATTTCTATCAATTGGGGTAAGCTAATCTCTTTTGTGAGGTGTTACGATGCGGATATCCTTCGAAATTCTCACTTAAAGCTCGTGGCATAATTGCAAGCAGTTTATTATATTACCTCGATTCATAGCGGTTCAATAACTCGGTTTGACGGTATTTAATGGTAGAGTTAAAGCCAGTCAATGAGGAGAAAAAATAAGCACTTGATTTTTTATTCATAATTGTTTATTTTTGGTTCTTTTGAGGCGACGTAAAGAGGAAGAATTTTACTGTTTCGACGGAGTGCTAACTCCCTTTTTGATGGATTTTGAGTACAAAAAAAAGGGACAGGATATGGAATGATTGAAGATAAAGAGCTTCGCTATCTGTTCCAAATGGAGAGTGAAGAGCATTTGCAAAGCCTTGATCGGGGTCTGTTGGAGCTGGAAAAAAATCCGCGTAACCAATCGATTTTGGATGATATATTTCGAGAGGCGCACAGTCTAAAGGGCTCTGCGCGGATGTTGGGCGTGGTGGATATGGAAACGATCGCCCATCATTTCGAGGATAAATTGGGTCAAGCCAAGCGAGGAAAAATTGTCCTGACTTCGGAGATGATCGACCGCCTCTATAGCGGATTGGACGCTATCCAAAAGTTGGCGTCAGAGGCTGTTTTCGGTACGCCTACGGATGTGGACGTCGAGAGGGTATTGGCAGAATTGGAAGGGTCAAAATCCAAGCGCGCGCCTGTTGCTCAGGATGAAACGACTGTTGCACCGCCGGATCCCGAACCTCTGGAATCTCCTCTGGAAAAATCTCCCGTCTCGGACGCGGATACAAAAACAGATAGCGGCCAGTACCGGATCGATGCCATTCGGGTAAAGCCAAAACAGTTAGACGCGCTGATGACTCATGCTGGCGAGTTGACTGTGACCAAGATTCGTATTGCTCGGCGTCCGATTCAAATGGAGCAGGCTCTGGCTCTCTGGGAAGAATTGAGTCAAGATTCTTTCTTCAATAATGCCCAAATACGAGAATCCTCCACAAGCGCCGCGTTACAGCAAAATCAAGAGCGTTGGAAACAAATGGGCTCCTTGTTAAACCGCTTGAAAAACGAATTTTCTGAGGACGCCACTCGCCTGGAATTGGTAGCGAACAGCATTGAGGAAGGTATCCGGTCTGTACGTTTGTTACCGATGTCCACGATCCTCAATCTTTTCCCTCGCATGGTTCGCGATATGGCAAACAAAAATGGAAAGGATATTGATTTTTTGATACAAGGAGGGGAGACCAGCGCGGATAAACGCATTTTGGAGGAAATGAAAGATCCTTTGATGCACTTAATCCGAAACGCTATCGATCATGGCGTGGAAACGCCTTTGGAACGAAAAAAATTGGGTAAGCCGACCCAGGCGACTGTCTGTGTGAAAGCCTATCAGACCTCAACCAACGTGGTGATCGAGATTTCTGACGACGGAAGGGGGCTGGACCTCGACGCGATCAAACGAAAGGCGTTGCACCAGGGCTTGATCCGTGAGGAGCAACTCGCTCAGATGACAGCGGAACAAATTCGCCCCTTTATTTTCCACTCGGGGTTCTCGACCAGCGATTTTGTGACCGACGTCTCGGGTCGCGGGGTGGGTTTGGACGTGGTTCGAGCCAATGTCGAGTGCTTGAAAGGCACAATTCAGGTCGAATCACTCCCAAACAAAGGCGCAATGTTCCGCATAAAACTGCCGATAACGCTGGCGACAACGCGTGTGCTGACTGTTGGGATAAATGGCAAAAAATACGCCCTGCCAGTAGAATTTGTGGATACAGCACTGTTGGTTAATCGCGCCAGCATTTTTTCGATTGAAGGGCGGGAGACGATCGTGCTGGAAAATCATGCAATCTCAGTCGCCAGGCTGTGGGACCTGCTGGAATTGTCCGATGAATCCTCTGGCGAATTTTCCGGCATAAAACAAAAAGAGAATGGAAACAGACAGTTTCCGTGCATCATTTTGAAAGTGACTGGAGATCGACTCGGTATTGTTGTCGATGAACTGGTCGATGAGCAGGAGATCGTGCTGAAACCGCATAGCGGAATCCTGAAGCGGGTGCGCAATGTCTCCGGTTCCACAATATTGGGCACGGGAGAGGTCTGCATGGTGTTGAATCCTATGGACTTAATGCAATCAGTGCAGAAAAATGCGATTCCAGTCGCGGCTTATGAGAAAATGGAAGAAGATACCGGAAAACAGCAACGAGTTCTGCTGGCTGAGGACTCGATCACCACTCGGACGCAGGAAAAACGGATATTAGAGGCGTCCGGTTATCAAGTGACGACAGCGGTCGACGGCATGGATGCAATGAATAAGCTCAATGTCCAAAGTTTCGACGCGCTGATCTCGGATATAGAGATGCCAAATATGAACGGTTTGGAGCTTACCGAGAAAATTCGCCAGAATAAAAAATATAACGAGATGCCGGTTATTCTGGTTACCTCTCTCACTTCGGAAGAGGATAAGCATCGAGGCGTGGAAGCCGGAGCAAACGCATATATTACCAAGGGAACTTTTGACCAACAGGCTCTATTGGATACACTGAAACGATTGATTTAAAAAATCATGTAATAAGTATGATTGTGATATAAATGCGATATAGATGTAGTAAATGTAGTAAAGGACGTCGGATGAATATTGAAATTTTTGGGAAAAGCAAAAATTTTGCCAAGCAGATAGTCAGATTTTGTCCCAAGTTGCCCGATAACAATGTAGGCGCGGTTATCAGCGAGGACATGCTCCGAGCAATCAGTCAAACAGCCTTGCATTGTCGAGCCGCCGAGCGAACGAGCGCGCAGGATGAGATTTTGTCAGAGCTGAAAAAAGCACTGTCTTGTATTGACATCATCCTCTTTTGGCTGGAAATTATCGATGATATGGAGATTGTCATCAGTAAATTTGTAAAGCCTTTGATCAAGGAAAATAAGTGCCTTTTCTCGATGATCGACGCGGATATTCAGTCGATTCTTGATGCAGAAAAGGATACTGACAATCAAAGAATCCAGAAAATTTGCGAATGATTACCAAACGAATGACCCATAATATAGGATCCAACAAGCCCCCAATCAAGGTTCTGCTTGTCGACGATTCTCCTCTGGCTCTGATTGTCTTGAAACGCATGCTCTCAGAATCAAAGGATATTGAGGTGCTTGGCATGGCTCGAAATGGCTTAGAAGCACTGGAGTTGATCCCGAAACTTCAGCCCGATGTCATCTGCACGGATTTGCATATGCCGAAGATGAACGGTCTGGAATTGATAAAAGTAGTTATGGAAAAATTCCCCAAACCAATTTTGGTTATCAGTGTTTCTGTCCGAGAAGATGAGGACTCGCAGAACATTTTTAAGCTGATCCAAGCCGGCGCGGTGGACGTTTTCCCGAAACCCCAACGCGGTCTCCATGCCGGTTATCAAGACGTCGCTTTAGAGTTGATCAACAAGATCAAGATTCTTTCCGGGGTGGTCGTGTTCCATAAATTTCGGAGAAAAAGGATCCTGACAGATAGGTCAAAATTCCAAAAATTCCCCATTTCACCCTCTCCTTCTTTAGCCCGACCTGCGCGTATAGTGGCGATCGGCGCGTCGACCGGGGGACCCCAAGCACTGCAAACAATCTTAAGCCAATTGCCGAAAGACTTTCCAGTTCCAGTAGTTTGTATCCAACACATCAGCAATGGATTCTTGGACGGATTGGTGGGGTGGCTTGATAGCTGCTCCCGGCTAAAGATCAAAATAGCGGAAGCTGGCGAGTTGCCGAGAAAAGGGATGATCTATTTTCAGAAGGAGAAATATCAGTTGGAGTTCAGCCGAAAAGGGGAATTTGTTGTCAAAAACCGAAGTCCGATCAATGGACATTGCCCTTCGATTACGACTACCTTTAATTCTTTAGCGAGTTGTTATCGAAAATTTGCTGTGGCAGTGCTGTTAACCGGTATGGGAGACGATGGAGCCGTCGGGATGAAAAGCATTCAAGACGCGGGCGGCGTCACAATCGCGCAGAGCGAAGTCGGTTGCGTGGTATTCGGTATGCCGCAGAAAGCAATCGAGCTGGGAGCCGCTCGTTATGTGCTGCGATTGGAAAATATCCCCAACATGCTGCGCCGATTGACAAAAGACACGCACAGACCTGATTGACTTTTCTCGAGATAATTTTTATGAATTCGACAGCCGCATCCCCATCTCTTATGTCAAATCAAAAAAAAAATATTGGGTATGAGATCAAAATCGATGTGTTCGAAGGACCTATGGAACTGCTTTTGTTCCTGATCCGAAAGGACAGACTCGATATTTATGATATCCCGATCGCGTATATCTCGGATCAATTCCAGCAATATATCGAAAAGATAAAAAAGCTGGATCTGAGCATTGCCGGCGATTTTGTCGATATGGCGTCGGTTTTGATGCGGATCAAAGCGCGGATGTTATTGCCCTCGCTTCAGCGGGAAAATGGAGTCGCCGAAGACCCTCGAGATAATCTGGTTCGACAATTGATAGAGTATCAGAAAATGCGAGGAGCCGCGGCGCACCTGTCCAAACAAGAAAATATGCAACAACAAGTTTATGGTCGTTCTCCCTCTCTATTACCGGAAATACCGGAAATACTGGAAAGCTCTCCAATTCCAGAGGAAATCGAGTCGAGCGACCTCTCGATTTTCGATTTGATCTCCTCTTATCTGGGAATCAAGGAACGGTTGGAATATAAAGAAAAGCCGCATATTGTCCAAAAAAAAGAGATAACTGTCGAGGAAAAAATGGATGTTATCCTGTATCAATTAGGCTATCGAGATCGAATCCTGTTTTTCGATCTTCTTTCCGACGATGACGACCGACTCTCCATGACGGTTACATTTATAGCTTTGTTGGAGCTGCTCCGACTGCGCCAAATCACCGTGCGCCAGTCTCGGATTTTCGGAGAAATTTGGATTTACCCGCGCCAAACCACACTGCCTCGCTGAGAACCTCGTCCATCTACATAATAGCCATAATAGCCATAATAGCCATAATAGCCATGATAGTCTGTATGATAACCTGTTAATAAATATTGTTTGAATATACTAAATCGATTAGATTACGAGAGTAGGAATTATGGGAAAAATGATCCCAAAAATAAGACTGAGCGGGCAAGAGCTAAATAATGCTTTGTATTTGGCGGTAGAATTCGCACAAGGGGACAACAGATCAGGTAGATTGTTGAAGGAGTTCTTTCCAGACGGGTTCAGGAACGTGATCATACCCGGATGGTGGTATTGCCAAATAGCCCGAGAGATCGTGGCAAAGGGATGCCTAAGGGGTAAGATTTATCCCACGGTTCCGGTAAAAAGACTGGCTTCCATTATCGGTTCCTATTTTTGGTACGCTCTGGCAATAGCTGAATCAAACTCGGGTAGCGAAGCGGGATGCCGCCGTGTACTTGAGGGAATTGTCAATAACTTAGGGCCCCTTCGGCTCCCTTTATTTAAGAAGCTGCAAAAGGGCAGCCCCAGAATAATCGACTCTTTTAATACGGACATTCTCGACCGTCTGACTTCTCTATTCCCCAGTCACAACGAAACGGAACACGCGTGCAATGCCGATCAACTTTTTCAACAGATTGAAGCCGACCGAGGCGAGGGAAAGGAGATCGATCCCCAACGTTATCGAACCGAGATATGGGCGTTGATGGGAGAAAACCGCGTCATAGATGCATTCCAAAAGCTGAAACAACTGACTGATCGGGGCGTAACGCCAGACAGATACTCAATTTGGGAAATATTCAACAAGCTCGCGGAACAGAAAAAAATTATTGATCTGATCGAATACGCGCGGTGGCGGAGTCTCCATAATTACCCGCTAAATGTCAAGGATGCGAGCATCCTGATGAAAGCGACGCGAGAAAAAAAGGATCATTTTGTCTACCGGCAGACCCTTGAGTTTGTTGAAGAGATTGATCTCACCCCGGATTCTATCCTGATCCTTGAGATATTATGCGCGTACCTGGAACTTAATCGGCACAAAGATGCGCAAAAATTGTTCGACGATGTGAAAAACGGCGCAATCCCTTTAGATGAACATCATTATAACGTGATGATCAATATATCCGCGCAACAGGGCGATCCCGTAAAAGCCAAACTCTACTTTGAACAGGCGAAAAAAATTGCTCCCCAAGATGTGGCAATTTATGGTTCTTTGATCCACGCTTACGGCAAGTCGGGCGATACTAAGTCCGCGCAACAGACGTTTGACGAGATGGAAAAAAATGGCATGACGCCAAACGCGGCTCAATACGGCGCGCTGATCCACGCTTACGGTAGGTCGGGTTATGCGGAATTGGCTCACGAGGTCTTTTACAAAATGATTGACAAGGGTCTCACGCCTGGGGTCGTCGAATATGGCGCGTTGATCTACTCTTACGGCAAGTCTGGATACGCGGAATTGGCTCAACGGAAGTTTGACGAAATGATTGAAAAAGGTTTCATGCCAAATTCTGCCCTATACGGCGCGCTGATCTACTCTTATGGCAAGTCGAACAATGCGGAATCGGCTCAACAGACGTTTGATAGGATGATAAAAAATGGCTTGACCCCAAGCGCATCTCTATACGGCGCGTTGATCGACGCTTACGGCAGGTCGGGTTACGCGAAATTGGCTCAACAGAAATTTGACGAGATGATTGACAAGGGTCTCACGCCTGGAACCGTCGAATATGGCGCGCTGATCCACGCTTACGGCAAGTCGGGTTATACGGGGTTGGCTCAACGGACGCTTGGTGAGATGATTGAAAAGGGTCTCACGCCCGGGGTCGTCGAGTATGGCGCGTTGATCGACGCTTATGGCAAGTCGGATGATTCGAAATCGGCTCAACAGACGTTTGACAGGATGATAAAAAGTGGCGTGGCTCCGGATTCGGCTCTATACGGCGCGTTGATTCACGCTTACGTTAGGTCAGGCTATCCCGATATTGGGGAGGAGACGTTCAGGAATATGCCCGAAGAAATAGCGATCTCTGATGAAGAACGAATCCGATTCTATAATCTGATAATTCGTGGATATGTGCAAGCCGGTCTGATCAAAGACGTGCACCGTATGAGAGAAGAGAGAAGTAAGCTCTGATGAATATGGGTCGAGTTTTAATAATTATGGAATCTATATCTGCGATCTGCATGACATAAGCGGCATCACCACTCCCACCCCAACATCATGCAGTTCAGACCGCTGCCGATTCCAAGGAAACCAACCTGTTGCCCCGGTTCGAGAACCCCGCGTTCATGGGCAAGAGCGGCTGTAATAGGCAAGGAGACCGTGCCGATATTGCCAAGATAGGGGTGCGTGACGTAGTCCTTATCCGGCGAAATTTGCAATTGTTGCAAAATTTTTTCCTGATGCTTACTCCCCACCTGATGACAGATCACTCGGTCAATCGACTTCTTTGTCCAGCGCATCTCCTTCAGAAACGCCTGCCATGTCCGCTCGCCCAACGCCACCCCATTGTTCAACACCGCCACCGAGTCCGTGGTCATAATCTCGCTCCAGGGCGTGGCAGGATCATGATCCACGCGCCAACGGCACAAGTCGTGAAATCGGGGTGCGTTCCGGCTGACTCCGCCGATTAAGCGAGGTTGACGATCATCGGTAAAAGAGCCGTCGGTGATCAATGTTGCCACCGCGCCGGACCCGCCGGTCAGAGTGGCGATTGTCAGCTTGAACAACTCCATATTTGGGTTGGCGGAGAGTCGTTCGATCGTGGACTCGACAATTTCACGCGCGGTCTCGCAAGAGACGACCAGTCCAGCTCTTATCTGCCCCAACTCGATCCGGTTGGCGACCTCCACAATGCCGTTCATCACGCCGAGACACGCGTTTCCGACGTCAAACACATCCGCGGACGGGCTCACGCCGATGTGATGCGCGACTCGGCATGCGGTAGCCGGTTCAAACCCCTCTCGACAGACTCCAGCATAGATCAAAACCTCAATATCTTCCGGCGTGACTGTTGATTTTGCCAGACACTTCTGAGCCGCGGCAATCGCGCCGTCTGAGACGAGAAATCCCGGCTCCCACCACCTTCTTTCGATAATACCGGTGATCATCTCCAACTGTCCGGGCGGCACTCGCAACGCCCGATAAACCGACTCGACCCGCTTTTCCAACTCAGCGGATGTGACCACAATCGGTGCCAATTCATAGCCGATTGTATCCAAATAAACTTTATTATATCTCATAATCTACAGCTATATCTCATAATTAACTAAATTAACTAATAATATATTACATCACGAATGACACGTAATTGTAAAATTTTTCATCTCATAAATTGTGCGTCCGTCCACTGTGAGAAATCCGTCCGCTTTCAAGAAGCGGCGTTCGTCGTCTATCTCAGTGATAGCAGCTTGGATAGAAACCAGTCGATCCGAGGGAATCACCTGCCCGCGATATGTCCACAGGTGAGGCTGATTCAACGAGACTGTCTCTATTCTGTCCGTCGATTTCCATCCCCAACGTCGCACCGCGACCACTTTCAGAAGTTGCAGAAACGCCTCTAATCCGAGAGATCCAGGCCAAACTGGGTCTTGATAAAAATGGGCTTTGAAGAACCACTCCTCTGGAGCCACTTCTTTCACGCCGCGGATAAAACCGAGACCATGCGGCCCGCCGTCTGGCAAAAACATGTCGATACGGTCGATCATGCGCAGTTGTGTGTTGGGAAAGGGAGGTTCTGTGGGATAAGGAAACGCGTCCGCTTGCTCAAATTCCTCGACAGTGGGTTGATGGAGAGGCGCGTTCTGTATCCCGATTTGATTGGCAAGTGCCTGCTTGCTGAAAAAACCAAAATAGGTTGTCCCTTCATAAACTGTGTCGCCCGACTCATTTGTCAGCCCAAGTTTGTAGTGTTGAATGATCATGCCGCCAGAAGTAGAAACATCTGTCAATTCTGCAGTTGCAGTCAATGCTCCGCTGTCCGGATCTATCGGAAGATATTGAACCGCCTGTCCGCCCAGGTTGCGAAAAGAGAGGTCGATCTCGCTTGTCAGAGCTGATCCCACGTAAGCCGAGAGCCAACCGCATGGCTGCAATACGATCTCAAGCAATATGGCAAAAGGCATATTTTGATAGCTATTCGCCTCAAAATACCACGCGTCCCGTGGCGTGTCATACTGCGCGATCGCCTGTTTTTTCGCCTGCATTTCCCACTGGGTGCCTTGCACCTCGGTAATCCGATCCAAAAATTGATAGGGAGGTCCGGGGAGCCGGGCAATCACTCGTCCCTGGTCGAAAATTCGATAGCGATCTCCGAACGCATCCGACGGCTTGCCAATGGCAAAGGCTAATATGCGTTCATAGGGGAAAAGAGCGGGCTTGGAGTGCTCTAATTTCTGCGGATTTGATTGATTTGACCAAAGAGCTTCCAGCTTTTCACGGTTCATGCCGGACATCCGCAGGGACATGTCGATCATCCTCACGACTGGTTTGCGATCGCTGTACATGACCGCGTCGCAGATCACATAAGGCTCGGGATTATAGCCGATTTCCTTCAAAGCGATTTCATAGATCACACTCCTGGTGATCTGAGTCACTTGTCCTCGGCATTTCAGCTGCCCTCCGATTCCCGGTATCGGTTCCCAAGCGATCTCATCCTGTTCGCCAACCCACCCCATGCGCGTCAATAGTACGCGTAAGGTGTGCAGACAACATTCATACATCAGGGTTCCCGGCATCACCATATCGTCTTTGAAATGGCAGGTGAGAAACCAGTCGTCGAGATGGATATCCGCCTCGCCTCGGATCTGACCCAATCCGTATCGCCCACCATTTGGGTCCAGCTCTAAGATGCGATGCACCAAACTCATGCGCCCACCCGGTAGCCGACATGGGTTATCCAGAGGCAGTCCAGAAAATTCGGACCCGAAACATCCGGTCAGATCGCCGCGGCGGAGTGCTTGTATCTGATCGTCAGAATAAAATTCCACCTCCATGCGCGTCAACGGGCGGTAATCCTGGTCTACAATACCGGGTCGAAGCTGCCGATCCATGTCGGTAAAAACCAATCCTTTGCCCTCGTCCAATTCCGTTTGTGTGAAAAATCCCGCGCAGCCGTCTCGCATGCTCAAAAATAACTCGCCTTGGATTCGGCTCTCAAAATTAAAATAAAATAGATACGTTTCTCCTTGACGAAAAAATTCTTGGATATGAATCTCATAGCGAATCGTCACGCCCGGTTCGGGAAGCCCGCGGTGAAAGACCACAGTCGCGTCCAATAGCCGATACACCGCCTCTCCTTTGGTGACAAAATCGATTCCCAGATAGCCAGAGAGAAAGAGGTCGGCTTGTCCAGCCTCCACCGCGATACAGGTGGGAATCCGGTTGCAGTCCAGATACCAGGCACCTGGCAGAATGTCATGCTCCGTGATTACTGTTCCAGACGTGAGCGAGCGAGGCTCTGCGTGAACCGAGATGATCCGATCCGCAAGCATCAGCGGCTCATCTGGCAAACGCACTCGCGTGAGGTGGTTGTCCACTTCGGCGAATTCCGACCCAAGGAGATTCGCTACCGAGCCGACCGCGAATTCCAGACACTGCTCTCGGTTCATAAACAGGCGTGGATCCGACGTCGAGCCAGTCGCGGTCAGAGAGAGACCCTCTTTTCCACTTTGAATCAAGCGTTGCAACAAAATAGTTTGATGCTCGGCGTTTTCCGATAAAGAACGCGTCATATTTTGTGAAAATTTCAGATAGGCTTGATGCGCTTTTGCCTCCTGTTCCCGCGCTTCAATCAGTCCGAGAATTAATTGTTGGGTTGGATCGCGACGCTTCGATTCGGGTTGCTTGAGCCGAGGTACAAGCGGACTTTTCTCGACGCCGGATTCTATCAAGGGAGAGAAATTTGTAATTTTTTCATGGACACTTTCATGGACAATAGTAGGTAAGGGGATCGGGATCGTCGTCGGAAAGGGAGTGCCGCCAGTCGATATCCGAATCGCATTGGCATACTTTTTCTCGTGGGAAATCAAACCCACGGTCTCGGTCTCCACGTCGTGGTATAGGGGACTGAGATCGACCGCCACGCCCTCGGAGATGAGCTTACCCAATAGCCGCAAGATTGTGGACTCATCAACTGCATCCGCGGCGCACGCAGAAAATGCGACAAATTTTTTCCCTTCCAATATCTCATGAATCATGCCAGTGCATCCGGATCCAGGACCTATCTCGACAAAAACGCGGATTCCGTCGTCAAATGCGGAACGGATCACTGCCGGAAAATTGATGGTCTCCATTGCTTGTTGGGTAATCATCTGCGCGGCGGTGCTCGGATTGAGGCTCACTGCGCGACGATGCGCGCTGCTGTAGAATCGCATATCCGCAGGCGACGTTGTTTCCTCGAAATAGTGCAGTTTATAATAATCCTGCTCGACCAGCCGGGCAATCGGGCAATGCACGGTGGAAACGCCGGTCAAAGGACGATATGCGCAGCCGGTTTTTTCCAACAGAGTCTCCACCACTCCTCTTTCGCCGCCGATTACGCAGCGGGAGGGCGTATTGATCACCAGAAGATAGACCCGCTTGCTATCCTTTAGAAAGGCTCTCATCCGATCCGCTGAACAATGGACGTCAACCGCTATCCAATCGGCTTTTTCATGGTTCGCCACTGCCTCGCCGCTTCCCCACGCCTTCCGGGCGGCTATAAATTCTCCAGCCAAATCTCGACTAAACAGTGTGGATTCGCGCATACGTCGCAGCATTTTGTCGCGATTCCGCCACGCGCGCCACGAGATCAGAGACGACGTCTCGCCCAGACTGTAACCGATTGCC
This sequence comes from Candidatus Cloacimonetes bacterium 4572_55, assembly GCA_002084765.1. GTDB lineage: Bacteria > 4572-55 > 4572-55 > 4572-55 > 4572-55 > 4572-55. The sequence goes on along the minus strand of NBMB01000041.1, from coordinate 22,840 downwards.
GCCTGCGGTTGGATTTTAAAGAGCCGCAGGAGATCGGTCATCAGAGTGCTATATGCGACTTGACCGATAATCAGGTCTTCTGTCGATGCTCCTTCTTGGGTGGAGTGGTTCCACATCAGGCGAGGAATATACTGATCTTTCAGATACGCATTCTCGACGTCTTGTCGCATCAACAATTTTGCCCATCTCGCTGAAATCGCGCCTCCCATTTTCGGATGATGATTTCCAGAGCCGGGATAGACAAACGCGATTTTCCCTGATAAAGCCGCGGGATACTGGCTAAAAAATACCCGATTCCCCGGCATTTTGACAGATTTTTTAGATTGGATCAATCGGGAAATCGTCTCGCTGTAATCTTCCAATTCGATCTTATCTCGTATAATCAGCGAGATCGCCAATCGTTTTTGTTTATCGTCCGGATTGCTGACCCGCCGCCATTCTCTCGCCCAATCCTCTATATGACCCCAATTTTTTTCTTGGCTCTGGGAAAAAGAATGCAGTCGATCCAATTGCTCCAAAAGTTCTCCGCCATGATTTCCCCGCACAATGAAAAGTGCCTCATTATCGGGTCCTAATGGGCTATGCCACTGCGCTGTCGCGTCATTGTCGATAGGGAGGTCGGGGAGTTCCGGTGCCTGCTCCACAACAGCGTGAACAAAGTTCCCCTCTGCGCCGATGTGGGAGACCAAAGCGACGCGCGCGCCTTCAGATCGATTTCTCAGCCAGAATTGAGAGGTTAAAGCGCGATAAAAATTTCCTTCCGGCATTGGCTCCTGACCGCGCTCCTGCGGAATAATTTTTCGATAGAGACAGAGACATGTTTTGACAAATCCAGCCAAGCCGATCGTCGCGCCAGTATGTCCAATATCCGCCCGAATATTGCCAACTGCGCGCTCTACGTTGTCGGCTGTCCACTCTCGTGGGAGCAGATGGGTCGGCGAGGCTCCGCACGTCTCTACATAGTGAATCCTATCAGGTGCAACCTTAGCCTCGGCCAAAGCCTGATCCAACGCGGAACCATTCGACTCGTATCCCGCGCCCACGCCTTTGATCACCGCGTAGATTTTATCCTGATCTCGTTGGGCGCATTCTAATCTCTTCAGCGTGACAGCCGCGGCTCCCTCCCCCCATTTAGTCGCTGTTTTATCGGTTTTATCGTTGAACAGAGAACCGATTTCGGAACCAAGGAGATGCGAACATAAAATGGAACGGGCGTCGCCATGCAGATCTACGGCTCCGGCAATTGCCCGATCCACATCGTCTCGCTGTAGGAAACGGACTGCGGTTTGGAGCGCGAGAAGACCGGAGCTTTCCTCGCCAGATAACGTAAAGCAAGGTCCCCCAAATCGGAATTCTCGGGAAATTCTGCTTGCGACAATGCCTCCTAACGCGCCGACAGTCCTGTTGGCGGTCAACGCAGGAAACGCCATATCTCGCAGCGATTGCGCCCAATCGAGAAATTCCTGTTCGGATAACTTAAGATTTAATTTTTTCGCCCATGCTCGGGCTTTATGCAGAATCAACCATCGGGCGTAAAAATTTGCAGCGTTCAGGTCCTGACCGATACCGATAAAGACGCCGGTTCTCACATCCTCTTTACTCGAAATTTTACCCGGAATATAGGAGAGAGAGTCGGCTAAGGCTCGAGCCGCTGTTTGTAACATCAGCGTTTGTTGGGGCAGCGTTTCCTCTATCTCCTTTGGCGGGATGCGGAATTGCCCTGGTTGAACCTCTATTTTATCGATCCAATATCCCTTGAAGTCGGCAAGACTCCACCCTCGATTTTTAAAAAGACGGCTTTTTTCGATTCCCCACCAGCCCGTTGGATCCTTTGGATCGGCAGGGATTCCGCCTCCTAACGCCCGCTCTTGAAACGACTTCAGCGAGTCCCAAGGTCCAAAGTGAGCGTCCATGCCAACGACTGCGATATCCGGTCTATCGTCGAGATAAATCTGGGAACTCTCCGAGCAGACATCCGGCTCGATCCATTCCTCGATCAGCAGATGGGCGTTGATTCCCCCGAATCCGAATCCGCTGACCGCGGCTCGACGCGGGATTTTTTCATCGCGCAGGCTCCACTCCTCGGCCTTTCTGAGCACGCGGAAAGGGCTATTGCTCGGATCAAGCTGATCTACACGCTGACTAAAATTTGCCGTAGGCGGCAGTGTTTGGCGATCGATTGCCATCAGGGTTTTGATCAATCCAGCCGCGCCCGCGCCAGTCAATAAATGACCTACATTGGATTTAACGGATCCGATCACGCATTTTTCTTTTTTCGACGAGGCACCTTCCCACAATCTTGTCAAGCTATTCAATTCCACACTATCGCCGACTGCTGTTCCAGTGGCGTGACACTCGATCAAATCCACATCCCAAGGCGACCACCCCGCTTGGTCGTATGCCGTTTTCATGGCTCTCAACTGTCCGTCGGAATCCGGCGCAAGGAGATTACCGCGCGTATCGTTCGATAGACCGATCCCGCGGATCACGCCATAGATTCGGTCATTGTCTCGCAGCGCGTCCTCCAGTCGTTTGAGGATCAGAATACCCGCGCCCTCGCCAACAACCAACCCATTTGCTTTCTTATCAAACGGCGCGCATACGCCAGTGGGAGAAAGTGCCCTGAGTTGAGAAAATCCCATCTGGGTGAAAAGGGAATCGGGACGACCCAGTCCCCCAGTCAGCATCGTGTCGGCTCGACCCGCCTGCAGTTCGTCCGCCGCGGCTTTCAGCGCGTAGAGCGACGCGGCGCATGCTCCGTCGATCGTATAGCTGATCCCTTTCAAACCGAACGCTTGGGATAAAATAGTCGAGGCAAATCCGACAGCATACCGATTGACTGGATGCGTCCTATATTCGGTTTGGGACCCGCGGACCATACATTCCTCGAAATAAGTGCCGAGAATTTCTTCAGTAATACTGGACGATTTCTGATTGGGCAGCGCGATATTCCCGATGATAACGCCTGTCCGGGCAGGATCAAGGCTTTTTAAGGAAGCATCCGCAAAAGCCTGTTTTGCCGCGTACAAAGCCAGATGGAACCCCGGATCTAACTCGTTTAGAAAATCCGAGTCCACATCAAATCCTATTGGGTCAAAGATGAAATTTTTTATATAGCAGCCGCGCCGTGAATAGACATGATCCGGTTTGCCCTGTTCCGCGTCATACAACTGCTCAACAGGTAAGGGCCATCGTCCGTCTGGGACATCGCTGTCCGCGCTTTTGCCGTTTCGGATATTTTCCCAAAACCGCTCTATAGTCGGCGCATCGGGAAATATCCCTCCCATGCCGACAATCGCAATCGGTTGTTTCATATATCAGCCTTTCTATGCGCTTATTATTGTACGGCGCCTATATATCGAAAATCCATCTGACCCTGGTTCGTATATTATATTCATAATTTATTTATTATCAATATGTTATAAAAATTTTATAAACCAAACCCTAAGGGTTTGCTGGGTCGAACAAATACTTAAAATTTTATGAAGTTAAAAAATATAATCAATTCTTTCCGATTTGCAATCACAAATCACCATTTTTTTTGGTGATCGTTCCACAACGGAAATAACACAACAGAAAATAAGAGACATCCGACCCTTGTTTCGATCATGCCCAATCATATAGAGATTCCCTTTTTGTGGCTTGTTATTTATCAAGGTCTTACATGATACTTATTTTTTTGGCACGCAATATGCATGGTTACTGAATCAGAAATTAAGAGAAGTCACACTGACATTAATTTTATTCTTAGTCAATTCCTCAAAAATAAGAAAGGCGGTGATAACTTTATGAGAAAAAAATTGTCGCATAGAGAAGACTGGTTGGGAGCAAGTTCGCAGTATTCGTATAAAATGTCAGTGTGACTCCTGAAATCGAAAACCTCTCTTTAATAACCTCCTCCTCCCCAAAACAAGCGTTATACGTTGATCCGGCGTATAGCGTTTGTTTTTTTTTGCCTATTTTCCTTGACATTAGCATGAATTGTTCTTAAAATTATAGCTTCAAGGACTATTTCAATTGTTGGGCCCGAGTCGATCATAAAAAAAAACTATGGATATACACGCTGATAAAAAGCAAGAAATTCTTCGGTTGATTGAAGAGCGGAAGCGCGCCGAAGATATTATCGAGGTTGACGAGAAGCGAATTCAACTCGTTATCTTTTCATTAGCCGGCGAGTTGTACGGATTTTTCGGAAAATATGTGAAGGGAATTGTTTCTGTGGAGACGATCGCTCCGGTTCCTGGGGCGCCGGATTATATTCTCGGATTGACAAATGTGCGCGGTGATATTGAGGCTGCGCTGGATCTGAAAGTGATCATCGATCTACCGCAAAGTTTCCCGGACCGTAAGAGCCGCCTGATTATCACCCGAGTAAAAAATGTGAGCTGCGGAATGTTAGCGGATCGGGTTGAGGAGGTGGCGTCGATTCCGGAGAGTCAGATAATTGCCACTGGCACATCGAAGACGGTCAATCCACTTGTGGCGGGCAAGACTTCCTACGATGGCAATGACGTGGTGGTGTTGGATATCCCCAAGATATTTAAACATTATTTAAATTTTCCAGGTCAATAGGCAATTTATCACACATGCTGAAAAAAAACGCCCCCGTTTTAGAAGTTTTTATTTTTTTCATTGATGATTATCTCTTCGGAGTGGATATTGCCATGATCGACGGCATTCAGGACCCTGAAGAGTTTGAGGTCTGTTATCAAGATGAAGCGGGCAATAAGACGACGATGCTGTTGGACTCAGATCAAATTTTGGGTATCCCACACCAAAGAAATCATCAAAGAAATTCCGGTATATCCAAGATATTATTACTCGAAAATGAAGGACTTCTTTACGGGTTCAAGGTTTACAACCCTCAGGGTATTATCAGCCTTAAAATAGATGATTTGTACGAGATTCCCCAAGTGATCAAATATCTGCGGGTCTCCACTTTTTGGGCTGCGACAATTGTCAAAGGCGAAATCGTTTTATTGGTCGATCTCTCCACTCTGGCTCCCTTTGATCACCCTTCGATCTCAAATCGGCTCGACTAAAAGATAGTTGGTTATGATGTCTGTTGAAAAGAAAAAGAAAAAATTACCCGGGGATCCCTTTCGTTACCGAAAACTTTTTATTAAGATGATTTTCAGCTTTTTAGCCGTCACGTTTGTCCCTCTTTTATTTTTATACTTTTTGTTGATCAAAACTACTGGCGAGCTACCCTTTTCGTTTGAGGAGATCGGCTTGAATCTGGCTCACCAGAAAGTAAACAGCGATCTCAACACCGCGCGTCTCACTTTTCAGAGTAAGCGGCAACAACTGAGAGTACGTCTGGTCGAGGCGTCTCGACATCCCAGGTTGATTCAAGCTATCCAAAATTATAATGAAGACAAAGTCAACAACCTTTTGGATGCTTTTCGTACAGAAGAGGATTTTCATTTTCTCCAGGTCATCGAAAGGAAGGGAACCCTGTTGTCGGCGACGAATCTGGGCAGGACGTCTGGTCCGGATGAAACCGAGTTAAATTATTCCCAGCATCCGATAGTGCAGTTGGCATTGGGCGGGGAGATCGGTCTTTCCGTGAGGACAGAGGATCAAGAATGGCTCGCCCGTTTGGGCGTAGCAAACCAGGCGCGGACAGTGACCAAATTGGGCGAGGGAGACCCGTATCCGATTGATTATGCAGCTTTAACAGACGGGATGGTGATTGAGGTGAGCGCGCCTGTTATCGGGAAAAGTGGGCAGGTAATCGCAGTGCTTTTTGGCGGACATTTGATCAACAACAGTGATTCTCTGATTCATGAGATCGAAAAATCGTGCTTTGCAGAAAAGGGGACGGGCAGCGTATCGATTTATCTCGGTCCCGTGACGGTCGCCACCAACATTGTCGATGAGGACGGCGTACGCGCCACAGGCGCGGTTATCCAGCGAGAAGAGGGAATTCGGGTTTTGGAACGCGCTGAGAAATGGCTTGGCGATACAAAAATTTTGGGGGAAAGATATTTATCCGCTTATGAGCCGATTATAGATCATAACAATCGAGTGATTGGGGTTTTACATATCGGCACAAAAAAGAAGCCCTTTATTCAGTCCTATTTGGCACAGGGCGAGCTTATCGCTAGCAATTTGATTCGTTCTTTTTGGCGAAACGCATTGATGAGCATGCTATTTGCCTTTATTGTGGCTTTTGTTTTCGCCCGCAAATTGACTCATCTGATTCGACAAATGGTTCTCCATACCCAGTCTATTGCAGACGGGGATCTGACGTCAAAGTTGCATATTCATCAACGAGATGAGATCGGTCAGCTCGCATACTCGATCAACCGGATGACTGGGAAATTACGCTATTTGGTAAACGAAATCAAAAACGCTGGGGTAATGGTCAAAGAGCATTCGCAACGGATCTCGGATTCGATCAATATCCTTGCCACGACAACCAGTCAACAATCCGCGGCGACAGATCAAACAACTGCCACTATGGAAGAAGTCGCTGTCTCTTCTCGCCAAATAGCGGAAAATTCAAATTTTGTGGCGGAAACCGCTTTAACTACGCAAAAAAATGCGCAAAAAGGCGTGGATGCAATCTCCGACACGCTGGATAAGATGAACGAGGTCTGGAAACGGAATGATCGAAATATTCAAGAAATTATCAGTCTGGGTAGCAAGTCCAAGGAGATCGGCGATGTGATGGAGACTATCAAATTGATCGCTGACCAGACAAAACTCATCGCCTTTAACGCGGCGATCGAATCGTCCGGAGAGAGCGAGGCAGAGAGACGGTTCAGTATCGTAGCCGTGGAAATTCGTCGCTTAGCGGATAGCGTGATGCAATCCACCGAAGAGATTCGGGACAGAATCGAAGAGATTCAGGAGGCGACATACGAATTGGTGATCTCTTCAGAGGAAGGCACGAAAAAGCTGGCGGATGGGCTGGATCATACACGCGTCACCGCCAACCTGTTGCAGGAGATTTTGGAGGCGGCGAACATGACAGCCGAGTCTGCCCGTCGTATTTCTCTGGCGACTCAACAACAAAAAACCGCCAGCGAGCAGGTGGTGATCGCGTTGCAAGAGATATTCGATGGGACAAAGCAGCTTGTCGAGACAAATAATACGTCCATAGGAATCTCGGCTTATCTCCAGGAGTTATCAGAAGAATTGGGGAAAACAATACAAAAATTTAAGATCGATTGAGTGCTGTATAGACAGAGTTTGGTCGGTCAGAGTATTCTGTGCAATCTGCACAATCTGCAGACCCTGCGGATCCTTCATTTTTTTAAATACTGGGAATTGATAGCGTTATGCAATATAGAAACTCGATACGAGTGATGATCGTAGATGATTCGTCTTTTGCCCGAGATATTATCGCCACAATTCTGTCGGCTGATTCGAGTATTGAGGTGGTTGGCACGGCTATCGACGGTCAGGACGCGCTGGATAAACTCATCTCTCTCCAACCGCATCTGATCACGATGGATATTGTAATGCCCCGTATGGGCGGTCTGGAAGCGATCGAACATATCATGGCGTTCCATCCTACGCCGATTCTGGTGGTCACTTCGCAGCAAGATTCGCATATTGCCTTCCAGGCACTAAGTAAGGGCGCGCTGGAAGTGGTGGAAAAGCCCTCTTTTGAAAATATGAGCATTAGCCAGAACCAAAGAGAGTTTATTTCAAAAATTAAATTGCTGGCAAAAGTTAAAATTGTAGCGATCTCTTCCTCGACCGGGGGGCCAAAAATTTTGGCAAAAATCTTGAGTTTGGTTCCGCCAAACTTCAGAGCGAGTATCGCCATTGTTCAACATATTGCCGACGGTTTTGCCAAAAGCCTGGTTGATTGGCTCAACAGCGTCTCCCCGTTAAACGTAAAGTTGGCGGAGAATGGAGAAAGGGTTAAGCCAGGATGCGTTTATATTGCGCCTACGGGGATGCACTTTGAATTTTCTAAAAGAGGTGTAATTCACCTGAATCAAGCTCCAGAAGAAGAAGGGCAGCGTCCTTCGGCAAATATGTTGTTGCGGTCTGTCGCTCGATTATATGGAAGAAATTCGTTGGGAATCATTCTGACCGGCATGGGCAAAGACGGCGCGGCTGGAATGATGGAAATGAAACGCCGCCGGGCTTTGACCATTGCTCAAAACAAAGAAACTTGCGTGGTCTTCGGTATGCCGAAAGCGGCTATCGAGATGGGCGCGGTGGATAAAATTCTTTCGGTAGATGAAATTGCTGAGGAGATTATTCGTTTTGCTCGGTAATAATCGAATCGGGTTTGCCGATGTAGGATTGGTGTAAGATGAGCGAGCGTTCTTATCAACTTGATGAAAAGTTGTACAAAATCTTCCGAGGTGTTATCGAGGAGCATAGCGGTCTGCATCTTCAATTGACGGATAGGCATATTTTTGAACAAAAAATCAGGCGCAAGATCGAGAGCCTCGGATTTAAAAATCTTCAGAAATATGCCGATTTCTTACGCTTTGACAAAAGCGGCGAGAAAGAGATCACCCAATTGATTGATCTTATTACCAATAACGAGACCTATTTCTTTCGGGAGATCGCCCATTTTGATATTCTGCGCACGCATGTGATTCCAGAACTGCTGAGGAAATCAAGAAAGCCGATCAAAATCTGGAGCGCGGGCTGCGCAACCGGTGAGGAGCCTTACACGATTGCCATTGTGCTTAAGGAATTTATGCAGTTACACGGCAAATTTCCGTATAAAATCATCGGGACAGATATTGATATGACCGCTTTGAAGCGGGCGTCTCAGGCTCGATATAGTCGCAATTCGTTTCGAGGAGTCAAAAAACGGATTATCCAGAATTATTTTACCCCTATCGGAAATGAATGGCAACTCGGAGAAGATATTGTGAAGATGGCAGATTTCCGACATCTCAATCAGGTGCAAGGCGAATATCCGGCAGGGGACCTCACTCATGTGGACATTATTTTTTTCAGGAATGTCTCCATCTATTTCCGCCCGGAAACCAATAAAATAATACTGAGCAAATTGCACGCCGCGCTCACTAACGGAGGCTATCTTTTTCCAGGTACAACTGAAACCCTCCACTATCGGACCAATCCGCTCGCGTTACGAGAAGTTGATAGCGTCTTTTTTCTACAAAAAGTGGATAAGGAAAAGGATGGACTTGTCCCAACGGCTCGTACATTTCCCCAAAAATCCATTAGGAGCGCGTATCACGCTTTATCTCGAGTTTCGGAAAAAAAGAGTCAAACTCCTCCGGAACTTCTCTTTTCATCTCCAACAAAAAGGAAAAAAGAGGCTAAATCGGAAAAAAATGCCTACAGCCTGCAACAGGCGATCACATATTTAAACGAAAATAGATTCCAAGAAGCTTCTGTCATTCTGAACGAATTGATCGAGGAAAAAATGGATGAGGAAGACGCTCTTTTGCTGATGGCGAATTTGCAGTTTAACCGTGGAAATATTCAGCAGGCGGAAGAGTTGATCCGAAAGGTGCTGTTTGTCAACGATATTCGAGCCGAGGCTTTTTTGTTGCTGGGCATGATAAAAAAAAACGAGGGCAATTACGTGGAGGCGAAACACGTTTTACAAAAAGCACTGTTTCTGCAGGCGAACATGTGGGTGGCGAATTATCATCTCGCGGAAGTTTATCGGAAAAATGGAGATCGGGAAAATGCTCGACGGGAATATAATAACGCACTCAAAAATCTGGAAAAGGCGCCCGATATCGATTGGGGATTGTATTTTGCCGGATTTTCCAAAAATTATATGATCCAGGTTTGTAAAAAAAATCTGCAAGTCATGAGGTGAAACTTTTAATTTTCCGGATATTCTCCGCGCGATCATAATTCAATGATCGGAAAATAGAGCTCGATTTTCTGATCAGTTCTCTGATAAAAATTCTCGGAAAAAGATTTAAGTACGCCTTGAGATTCATCAAGCACGATTTTCTCAATCCGCCAAGACGGAACGTACAAAGCAGATGGAAAGATATTCTTTTCGTCCTCTTCCACGAGTTCATAACACCAATCATCGAAAGATTTTATATCGATACCGACAAATTGAACCCCCTGGACGCTCAATTCGTGAAGCCGACCGAAAAATTTTTCTCTCGGATTTTGTAGATACACACACACCAAAGAATTCATATTAATCATATAAGGACCTATTTAAAAAATGAGAAAAAAATGAGAAAACTCGCTTTTGCGACATTACTTTTTCTTTTGGGGCTGATTTTCAGCCCTATCGATTTCATACCCGACGCGATACCGGGAGGTTTGATCGACGATATGGTCTACGCGTTGATCGATGTGTTTGTGGCTTATTATCTTATCAAAAAAAGGGACGCTTCCGATGAATCGGCGAAGGAGTAGTTTTTTACATGAGTCTGCTCAAAAAAACACTGTTAAACACCGAGGGGTCTAAATCAATATGAATTGCAGAGTGCAGAAAATCCTGGTCCAGCATTCTGCCAGGGAAGGCGATCTCTAAAATTCGGAAAACGAGTTTGTCAAAGTCATATGCCAGCTTCTCTCTTACCGCGGTGACGCCGTGCGCCAGAATAGAACGATTGCGAGCACCCAGCATCCGTAGCAACTCGGTTTCCAGCTCCTCTATAATCTGACGAGCCGCGCCGTCCTGATAGCAGTCCAGCAAAATCAACCCATCAAAGAGGCTGATTCGAGGAGGGAGTGCTTCCGAAATCATTTTTTTCCGTTCGCAGAATGATTTGACGATCGATTTGTTGATCTTGTCCCAGTGAACTTTTCCGCTATCTATACTCTTTTGTTTAAGTTGATATTGGATAACCATTTCCGTTACTCGATAGAGACGAGCCACGCCGTCGTCATATCGTTTTTCGTCATGTATGCGACGCCTGGCGTTTTGATAAAAATCAAAAATCAGCGGGAACTGGATTTTTTCCGCTTTTACCGAGCTGAGAAATTTGATATTGTCATCAATGGAGTCGATCAAACTCTGCAACGTTTCCCGAATCGACTGATCGAAAAATTCCGCGGATAGAAATTTTCTCGCTTTTCCCAACATGTGCAAAGCATGCGTATATCGGATTTCGTCCCATGCTCGATAGCCTTCGGCAAGGTAGTACATGCCGTTGTAGATATGGCGGTAGAACGCGCCGTCCACTCGGTTGGAAATTTGTTGGAAAAAGAAGGAAGTCGCCGCGTAGCTACGCTTATTGAAGATAGCAATCGCGTTCTGAGCGTCTAATAAGCCGACTTTTTGCAATGGATTCGACAGCATAACGATCCGATTTTTATTGACGTCGTCTTCAAATCGGAGCTGGTTACCCTCAGTGCCGAGAAATTTTTGAGATTGATAAAAAACAGGCAAATTATGAGAGATTGCGCCCAGGCTGATTCCGAATCGAAGCGGAACAAACCCGCCGCTGATATCGACGATAATTTTATTAAAAGGGAGTTGCTGCGACATCCATTCAAAGCATTCGTTGAATTTTAGAAACGCGGTTGTCGGATCCTCGCTATCATCGGGAATTTGGTAATGCTCTTTCAACTTAAATTCTCGTTTCAGTTCCTTCATCATGGCCGCGGCTTCTGTCACCAATTCTTGAATCACAATCACCGCTACCAACTTCGGTTGAACCTTCCGGATAGAAAATCCCATCAAATCCGCTTTCGAGAATGGTATGATGAGTCCGTCGTATTCTTTTATTCTTTGAGTGTCCATTATGATCCTCAGACTTCCCCGAGTCGAATCCTCGGGTCTGCCCAACTATATATCAAGTCGGCAGTTAGGTTGATAAAAACAAAAATAATCGCGCCGAATAAAACCGTTCCTTGAATAATCGGAAAATCTCTCTTTGCGATTGCCTCCATCAGCAACCCGCCGATACCGGGTCGTCCGAAAATGGCTTCGGTCAATACTGAGCCGTTCAAAAAACTGCCGAAATCTAATGCGGTTACGGTCAGGATAGGGATCAAGGCATTGCGCAGGGCATGTTTACCGACGACAACTGCTTCATGCAATCCTTTTGCGCGAGCTGTGTCGATGTAAGGTGTGGTCAACGCTTCCAACAGGCTGGACCGGGTGATTCTCGCCACCAAAGCAGCGGCCCGAGAGCCTAATGTGAAAGACGGTAAAATCAAGGCGAGAATCATCTCCGAGAATCCTTGTGTCTCGTGCGCACCAGAAGCTGGGAGTATCCGAAGTTGAACGGAGAATGTCAAAATCAGGACCAAGCCGAACCAAAAAACCGGGGTGGAGACAAAGATCAAAGCTGTGATCCGGCTGACATGATCCAACCAACGACCCTTGAAACAGGCTGATATGACGCCGATCGTCACCCCGAAGCAGATCGTGATGAGTAGTGCTCCAGCGGCAAGATGCACGGTATAGGGAAGGTGCGCCAAGAGAGAGGGCAACACTTCTCTCCGGGAGAGATACGAGCGCCCTAAGTCGGCGTGTAACAATCGGTTGAGAAATCGGAGGTATTGTCCGAGTAACGGCTGATCAAGACCCAATTCCACGCGTACACGCGCGATCGCGGCCTCGTCCGCCCGTTGTCCGAGCATGTTCAACGCTGGATCGCCCGGGACGACATAGAGTAGGATAAAGGTAATAAGCGTCACGCCGAATATGACAGGAATGACTAAAATTATGCGTTTGAGAAAATAAATGAGCACGGCATTGCAATAGATTTAAGCGATACATAATGCGTAATGAATTGCCTTTTTACCTATTAGGCAGCAAAATGATTCCTTTGCAGTCCATTATTTCGGCGGTCTTTTTTGATCGTTTTTTTTTGCTCGAAAATTTCGGGAATTAAAGACCGGTGATTAATCGCAAGGTCTCCAGCCGTTCTTGAAAATGATCGCTAAACCGAGCTTTATCCCAATTTTTTGCATAACGCAGTATGTGTAACAGATCGGTCTCTTTCAGACTGGTGCCCCTTAGATTTGCGTCCAATAAATTTGCGCCGTCAAAATGGACGTCATATAAAAGAGCATTCTCAAGATCGGCATGTTCCAAATCGGCATTTTCCAGATGCGCGCCTTGCAAATTGGCATTTTTCAACTTGGCATAACGCAAATTTGCTCCTCTCAGCGACGCCAATTGTAACGCGCAGCCGGATAAATTCGCCTCTTCTAAGATCGCATTGTCCAACGTCGCGGCTTCCAGATCGGCATCTTCCAGATTTGCGCGGTTCAGCGCGGCTCGTTTCAGCAAAATATGCCGCATAAAAGAGCCTTTCAGGTTGGCTTTGCTCATGTGCGCGCCGGATAAATCAGCCCCTTTTAGATTGGATTTTTCTAAATTTATCATTTCTCGAATCGTCCCTTATGATCAAAAATTTCCGAAACTATTGCCATTGATATGTCAATCCAACCCCGAATCGACGTCGATCAAAATTTTTGACCTCTTGAATATCGACATCCAGCGGAATATCGACATCGCGCTTCTGATAATGAAAAAATAGCTCGCCGTTCAGACGATCTGTCAACTGGGCTCGGGTTCCAACCCGATATTGATAATCTTTATCTTCCCGACCGTAGTGGTAATCATCCGTGGATTTGTCTGTCATAAAATCTCGCTTGCGATACCGAAAATCAAAGTACACTGTGGGGCGGCGGGACAAAATTTTCAGATATCTAAGGGAGAGGCGGACGAAGAACTCATCTTGATCGTAAGAATAGTCTCGATCATCCGAGTTTTCCAATGTCTCGCCCGTTTCATCATAACCTTTTGGTCGAGATTCCTTATATCCATAGCCGCATCTCAAATCCGCCCGTTTCGTAATGAGCGTCTTGAGACCGATGCCAAAGGAATTATTTTCTGCGTCGTATTCCTCAAAATTTTCTTCATAATAATCTTTTCCATATTTGTAATACGCGGATAAAGTCAATTTCTCAAAAAATTGATGCTCGATTCGACCCGATAATAGATGTTGTTCATATCCAAACTCGGCATGGCTGGTAGCACTGGAAATAGTCCCCAAGTCTTCGTCATAGTAATGACGAAAATAGCGTTCCGGCAAATAGTAATAGTTAAACCGAAAGTTTGTTTGTGGGGAGAAGTATTGAATCATCGAGAACGACCAGGACATATAATCCTTTCCCTTATTTTGCCAAAATTGGTATTGGGTCAGGCGGAGACTGAACAGCGTCGTATGCCCCTTTAACAGTTGGGCGCGATAATCTGCGTCCAATGTCGTGGAGAGGATCAGATCGTCAATCGTTTCAATAGGATAACGCTCGGAGTCGATGTGATTTTCAAAATCTTTCTTTTCCGCGTCCGCATAACGAAAAACATTGTCGTCGTACACGGCTTTCATAATCAGGGTGAAAGAAAGCTGCGGATCTTTTTTCTTTGATTTTTTACTTTTTTTAGCCGCTTCCGCTCCATTGTTCATATTCCCCAACAAAAAAAAAGCGATGAAAAAAACAAATAAAGTTCGTCTCATATTTCCCTCGCGATTTGACAAATAAAAAATTTTCATAGTTTTTACAACTTAATAAATGATAACGGATTCATATAATTCTGTCAACAAATTTCAACCATTCCAGAATTTTATAAAACCGAGTATGCCAACTCCCCAACAATAGTAAGAAAAGTAATAAAGCTCCCCCTTCCGAAGTGCTCTGAGCAAAAGCTCTATCGCCGCGTATCCTGACGCGGAAGCGACCACGGTTCCGAAAAGAATCGGCAACCAATCCGCTTGCGCCATCTCCAAGACGCTGGTTTTGAACAGCGTCATCACGACCGCTCCGATGATAGCGGGAATAGCCAGGAAAAAGGAAAATTTAGCTGCTCTTTCTTTATCAACGCCGAGTATCAACGCCACCGCGATTGTTGTCCCAGATCGAGAAATTCCCGGAAATAGGGCTAAGGCTTGCGCGACTCCGATCATCGTGATAATCTTCAGGTTCAATCGATTTTTTTCTACCGGTGCTAATTTACTCAGCATGAGGATAAAACCGGTGACGACCAACATGACGCATGCAAAAAGTGGATAGTAAAAAAAACGCTCGATAAAGTATCCCAATAACAGCGCGATCAAGACAACGGGGATCATGCCTATCACAAGATAGGATTGGAATCGGAGTGAGTCCGTATTTTGTTCCGAAATTTTCTCTCGTCGGAAGTATGCGGGAAGAGATCGCATCGATATGATCAGCCGTATGACCTCGTCTCGGTAATAGATCAAAATCGCGATCAGAGTGCCGAGATGGACAAAGACGTCAAAAAGAAGCGAGGGTTTTCCACTTTCAATTAAATGACCAAAAATGACCAAATGCCCTGAGCTGCTGATAGGTAAGAATTCTGTTAATCCTTGAACCAACCCCAAGAAAATGGCTTCCAAAATTGACATAAAATTCCCTTTACAAGAGAAGTATAAAGCGGTCGTTGCACGGGGAGATTATCTCCCCTTAGAGACATGTCTAATTCTATTGGTAATTCTGGAGATAGCGATAAAAGTCGCCCTCGGAGCTTAACATCAGCCATGTCTCTTTATCGATAGCGGTCTCCATGGTCTCCATAGATTTGATGAATCCATAAAAATCGCGTGATTCAGGACTCCTGTTATAAGCCTCCGCATAAATGCGAGCGGCTTCCGCGTCCGCCTTTCCTGTGATCTCTTGATACTCCTTGTAAGCCTCGGACTGAATACGCTTCAGTTCACGATCTTTTTCTCCCAGAATTCGGGACGCTTCACCCTGACCTTCGGAGCGATATTTATCCGCAATCCTTTTTCTCTCGCTGATCATACGGGCGTACACTTTTTCTCGCACTTCATCCACATAGTTCAGCCGTTTGATTCGGAAATCCAGAAGTTCAACGCCCCAACTGACTGTGCTTTTGGAGGCTGAGGATAGTATCTCCTGCTGAATTTTTTCTCGTCCCACACGAATCTTTTTAAGAACATCCATTTGGTCTCCTTCGCTGAGTTCCTCGACCATGGTGGAGTCTCCAGTATCGGGTTCTCGGTTCGAGGAGCGAACCAGCTCAACAAGGTTCTGCTTTGCTACTGCGTTCCGGATCTCGCCGTCGAGGATATCGTCCAAGCGGGAGTGCGCAATCCTTTCGTCGCCCAGGCTCTTGAAAAATTGGAGCGGATCGATGATCTGCCAGCGCGCGGTGGTGTCCACCCAAATAAAGCGTTTATCTTTTGTCGGAACCTGATTGGGGTCGCCATCCCATTCCAGGAAGCGCTTTTCAAAGGCATGGACGACCTGAACAAAGGGTATCTTCCAATGTAGACCGGGATCCATGATCGGTTCACCGATCGGTTTGCCGAATTGGGTAATCACCACCTGCTCGGTCTCGTTTATCGTGAATACCGAGAGATAAAACGCAAACAATAGGATGAAAAGTCCAATTAATATCAATGTGGGGTTCATCGATTTCATTTTTGCCTCCCTTTATCTGACGAATTCGAATACGAATTTGAATCCAATTGGAGTAGTGGTATCACATTTGCCGCGTCCTTATCAATAATCACCTTGCGGCCTGCTTTCGGCAAAATTCGGTTCAAGGTCTCCAGATATATTCGTTGTCGGGTGACTTCCGGAGCTTTTTTATACTCGTCAAGCACATCCACGAATTTTGCCGAATCGCCGCGAGCACTATTGACGCGGTCCAGGGCGTATCCTTCCGCCTGTTGAACGAGCTGTTTTGCCTCGCCTTTAGCTTTGGGAATAATTTGGTTATATTTTGCCCGAGCCTCGTTTATCAGTCGTTCTCGCTCCTGCTGAGCCTCGTTCACCGCGTTGAAAGAAGGCTTTACTTTGTCCGGTGGGTTGACGTCCTGCAGCACCACCTGGTCGACCTTGAAACCGGTATCATATTGGTCGCATAACTCTTGCAGCTTTACCTCCACCATCGACGCGACTTCCTGACGTCCGATAGTCAACACCTCGTTCACCGTGCGGTCTCCAACCACTTCCCGCATAATCGACTCGTTCATCATGCGCATGGTCTGGTGTTGGCCTCTGACCTTGAACAGATATTTATATGGGTCGCTTATTCGATATTGAACGCTCCATTCCACCTCTGCAGTGTTCAAATCACCGGTCAGCATCAAAGATTCCTGCTCGAAATTTCCTCGAGAATAGGTGCTTTTTATGCCGGCTTTTTCCGTACGATAGCCGAACTCTTGCTTCAGTTGACGCTGAATCGGCACTTTATAAACATCCTCTACTCCAAAGGGAATCTTAAAATTGAGCCCCGGTTCTGCGGTGCGGACATATTCGCCGAATCTTAATACGATGCCGACTTCTCGATAATCGAATTCGTTATTATTCATAAAAAACGCCTTTTTGTTGTTAGTAATTAATAACTATCGACAGATCATTTATTATCAATCTGTTATATCCATTATAAAAAAGAGACGCGATACGCGCCTCTTTTTTACGGAAGTCCATATTTATCATAGCCATAGACCGATCGCGGCTGTGATCAGGATATTCAGGAATGCCAGCTCAATCAAAACTTTCCAGCCAAGGTTCATCAGTTGATCGTATCGCACGCGTGGCAGTGTCCATCGTACCCATATATAGAAAAACATGACGGCAAACCATTTGACGATAAATACGGCGAAAGAAAATAGACCGCTGATAATCGGGCCCCATCCCCATGACGCCATTGTCTCTTGGCTCACCCAGGGCAGTGTCCATCCGCCAAAAAATAGGGTCACGATAACCGCGGACATGGTGATCAAAGCCGCGTATTCGCCCAAAAAAAATAGACCGAATTTCAACGAACTATATTCGGTATGATAGCCCCCTACCAGCTCTGGCTCCGCTTCTGGCATGTCGAACGGCAGGCGGTTATTCTCGGCAAACGCGGCGATCAGAAAGACCAGAAACGCTAACGGTTGAACAAATACATTCCAACGGGGAATAAATCCCCACAACGTTCCTGTCTGGCTATGCACGATGCTGTTCATGTTCACGGATTCGGCAGTCATCAGGATGCTGATCAAGGCGAATCCCATAGCGATTTCAAAGCTGATCATCTGCGCGGAGGCTCGCAATCCGCCGAACAGGGACCACTTGTTATTGGACGCCCATCCTCCAAACGCCAAGCCGTAGAAATTGAGCGATCCGATCGCCAGAATAAATAAGATGCCTACGTTGATATTTGAGATCGCTAACGCGGCTTGGGGATCGGAAAAATCCAAGCTACCGATAGGGATCAAAGCAAAGGTGATCAGTCCCGGGGCAAATGCAATGAACGGTGCCAGAAAAAATAAAAATTTATCCGCCTTGTCCGGGTAAATATCTTCTTTTAAGATCAGTTTGATGGCGTCCGCCCATGGTTGCATCAGTCCCTGCCACCCGACCCGATTGGGTCCCAAGCGATCCTGAATAAATGCGGATACGCGGCGTTCGGCATAAACAATATAGGAGACGAACAGCATCAGCATGCCGAATACCGACAGCATCAGCACCAAGTATAAGCTGTATTCTATTAAACTAATGGTAATCCCTCCTCAATATATGTGACAAAATATGTGACAAATAACGATTATTTAGGAAAAATCGTCTCGAACCGCAACAGTTATAAAACGATATTTTGTCCCTGGTCCCCGAGCGATTTATAATTTATTCTCTTAAAAGAGCTATGCTCACGCGCCAACCTTCCGAATATCGCTCCGGGAGTCAGCGTTTTTTGTGAACCAGACTGAATTTTGATCATCTTTTGTAAAATATTGATCTCCTCATGAGCCGGGAAATTTGGCTCCACTGCTTTGTCAAAACGCTGCACCCTGCCGTCTGCGTTCACATACGTTCCGCTCTTTTCAGCAAACGAAAGCATGGGGAAAGTCAGATGAGCGATCCGGGTCAAGTCGCTTTTCATCAAGTCAAAGAGGATCAAAATTTTCAGGTCTTCCGCGGCCTCAACCAGCTCAAATTTATATTGATAATCGGGAATTCCGCCAAAGACGATCAAACTTTTCAGCGATTTGGATTCGATCTCATCCATAATCTGGTCATAAGAGACGGTTTCGCCTAAAATCAGATCAAACCCTTTGCGATTCGGCTGCTTGTCGCCGGGAATAGTGAATTTTGGAAAAACCTCATCGTTTTTGACCTCGACCTCTAACGGGGCGATCATCTCAATCCCCAAACTTTTCTTTGCCAATTGGTTGATCAGATACAGCTCTTCATTGGTCGCGTACATCGACACCAACGCGCCAATGCCGCCGCCTTTTGCTTTGGTCAGCGTATCCTTAAGCTCATGGTAAGCGGTTTTCCAATCCACAGGCGCGCTCTGACGCAACGGAGAAAGCAGTCGATCATCCGAATAGATAGATTTCCATCCGAACCGCCCGTAGTCGCACATCCAATATTCATTGACTGCCATATTCATGCGCGGTTTGATCCGTTTGATATTTCCATCCAACGAATCCACTCTGATGTTGCATCCCTTGCTACAGCGATTACAGATTGAATTCGTATGTTCTAAGAACCAAACGCGCGCTTTATAGAGAAAGTCCCGGCTGACCAGCGCGCCGACAGGGCAGAGATCGACCACATTTCCAGCCAGCGGATTATCGACCTCACGGCGAGGGTGAATATCTACTACGCTGCGATCTCCCCGCTCGAATACGCTCAGTTCGCCGGTTCCGCTTATCTCTTGCAGAAAACGGACGCAACGGGAACAGACAATGCACCGAGTTCCCCACAGGGCGATATGCGGACCCACGTTTTTGATCCGCCGGACATTTTTTTCTTCGATAAAACGGCTCCGATCCTGACCATATTCATAAGAATAATCTTGCAGACGGCATTCGCCAGCCTGATCGCACTCGGGGCAGTCCAGTGGATGGTTGATCAGCAAGAATTCCATGATTGCCTGCTGGATCGCCTTGGTTTTTTCCGACTCCGTGTCCACTTCCATACCTGGGCTGACCGTTGTTTGACAGGCAATAAAAGGTTTGGGCATCCATTTCGCCGGAGCTTCCGGGTTTCGAGGATTTTTCAATGCGACATTTACTAAACACATGCGGCAATTCCCGGCAATGCTCAATCCGGGGTGATAGCAATAGTGAGGAATATCCACCCCGTATGCTTTTGCGGCTTGTAATATAGTTTGCCCTTTTTCAACTTCAACATCTTTTCCATTCAATTTTATGACAATTTTTTTCGACATATATACTTCACTTTTGTAATTGTTATCAGGATAATTACGTTGTCCTTTCCGAATTTCGACTATTCCCGAACAAAAAAGCCGATAGAGACCGACATAGAACATATTAAAACCTTAACACCGCGCTGTCAATAGCTAAATCGATTATTAATTGCGAAAAATAAAAGATAGGCGTTAAACCGCTCGTCTGAAAAATGTTCGTAACGATACAACCGAGAGATAATATGCGCGCAATGGATGGTTTTTTTACGAGATCATCCGTTTATCCTGGAAATAATCTGTCAGGATCGATATTTTTTTTTCTGTGAAAAGACAAAAAAAAACGGAAGCCGAATTGGGTGAAAACCCGACTTCCGTTGAATCTGGTACCCCCGAGAGGATTCGAACCTCCGGCCAACGGTTTAGGAAACCGCTGCTCTATCCGACTGAGCTACGGGGGCAAATTTTATCGAAATACAAACAACTCGCTGCTGCTATAGGTCATACGATGTTTGAGCCGAGACAGTGCCTTTTGCTCGATCTGACGCACGCGTTCTCTCGAGAGTCCCATCCTTTTTCCGATATCCGCGAGCGTATGCGGCTTATCGTCGAAGAAGCCGAAGCGAAACTTCAGGATTGTTTTTTCTTGGCTGGGCAGACCGTCCAGATACTCCAGCAATCGGGCGTTTTTCATCCGATTTTCCAGATAATCCTCTGGACCCATCGACGTTGTGTCGGGGATGGACTCATGCAATTCATGAGTCGAATCTTCATTTAAAGCCTGATCCATCGAAGTCACGCCATGAAGCATACTTTTGATAAACTCGACCTGCCTCAGCGAAATTTCCATTTTTTCAGCGATCTGCTCGCTGCTTGGATCCTGATTGATCGTCTTACGCAACTCTCTGACCGATCGAAAATATTTTTTAATCAACTCAACCATGTGCAAAGGGATTCGGATCGTCCGTCCCTGATCCGTCAGGCTCCGATGAATTGCCTGTTTGATCCACGCCGTGGCGTATGTGCTGAAGCGACATCCGAATTCGGGCTTGAATTTTTGCACGGCGTGAATCAATCCCAAATTCCCTTCTTCGATCAGGTCCATCAAGGAGACCTTACTTCGTCGATAGTTCTTCGCGATACTCACTACCAGGCGCAAATTAGCTTGGATCATGGTGCCTCTCGCCTTTAAATCGCCCTGCGCAATTCGATCGGCAAGCTCAATCTCTTCCTTTTTGCTTAATAATTTGATCTTACCGATTTCCGCCAAATAGCGCTGCAACGACGTCGAGCTTTTTCGATTGCCGAAGCGTTCCTCAATCTGGTCAAGTAAAGGCTGCGAAGTAATTTCAGATTCAGCGGATTTGTTTCCTTTGCCATTATCCAAAAATATTGAGGCTAAAGAACTACCCAAAGGCGGTGCTGCGTCCAAATTTACGGGATACTCAAAGCAATCGTCCATATTCATCCGCTGACAGTTTATTTGATACGCTATATCACAAACTTTTTCACCTGTTTCCGGGGGCAGGGTAAAAGGCTACAGCTAGTACATGGTAAAAAAAGCGCACCCCTTCCTAAAATCGAACTTCAAAATTGGAGAATTCCCCTGTTCGTTGCGACCAACGTATGTCAATATGAGTTACGTCGGCAAAGCTGGGGCCTACCTTCAACAATTCGATATAATCTGCAATCCGGTTCTTATTGCCTTCGACGATAGATTCAACCTGAGCGTTGGGAAGATTTCTTACATACCCTGTCAATTTGAATTTTAGCGCGTGTCGATAGGAAAAATGACGAAATCCGACACCTTGTACCCGCCCCTGGACAATAATATGCGCTTTTATTTTCATGTGTATCATTCAAAAAGCGTTGGATACCTCTTGTTTCCGCGTTTAGCGGTTGTCTCGCATGAGGCAACGCGATTTCCTTACCGATAAAGTAGGCAGATTGGTATTTTTCTTGTATTACAGTTTGGATGAGCCGATAACCGCTATTTTCTGCATGGGTCAGTATGAAAACGGAAGGATAAAAAATGGTCGGGGCGAGAGGATTTGAACCTCCGACCTCACGGTCCCGAACCGTGCGCGCTACCGGACTGCGCTACGCCCCGACTTAATAAAAATTTATTAGAGAAGTAAAATTTAAATCATACTGAGGTCTAAAATAGGATTTTTTTGTAATAATGCAAGATATTTTTTGCTCTTCTTGATAAGATTCGTCATTTTTCGGCAAAACAAGACCGCGACGATTCGCATATCAAGTAGCGTTCTGCTGAATTTGTTGACCTCATTGTGGATTTACTCTGAATTTGATTCTAATGAATCGCAACTGTTGGGTTAAACTTTAACCTGACCTTTTGTCCGGATCGTCAATCCTGTGATGCCGAATAGGATAAGGAGGATACCGACGAGTTGGCTGGCGGTTATCTGCAATCCAGCGAAATGGATAAAAAAGAAATCGTCGTAATGACGGACAAAATCAATGGAAAATCGGGCAATGCCGAACAGGATAAAATAAAAGAAAAAGGTGGAGCCGCGCGCAGTTTTTCTTCTGTCATAAAGCAATAGGAGGATAAGAATCAGTAGCGCGTAAAGTGAAGCGTAGAGCTGAGTGGGATGGAGATCAATGCCGGGAAAGTCGCGTCCTGCAGAGACCGTTTCAGGGAAGCTGACACCCCATGGCAAATCGCATGGTTTGCCATAGCAGCAGCCGTTCAGGAAGCAACCGATTCGACCGATCATTTGACCCAATGCCACG